>JADFXM010000100.1 GCA_015233565.1 Candidatus Rifleibacteriota bacterium
ATCAGCAATCAGCAATAAAGAGTAAAATCAAAAAATCTGTTTGTAAAGAGTTTCCAGAACTAATGCGACAAATTTATGATATTTTTCCTTTTCAGAATCATCACTATTCATGTATAATTGTTCCAATGGTTTGGGATTGATCAGGAACATTGTTTTCTGTTCAATCTTTTTTTTACCTGAAAAATGCTCCCGCTCCATTGAAGCATATCTTGATTTGTTTGTCTGACGCGATCAGGTTCATGTTCTCAGTCCAAAGGAGTCTGTAGGCCTTTCCTCGATAATCCGGCAACTCGTTCAACGCATGAGTGATCAACTTGCAAAACGCCATGACGCTTTCGGTGCTGACTTCACCTTTAGGCTTTCCTCTTAAGAGCGCATTTAAATGGTGCTCGCCTTTTTTAGAGCATTCCTGAAGCAATTAGACTGCCTTGTCGTTTGGTCGTGGAAACATTCTGTCAAGAAGGTAATCCCGGAGTTTTCTTGGGGTACATTTATTCAGCATGACAAGCGAAAATATCTCAAAACTGATGATAATCAAAAACGTGTTTTCAAAGCATTGTTTCAGTATTCTTTCCGCCGCAACGCCTGCGCTCAGCGCTCCTCTCGGATCATCCTTTTTGAACCATTCAGGCATTTTCTTATGCTCTTCGTGCAACTGCGGTGTATCGATATCCCCGGGACATGCAACATGAACCGAAATATTTTTGCATAACAATTCCCGTCTCAAAGATTCACCAAAATTTAATATTCCCGCTTTCGACGCTGCATAAACCGAATAGGCCGCCGGACCCATGAGTCCAAAGGCAGATGAAATCATCAATATCCTGCCGCCGGAACAAACCAGAGGCAAAAAAATATAAGTTGAAAGAATGGTTCCCCACAAATTGATTTCCAGATCGTGGCGAAGTTCGCTGGTATCCTTAAAATCAGAAAGAAGTTTACAGGTAACTACACCTGCATTCAAAATCAAAAAATCTATTTTCCCAAATCTATTTTTAACTTCGGAAAATACTGACTTCAATTGATTTTCATCAGTAGTATCACATTGAAAATCAATGGCATTATATCCTTCAGACTGGATAGCCTTCACGGCATTTTTCAGTTTCTCGGGGGTTCGGCCAAGAATTACAATATCGTATCCTCGTTGTCCCAGTTGTTTTGCGATTTCAAACCCTAAACCAGATCCACCACCTGTAATGAGAGCGGTCTTAGCCATGAAAATTGCCTCTTCTCCATCCTATTTCAATAACTCTGGCCGTAAATAACATCTTCCATTTGTCAAAGATCCCTTTAAAATCAAGTCTGCTGTATATAATCCTGCGGGAATTGCTGCATTAAGACCTCCTCCGGGCATGCTTTTGGCACCAGTGGAAAATAAATTTTTTATTGGAGTGTCCGGGCCGACCCTGTTCATTAGAGATTGTCCGGGAGTCATGGCAATGTCATACCAACCTCCGCCTGAAGCCAAAGTATATCTTTCATAAGTAATCGGAGTGGAAATATCCATCGCTACAATTTTTTCACTTAACCCGGGAAGAAATTTTTCGGCTCTTCTTATAAGCCCGGCTGCAATTTTCTCTTTAAGCTGTTTGTACTCTTGCTTATTACTTGACATCCACTTTTCACTGTAATGGAATGGTACAGGTATAATTGTCAGGTTTATTATGCTGATTCCCGCTGGTGCTGTTTCGGTATCAATCAAAGAAGCCGTGTCGATTGAAAAACTGCAATTTTCAAGATCAATTTTATTTTCCCTGGACAAATGTAACATTTTTCTGACTGATCCGTATTCCGGACAATAAAACAGCCATGCATAATTCTTCAGTTGGGGAATTTCCATTTTAACCGCAAGTTTCACTACAAATCCGGAAGTGGATTGCTCGAATTTTTCTACTTTAGATCGTAGTTCTGGGGGGATTTTTTTCGGGTCAATCAATTTGAGATAGGTATTTTTTGTGTCGGCATTGGATATCACTATTCTGGCAAAGATCTCTTTTCCATCAGAAAGCCGCACTCCAACTGCGCTTTTGTTCTCTATCAAAATTTCGTTTACCATAGCATTCGTAATGATTGTTCCACCGCACTCTTTGAGGCAGTCTGCAAAAGCATTTGATATATTCTGGAATCCGCCTTTGGGATACCAGATTCCACCGGCAGAATAGCCCATAATATAACCAATGTACAACAAAGCCGAAACTTCTTCCTTGCACAATCCGAGCGTTACAGATTCCTTCCCCAAAAATTCTTTAATTTTTTCATTCGAAAAAAATCTGTCAAGAAATTCAGACAATGTACAATTTCCATATTTGACCAGTCTTGGAAATTGGAAAGGGTACAACAGCATTTGCAAAAGACCAGGTTTATAATGAGCTTCTGAAATTTCTTCCCAAATAATTCTAATTTCGCTGAAAAAATTTCTTATCGATTTTCTATCATTGGGAAATTTGCTTAAAAACTCATGTTCCAGTTTATATGTGTCAGAGTGCCAATCGATTTCCATGTCAGGGCCTACAATTCGGGCAAGTTTGTCCAGTTCAAGGAAATCGACCTTTTTAGTTACCCCGATATAGGAAAGAATTTGTTCTACTGGATCCCCCTTTCGCACGCTGCCTATTACGCAAGGAACGTCGAACAGATAGTCGCCTCTTTTGTAAGAAGTACAATATCCCCCGACAAGCGAATGCTGTTCTAAAATCAATACATCTAATCCCTTTCTTGCAAGGAGGTTTCCACAGGTCAACCCGCCGATTCCTGCTCCGATTATTATTGCATCGTATTTATGTTTCATGTTATTCATTCGCAATACCCGCACTTAAACTGCTTTCAGCCCTTCTGTAACTTTTTCAAGAGTATACATCATTTGTTCTTCATTGTGTTCGCTTGTGATAAAAAATCTCAATCGCGATTCATTCTCTGGAACGGCCGGGTACAAAATTGGTAAAACGTTAATTCCGCAATCGAAGAGAAAATTTGTAAGATTTATGCATTTTATCGAGTTCCCCACAACGACTGGGATAACTGCGGAATCATTACTCAATCCCGTATTCAGTCCCATTTCCTTTGCTCGTTTAAGGAAAAATACGGAATTGCTTCTTAGTCGGGCGACTCTTTCCGGTTCATTTTTCAAAATTCTCAATGCGCTCAATGCCGCCCCGGAGTTCGCGGGGGAAATCCCCACGCTGAACATGAATCCTGGGGCGGTATATTTCAAATATTTGACAAGGGCTTTGGAACCTGCGATGTATCCTCCGCAGCTCGCCAGGGTTTTGCTTAAGGTTCCCATCCAAAGATCTACATCCCCTGGACAAACATTGAAGTATTCTCCGATTCCTCGACCGGTTTTCCCTAGAACCCCAATGGAGTGAGCTTCATCAACCAGGAGAAACACCTTGTATTTTTTTTTGATTTCGATAAATCTCGGTAAATCGGGAATATCGCCATCAACACTATATACCCCTTCAATTGCGATCAAAACTTTTTCATACTGCATACGATTTTCTCTTAATATTTCCTCAAGCGCTCGGCAATTGTTGTGAGGGAAGGGGATTCTTCTTGAACCGGCCATTAAAGCGCCCTGCACAATGCTGTTATGGGCAAGAGAATCGTGAATGATTAAATCTCTCGGGCCAAAAAGATGTCCGATGGTTGTCACATTCGTAGCATGGCCGCCGACGAAAACGATCGAATCCTCAACGCCCAGAAAGTCCGCAATTTCTTTTTCCAATTCGAGATGAATGCTTTTTTCACCTGCCACCAAACGGCTAGCTGAAACCGAAGTCCCAAATGTATCAATTGCCTCCTTGGCTTTTCCCGAAACATCTTTGTGACCAGAAAAACCCAGATAATTATAGCTTGAATAATTGATAAGACTTTTGTCGCCAACCATTATTTTGTCGCCAGTATTGCCCTTGCTAATCTTAAAAAATGGGTTGGAAATTCCTTTTTCCGCGAAAACTGAATGCTGTTGCTCAAGTTCCTGAATTGCCGATAAGCGGTCAATTTTGAAAAAAACTTCCGGAATTTGATCGAATGAATTTGTATCAACATTCTCTTGCTTTGGAATATTCGAAGCGCCATTTGCATTGCCTGCTTTTTCACTTTTCTGAAGAATTCTTTTAAGATAATCTTTCTTTTCTTCTGAGGAAAGCAGGGCAAATTCTTTTTTTGTCAAATCAATCATTGTTGAATCCTCGTGTTTGAAGTATTCATAATTTTCGATTCCGTCGCGGGAAGCTTCTTTTCATCGATATCGGACATTTTTGAAGAGTTGTCAGAGAGATGAAGTCGAGCTTCAAGGTTATCTTTCAGCAAAACTTTTTCAACAACCTTAATCAGCTGTTCAACGCTGAAACCAGCCTGAAGGAAAATCATTTTCGGCAATTCAACACCCAAGGCCGATTTCACCTTGGCATTCAGCTCAACTGCCATGAGGGAATCGAGTCCATATTCTTCAAGAGCTCGCTCTATATCAATCTTTTCCAAAGAAATTTTGAGAACCTTTCCGACAATCTCGCTCAAAACATCTTTCAGAAACTTTTGTCGCTCTTCAGAAGAATCAGGAACGGCTAATTTCGTTTGACAATGAGACATTCTGTCTTCCACAGAATTTTCATCCTCGCGGGTGATCAATTCGGAAAACCGCGGTGATTGGGAGACAGAGGCTGAATACTGATGAAATCTTTTCCAGTTGATCGAAATTGCTCCAACTTGAATTAGTCTCTTTTCCAATCCATTCACCAGAGCTCTCTTTGATTGAGTCAAACTAAGGGGCAGTACACCCTGCCTGCTGAAAAAATCCATGATTTCATCACGCTGTGCCACGTATCCAACTTCCCCTATCGGGCCCCAGCAAAGGGTCAGGGAAGGCAATCCGTGCGCCTGACGATAATGACTTAACGAATCGAGGAAAGAATTCCCGGCAGAATAATTGCCCTGTCCTTCGTTACCAATCAATGATGTAAAGGAAGAAAACAGGATAAAGAAGTCCAGATTCTTCGTCAGTGTTTGAGTGTGCAGGTTCCAGGCGCCGAGGATTTTTGGATCCATAACTTTTTTCATTTGTTCCGCTGTCATTTTTTTTAAATAAACATCTTCCAAAACCATTGCCGCATGAATAATTCCACGCACTGGAGGCATGCACTTTTCAAGTTTGGTAAACAAAGTCTTTACCTGATCCTCATGGGAAACATCCACCCGGCCTACAAAAACTTCGGCGCCCATCGAACGCAAATCCCGAACTGCTTTTGCGGCTTCCGGTTTGTCGTCGCCGCTTCTTCCAACCAGAACGAGGTTCTTCGCGCCGCATTCTACAAGCCACTTTGCAATGGCCAATCCAAAACCTCCCAACCCTCCGGTTAAAAGATAAGTTCCGTTCGCGCCGATCGAAATTTTTTGCCGGGTTGAAACAGGAGAAACCCCCGTTTCCTGAAACGAAACAACGATTTTTCCAAGATGTCTGGTTTGCTTCATGCTTTTGAAAGCGCTTTCCACTTCAGCTATTGGAAAAACCCGATGAGGCAATGCATTTATCTTTTTCTCAAAGATATCTTTAAGAAGGTTTTGCCAGACTGTCTCGAGAATCTCCGGATTGGTAGCAGCAATTCTTTCCAGGTCAAAAGCGAAAAAGGACATCCCTTCTTTGAAGGAATTCAACTTTAATCCTGCTTCGGAATAAATATTGGAAAGATCGATAAACCTGCCTGTCCCTTTTTTCAAAAGTTCAATGCTTCT
This sequence comes from Candidatus Rifleibacteriota bacterium, assembly GCA_015233565.1. Classification (GTDB taxonomy): domain Bacteria; phylum Muiribacteriota; class Ozemobacteria; order Ozemobacterales; family Ozemobacteraceae; genus JADFXM01. The sequence continues at coordinate 5,731 of JADFXM010000100.1, forward strand.
GAACAATCCTTTGCCTGTGAGAGTGTTAAGTACAATATCAACTCCCTTGCCCTCTGTAAGACTCAATATTTCTTCATGAAAATTCAAGGACCGTGAATCTCCAACATATGAAATCCCGATGGATTTAAGAAACTGACGTTTTTCCGGGTTTCCTGCAGTGGCAAAAATTTCGGCGCCTGCCGCTTGGGCTGCTTGAATAGCAGCTAAGCCGATTCCACCCGTACCAGTGTGAATCAGTATTTTGTCGCCACCTCGAATTTTCGCAAGATGATGGAGCGAATAATACACTGTCAAAAAAGCCAATGGAATTGTAGCCGCTTCTTCAAAGCTCAGATAAGAGGGCTTGTGAACTATCAGTCTGGAATTGGCCAAAGCGTAATTTGAAAAACAATTCGGAACAAACCCCATCACTTCATCCCCGACCTTGAAACTGCTCACATCACGGCCGGTTTTTACCACGACCCCTGAACATTCCAGGCCGAGTTTTGAAATGAAATCATTTTTGGACAATTCCGGTTCAACGATTCCCAGAATTTTTGCAAGATCCTTGAAATTAAGACCCACTGAGTTAACTTTTATTTCAACTTCTCCAATATCAGGGGCCTTTCTTTCAACTTCTTCGAAAACAAAACCTTCCATGCTTTTTGAAGGAGTTTTGTACAAAGAAAAAGGTTTGTCCGGAAGGCTGGTAAAATTTGATTCTTTCCATTTCACTAATCTGTGAACAAAGCGTTTATCTCCACGCAGTGCTATTTCGTCTTCAGAACTGTTGCCGAAAATTTCCTCAAAAAGAAAGGAAATTTCCTCATCTGAAGTCTGGGGACTGATGTCCACCATTCGGGTTTTGAATTCGGGGTGTTCAGTAACAATAACTCTTCCCAGGCCCCATACAGGCGTCTGTTCAAGGGTAAGATCTTTAAGACCTCCCACGGTTTGAGTTCCGCTGGTAATGAACCAGAGTTCTGGTGATTGGGACCAGTTTTCTTTCTTCAGAGAATGCAGCAAATGTAAAATCGAAACACAGGTCTCATTGGTTATCCTCTTGAGTTCATCAACCCCAAGCGTTTCCATTTTTTGATTGGAAAGAGCCCAAAGATTGATTATGACAGGTGAATGAGAAGCGTCGTTACAAATTCTGGACATTACTCGTCCGATATCCTCGTCGGAATCGGGGCGAACAATGAATTGATGCGGGTTTATCTCTTCAAAATTATTACCTTTTGACACAATAAAAGGAACGATCTGTAGTTTCCTGAAATGACCGGATATTTTTTCCGCAACACCCTGTTTGTCTGACAAAACAATATGCGGTCGCATTGCTTGTTTAGCGGCAGTTTCGAAATATGTTTTTTCATCGGTTTTTGGAAATGTTTTGTCTTGTCTGGAAATTTCCTGACGTTGGGCTACCAGAGTGCAATGCAGAGGCGGTTCCTTTTCAACGGAATCAAAAAAAGCGACAACCTGAGAGAAACCATTATTTTTCAAAACCCGCAACCATTCTTCTCTCGACAATAAAGCATGGTTGGGTCGAATGTCCGTATCAGAGAACAGCCACCACCCGCTGAGTGTCCCGAAAACTAAATCCAGCCATCTTGTCAATCTTGTGACCTCAACCAGAACCACCATTCCTTTGCTTGACAAAAGGGAATTGAGGTTCTTTAAACTTTTTGACAGATCGCAGGTCGCATGAACGACATCCGAGGCAAAAATCAGGTCGAACGAGTGCGGATCAAAACCTTGGCTCTGTAAATCCTTCTCAATATTCAGAGTTTTGAAATTCACAAAAGGAAATTTTTTGAATTTCTCTTCGGCATGGGTGGTAAATGCAAGTGACACATCAGTAAACACATACTTCACACGGTGCGGCGGTAAAACCGGAAGGAGCCACGATGCTAGCGAACCTGTTCCAGCACCAATTTCCAGGATTCTAAGGGTTTGGCCTTCAGGCAGAGAATTCAGGATCTCAGAAACAATCCGTTGCGCCAGCCAATTATACATACGCAGTGTTGGGGAAATGTGGTAAAGTTGTTCTGCAACCAAAGATTCTGAAGGGAAAATAAGGGATAACGGGTCGGCTTTTCCCTGAAGAATTTCTGCCAGATTTGAGCCACAGCGTTCGATAAGTAAAAGCTCTGCTGAATAATCCGGATGATCGAACAGCATTTTTTTCCACATTGATGAAGGGCAGGTTTCTTTTGGCTGAGAAACGCATTTCCAACCTTCAGGAGTTTTCTGGAATACTCCTTCTTGCTCCAGTATTTCAAGTATTCGGTTGAAAAGCCGGGTATGACCTTGTACAATTCCTAGTTTATTGACAAAGTCTTCTCCGGTAATTACTTTCCCTGTTTGAAAAGAATAATTCAACTTTTTCAGGGCTGTAACAAAATAATCCCGACATAATTTATTGAGTTTTGGTTCAACGACCTTGTAAAATTTCTTCCGGTCATATTGTTCAACCCGGTCCGAAATTTCTTTTTTTATATTGTCATAAATGTTTTCAGGAAAAGGAAGAAAGGAGGAGCTGACGTCTGCTGATTGCTTTTGTCCTTGTGAACAAAGAAGCCATTCATACTGGTACAATGCTCCGTCAATAGTTTCCAGCTGCATTTTCCGGGTTCCCTCAACGTATTGGCAATGCAAGCCTTGAATTTCGGATACAAGGTTTCCCTCTTCATCGATAATTTGTATATCACCTTTGACTCTGTTTGAGGTTTTTTCAACGACTTTTGCGTAACCATAAACGCAGCTTTGAGGGCGTTTAAAAAACTTAATACTTTCGATTTTGACGGGCAGATATGTTCCATTGATGGGAATGGAGGCAAGGACCTGGAAACAGGCATCTAAAATTACCGGATGGAGCCAATATTCATTCAGTCTGGGACTGACCTCTTTTCCGCATGAAATTTTCCCAAGAACTTCATTCTCGCTCATCCAGAGATGCTCGATCGACTGGAATTCGCGACCATATTCAAGTCCGAGAGAATGGAACCGTCGATAACTTTCGCTTTTTTCTTCTTCCTTTGTCAGCCGCATTTTTATTTCAGAAATGTCTTTTTTAAGGAGGGAAATATTATCCAGAATTTCCGCGTGCCCAGTCGCATGGCATGTCCATTTCTGGCTATCGACAGCTTTACTGTGTATTGAAAAGTTCTCTCCGCTTTCAAATAAAATTTTAACGTATGGGGATGAATCTTCATGCAAAAGGAGAGGGGCTTTTATTTCGACATTTTCAAGAGCGCATGGAACATCTCCAAATCTTTCTTTTGCGACTGCAATCCCCATTTCAATGAAAGCCGCTCCCGGATATAAAATGCTTCCCTGGACCTGATGACCATTCAGATAAGGTAAATGGAACAAGTCGATCTCATTGTACCAGGTTGGAATTACAGATTCCACCTGAAGTTCACCGATCAGCGGATGAATTTTTTCTTCGTCCATTGACATACCGGTACGAGATTGCAATGATTCTTCTGATTCGGTCCAGTATGATTCTCGCTGCCAGGGGTACCTGGGCAATCTCAGGAAAGTTTCCTCTCCTGTATAGAAAATATTCCAGTTTATCGAAAAACCCGAACAATAAAGTTGTCCGAGCGAATTCAGCATCAGAAGGTTTTCGTCTTCTTTGCGTCGCAGAGATGGAAGGACAATTCCTAAAAAACTTCTGTGAGCGAGGCATTCTTTGATAGAACCGGCCAAAACCGGGTGGGCGCCAATTTCAACGAAAACACTTGCGCCCATTTGTACAAGCTCATTAATTCCAGCGAAAAACATAACCGGTTCTCTTGCATTTTTGCACCAGTAGTCTCCATTTAATTCTTTTCCACTGATTAAATTTCCCGTTACGGTCGAAAGATAGGGAATATTACCTTCTTTGGGACTGAGTGTCGAAAGTGATGTTTTCAGCTCACTTAAAATCGTGTTCATAAAGGGGCTATGATAAGGAACTTCAACTTTCAGGAAACGGGAAAAAAAGTTTTCGCTTTCAAGAACCGATGCTATTTCCTCCAATGATTGGGTATCTCCGGAAAGTGTTATGGAACTTGGACTATTTATGGCTGCAACCGAAACATTGTCTTCATACAATTTCAATATAGCCGCCATCTTTTCCAGGGATAAGCCGATGGCAAGCATTTTTCCTTGTCCAGCGGTTTTCGCTTGGAGTCGGCTTCGGTTGTAACTGACCATTACAGCGTCTTCCAGACTTAAAATCCCTGCGGCATAAGCACCGGAAACTTCTCCAACACTGTGTCCCAGAATAAAGTCGGGAAGAATACCGTAAGAGCGCCAAAGCTCGTAAAGAGCAACCTGTACCGCGAAAATGCATGATTGAGCAATCTGCGTTTGATCTATACGTGAACTCTCTTCATTTCTAGTAAGTTCTTCAATCAGGGACCAGTCCTGATTATGTTTTTTGAATAAGGCATCGCACTTTTCGATCATTTTTTTGAAAATAGGTTCGTTCTGAAGTAATTGTCGACCCATTGCCCACCATTGTTGTCCCATGCCGGAAAACACAAAGGCCATTTTTCTGGGACCGGACTTTACTGCGCCTGTGGCCACATACTTCGCAAGCGCGCCATCCGTGAGGCTTCGAAGTGAATAGGCCCCTCTGTGGCCTGCACCTTTGTTTTTTTCCTGTTCAATATAAGCTTTAAGGCGTTCCTTCAATTCGGTTACTGTCTTTGCCGCTATTGTTAAGCGGTGTTGATGAACCCCTTTCCGGCAGGACAGGGTATAACCCAAATCGGTTAAATTGACTTCTTCTGACTCAAGGAAGTCAAGACAGGAATGTGCCATGGCTTGCAGCGCTTCCTTGTTGTGACCTGACAGAGGAAGAATCAAATTCCTTCCTTCCGACTCATTTTGAGGTTTTTTTTCACAACACATTTCAGGCTTAAATTCCTCAAGAATAGCGTGTGCGTTGCTTCCCCCAAATCCAAAGGAGTTCACTCCCCCCAACCTGGTTTTTGAGGGTCCAACTCTCCACGGAATTAAAGATGTAGGAACTTTCAATCTGAGTGTTTCAAATGAAATTTTCGGATTGGGCGTAACAAAATGCAAATGTGGCGGGATTTGTTTGTGCTTCAGCATAAGAGCTAATTTGATAACACCTGCGACTCCAGCGGCTGATTCGGTGTGTCCGATGTTAGTTTTAATCGAACCTATAAAACACTCATTTCCTGCATCACGATTTTTTGACAACACTGATCCAATGGCATTGGCTTCGATGGGATCCCCAACTGGCGTTCCCGTTCCATGCGCTTCAACATACTGAATTTCATCGGCTCTGATTCCGGCTCTTTTCAACGTTTCTTCAATAGCCGCTTCCTGCGCCTTCTGGCTGGGAACCGTTTGCCCCTCACTTTTTCCGTCCTGATTTGTTACGCTTGCTTTAATAATCGCATAAATAGGGTCTTTGTCATATAATGCTCTGGATAAAGTCTTCAAAACAACCAAACCTGTTCCTTCGCTTCGCGTGTAGCCATTCGCTCTGGAATCAAAGGCTTTGCAATATCCATCGGAAGACAACATGGAAGCTTTACAAAGACTCATAGTAACTTCGGGATTCAAAACGACGTTCACGCCGCCCGCTATGGCAATTTTCGATTCATTGTTTCTCAGGCTCTGGCAAGCCAGATGAATGGTAATTAAGGAAGAGGAACATGCCGTGTCGACGACAAAGCTGGGCCCTCGAAAATCAAAAAGATACGAAATTCTGTTTGCAGCGAGTGTGGTGGACATCCCAGTCGCAGAATGCGGACCTTTCAATCTACGCTCGCTGGGCTGGCTGTGAATGTTCTCGTAATCATGCATGAACAAACCTATAAAAACTCCTGTTGGAGTTCCGGCAAGGTTTTTGGGGTTGATTCCTCCATCTTCAAGGGCTTCCCAGGTTGTTTCCAGAAGAAGCCTTTGCTGGGGATCCATCAGGGCCGCTTCCCGAGGTGAAAGGCCGAAAAATTCCGGATCAAACTTTTCCAAATCATTGAGAAATCCACCTTTGGGTGAATAAATCTTCCCGGGACGGTTTTTATCCGGGTGGAAAAACAAACGCTTACTCCAACGATTTTTAGGAACATCCGCAATTGCATCCTTCCCCTGGCACAAAAATTTCCATAAATCATCCGGGCCATTAATTCCACCTGGAAATCGGCAACCAATGCCTAAAATCGCAATAGGTTCGTTGTTGTTAAATTGTTGCAATGGGTCTCGATTGTTTTTTGTCTTTTTATTCACCGTTTTTTCTCATGTAAAGATTACCAATTCACAAACTTGCGTTAGTTTTCTGAACCGATATTTCTCCATTCTATTGGGGAAAGCATTGAAAAATAGCCTATCTGAAAACTACAGAAAAATTTTCACAAACTTTAAAGAGTTGGGAATTTTATCACGATTTAAAATAAAATTCAAAGAAAACTCATCTCCCGTTTTACAAGGATTTGCAATTTCCCAACTCATCTTGCTTCCTTTGCCGATTCTGACACCCCAATCATCTGAATTCATTTTGGGTCGGGAAGTGGATCTAACAAAAACTGTTGAGGAAGCAAAAATGTTGTGTACAAAGTCCCAAAATGGCTGCCGGTGTGAAAAGAATGTTGGTGTCATCTTTGATAGAGATATTATACCAATTTTCAATTAGTCCGAAGTTCCCGAGTGAAAAAGCCCTCTTGTTATGACCTGAAGCCAAAAAGAAGCCTTTTTTGCCTGCTTTTTCTGTCCATGTAAATTTGACGCCTGAAAATAGCATTTGAAGATGGTTTCAAGGGTTTTCCTACTGTTCAGAAAAAACCGTCTGAAAAATGCCTTAAATTCGTTTACAGATCAGGATTTCAATAGATTTTGCGTCCGGAACTTCGGATTAGTTCGTTCATCCGACCAATTTCGTGCTTCAGGTTTGCGTAAATTGGAGTTGGGTCTGACAGAAATGAATGGTTCAACCATTCCAGTAAGGGCTCCTTATTTTCATGAAAGTTCCTTCTTTTCTCGCAAAATATACCGATCCAACTTCATTTTGATCAAATCAATGTTCTTGGGGTGATGCACTTATTTTTTGGGATTGGTATTATTCTTTTTGCAGAAAGCTTTGTAGAAATCTGCTAGCCCTGCATTCGGCAAATTTAGCGTTTTCATTGTGACAATGTATCGTGCGGGAAAATCATTGCTCAGGTATGATTGGAAAACAATATCAGAGATGGAATATGTGTTCATAGACGACTCCATTGTACCCATCGGTTTTTGGCCAACAAATAATTTGATAGTTTTTGGGTAATTCAACTTTTTGAATAAGCAGCCTGTTTTTTCTTATTTCGAAGTCCAAAGTTACCAAATAGTTTTGAGAAGTGAACGAGTTTTATTTTCTAATCCATCAATAATCTGCGAAAAAATTGTTGGTGAGAAAACACCTACAGCGATTATATATCCAAACATCCCCAATGGGCTTTGTGACGCAAGATACAGACACCATGTCGTAGCAGAGGCCGAGTACTAGTTCCGAAACATTGGAGATGTCTCACGAATTACCCAAATCACCGATAACATAAGAAAATAATACACCCCTGTTTCAACCAAGTTTTCTGAGAAACGTGATGTTTTGCTGAAAGTGCATGCGAAATAAAGAAAACGCAGGAAAACCCGAGAAAAAGAACAAGATTATTGTCGCATTATCGCTTGGAAATGGCGGGCCGGGAGCATCATCATACCCACATAGTCTGGCATGAATCAATAACTTCGTAAACGACCCAAGGCTTGAAGTTTGCCAAGGACTTTCTGTGTTTTCACGTATCATTAACTCCAAAAAGCTTCCGCTGGCGATAAAATCATACCTATTTCTATATTCCTTCTTTTGAAGAACTCGAAAAGTCTTAATCGCAGTTTGTTGTTCAATGCGAAAACTTCGACCATTATCATGGGGCAAAATTAAAAATGAACATGATCCCCATCAGTCGTTGGTCGATCATACTTTGTCGCTTGTCCGTGAATTCTTATCTTTTTTTTGTCAAGTCTGATTTGCACGCCAGAAACGCTTCCTGTTCTTTTTTTGACAAGCATAACAGTGACAAATCGATGTTCTTTCGATTTTCCCGCCATAGACCAATTCTTGTCACGAAACGGATCGGTCTCGGGAAAAAAAGGGGAAAGAAAGAAAGAAAGAAAGAAAGAAAGAAAGAAAGAAAGAAAGAACCGCATCGCCAATCCCTCAAAATACAAAAAAACCTTCGTTTGACTTACGAAATTGAGAATGTTATTCTGCATTCGAAAAAGCAAATGCCTATCAAGCCCGACGACAAATCGGGGGTTTCTTGTTGGCGCCTAAAATTGATATGGTTGTTTTGAAAACGTTAGCACTAGCCACTCTTTATACTGAGGATTTTCCGGAAAGAGAGATGTTTATGTCCTGCGAAAAGGATATTAGGTCGGAGTTGAAAAAGCACGATATTGATTTAGTTGACTTTGTTGATGTATCCGAGTTGCCAGCCGATCAGAATAAAGGTTTTCCAAACGCCATATTGTTTGGAATTCCCTTGTCAGAACAATACATCCAGGACATAACGAGGGCGCCTGACTATGTACAGATAAAGATTAAGAGTAAATCCAATTTTGACGACGATGAGCTCAATCTCAAAGAATGCAAGGCTAGCCAGTTGGCAGATCATTTAGCCACTTACCTTACCGCACAGGGATACAAAGCTTATTCGCAATCGGACGGCAATCTGGTCGCAACAGGCTTTTTTGATGTAGTCCATCGCAAAGCGCCTTTGCCTCATAAAACAATTGCCTCGTTGGCCGGCTGGGGATGGATGGGAAAAAACAATCTACTGATAACGCCCGAATTCGGAAGCGCTCTTTGCCTAGGAACAGTCCTGACCGATGCCCCCTTGAAAACTGTTTTGCATAAACCCATTTCTCCGAAATGTGATAATTGCTGTATTTGTGTGAATATTTGTGATGTCAAAAGTTTAAAAGGAAGCACCTGGAGTATTCATTCCCCCAGAGAGTCAATGATCACAGATTTTCATGGAAAGAAACCAGGGCTAAAATATTAAGAGGATGATAATCCAGAAAAAATTATTTTTCGATTATTCAAAGAAGATATTTTTGTGCTTTGAAATTTTTGTAAAGCTGTCAATAAT
>JADFXM010000101.1 GCA_015233565.1 Candidatus Rifleibacteriota bacterium
AATTTAAAAAGCTAGATTTTAAGACTATTTTGACAAAATAAGAAAGGGTAGAAGAAAATTTTTGGAAATTTTTTAAGATTGAAATTGATAGGACCTAATCATTTTGGTAATATTGCAAGAACCTCTACGGATTAATAATAATTGGTATAAGAGCAAAAAATGGCGGAAATGCTTGCAGACAAGTTTTGGAACAGGCTTTTAAATTTGGCAGACCAGTGAGGTTCTTTGAATGAACTCGGACAATCTTAATAAAGTGCGAGCGAGTCTTTACTCCGTGGCCGACAAGGCAGCTGATTACCTGGAGTCCTTGGGAACTCGCCAGGTTTGCAGTACTTCAACGTCGGAAGAGTTGTTCCGCCGTTTGGATCGTCCTTTCCCAGAAGACGGTTCACCTGCTGAATTGGTAATTTCCGAACTGGTTAACGATGTCGAACGTGGTTTGGTCGCAAGTGTTGGCCCACGGTATTTCGGGTTCGTGGTGGGCGGCGCAACCCGGGCGAGTTTGATGGCTGATTGGCTCACGTCCGCCTGGGATCAAAATGCACAGGTATACGCAACCTCGCCAGCTGCTGCAGCAACTGAAGCCATCGTTGCACGATGGGTTGTCGAGCTGCTGGGGTTACCTACACAATCATCTGTTGGGTTCGTGACGGGATGCCAGATGGCAAACTTTACGGCTCTTGCAAGTGCTAGAAACACGGTGCTCGAACGGGCGGGGTGGAACCTAAACAAGCACGGGCTGTTCGGCGCTCCCCCCATTTCGGTGTTCATGAGTGAGTGCGGCCATTCGACTGTCCGATCAGCCTTGCACATGATTGGAATTGGGTCTGGGCAAATCCGCGAAATACCTTCTGATTCTGAGGGACGAATGAACCTGCAGTCTCTCCAAGAAGAAATCCGGCGTGCCACTGGGCAGCCAATGATAATTTCGCTGCAGGCAGGCAATGTTAATTCCGGCGCTTTCGAACCGATTGCAGCTGTCGCCGATCTGGTCCGCTCGGAGAACGCGTGGATTCACGTTGATGGTGCATTTGGGCTGTGGACGGCCGTCTCTCCCGAACTAAGGATTCGCCTAGAGGGCTTGGAACGCGCTGATTCCTGGGCCACCGATGCGCACAAGTGGCTCAATGTTCCCTATGACTCTGGAATAGTTATAGTAAAGAATCCTGCACAACACCGCACTCTCAAGACAAGTCGTTGCGCCTATGCTGGTGAGGAATTCGAGGATAAACGAGACGGTTCGACCTGGGTTCCCGAGAACTCCCGGCGGGCGAGGGCATTCGTGCTTTATGCAGTACTTAGAGAGTTGGGACGAACGGGGGTCCGAGCAATCGTTGAGCGGTGTTGTATGCTGGCCCGAACTTTTGCTCTTGGAGCCACAAAGCTTCCAGGCGCGAAGGTGTTGAACGAAGTCGTTTTGAATCAGGTGTTACTTGAATTCAGCTCTTCGACGGTCAACGATGGCGAAACGTTTCATCGGGCAATTGCTGCGCAAATACAATTAGAGGGAAAATGCTGGTTGGGGGCGACCACTTGGCAGGGCAAAGCGGCACTCAGAGTGTCTATTTGCAATTGGCTAACTACGGAGGAAGACATCTCGATACTCTTGGAGACCTTGGGGCGAACTGTTCAGAATGTGATGCACCGATCCCCCGGGCGCGAGGACTGACAAAGCCCTCACTGCAAAATCTGTTGATTCAACTAATAGGTGAAACGTTATTTGTCGATAAATATAAGGATGGCGGTAATCCTGGGGAAAAACCCTGAATACCAAGTTGCCCTCGAAATGATAATTATCCGTGCTTTTCGAATCTGCAATTTTCACGGAAGGCACCGAAGTTATAATTGGTTAACAAAGATCTTTTCTCCAAATTCTATTGAGTACCGCATGAGGTCGGGGTACAGATCAATTTAGACCGAAGTTCCGGACGCAAAATCTATTGAAATCCTGATCTGTAAACGAATTTAAGGTATTTTTCAGACGGTTTTTACTGGACAGTAGGAAAACCCTTGAAACCTTCTTCAAATGCTATTTTCAGGCGTCAAATTTACACGGACAGAAAAAACAGGCAAAAAAGGCTTCTTTTGGGCTTCAGGTCATAACAAGAGGGCTTTTCACTCGGGAACTTCGGTTTAGACCGAAGTTCCAAACGCGGTACATTGATAGAGTTTTGATTGGAGCTGTGCAAGAAGGAGAAATTCGCATTGAGTCAAAAATGACCCTGTCCCTCTGAACCTTTGGATGTTCTCTTGGGATCATGATATTCAAGGTATTACATGGACAGGTTTTTTTGGGAAAAATAGGCTCAAATAATTATCCTACTTGTGCTTTATGCCATTTTAGACTTGGAACTTCGGTTTAGAGGCACTTTGAAGGCGATTTGGTATCAAACCTCGATAAACAGACGACTGTGGTTGTTAAAAAATCAGCCTGTTTACAATGATTAAAGACTCATCAACCAGAACCAGTGCTCGAAAAACTTCCTTGGTTTTGAAGATTGGATTATCTTGAAGATTGGAAGGAAAAAATGAAATCTTATAGGACAACACTATTGATTTGTGTTTTTATTTTAGTTGGTTGGATAGCATCTGCTCATTTCAACAATTTGAAACTATTTGAAACTCAAAATTCCAAGTTGATTCTTAAGTTTGGCGCAATAAATGGTGAGTCAATGGAGCGCGGACAATATTGGAAACTTATTACCTCCCAATTCCTTCATCAAAAATTTCCACATATGTTATTCAATATTGCTCTCATTTTCTATTTAGGTTCTATCTTTGAAACACTCTTTGGAAGTCGGGTCTTTTTAATTACGTATTTCGTTACAGGTATTGTTGGACAAATTGCAAGCGTCCTTTCCTATCCAATGGAGGCTTCTTCAGGGGCCTCTCAAGCTCTTTGCGGCATTGTTGGAGCCTACATAACCTTATTGCTTTTTCCAAGACTTTGTCGAAAAACAGTGATTTGTACAATCTTTGTGTTTTTAGCCATCCAAGCCTTTTTAGATGTTTACTTCGCCGGATATTTAAAAAGTGGCCATTCAATAGGCTTTCTTTCCGGATTTTTTCTGGGTATTATTTTGAGATTTTTCTTCCTTCAAAAAGAACTGGTTATATTGAATTCTGAAACTATGAAATGATTAAATGAACATGTGACCATCATAATAGATTAGAAACAGGCAAGGAAAAAAGTAAGAAGTGAGAATCCCACTTTGTTAGCATGGTAAAGTGAAAGAAAAAGTGGAACCCTTTCCGGGTTTGCTTTCGACCCATATTTTCCCACGATGGCCACTGACAATCTTTTTGGAAATCAACAATCCCAGTCCTGTACTTTTTTCCCCGGCAGTACCTTTAACACTGGTGGTTTGAAAAGCCTGGAAGAGCTTGGGCAACTCAGCTGCGGGAATACCTTGCCCTTCATCCTGGACAGTTACCAAAATATAATCTCCACTTTTTTGAACACTGATCTGGACTGTAGATTCGGGAAAAGAATATTTTATTGCGTTGGAAATCAGGTTATTCAAAATTTGTTCGATTTTATAGTTATCTATCATGATTTGAGGAAGATTCTTTTCTCCTTGAAAAGTCAGTTTGATTTTTTTCTTCTCAGCCAGTAGTTGATTAACCAGGACTGTCCGTTCAACAAATGGTACAAAATCGGTTGAAACAAGCTCCAGTTCCAATTTTCCTGATTCAATAATTGAAACATCCAGAAAATTATTAATGAGCTGAGACATAAATTTGCTGGCGTTTCTTATACTTGCGAGCATCTTAAGCTGTTTGGCGTCCAATAAGCTCTCTGCCTGAGTATATAAAAAATCACTTAATTGAAGTATAACACAAAGCGGGTTGCGTAGATCATGAGCAGCCATACCAAGAAAGTGATTTTTTTGGTCATTTAATTTGGTTAGGTGAGCATTTGTTTTATGCAACTCCCGTGATAAATTATTTATCTCGTTATTAGCTTCCACCAGGTTCTCAGTTAAAGTCTCCATTTCAAGATGATTGATCTGTCCAAAAGCATAAATTCTATCTTCTTTTTCATAGAATTGAAAATAATAGGTTTGAGTCTTTCCCCGACTCGTTGCCAAGCTCAACATCCTTGGAACGGACCCACCGCGAATCAGCTCGGCTAGAGGAGGCAAATCGGTGCTAAAACCTAGAAGAATTTTTTTAAAAGGTGGTTTTGCACTAAGCAAATCAGAACCAACGATATCTTTAGCATAATTGTTGGCCTCTATTACATTACCTTCCGGATCTAGGACAAGAAACAACAATGCCGCTTCTTTATACAAAAAGTCATAAATTGGATGCTGCAAGATTGTTTTATACATGTTAAAAATCTCGAAGCCATTTTTCGAGCTTGTCTAAGGAATCAAAATAAATCGTGTTAGAATATTTATCAGTCAGTTCTTTTCCTATACCGGCAAAACCTTGCCCTCCCAGAATTATAGGTAATTTAGAAATCGAGCTTTGAACTGTCTTGATTGTTTCTTCAAGAGAAAGTAACGCGGAACAGAGACTCATGGAAAGGCCTAATAAATCAGGCTTTTTTTCATCTATCATCTTCAGTAATTCTTTAGAAGGGGTATTGGCACCAAGGAAATAAGCATCCCAACCATTCAATTCAAAAATATCTGCAACCATTTTTCCCCCAAGTTGATGATATTCACTGGCAACACATGAAATTATGATTCTCTTGTCGAGATGTTCGGCAGAAAATATCACCGGATAAACCAAATTCAATAGACCCTCAGTTATTGATGTAGCCATGTGTTCAGTTGCAACTGAAATCCTATTATTTTCCCAAAGCTTTCCAATTTCATACATAGATTTCTGAAATAAGTGCATATAAAGGTTATGAATCAAAACCTTGCGATCTAATAAATCAGTCACAATTTTGGAACATTCTTTTTTGTTTCCTGAAAGCAAATTGGCAAGATATCTATTATAAATTTCTTCCGTAATCATTTTTTTTCCTGGGAAATTCCATTTTAATTTGTCCTAATCAGTATAAACAACAGTTTCGATGATTTCAAAATCCGATTTCTTGCTTTCAATTTTTAAAACTGAGAAATGCACTATTCGGAGCAATGGTCGAATTTGAAATTATTCACTTTTTTTGATATGGATCTGCTATTCAGTCCAATTATTTTAGCACTTTCAACTTTTTCTTTCAAGGCATTTTTCGACCAGGACAGGGCAAACGAGTATGTCGAAAGATCTTCAAATATTCAGAGTTGAGAGTTTGTCACACGCTCGTATACATTATGAAGAGACTTCAAATCGTCCGGAATTTTTATTTCTTCTTTATCACTTCCATCTGTTTCTAATAAAAGAATTCGGCTTTTCAATAGTCTGATTGATTCCACCACGCAGTTTTTGTTTGCTTCAAACTTTTCCAACAATGAATATATCTGTTCCAATTTTTTTCGGTTTTCATTCAAATCCTTTATTTGATTTCGATATATCCCTTGCAAATCAGTGCCATCCAGAGTCTGGGATTTTTTGCTTAAGAATTCTATTTTGAAATCGATTTCATCAAATGATTCTTCCAGGACCATCGATTGTGCCTTGAAGGCTCTGTCTCGTAGAGTAAACAGGGATTTTAGCGTTGAACTCAGTAAAATTCTAACATAATTCCGATTACTTGAACCAACCTTTTCCAAAAGACTGTCGTAATCTTCCTTGACGTCCCGCAAACCAAACCATTTTTCACTTTCTTTGATCCAAAAATGCCTGAAATAAATCTCTTCCAACAAAATTGCAACCAATAGAAATTTCCAGCCAAAAATCAGGAAAATAGTGGGAAGCACAAAGTAAATAATGAAAATAATGCAATAAAATCTTGCACGTGGGCAATCATCATAAATATTTTCATGAGGTAAAACCTTCGAATTAGGGCTTTTGTAATACTTGTTTTGAGTCCTGACTCCGCAAAAAATACATTTTCCAGAAAAGCTTTGATGTTGAATTCTCATAATTGCCTCCAGGTCTCATTTTTTGATCGAGGTTACAAATTTAGTAGCAGAAATCATGCCAAGAAGAAGACTAATTTGTGTCATAGTTATTTCATGCTGTTTTTGAGGAATTGCCTGATTGCACGTTTTCTTCACACTCCCACCTTGGATAACCTTGACAGGCTATTCTCTCCTTTTGATAACTCAAGGCAATCTCCTGATTGTCGTTTGGTTTCAAGGCAATAGTTTGCACATTTGTGAGCATTGTTTTGCACATCTTGAGAAAAAAATCGTCCTGTTTCAAAGTTGATCTTCCCTTAATTCGAAGAAAAATTGCCGGCATCCTCTCTTAGGAGCGTAGTACAACTTTGTTTGGAAAATGTAATTGCGAGAAGGCATAGTCGAGGAATGGCACTTTTAATCAAAATAAAGTATAATTTAAAAATTCAGGAACTCACAAGCAAGTTACTAGCGACGATTTTGTTAAAAGACTACTTACTGTCATTGTGAGGAATGGAAAAACAAATTCGTGATGAAAGTCAGCATTCCTAAAGAGAGAATCGACCAGATCGTGTCGAAATACGGGTGTACTCACGAGGAAGCGATCAAAGCATACCTCGAGGGAAATTCCGAAGCTACTCGGACTTTTGACGATACGGTGGAAAATATTCTCCGCAAGAAGAAGCCGGGCTTGCTAGTAAAAACACATACTCCGGCGGAAATCAAGGAGCATCTCGACAAGTACGTCATCGGTCAGGACAACTATAAAAAGCGCCTTTCTGTTGCGGCGGCTTACCATTTCGCTGTTGTCAAGAAACTTGGCGAGATTTCTCCCGAGGAAAGGGCTGCGGTCAAGCGATTCCGCAAAAAAAATACCATCATTGCTGGTCCAACCGGGTCCGGCAAGACTTACAGCGCCGAGGTTCTGTCCGATCTTCTCGAAATTCCGATAAACATAGTCGACGCCACCGACTACACCGAAGCAGGCTATGTGGGCAAAAACGCTGACGATATGATTCGCGAACTTATCGACATGGCGCCAGGTGAGAACAAACGCGAAAAAGCTGATTTCATCACACGGTTTGGCGGCTTGATTTTTATCGACGAGGTGGACAAAAAGGCGAAGGACAGCGGATTTATCGGACATGACATTTCGCGGGAGGGGTTCCAGCGGGCCGTGCTAAAGTTGATCGAACGAAAATTCATCCCCGTCGAAAACCCATATAGTCCCGCGTCGCAAGTACAGGAAATGATGGACCTGCAACACGGGACAAAGCCAGATAAGTCCAAAAGCATGATTTCCACCGAGAACATTCTTTTCATCCTCGGTGGATCGTTTCAACGGATAACAGACGACCTCGAATCAATCGTGAAAAAACGGATTGAACGCGGCACTGGCCGGATCAAGGAGGATGGAAGCATTACCGTAACTGGTTTCTCCTCCCCGGAAGGCGACAAAACCCCGAAACGTTCCTATAAAAATTATTATCCCTATGCTGAGGCTGACGACTATATTCGATTCGGCTTGATCCCAGAACTCGTGGGGCGTGCGCCAATCCGCACCTATGTAAACCCCCTTTCCAAGAACGATCTCGTAAGGATCATGACCAAGACCGAGGATTCAATACTCGACCAGTACAAATTCGAGTTCGCGCTTTTTGGGATCGACATAGAGTTTGAATCCGAGGCCATCGAGTATGTGGCAGACCAGGCTGAGAACAGCAAGATCGGCGCACGCGCACTTGTCTCCGTTTGGGAGCGGATATTGACTGATTTCCAGTTCGCCTTGCCCGGCAAGAATTTCAGGAAGCTTACGGTCACAAAGAAACTGTGTGAACGGCCCACGGACCTCCTGCTTGAGTTCCTGGAGAAATCCCCCATAGTTGATTTCGTAGAACGGTTCCGGGCTGACACCGGGATACTTCTCGTTATAGATGAGGAGTGCGAGAAATATCTCCAGGGCTACGCTGTTGAGCAAAATATCCAGGTCTCTGAGGCGGTTCAGAAACTCTTGAGCGGTGCGCGAGCTCTGAATTACATGAACATTGCAGGTGAATATGCCGTAACGATCGAAATGCTCCATGACGAAAAATATTTCGACAACCTGTATGTTCGCTGGCACGAGGAGCAATTGGGGAAAACCAACTTGGTTTGACTCCACATCTGCTGATGAGCACGCTGCTTCTCAAAGTCGGTAAGAGCCTGGGGAAAATCTTGTTCTTCCCCACACGGGCAAAAGGGCAATAATAACGGATCTGCCGGAAAATCCCCTGATTCTCATCTTTTTGTGTACCACCCGGATTTTTGTCCCGCTTTCTCACACGCGCCACCAGCGAGCCGTTTTGTACGGAATAAAATTTACCGAGATTTTTCAACAGCTTCTAACGGGTTTGTCTAAAAATATCCTAAACCTGGTTTTTCTTGTACTCTTCGAAATTCTCGATCCCAAATTCATGCTTCCTTTACCATACTGTTTGTCAAGTATGCTTTGGGATTTGATATGTTTCAGCAGCTTCTAGAGGCATCTAATTGCTTGTGGAATTCACTACAAAGTTGATTTACTTCCAGAACTCCATGGCAAGAGGCACCAGATAATGACCGGTTTGGCCCCAAGTATACTGATCCGGAGTATCAAAGAAGCTGAATCCGGTGTTCAATAAATCGTTTGCAAACTTTTCGTCTTTCCAGCCTCCCACCCGTAGAGCTTTGCGGTTCGACAAGGGAGAATCGACAATGCCTGCTTTCTTTCTGAGAGCTATCTGATCGCTGTTTGCGGTGACAGGGGTGCAGACATTCAGGTTGGCTCCGACGGTCGAAGTCGCTATTTCCGCGGTCTCCGTCGCAGAATAGGGTATGTAGGCCTCACCAGGTATTGGAAGATAAACCATTCCGGAAACATTTCCGTTGACCGCTTGAAGTTTAAGTCCACCGGCAATTTCGATGCGGCGCTGGATGATTCGAGAGCTATAGTAAAGTTTTCGCCCTCCGATGGTCGTGAAATGAACTCCGTCAGGCGTTTCACGGACATAGAGCCATGTGTCGGTCGGTTTTGTGAAGAGAGGGTGAATTTCGTCAGGGTAGAAGAGCACAGCATCATAGCCATATTGAGCCAGGAAACGATTTGCTGCGGTAGAGTATCGGTTGTAATTAAGGGTGTTGGGATCCGTGTTGATTAATCGGGTTTCTGAGGCAAATGAGCGGAAAATAGCCATGTTGGCTGGAATTCTGGCATCAAAAACGTTACCGAGATCAACGCTCCCGGTGAAAAATCGGCGGTTGTACTGGGCACTCGTGAAGACATTGATTCCCCCATACTTCGGCAACAGTGCTGCAGCATCTCTTTTCATGGCTTGTGCAACATCTGAGGCAAAAAACTCCGCGACAATAGCGTCTATGTCCTGTCCGAAATTCGGTGCGGTTGGGAGGTAGACTGTTGTTTCGCTGGAGCCGATGCAACCGGTAATACAGGTAATAGCTGTCAAGACAAAGACAAAAACAAACACCCGCGCAAATTCCGATTTCTGTGCATCGATTTCAGCCTGCTGATTTGTTGATGTAGCAGAAAAAAAAGAATAACCCAACATAGAAAAAAACCTCCTGAGGAAATGTATTTGGGAAGAGAAAATCCACGCCAAATCCACGCCAAAATCGACAATGTGTTCCTTGATTTACTGGGCGACTATAATACCATTGTGATCCAAAAAATGGGAAAAATATTCACGCTGACAAATTTTTTTTTAATTAGGTAGTGAACCAGGAAAAACCTAGAGCGAGGAAAATCGAGTAGAATCCTGAGTTTGGGATGTTCTTCTAAGAGATTGGATTTCTATCAGAGTCAAAATGGTTCGGACAGTTTTCAGTGTGGAATTTTTCGGCAAGAGTTGATGGTTGCTGGTCGTCGGAGGTAATGGGGGCAAGGCTGGGCAGGCTGGGCAAGAACTGCGGTTCTTCGGAGTTGAAAAATGTGAGGTTATCGTCGACTCGTCTAAATTTAGACCAGAATGCCTTTCTTGCCATTCAGAGTCAAGGTTGGTATATTGAGATCGAGAATAAATTCCTATCAAAATTTAAAAGAATGGCTGGTTCAGTTTCCTTGAAAGGAGTCTTTTGAAGATGGATCCTGGTTTTCCCGTCAGACCTCTTCCCGGCTATGCAAAATGGGTCGCCCGTTCCGGTTGGATCGTTTTTATCGGTTTCTCACTAAGCGCATATTATCAAACCATAATCTGGTTCATTCTTTCGGGAATAGCGTATATCTTCTTCATCAAAAGCATCGTTTGTACTATTACATGCCCACATTGCAAGCGTAATCTGGTCCCTCCCCGAGAGGTCGATGAAGAAGGACAGGGCGACAAGGTTCTCTATTATGATTGCCCCAACTGTCAAATCAGTTGGAGATCGGATCTGGTAAATAAAGAAAGCGATGAAGGGGGAGGCTAAGCAAGAAGAATACTAGAAGCTGCGCCCCCCGGACTTTCAAGCATTTCGAATTTTTCTCCCAAAATTTGCGAACTCTTGATTGCAGATTTCGGCAGTTTTGAGAATTGCTTCTTTGGTAAGTTAATTTGGTTTTTTTGAACAAAAACTTTCACTGTTATGGTACAATTGGTTTTGGATAAACATTAGCGAAAAAGAGTAAAAATACTAGACTTTTAAGACTGCATCAACACAAGCGCAGAAAATTTGGAAAAAACATAGTTTCGTGATTTTTTTTAACTGGTTAATTTCCAATGTCAATATGAATTTACTCTTTGTAGCTGGACAAACATTCAGATAGAGGTATTTTACGAAGTTAATGGATAGTAAGTTTTCTGGAAGAATGATTGGTCTTTTTATCGAAAATCTGGCCAAGGAAATAGATGAAGGGGGTAGTCTACAGCTGGCAGGCGGCTGACCTCAAGGTTGAGGACTAACGAATTTGTAATTTTTTGAGCGTATTGACTGAAAAAATCCTGAAGAATTGGGGGAAGAAATGCTTGAGATTGTTCTATTATTGTTTGTCGCGCTTTTGCTTCTTTTGCAGGCCAAAATTTCAATTTGGAATTCAAAGTTAGTTGATACAAGAGTTCTAACGTTGGAAGAAAAGCTTGACCTTCTTACTGAATGCGGGTTTAAGCTAAACACGCCATTTACTGTCGAGAATCTTTTGGCTTCCTGGCCCCGAAATGAATTCGAAAAACCCGGGTTTTCCTTGGTTCTTGTTAGTTTGGGAATGACCGAAGAGCAGGAACCTTGGGGAAATCATTGCACGAATCTTTGGCATATGGACTCAGAGTGCATCGAAGACCACGGAGATTACAAAGAACTGACCCAGCGAATGGTAGAAATTACCCAGGGCTCACTTCCTCTTGAAAACATCCAAGATTTCATTGATGTTGAAAAAAAGGAGGCCTGGGTCTCATTTTCCTTCAAAGGCCGGGAATTTAAAATCACATGCCGGGTAAATGATGATTGGGTCGATCCGGACTTTTTTGGGAAACTCGTGGAACTTCTTCAAACTGCTGATCCGGACAAAATCTTTGTTCACTTTGACCTTGGGGGACAAGATTGCCTACTCGGTTGTGTTACTCGAGACCAATTTGAAATGCTCCTTAAGCAAGGAATCGAATTTGCGCCTCTGATTTGAAGCTAATTGACAAGGTTTTTCCATAAATGGCCTTGTGACTTTTACTTCTGACTTCATTGGCAATTTCGGATTTTGAGCTAATACCAATTTCAATTAGTTCGTTCATCCAACCTCTTTCATGCTTCAGGTCCGCGTAAATTGGAGTTGGGTTTGACAGAAATGAATGCTTCAACCATCCATTAAGGGCTCTTTATTTTCATGAAAGTTCTGTGTTTTCTTGGAAAATATACCGATCCAACCTCATTTTGATCAAATCAATGTTCTTGAGGTGATGCACATATTTTTTGGGATTGATATGATAACATTTTTTAAAAAAAGCATTAGAAAGGAGTATTTCAAGGCTGAGTTTTAAGATTACCCTTATAAAAGTTGGTCTCAAGAAAAAATCCGACAGACAAATATTAAAATATTTCGAAAGTGACTACTGAACTTATGTTCAAGGAAAAATCAAAATTACGGGGACAAGTATTCTGAATTTGGAATTACTGTGTCATTCTCACTCTTCTTGCGCTATTTATCAAGGAGTATTATCATAAATTCATTCACTATCATTTCCATGGGGAATCAGGAGAACGAAAGTAGCTGATGACTGCGATAGTTTTTTATCTTTTGCTTTTGGAGGTTGATTCTAAATGGCAATAAAAGAAATTTTGAAACTAGGGAATCCTGAATTATTCAAAGCTTGCAAAAAAGTCGAAAAATTAGATTCAAATGAAACTCTTCAAACTATCCAAGATTTGAAGGACACTTTGCAGAATTTTCAAAAAATAAATGGCTTTGGAAGAGCAATAGCTGCACCACAAATCGGAATAATAGAAAGAATAATATTTGTTGATTTTCCAACTGAAAACCTTTTTGGACCTCTTATCAATCCTAAAATAGTTTGGCAAAGTCAAGAAAAGATCCAACTGTGGGATGATTGTTTTAGCTTTCCAGAGCTATTAGTCAAAGTTGAAAGAGCAAAAGAGATAAAAGTTGAATATTCAACTCCTTTTGGTGAAGTGGCATCAATTTCTGCAAAAAACGATTTTTCCGAATTGCTTCAACATGAAATTGATCATTTGGATGGAATACTTTCTGTTCAGCGAGCTATAGGCGGTACGGCTTTTGCTCTAAGATCAGAATGGAAAAAACTGGGGAAAAATGGGTCGTCATGATGACAACAAAAAATGAAGAAAATAAGCCAGCGAAGCGCGGGGGAGTTGTAAACCTGGGTGAAGTCCCGAGGGCAACAAAAAATGAAGATTATAAGTCAGTGGTAGAAAAGAATTTTCTTTCTTCTGCTCGAGTAGGTTTTCGGAAATGGACATCTAAAGATCTGAAGTTTGCCTTTACTCTTTGGCAAGATTCGGAAGTGACAAAGTATATCGGTGGCCCATTTGACGAAAATGAGATACGCCTTAAGATCGAGCGTGAGATTGCTTGTGAAGAAGCATACAACATGCAATACTGGCCGGTGTTTTCAATTGAAAATGGTGAATTTCTCGGTTGTGGTGGACTTCGGCCCTATAAAATCGAAAACAAAATCTATGAAATTGGAATTCATTTAATGAAAAATTGTTGGGGAAAGGGATATGGCAATGAAATAGCGCAATGCGTAATTCAATATGGTTTTTCAGTACTGAACGCTTCAGCTATTTTTGCTGGCCATAATCCCAAAAACGAAGCTTCAAGGGGTATGTTAACTAAGCTTCGATTCAAATATTCCCACGATGAATTCTATGCACCAACAGGACTAATGCATCCATCATATTTTCTTTTGAAATCAGATTGGTTAACTTATTCTTCTGAAAAAACATAATGTTCACGGAGATTTCCGGCCTGCAATCCTGGGGTTTTATCTGCTGGAATTAGCTTGGTCAAGCGATTGATTGAATTCTACTCTTCAATCTAAACGAAGTGAAAAATTCGATTAGAAAGAGCGTCCTAAATTTTGATGAAGTTCTCGTAAAACTTTGGTTAAAAACCCTAGTTTTTAAACTCTCCGATAAGCTTTCTCAATCCTGGAACAGTCGGTGATAACAAATGAAATTTCGACAATCAACAGGGAAGACTTCTTTATCTAATATGAAGCAAATTGCATATCAATTTAATAAGTCCAGGGCCTGAGTGGAGCCAAATTATTTCATGGGAAAAATTAAGAATCTGAGCAAATTCCTCAAGGGAGTAGGCAAAACCTACATAAACTTCTGTCGAAAGGCTTTTCCTTTAGTCGCTGGCTTTTGTTTTTGGTGCTTTTTTCCCTAATTTATTTTGATCAAACTCCCATAAAATAGCGTGTTCACGCTCAAGCCCGATCGATCTAATCCAAATCAATGCAATCCGCTGCTTACGAATAAGTCTAATCGTCAATCCTGGATTCTCTGCTTCCGGTCCTTTTCTCTTTCAAAATCTCTTTTCCGAAGATTCAATTTTCCATGTTTCTCCTGACAATTCATATTTTAAAAACAGTTCTTTTGCTTCCTCCATTGTCCATTTTTTCCATTTGGGATTTAAATGATTTCCATACCATTTCTTTGAGAATTCCCATATTTTCTTTATTGGCTGAAGATCTCCTTTGGGAATATTATGGCGTTTGGACCAATAATTGATTTGATCTTCATTCCTAAAAACCAGCATATTACTGCAAGTGTAAATAACATTGTTCCAAGCGTTTTTCATTGGAATAGGAAAATGTATATAGAGATCCTCTTCCAAAATTTTTCCTTGAGAAATATGAATAACAACTTGCTCATCGTGGCCGCCAATATTTGTTATAATTGAAGCATTTTCATTTAACAACGCTGTAACTCCTAAAGAGCACCATGCACAATTACCCCACCATTCACCACTTTCAGATTTTACTAAAAAGTTCTATAGCGCTCAGCAAAACTGTTACGCTTTTTCTCAGATAAACTGATACATTTTTTTGTTTCAATTAATTTTGGTAACGCTGGTTGAGAACAAGCCACTTGCCGCAATAATTTGAAACCATCAGACC
>JADFXM010000102.1 GCA_015233565.1 Candidatus Rifleibacteriota bacterium
CGGTTGGATTTTATCCTGAGACCAACTTACATAAAACTAAATCAGAAGATTCCTTCCATAGCAAGTTGGCAATTCATCAATCGAAAAAATGGTATCAAATTTAAATCCCCGAGATTGGGATGTCTGAAATTGGAGTTGGGTTGGGTTGGCCAGAACTGAATGCTCCAACCATACAATAAGGGCTCCTTATTTTCACGAAAATTACGTGTTTTCTTGGAAAGTATACAGATCTTACTTCACTTTGATCAAATCGATGTTCTTGAGGGGATGCACATATTTTTTGGGATTGGTATAAAAGAAAGAAGTTTACGGCTTTTTCTCTTAAATCTCTGTTTTAAACCGAAGTTTCAAGTCTAAAATGGCAGAAAGTACAAGTAGGATGATTGTTTGAGCCTATTTTTTCCCAAAATACCAATCCGTGCAAAGCCTTGAAGATCATAATCCAAGAAGAACATCCAAAGGTTCACATGGACAGCGTCTTTTTTGATTTAGCGCGACTTTCTCCTTCTTGCACTGCTCCAATCAAAACTCTATCAATGTACCGCGTTTGGAACTTCGGTTTAAAACAAGTTTTGGAGGTAATTGCTCAACTACTTTCATTCAGTCTCGAAAATATCTAAAATCAGCGCTAGAAAATAAAAAGAAAGCGAGTTTTCAAAAAGTGCGAGTATTCAGGCGGAAACGACCACCCGTTCAGAAAATATCCGACCATTTCATCGGAGCAAAGAGACATGGCTGTTTTATTTAAGCATGGTGGTCGGATTCTGTCAACTTCTTGGTTTTAGGAATTGAATTCACTTTCTTCCGCATTGATTCTCCCTTCAAATTGATTATATATGCGCTATGAACGATTCTATCCGGAATCGCACCTGCTATAAGAAATTGAAAGCACTCATTCTATAATTTCCTAGGGAATTTTAAGTAGAAATTCGCCCGAAAAACGAAAAAACAAAGGCCTATCAGGGCAATGACTCCAAGAGCTTTCGGATTGGCTCCATTTGAGCTTCCCGCCGATCTTTGGCTATATCGAGCGGCGTCTTCCCATATTGGTCTACGGTTTTGACCGAGGCTCCCGCTTTACTCAGAAGGGTAATTGTTTCAAGATATCCTGGAATCAAGGTCCAGTCAGGTGGCGGGCCATCGGCTGGTTGCTGGTCGGGGGGGCCAGAAGCCGCTTCATGAAGTGGGGTTCGCCCTATTTCATCCACGACATTGGCCTGGGCCCCAAATATCATTAAACATTGCACCCAATCCACGCGTCCGGCCGCAGCTGCCAAATGCAGGGGAGTCACTCCCCGGCTATCACTTGCTTTGGGATCTGCTCCTTTGGATACGATAAGTGCTATTAATTGAGGATCCTGGATGAAGTGGAGAAGGCCGCGTTTGTTGGAGTCGGTCACTCCGACCTTTGCACCGTGTTCAACAAGTATCCGTACTAACGGCCCCGATTCCCGACCGGAGGAAACTGCCTGAATAAGATAAGGCCACTGGGGGTCACCATCAGGATCGGCGCCTTCAGTCAGAAGAGTCTGCAATAGTTCCGAATTGTTCTGTATAATGGCTTCCTGAATCAACCGGGCGGTGTTTTCTTTAGGCTGGACCGGATGACTGGCTAGAGATGCAGGAGGAACCCCTCCTCCAGTTTTAAACAAAGTTGTCAATTCAGGTTTTTTGGCGGTTCGGGCTAGATCGTAGGGGTTCAACCCCGTATCATTCTTGAGAGTGGGGTCGGCCCCTCGTTCCAGTAAGAGGCGCACAAGAGCGGTATCCGCCTGTGTCACGGCGTGATGCAAGGCAGTGGATCCGTCATCTTCTATTTGCTCATTGATTCTTGCTCCATGATCCAGGAGGAAGGCGACCTTTGTCGGCAATTTCTTGTCCACTGCATCGGTGAGGACCGTACCATGGCGGGAGTGGTGTTGAATATCCGCGCCACGTTCGAGCAATAGGTTCATCACGGCTGTTTGAGTGGCAACCATCAAAGCGGTTTCTCCGAATCGTATCGAGGGAAGATCCACCGTAGCTCCGTGGTCAAGCAAAAAACGTGTCATTTTTTCATCACGAACGGCGAGCAAGAGCGGAAGATTGTTGTCATCATAGTCATTCACTGCCCCATGGAGATTAACGTTAGCTCCATGCGTTACCAGAAGTTCCGCTAAATCATAAAAATTTTGATGCAATGCCAGGATCAGTCCGGGGGCACCATAGTTAGTGGCTTCTCGGAAATCATGGACCTTCGGATTGAAAGTTGCGCTAAGGGTATTTGGATCGCAACCTGCCTGCAATAATTTTCTTACTTCTTCTGTTTGATGCTTTCGAATTGCGACAATTAATGGAGGGTCCGCTTTGGGAGATACCAACGAAGCTGAAGCGGGGGGTGGAGGGGGAAGAATGTGTGTATGGAGAGCCTCAAGCCGGGTGATGATCCGCTCCAGAACCGGATTCGTCCCAAGTTTAAGTTCCTTCCGTATCCGGGTGATCATCGGGTTGATGGGAGCACCGTGCCGGATCAGCAGATCCATGAAGTCGAAAGAGCGAAAATAGAGAGCGAGGTCAAAAGCCGATTGCCGATTTTTGTTGACAGCCTCCCGGTCTGCACCACGATGCAGTAGGAGATTGAAAACTTCTTTCCCGAAAGGAATTGCAACAAGAAGTGGCGTGTTACCCTGTTCATCGCGAGAGTTAACATCAGCTCCTTTTTCAAGATATAAGAGGGTTAGGTCGACGTCTCCCTGTCTGGCGGCAGCATGTAGCGGGGTTCCAGAGGATCCGCTTTTTCTAACATCAGCCCCAGCCTGGAGAAACAGGAGAATGTGGTCGTAGCGGCCTGGTCGAACGTCACCAGGAGGGGAATATTGGGACTTTCCCGCCAGGCAAGTTGCGTAGTTCAAGAGGAGCTCTCCGGTTTCATTCCGTTGGTTAGGATCTGCGCCATCGGCTAGCAGTTTTTTAAACTTAGCTTGAGTTTCCGGATTATCGAAAGTATCTATAAGTGGGAAGAGGTTTGTTGAGGACCCAATCGGGGAGGTTGGGTTGCTTGGGTTAGGTGTCCCATCACTCTGTTTGTCCTGTTTGCAGGTAGTAGTCTGAGAATTCTGATCTGCTTCAAGGCGGCGTTCCTCCAGCACCCGACGTTCTTCGGCGCACCGAACCTCATCCCGTTCTCGGGCTGCATCGGCATCGGAGTCGACCAATTGGATTCCAGAAGGTTCCGCTCGGCAGACATCGTCAACCACGCCCAAGCAGAGAAATAAACAAAAGAGCAATCCTAGTAATCCTTTAATTGATTTCTGCATATTTTTTTCCACCCCTCATATTTTTTCTCAAGATCTGTTATCCACCGAAAAAGATAAAAAAGACTTGCCTTATGAACCTGCACCAACGAGGCTGTCGAAAAATATCCTATTTTCATATTTTTGTGTACCCACCCCAATTTTCTCCTCGCTTTTTAGCATCAGCAGCGAACCGCTTTGTACCGGATAAAATGTACCGAGATTTTCCGACAGCTTCCAACGAGGCTGTCGAAAAATACCTTGCCATCAAACACGCTTTCGTATCTGTTCGCCCTCCCCCACCCCTCGCTCGAACAGTCGCTCAAGCATGAATTGGCCGTTCACGGCTGGCGACCTACGTCGGCACCAGCCGTGAACGGTCTATACTGCACAGTTCGGTGATGAGCCGACCGCTCGTGCGGCCGGCTCATCACCGGCCGTGAGCGGCTTCCCCCGCTCACCAAGCCAGATTGGCTCCGCGCTTCGCGCTCTTCCCATCGTGCTCATCGAGCAGGAATGGGCTCTAACTCCGTTCGCTTTGTGAACTTTGTCATACCCAATTCTGCTCACGGCCGATGTTGGATCGAGAAGTCAGTGTTAATTTTCTTTGAAATTTAAAAGAAGAATGCTTTTGATTCATGACAAAAAACCAACCTGCCGCAAATAATGCACATAAATTGGAATTATTTTGTCGTATTCGGTCTCCAATTCAGTTCCAAGCTGTGACAACTCGGCGAGTGTTTTTGTTTGTTCGGTTGGGAAGGAAGGGCTGGAAATATCGCCGGTATAGAATTCTTTAATTTGTGCCAATCCATTATCTTCTTTAATGTTTGCGAGCCGGTCTTGCCATTTTTGAGGGGTTTCTCCATGGATTTCAAAACCACATTCGGCCATTCGTCTGAAAAAGCTGGACAGGCTCATGGTTTTCGGGTTTGCCAGATTACGAACTGCCAGTCCTTTGCGTGGTGCAACCAGCATTGCAGCAATAGCGCGGGCCAGAAGATCCACAGGTGTCATCTCAACCTCCGACGGGATCTCAGGATAAGCTCTCAACTGCAGGCAACCTTTATTAAACAGCCAGAAGTGGTTATGGTCAAAGTTGCTAAAGCCACTACTACTGCAACCGGTAATATTTCCTGGGCGTGCAATAATAGCATTGAGTCCATATTGGGAAACATAATGGGCCACGAGTTTTTCTGCGGTCCACTTGGTCAGAAGATAGCCATTGTCTACCATGGGAAGATTGTCGACTATTGCTTCGGGTGCTGCATTCAACCCCGCCAGTGCTGAGGCGACTGATAGCGTAGATACGAAGCAGAACGTCTTTCGTTTTGCTTCCAATGCCAGTTTCAGTAATTCCATTGTACTCTCGACATTGGCTGCTTTCATGGTTTGATAACTGTGAATATGATGTACAAACGCACCGCAATGCAGTATTGCATCTACAACCGAAGCAAGTTGTTGCCGTTGGGAAGGAGATATTCCTAATTCAGGTGTGGCTAAGTCACCACATACGATGTTTACGCGTGACCAATCAATGCTTACCCCGGCTTTTTTTGCCTGCTGGCGAAGCAGTGTCATTCCATGGCTTTCGTCCTTGCAACGTTGTAAACATAGAACGTGTTTTGTCCTTGCCACTAGCTCAGATAGAAGGTAAATACCGAGAAATCCGCTAGCGCCAGTTAACAAAACGGTTTGAGGTGGAACGTTTGCTATTGTAGAGGCAGGATTGACAATTGGATCAGGGGAATGAGCATCATGAATAGCCATTTGAATGTAGTTCGATTTCTGTCGGGATGCCAACGCTTCGATGGTAGGGGCCGCATAGAATTCGGCGATTGAGAATTCCAGGCCAAGCTCTCTTTGCAACTCTGTTTGCATTCGCACAGCCAACAAAGAGTTGCCGCCAACCATGAAAAAGCTCTCGTTGCGTCCGACACCGCGAAATCTGAGAATCTTTTCCCAGATATCTGCAATTTGCTGCTCCAATCCGGCAAGAGGTGGATTTTCGGTTACTTTGCCGGAAATGGCTGGCAGAGCCTTTCGATCAATTTTGCCACTAGGAGAAGCTGGAAGTCGATCCAGTTTTACAAAAAAGGAAGGTATCATGTATTCCGGCAAGAATTCGCCTATATGTTTGCGAAGGGAATTTTCATCGATCATCGAATCTGCCACAAAGTAGGCGGCAAGATAGCGGTTCTCTCCTTCACCTTTGGTTGCACAGACGACATGTTTAATTCCGGGGAATGTTCCAATACGGTTTTCGATTTCACCTAGCTCTATCCTGAAACCACGCACTTTAACCTGGGAATCATTGCGTCCGAAAAATTCTATGGTACCATCCGGCAGGAAACGCCCCAGATCACCCGTCAAATACATCAGAGCATAAGGCGACGACTCAAAAGGATCAATTACAAAACGCTCAAGGGTTTGGTCATCACGATTGAGATAACCGCGCCCCAGACAGTTGCCGCCAATACAGATTTCACCGACCGCACCTATCGGCACTGGTTGTTTATAGGGGTTAAGCAGATAGATGCGATATCCTGCTATCGGTTTGCCTATCACTCTTGAATTAGCACCTGGAAGAATCTCTCCACTTGATGCCATAACGGTGGTTTCCGTCGGCCCGTATAGCGTAAACAGCCGGGTTTGACGTGACCACCAATCGGCAGTCTGTTCGTCCAGGGTATC
This sequence comes from Candidatus Rifleibacteriota bacterium, assembly GCA_015233565.1. GTDB lineage: Bacteria > Muiribacteriota > Ozemobacteria > Ozemobacterales > Ozemobacteraceae > JADFXM01. Next base: position 5,967 of record JADFXM010000102.1, read on the forward strand.
CCCGCCAAACCCTAGCATCTTTAGCCTGGGAAGTGGTTCTCGGGGAAGATTTTGCAATACGACCGGCGAAAGGATGACATGAGTTATCCCTTTTTCAATCAACACCTGGTGCAACAGGGCAGGAGACTTGCGCACCAGTTCTGGTATTACAACCAACGTAAGGCCATTCAACAGTGTTGAAAATATTTCAAGAACACTGGCATCAAAATTTAAGGATGCAATAAGCCCACCCACGCTGTCAAGATCGAAATTAAGCGCAGGCGACGTGGCAATTGCCAAGCGCACGACAGTTTGGTGCTCAATCATCACTCCTTTGGGCTTACCGGTCGATCCTGAGGTGTGAATGATATAGGCCAACGAATCGGGTGAAACGACTGGCAGGGAAGCGCAAGGGTCAATTTCGCATGTGTCGGGATCGACAAAATCTAACATTCCAAGCCCCATGCTTCCCAGTGCTTCACGGCTGGGGGCATCTGCTATTACACAACGGACAGCAGCATTTTCAGCAAAAAAACGAACGCGATCAGGCGGATAAGAGGAATCAAGCGGAACATAGGCACAATCCAACTTCAAGATGGCCAGAACGCTGGCAACCAAAGTGTCGCTCTTCTGCATTGAAATACCAACACGGCTTCCCGGCTGTACATGCCTGCCAAGGCCGACCGCGATACGATTGCTCCAATCATCAAGTTGGCGATAAGTAGAGTGGCGTGTTTCAAAAATCACCGCCACCTTTTCGGGATGATCTTTGACAATTTCTGAAAACCTAGCAGGAATGCTGCTTTCTAATAGGGGAATTTGCGGGCCGCAAGCGAAGTTTTGAATACGTGCAAAATCGCTGTCGCTCAGGTAGGCCAATTCGTCCAGTCTGGCTTTGGGAGATTTTGCAGCGGCATGGACAATCGTCCTGAGAACTTCAAGGAAACCCGACACAGTTTCTGCCCGAAACAACGACGAATCAAACTCAATTCGGCCCTCGATACCACCATCCTGAGTTTTATAAAAAATGCCGGTAAGATCGGCCTTGGAGGTCAAAGAAGGCAACTCATCTGCCTTAAAGATTGCCCCACCAAATCCGCCTTCCAGACCAATTCCACTTTGAAGGCTGAATATAACATTTATCACTTCGGGATTTCCGACTTCGGCATCATAAGGGGTTGCCATCAGATGGTCTTTGTCTTCCAGCATCTGGCGATGCACAGCAAGTATCAGTTCGCAGAGTGATTGATTCGGATGAATTTGTTGGAAAAGAATTCCCATTGTAACGAACATGCCATAAATATCTTCGCTGCCAGGAACATCGCGTCCGGCATAGGGATAGCCACAGGCAAGAGATTCCTGACCACTGATTCGCCACAACCATACCAGCCAAAGCGAAAAAAGCAGAGGTGAAAGGGTGATCTCCTGCTCATCAGCGAACGCTTTGAGTGCGGTTACCACTTCAGGTTCAAACCTAAGCGGCATCGCAGCATTGGCGTTACTTTGCTTTTGCCGAAAGTCAACCGGCAATTCGACATAGGAATTCATGCCAGCCAACTTGGTTTTCCAGTAACAGATCGAATCCTTGAAGAGGTCACTCTTTGGAAGGTCAACCGCCCAATGACAGTAGTCAAACCAAGTCAAACGGTTTTGGGAATATTGCCCACCTGCTTGATTAGCCTCATAGCGTGCTCCCAATTCCTCCAACAGTAGATTGAATGACCAGCCATCGAAAATCGCGTGGTGAACATTGAATAACAATGTGATCATACTATCTTCCCGGCAATGAACCTCCGCTCGCCACAAAGGCGCTTGTCGAACTCCCAGCACTTCGGTACGCATACTCTCGGCACGGGCATCTGTGGCTGCACGTGTGGAATCCAACAGAGGAATGGGTGGAATCGAATTAGCTTCTCCAGCTTTGATCCAGACCTCATCTCCACGTTCAATTAGTGCAATTCTGAATTCAGGGCGCGATTTCAGAAGTTCCCCAAAAGCTTGGCGCAATCGAATAGGATGGATCTGAGCAGAAAAATCGACCCTCACTACTATGTTGTAAGTGTTGTCCTCCGGAAATCGCATTGCGCGACTATAAATCAGCCGAATAAGACGGCTTTGGTTTGGTGTTTCGGTGAGTGAAGTGGCCAATAAGGGTTTTTGAGATGTGGTTTGTCGTGGTGTAGCGCGGACCTGGTCGCAAAAGTTGGCAAATATTGGATATTCGAACAGTGTCTTAGGCCGCACTGCTCCTCCCAATAAAGCATTGAGGCGGTTACAAACCAGTGCAACCAAAAGAGAATGACCACCCAGATGGAAAAATTGACTTCCTGGGCCAATCATCGTTACGGGTATATTGAGGGTCGTTGCCCAGATATCACGGATTTGGCCATCCAATTCGCTGAGTTCAATGGTTTCAACTGGCTTGTTTTCTGGCATAGGAAGCCGCGTACGGTCTATCTTTCCACTCAAATTCAAGGGAAACGAATCAACCGGCATAAGTATGGTTGGGATCATGTATTGCGGAAGACGCAAGGCAAGTCGTGCATGCAAAACCTCAGGCGTTAATCCTGAGGCGATGTACCATGCTTGAATATTTTTTCCACCTTGCCGATCAAACACACCGACATAACAGCCTTTAACCTCTGGCTGTGCGGCAATGGCGTTTTCGATGTCGCCCAGTTCGATCCGAAATCCCCGGATTTTTACCTGAAAATCCCCACGACCGAGGAATTCGATATCACCGTTGGGCAGAAATCGCCCCAGGTCACCGGAATGGTAAATTCGGCCTGGTCCGAAAGGGTTAGGCTCAAATTTCTGCGCTGTCATTTCTGAACGGCCTAGATACCCGCGTGCTACTGCAGGACCGCCAATGCAGATCTCGCCGACACCACCGATAGGTGTAAGTCCGCCATTTGCATCCAATATGTAAGTGAAATAACCGGGTAAAGGTCGGCCTAACTGATTTGCACTCTTGTAGCCACCCATGGTATTGATGGTCGCCATGACTGTTGTTTCTGTAGGACCGTAAGCGTTGGATAATTTCAGGGTTTTTGACCAAAACCGCACAGATTCTTCATCAGTGGCTTCGCCACCACAGCAAATTGATCGTAAATCGGGTAATGAACGCCTGGGAAGTAGGCGCAGCATTGCTGGAGGAATATACGCATGCGTAATGCGCTCGTTCTGCAAGAGAGCGAAAATGGCCTCCGGGTCAGAACGCACTTCGCTTGAGGCAAGAACTAATTCCCCTCCATGCATAAGCGGGTTAAATATTTCCATAACACTGGCGTCGAAATTAAGTGAAGCAAATTGCAACCAGCGACTCCCCGGTCCGGGCTCCCAAACATTATCAAGTGAGGCGACAAAGTGTGCCAGCATGCCGCGTTCAATGACAACTCCCTTGGGCTTACCAGTCGTTCCTGAGGTATAAATCACATATGCCGTCCGTTGGGCAATTTGGGTCAAAATTTCAGAAGGTTCAAGCAGGCGTGGAGTATTGAGGAGAGCATTTACATTCAGAACCGGGCAACCGACAATGCCGGCAATAACACTGCAATTTTCGTCATCTGCAATCACAATCGCGAGTTGGGCGTCGTTGACAATGAAGCTAAGCCGTTCAGCTGGCATAGTTGGATCCAGTGGGAGATAGCCGGCTCCTGCTGCAAGAATGCCGTAAACAGCCTGAATCATACGCTCGCTGCGCGAAAGACAAATTCCCACAAGTGGGTCGGTCTTCCCGTTACAAAAGGATTTCAGATTTGAAGCGATAGACCCCGCTGATAATGACAATTCGCGATAACTCAATGTTTTGTCTGCAAAACGTAATGCTGACGCATTTGGAGAGGTCTGGCTGATTCGTACAAAACCAGCCAGAACATCCTCTGCGATTACTTCCAATTTACCTCCGTCTGCAAGAGAGAGAGCTTGTGTTTGCAAAGAAGCGTTTAACAAGCGGACCTCCGAAACCGGCTTCTCCATATCTGCGTTAATATTTTCCAAAAGGGTCAGATAATGAGAGAATGCCACCTGTAGCCCCGGGATTTCCTGCAGAGAACGTGCCAGAACATGAAAAGTGATCTGCTCCTGCACATCGAAATAAATCGCGATATCCTCATTTTCGAGGAGATGGGAAAAATGTGGGAGTAGTGTTGTCACCGCACCGTTGAGTGCAAATTCCCGATATGGGAGAGTATCTTCATCAAAAAAAACATTGGTTGGCCAGCGAAAATCAGGCTCAAGGCGCAACAATTCCGGGGAGACCACCCCAGCGGGCAAATCAGCGTGATGTCTGGTTTGACGTAAAAGTCGATCAGCCTGCTTAAAATAGCGGGAAGCTGTCATATTCGGGTCAAACAGACTACGAAATAAAGGTTTGTTTTCACTGAATCCAATTTGTCCGGGTGAGCCTGAACAGATCCTGTGACAATGCACTGTCATGACCGTTTCGTTTCGGGTCATTCGATAAAGAAATAGATGAAAACAGAAGAGCAGGAGGTCAGCTACCGAAATAGCTTGCCTTTTTGCCGCCAGCACCACGGAAGTTTTGGCCTCGGAAGAGAGTTTCACGCAGAAATAATTTTCTGAAAGATCAGCTTCGCGCCGTGCCGGCCTCCATTCGAAAGAACCCCCGCGGAATACCTGCAAACAAAAGCGCATACTTTCGCTGAGCTGGACGTCGACTAAGCGAGTTTTCTCTTGTTCAAGCAGTAATTCCTGTGGTAATCCAAGCATTTCCGGTAATTCCTCGCCGTTGTAGGCCGCAGACAATGCTTTAAAAAAAGGCTTGAGGGAAAAACGATCGATCAACCATGGGTGGCAAACAAAAACCAGGTGACTGACTGATTTTCCCCGCAATAAACAGAAAAGATAAGGGGCACCACCATCCAGGCGAAAAACTCGCCGCTGGTAGTTTTCAATCAGGGTGTAAACCGTCTCCTCATTGTCAACATCTATCACGTTGATTGACTTTTCACTGTCAGGACTCAGCAAAATCTGCAATCCTCCGTCGACTTTCAGACATTTATAAGAAAACGGTGGACAACGGTGTAGGGATTCTTTTATAGCCCCTTCAAGCTGTGCTTCATCCAGTCTTCCTTCAAGCCTGAAAACTGTACACCGATTATTTGCAGCATTCAGCCTTTTTAAAGAGCATGACTGGGTCTGGGTCAGTGAAAATGTCTGGAACTTCATTGAAAGTCTCCTGCGGAATTTGTTTTAAAACACCAGCTCGATCGTTTCCTCTGCGAAAAACACTACAAAGACAACAGAAGCGCCAGAGGTTGAGTAAATACTATAAATTCACTTGTAACAGAGGACTAGGCAGGGTAGCCAACAGAAAATCAGGGATTGGAAAATAATTCAGGAATCTATTCCCGAGGATTCCTCAAAAACGTTGGTTCCCAAAGAAAAGGTGGCGGAGTAGCATTGAAAGGTTCAAAAGGAATGCTTTCCAAATGGCTTGATTGCCAGTTTTCCAGATTTAGCTGAGGGTTTGGATGTTGAATCCCTTTTTGTTTTCTTACCAGGTGACGAGCCTTTCCTCCTTGATGAAATTGAGCTTTTTGGTCTTTTGGAGGTTTTTTTTCCTGGCACATCGGCTGTCATATTTTTGGAGGGGACCATTCCGGGGAATTCGATGCGATCCTTTAGTTCTGGATTGGCTCGATACAAGACAATGATTCGGCCAATGGTTTGAACCAAAGCCGAATTTGCTTTCTCAACCAAAATTTCCGCAGCTTCTTCCAAATCAATTTCCGCGTTTTCCAAAACCTTAATTTTAATTAGCTCCAGTGCTGTAAGACTTTCACGGACTGTCTGTGTAAGTGTTGGAGTCACTCCGAATTTTCCGATCCGTATGACTGGCTCCAGGTGATGAGCTAGCGCTTTAAGACATTTTTTTTGTTTTGAGGAAAGGGTCATCTTTCAACCTTTGAGACAAAATTGTAAACTGGCGAAACTTGCATCGAATTGCAGTTGGCGCAGAGTTGTAAAAACAAGGTATTAATAATACAAAATACCCCTTTATCAGAAATCCCGCAAGCATAAAATATTGCAACCTGGACAAAAAAAATTACGGAACTTTTCGTTTAAGTAGTCATCAAGATTCGATGGTTTCACGAACCTTGGCACATAGAAGCTCTGTGGTAAAAGGTTTTGGCAGAAAATGAAGATGCTCACCAAGAATTCCGTGTTTTGCAACAATGTTCGGATCGTATCCGGAAATATACAGAACCCTGAGAGTGGAAAAACGCTCACAGAGTTTTTCGTAAAGCTCGATTCCATTCATTCCAGGCATGGTGACGTCTGTCAGAAGAATGTCGATCTTTTCGAGAGTTTTATCGAGGCACTCTAAACATTCAGCGGCATTTCCAGCGGTAAAGACCTTGTAGCCCTGCTGGGTTAGGGTCAATTGTATCATTCTGCGCACCATTTCTTCATCTTCAACTATCATGATAGTTGAAGGGTGGCTGGGAAGCTTTACTGATGGTCCTGGTGCCTCGTTAACCTCTTCGATGAAATCGGAAATGGTTGGCAGGTAGATAAAGAAAGTCGTTCCTTCGTTAGGATTGGATTCAGCCAAAATGTGACCACCATGCTGTTTGACAATTCCGTAAACCATTGAAAGTCCGAGTCCTGTGCCATTTGCCTTTGTGGTGAAAAATGGCTCGAACATATGTTGCAATACTTCTTTTTTCATCCCATGGCCGGAATCCTTGATAGACAGCATTACATGCGGCGTTGCCAGGACATCACCGGATAAATCTGAGCGAGGGGTCTGAAACATCACCTCGGACAAACCAAGGGAAAGTGTTCCCCCTTTTGGCATGGCATCCCGTGCGTTGAGAGCTAGGTTCATAATTATTTGTTCTATTTGGCCCACGTCAGCCCGAACTATTCCGGAAAATGGTTGAATGACAATTTCAATGTGAATATCTTCGCGAATGGTTTGTCTCAAAATCTGTTCAATTCCTTTCAGGACCTCTTGGAGAGCCACCGGTTTGAGTTGGGGTTTTTGCTTTCGGCTGAAAGCAAGTAGTTGACAGATTAGGTCTCGAGCACGACTGGCTGCTTTCAAAATCAATTCCAGCATTTCCCTTTGTTGGGAATCATCTAGGTTGGATTTGAGTAACAGCTCTGAAAAACCCATGATTGGAGTAAGCAGGTTGTTGAAATCATGCGAAATTCCACCGGCAAGTCTTCCTATTGATTCCATTTTTTTTGCCTGCAGAAGTTGTTCTTCGAGTTTTTTTCGAAATGAGATGTCGCGCAGGGTTAAAATGATAACATCAGCATTCCCGATGCAAACTTTGCGCATCTCACACTCAACCCACAGAAGGTTGCCATCTTTTCGTCGTGCATAACAATTGAAATTGGAATAGTCTTTCACTAGTGCTTCCTGAAACTTCTTTGCAACTTCTTTTGAGATGGAAAAAAAGCTTTCAGTGCTCAAGAAGCCTATTGGGCTAGCAAACACTTCCTCTCGGGAATAGCCAAACATTTCAGTGACGCGTTGATTGCAATCGAGGATTGTTCCGGTATGGGCGTCACGAATAAAAATCGAATCATTGACACCATTGAAAATTGCCGTGAACCAGGCGTTCTTTTCCATGATGGCCAATTCAGCCGGTGCATAAATAAGAAAAAACATGACCGTACAAAAAATAATTGTAAGTATGTTGAAAAACCAGACACTTGGGGAGGAAACAAACTTCAAAATGTCCAAATCTACTGATAGATGATTTGTGCAGAACAAGAATGCAAAGAAGAGGAAAACAAAAACTATATAGACCAAACCAATAGTAGCCCAGCGTTGACCAAAAATCATCCGCAAATAAATTAAAACTATCGGCATAATTATCATATTCACAGAAAGGGGGCCCAAATGAGCCAATCCCATGGGTAGAAATAACAACAACGTCCCAAGGATTAACATAACCAGGGTGTCAGGAGAAATTCTATCTTTGAAAAAATACAGGCAACAAAGAGTAACAAAGTAAAGCAGAGTGGAAAAATTGCCGAGGTAAAAGCCAATTGCACCTTTTCGAAGCAAAGAGACGGGAAGTAGGATACACATAAAAATAAAAGCCACCCGTAAAAAGCGGTCGGCAAAACGGCGTCTCAGTTGTGCTTCATTAAAATTCATTTTGTTAATAGGGAAATATTCAATTTTTTCTATAGCATTTTCAATTTTCTGATTACGCAGTTTCAATTAAATAACATTCCCGGCCTGGGAAGTCAAAAACATTTTTTTTGAAACCCAGACAAACACATTAAATCCCCTAAAATCAGAATTCCAATTTCCGAGGATATAGTCTTGAAACTATTTTCCCAAAGCCTGAAAACGTGAACTCGTTTGAATTAGATTCCTTCCTTAATTTTT
>JADFXM010000103.1 GCA_015233565.1 Candidatus Rifleibacteriota bacterium
ATTTAAAAAGCTAGATTTTAAGACTATTTTGACAAAATAAGAAAGGGTAGAAGAAAATTTTTGGAAATTTTTTAAGATTGAAATTGATAGGACCTAATCATTTTGGTAATATTGCAAGAACCTCTAATAATAAATAATATTTAAAACAATTTATCGCTTAATAAATAATACCAATTTAAATTAGTTCGTTCATCCGACCTATTTCGTGCTTCAGGTCTGCGTAAATTGGAGTTGGGTCTGACAGAAATGAATGCTTAAACCATTCCAGTAAGGGCCCCTTATTTTCATGAAAGTTTCTTCTTTTCTTGCAAAATATACCGATCCAACTTCATTTTGATCAAATCAATGTTCTTGGGGTGATGCACATATTTTTTGGGATTGGTATAAGGTGATTTTTCAGTCCTTTAAATGAAGTGTAAAATCAAATATCAGTAATATTTTCCGCTCTTTTATTTTGGACTATGCCCTCTCGTTTTTTTCGCGGGAAGCGCTCCGTTTCGGTCGCTCCGAACTATCTGAATGGTCTGAACGATGGGAGTGCTTAGAGCGAGTTGCTTGCCCTGAAAGTTCTTCTCGTTCTGGTTGATTTGTTCTTGCTGAGCGTTCTGGACGGTCTGACCAGGTTGTCTGTTTTGCACGTTGTGGTTTTTCTGAACGTTCCGGTCGTTCTGAACGATCTGCTCGTGATTTTTTCCCAAGGCGGTCAGGGTTATACGGGCTCAGCATGATAGCTCTGCCAACCACTCTGACTCGTTTCAGTTTTTTCAAGATGGTTTCGGGCAAGTTATCCGGGAGGTCAACAGTGCTGAAGTCTTCATAGAGTATTATTCGACCAATGCTTTTTCCGTCTATTCCTGACTCTCCTGCGATGGCTCCCATTATTTGTCCGGGGCGTACACCATGGAATCGGCCTACTTCAATTTGATAAGTGATTTTGCCTTCTTCCTGGCCATTCTCGTCGCGTTTGCCTCTTGGAGTTCGTTCCAGGGGCTTTTTGCGCTTTCCGGATTCACTTTCGAAACCTTCAGAGCTTGGAAATGATCTTTTGAAATCTTCTGAATCGGCTTTTTTTCTGCTTCCTGGCTTTCTTTGGCGATCGTGTATATCAAACTTTTCACTGAATTTTTCAGGTTTTTCGACTGTTTTGGAAAGAAGAAATGGACGATCACCATGAAACATTGCGGCCAGAGCAGCAGCAACATCGACAGGATCGGCTTCTTTTTCATTCGTAAAGTCAGAAATTATTTCACGGAATGGCTTCCAAAGTTCTTTTTCAAGAGTCTCGGAAATTTTATTTTTGAATCGTGTAATTCGGACCGAGTTTACTTCTTTTACTGTCGGAATATCCATGGGTTCTATCTTTTGGCGGGTTACGCGTTCGATAGTCTGCAACATGCGCTGTTCACGTGAAGAAACAAAGAGAATAGCTTCGCCACTGCGTCCGGCACGGCCTGTTCTTCCGATTCGATGGATATAAACTTCTGCATCGTAGGGGATATCAAAATTGATTACGTGACTTATGCGATCAACATCGATCCCACGAGCTGCTACGTCGGTAGCAATAATAATGTTTAATTTTCCTGACCTGAGTTGTTCAATTGTGCGTTCTCGCTGGCTCTGCTGGATGTCACCATTCAAAGCAGCAACGGCGAAACCTCTTTCCTCTAACTGATCGCTTATATCGAAAGTTGCAGTTTTAGTTCGCGCAAAAATAAGTACAGCATCATAGGTCTCAACTTCCAGAATTCTGGAAAGGGCATCGAGTTTATTGAGGCGATTGACTAGCCAGTAGCGCTGCCTTGTCAACTCAACTGTCGAAGTTTTATTTTTAATAATAACTTCTTCAGGATCTTTTAAATATTTTTTTGCGATTGCTCTGATAGGGGCCGGAAGTGTTGCAGAAAAAAGGGTGATCTGACGATCATCTGGGGTATGTTCAAGTATGAACTCTACATCTTCTTTGAAGCCCATTTTTAACATCTCATCGGCTTCATCGAGGACCAACGCTGTAAGCTTCTTCAGGTTGAGAGTCTGGCGGTCCAGATGATCCATGATGCGGCCGGGGGTGCCAACGACGACATGAACGCCACGGCTTAATGCTCTAAGTTGCGTGCTATATTCCTGGCCTCCATATATGGCCAGGGTTTTCAAACCAGGCAGATGAGCTCCATATTTCTTAAAAGATTCACAAACCTGGATTGCAAGTTCACGAGTTGGAGTCAAAACCAGAACCTGTGGATCTTTCTTGTCAAGATCAAGGTTTGCAAGTAGTGGTAAAGCAAAAGCAGCTGTTTTCCCGGTGCCCGTTTGAGCTTGGCCTAGGGCATCTCTTCCGGAAAGAACTATCGGAATAATTTGAGACTGGACAGGGGTGGGTAACACATATCCTAACTCTTCAATTGCCAGTTTGATGGTATCAGGTAGATCGAAGTCTTTAAAAGTGGTGATAGAATTTTCGTTAGTATTCATAAATGGAGATTTCCTTCCTTCTCTGAAAAGCCGAAAAATCGGAGTCTCAGCAGGTGGAAATGCAATCCATTATCAAGTTCAAATACAATAAAATCACGAAACAGAAGAGCAAAGATCGACGAGCTAAGTTTTCGGCATGTTCTCCAGCAACAAATAAGCTGGATTTAAAGATTATATCACATTTTAATCACTATTGCACCTTTTTTGCAGGAAACCAGGGAAGATGTGAAAAAATATAGGCATTCATCAAAATACAACATTTGAGAGGGCCGCTGGCAAAAGATTGAGATATTTTTCACAGCATTTTTTAACCGATTTTTGACATTTTTTCACAGCTTCCCTGGCTAAGAAACCAGGGCAAACTTTTGACTTTTATTCTATATTTGATACTATAAAAGCCTGAGCAAACGAGAAAAATTAATAAACAAAAAGAAAGACTTCCATGAAATAAGCAGAACGGGAGCCTTCTTGTAAGTCCAATTACAAAATAGGGGACGTGATGGAAAATGAAAAAAATATGGGAAATGAATCAAAAATGAAAAAAATACGAGTATTGATTGCCATAATGATTTTTTCAGCTTCTTTTGGATTCGCACAAAATAAAATAGCCTCTCAAGCCACTTTAACCCCTTTAATTGAAGAAGATTTTGAAGCGAAAAGACAAAGAATTTGCCGAGAGGCTAATGAAAAATTGCTTCAAATAGCCCGCAAAAGAGGCAAGGAATTACCGGAAAATGAAAACGGATTGGTCCAATTAGGCGAACTAACCCAGTTTCCATCAAAATATTCTTCTGTGGAGTTCAAGGCTAAAGTTAAGAACATTTCCGAGGCACGGCAACGTGGATTATGGGAAATTTGCTTCGGACCCCGACTCCTATTTCTTTTCCAACGAACCCTTTTGAACTGACTTTTTTAACTTCGAATGAAAATTTGGCAAAAGATTTAATGCGGAACACCGATAGAATCGGCTATTTTTGCGGAATTGTTCGCTTGCCTTGGTTTAGACATTCTGCTTCAAAACGTGTTTGTGAAATTAATAGTTATCATTGGAAATAATTGATAATGCTTTGAGCCGCTTTATTCCTTCGCTACTCTTTGGAATCTGGATTCAAGAGCGAATTGGACTCCTTCGTGGATAAACAAATTAAGAGAATTCTGGAAGGGATTTTCCATTTTCTGATTTATTCAAATTGCCTTACATGATACATTGCTAATTCATGATAACTGATTTCGCTTCCAGAGAACCGACGATTGTCTTCCCTCCACAATGGGAACCTTCGCAACCTGCGCTGGTTCTTCCGGTAATTTCCGGTATTCTTCGGGAATGGGGAATCCGATTTCGCCAGTTGGACCTGAATCAGCGATTATACCGGTGTCTCATCGAGAGAGGAGAGATTCTTGGGAAGCGCATCCTTGAAAATTTTCAAAGTCCTGATACGGTTTCGTCGATTTCTCTCTTCCGTGATCGTTGGGATGCCCTCCAGAAAATATGGAATCTTGGATACGATCCGACGGGAAAACATTCACTTTTCTCCGACTCCCTGACTTCCCCTTTCAACTCCTCTGACCCGGTGGCCTGGAAAAAAGTTATAGAGTGTCCTTCTGTCCTTCCTCTGCTGGGAATGCTTGAACCTGACCTTAAGGCTCTTCTTGAAAGTGGGGTCAATACCTTGATTTTCACTGCCATCTCCGATACGCAGATTCTTCCTTCTCTTGCTATTGCATCGTGGCTCAGGTCCGCTCGTCCTGACCTCTGTATGGTCATCGGAGGTGATGCTTTTAGCTATCGAAAGGATCTGATTCCCCGTATTCGGGAAATACTCGGGCCCCTTTTTGATGATATTTCCGTAACGCACGCTGAATCGGTTTTCTTGGGTTGGCGTTCGACTTGTACAACTTCCAATCTTAGGTTTTCTCTTCCCGACTGGACAAATATCGATGTTTCGGAATCGATTGCCCCATGGGTTGTAGCCCCCGTAGAAACCGCGCGAGGATGCCCCTGGTCTAGGTGCGCATTCTGTATTCATCCGGATAGAAATCGGTCCGGCCGGGGAATGTATTATCCAAAGCCTCTTGATCTCCTTGAACAGGAGCTCTTAAGGCATCTTTCCGCGGGGCGGTCCAGGATCTTTTTCGTGGATGAGGCGATCCTTCCTGGTCGTCTCGATGCTCTGTGCGGCATCATCGAAAAGCTTCCTTCACCGATTTCGTGGATCTGCTATTCCCGTCTCGATGTCGGGCATTCTCCTGCCATTTTTAAAAAAGCCCGGCGCTTGGGATTGAAGAAAATCTTCTGGGGTTTGGAATCAGGATCAGATATTCTTCTGAAAAAATTCAACAAGGGGACGCGTACGGAAACCGCCGAACGGATTCTTCTCGATTGTTCGAATGCTGGAATAGCTTCTCATCTTTTTCTGATGACGGGATTTCCCGGGGAGACTGGTCAAGACCGCCTGGAGACTATTTCCCTCCTCCGCCGGATTCTACCATCAATGGATCCCTTCGGTTTCAGCTGGGATTTGTTTTCTCTGAAAGCAGAACGCGGAACCCCATTGTTCTGCCACCCAAACGAATTCGGTGCAGAAATCCGTGCCCTGCCTCCCGAACGGGAGTTCGCATACCAGACGGATCTTATAGGAAACATTCCGACCAGAGGAGAGATGTTCAGATACCGCGAATCACTTGAGGAAACCATTGAAGCAATTCTGGGTCCCGGCCCGGGAATCCGGCATCTCAAACTGAGCCAGGACTCTTTTCATTTGCTCCTGCTTGATCGCCGTTCATCCGAAAAAAATCCCTGATTTAAGCCCAACATTAGGTATTATACCATTCATAATTAGTTCGTGGGTTTCAATCTTCTTGGCTGGTGAAGAAATTTTCCGACAACGTTGGGAGCCAAAGGCGATGAAGCACCTTATTCGAAAAAAATTGAATATTCAGGAAAGCGTCCAACGCTTTCCAATGATTTAATGGAAAATCTTTTTTTGGAGGATTAAAGCATACCTACGGATTAATAATAATTGGTATTACTCTCAAGGTAAGCCGTTGCCATCATTTCTATTTTGGCATTTGGCAAGGAAAACAGCAAGTATTTAAGGGAAGGCTATTATACCAATCCCAAAAAATACGTGCATTTCCCCAAGGACTTTGATTTGACCAACATGAAAAGGGATCGCTTTATTCTCCAAGAAAAAACGAAATTTTCGGGAAAATAAGGATCCCTTACTGGATGGTTGAAACATTCATTTCTGTCAGATTAAATCTAATTTTACACAGATCTGAAGCGAGAAACAAGGCGCATGAACGAACTAATTGGAATTGGTATTATTAGCATTGCGGCGAAATTTGAATACAAACCAGGGTTATGTCATCATCCCAAGGTTTGTCACCTGAAAACATTCTGAGGGCTTGATGAACCCCTGCTATCAGTTCTTCGGGAGAGTTTCCGTTCCTTTTTTTCAGTTCAGTTTCAAGTCTTGAAAAACCGAAACGGACTTCTTGAGAATCAAACTGTTCAACTATTCCGTCGGTATAGAGAACCAGCATGGCAGGGGCTAAAACCGAAATATCTGAATCAACATACTTAGCTTTTTTAATGAGTCCCAGTGGAAGTCCGGACAAAGAAATTTCTTGGATTCCCATTTTTGTAGTCATGATATAGGGAAAAGGGTGCCCGGCATTGCAAAGAATCAATTTTCCATCAGCAGTCAAACGCCCTGCCTGCATAGTCAGCGACTTTTTTTTCGCCAGTTGTGAAAGCATCAAATGATTCATTCTTTCAAGTATTTTTGCAGGTGAGCGGATTCCCGAACGATAAATAATATTGAATGAAGATTTCGCCATTGCGACCACCAGAGCTGCTGAAACACCATGTCCTGCAACATCTCCGATAACGAAATTGATACTTCCGTCATCATCGACAATTGCGTCAAAATAGTCTCCTCCGACCTGTCCGGTCATAATGCTACGGCCCATAAAACATCCCGCTTTCCCTCGGATGAGACCTGAGGGCAGAATCAGGGATTGAACTACGCTTGCAACTTGGAGTTCCTCCATTCCCTGGATTGCATTATTGAAGGAATCTACCAGATCATCCCATTCATCGCCTGTCATACGAGGAATGGAATGTGAAAATCGCTTATTTTCAAGGGCTTCCACACCCCGCATAAGAGCGTTCGCCGGAGCGATAATTCCCTGATAGATGCGCCAGGAAATTCCCATCATTAAAAGGAACATTAATGCAAAAATTACTGCCATCTGGCGTATTATTTTCATTCGATCTTCTTCAATAATGCTCCAGGGACGCCTCGCAAATAGAACAAAATTATTCATATTGCGAGCTGCGTAGGCTGACATGAGCACCTTGTGGTTGTTTTTTGAAATTACTTTGCTGTAAAGCACCTTCGGGGGAGACAAACGGTCAAAATGCCGACGAAGAGAATGTTTTTTCTCCTGAATTGGGAAAAATGTTGGACTGACCCAGCTTTCCGCGGAAAAAAAACAATTGCGAGGCCATCTCTTTCGGTTAGAGAAAAGCTTTTCCAGAAAATCATTTTCCACGCCACTCATATCGATAAAGAACAATGAGAGAAATTGTGCAACTCCCGAAAAATCCTTGATGACATCGATGAAGACCCAACAGCTGAGTTTGCCTGACCCCATCCGAAGCATATCTCCAAGATTGGCGAGAACAACCTGAAGTATATCTCCGGTTTGTGAATCTATAACCGCCCCATAAAGCATGTCAGATTTGCCAGCATTTTTTTCATCATTTGGGGCTTTTCCGGTCATCTGGTTATACTTGAAAATAAGAATTTTTCCAAGAACTCCCAGGCCTTCACGCGCTTTTCTGGTATGCTCCTGAGAGGTTTTGTATTTCCAGAACTCTGGCAGAAAGCCAGATTCAACTTTTAACTTTATTGCAAGCTCCACCATGGGCCGATTTAACATTTCGCTGTTGGATAAAAGTTCCGGAATTCGGTACATTTTCTGATCCAATGGTAATGGGGCAATGTGTTTAAGAGCGGGATCCAGCATGCTCCAGTCCCGCAAATTAACTCCCTGAGAATTGATTAGAAAAAAACAGTCGAAGTTTTGATGCTGCATTTCCATGAGTCCTGCTTCCGTTAATACACTGCTCATGGAACCCACATGAGATTCCAGCTTCTTGGTAAGTTCGCGCAAATTTTGCCGGCGCCGGCGCCGGGTCTCCGGCAACTGGTTGTCCAGCTGAATCAGACGTTGTTCCATAGTTTTAAGCTCATTGCTGACGAGGCTTTCAACCCGGTTTTTTTCAAAGAAGAACCAGAAGACGAGAGTGAGGAATAATGGAATACCCGCTGAAATGCCTAGGGACAAGCCTAAAAATGCTTTAAGGGAGATCTTGTTGGCTTCAAGAACGTTCCAGGTCAACCCGAAAATGAGTATCCAGAAGAGGAGGATCAACAAAATCAGTGGATCAACTAAAACATGGGGTTTTTCCACCAGTCCAAGTAAAATTTTGGTTCCATCGATGGGATGAAATGCAATAATCCGGCTCTCGCTGGCAATCCAACTTCCTTCATGCCGGGAGAAACGTTCAATTAATTTATGCATATTAGATTTGTCTATTCCAGTTGGTAACGCGGTTCCTTTTTGTTCTACCAGATCCCACAAGCCTATTTTTGATCCACCCGGTCGCTGTTCACGCAATATTGCTTGTTTTAGAATACGATCACGGGTTATTTTCATCACATCGATTGCGATTATTACCCCAGCAACGGTATTGAGAGGGGAAAATGGATTCGTTCGCCAGAAAACCAGTGTTCCTGGCTTTTCAGTAAGTCGGGCATACCGGTAGACTGGAATTGGCAGTCCATATTGCCGAAGCCATGTTCCACAGAGGCGTTCCCGGGTGGTTTCCCATAGAAATGGATCATTTTTGGAAGACCACAAAAGTTCTTCCCGGGAATCTACGAGAAACAAAGTAAAACTGTCTTGGGGAAACCCCTTTAAAAGTTTTGTCAGAAGTTTTCGAGTATACTCTTCCCGAACCGAGTGGCCTGCAATCTTCGGGAAGAGTATTCGAAGCAGCCTTCGGGAAAAGTTCCCGGGACGTGCTTCAGAAGCTAGTTCAAAAGCCTTCTCCCCGAGTTCCTCAGCCTGAGTGATTTGGTTTTGCTTTGCTGTTTCCCTGGAAATTAAAAATCCGGAGACACCAATGAATGCAAGGCCTATCAGGAAAACGATGATCAAATTTCTTTTCATGTCAATGCTTCAATGTCCAGAATCACGAGGGTTTGATCATCTTCGGGAACCGGGCGTTTTGACCAGTTGTGAACTTCCCGGAAAATTTCCTTAATAGATGAATCCAGAGGCGATTCATTGAAATTTCTGGCGAGAGCTATGAAGCGGGTGTAGTCGAATGGTTCCCCGATCGGATCATGGGCTTCGATAATACCATCGGAATAAACAAACAGGCGGCCGCCTCTGCTGAAATCAATTGTTCCATCAGTAAATACAGCTTTCACGCGGGATCCTAAAGGATATCCCTTTCCTTCGACCATTTTTAATTGCTCTTGGGGAATTTGAAGAACAGGATAGCACTGGCCTGCGTTGGAATACCTCAGAATAAGGGTTTTCGGGTCCAGGATTCCCAGCCAGAAACTCATAGGACGCTTTCTTCCTATCAGTTTCAGCAAACCGATATTCATGGCAGCGAGGACTTTGGCTGGATTTGATTCCATTTCGCTATTCATTGCAAGTTCTACTTTAGCTGAAGCAGCCACTAAAGCCGAAGGAATGCCATGACCTGCTACATCCCCCACCGCCAGAACCAAGTGACCATTAGGCAAAACGAACCAGTCGTAATAATCCCCACCAAGCTCTGATGCGGTGACACAGCGCCCCTGAATTTTCCACCCATTTCCTGAAAGTCCCTGGGCAGGCCACAAAGTTTCCTGAACTGAGCGGGCCATCTCCAGATCTTCCAGTCCTTCAAGAATTGAATTGAAACGTTGGGCAACAACTGCAAGCTCGGTAAGTTTTCCCGGAGTTACCAACTGTTTAAAGTCTCTATTTTTCAGGGCACTAAGACCTTTTCCCAGCTCTTGAAGTGGTTCCAAAAGACCTCGGGCGGTCGCCCAGGCTATTCCCATTGCCAAAAGGAGCATAAACAGAGCCATCAATACCGCCCTTGTTGCTATTATCCTGGTTTGCGAATGAATTGCCGAAAAGGGCCGTGCAAGCATTAGAATATATCCATCCAGGAAATTTCCCCTAAGTGCGGAAACCAGAAATTTCAGGCCGTTCAGCCGAAGGGGCTGGCTTTGCGGGATACCTCCGGCTAAAACCAGATCCCGCATTTTTCGAATCGTTGGGTTGCGTAACATTTTCTCATCGGGAAAAGATGGCCAGCGCGTGCCTGGGATGACCGGAACGGCAAACAATCGAGGCGAACTCCTTTTCCAGGAAATTGTTTTGCCGAGAACACGCTGCAGATACTTTATTTGTCCAATTCGACTGTCCTGGGTGGCAACGAAAATTGCTTTGTATGATCCATTTGAACCAGGATAAAGTTTAAAATACGTCAGCACCATTTCCTTGCCCAGTTGGTTCTCCTTTAGCAAGCCGTCTTCGTCAAGCCAGCTGGAAGCATATTTGACTGTTGTAATCAGATTCATTAGTGGATTGGATAGAGCTGCGGTTGAAGTTCCGGGTGTATCCATATTGACAACTTGAAGTATATTCAAGGCGGCATGGGGAAGGGCTTCTTGGGTTCCGAGTACCCGTATTCCCTCAGGTTTAATGGGGTCATAACAGTGAAAAAAAAGTATCTTTCCTTCACGGTTCACAATCGCACAACGACTTGTGAGACCATGCTGTTTCTGGACTTCCTGATGAAGAAACTCTGCGTAGGCAGGTACCTTAATTTCAGGATTAATCAGGGTTGCATGATAAAACCGGCGATAAAAGCGCAAAGTTGAAAGAAATTCTGAACGACAGCCACCATCAAACTTCGTCAGAAATTCCAGATGATTTTCGCAGATTTTTTTTTCAAGAAGAGCTTCACGATCTTTTCGATCAACGGCTACGGTTGAGAGAAATACCGCCAGAGGGAAACCACCAGCGATTGCGAACAACCAGATCAGTTTTGCCCTTAGACTTTGCATTCCATAAAGGCTTTTGAACAGGATCAAAAAACATGTACCAAGCAACAAAAGAAAATAAAATTTGCAGGAAGCTGCGAAATCCGAGGTTTTAAGCGGATGAATCGAACACCCGAATAACTGTTCTCCTTCATCTGTCATGAAAACTGCAAGAGAAAGATGATTCCATTCCGAAACGCTCTCCCCGGACGGCAGGGAGGATAATTGTGCTGCAAGACCGCCAGGAAAGGATTTACTCTGAGGATGAAGGTTTGTCGGAAAAAGGGGATCCAGCCAGCCAATCACATATTTCCCCCGGGCCATTCGGTTGGTTTCTTTCACAGCTTTGTCCAGAAGGCGTGCTGGTTCAATTGACTGGCGATGAACGAAAATTATCAGATGCCCAACCAGAGCTCCCTGACGATCTTTGACTGAATACCATCCTCCCCATGTGTTTTTGCCCCCGTTGAACAATTCCAACATGGTGCCCGGAGAGGTTCGCATCAATCCCGCCACTCCACCATTTCCTGCGAAGTTTATTAAAAGCTTATCCGAAGCCGGTTTGTCAGGGATCAACAGTGTCTTCAGGAACTGTTGAGAGGCATATACCAGTTGATCTGGAATTCCGGGCAGGGAGTATCTTGTACCTGCGGAATTGAAAAGAAAAACATCAACTACTCCGGAGTTCTTCTTTTGGAATTCGGCTAATCGCGCAGCAAATGCAGATAATGTCCATGGTTTCTGAGTCAAACGATCAACTTGGTTCCCGAATCTTCGTTGCAAATTGCCTCGAGCGGCAGCTTCTCCAAGTGCTTCCAGGATGTTATCCTGTTCCTGTTTACGATTTTCCTGTATTTCCATTTCCCCGAGGTTATCCAGCAAAAAAAAACCAAATATTCCCGGAATTCCCACCATGAACAGGGCCGTGAAGAATAACCCCCAAAACGACCTTTCTATAATCGATCCGACTTGTTTTTTATCAGTTTCTGCCATGGCTCAGGAAAAAAGAAAAAAGCGGTTTCATCCTCAGCGGACTTCTGCACATTTTTCTAAGGTAGTAAATGGTGATGCCTCTGACAAAAAAGAGAGATTGTGCTATCGCTTCTCTGATAGGAAATCGGGGGTTAAAAAGAGCTCAGAATCATTAAAATCTGTTCTCGAAACTAGCGCCAACACATTATTTGTTTTTCTGAAAATCAAATATTTCACAACTCCAGGCCAGCAATGAATTTGATTGACTTTTGTAAGTTTTTTCATGGTTCTTTTAAGGATATCACGTCTCGTGGTGTTTGGGAAAATTATTCCTTTATTTCAAGATTTGCAAGCACAAAAAGTGTCGTTTTAAAATTCTCCAGCATCAGGAAATCTGAAATTTTGGGGCTGATTTTTTGCCTTTGCTTGTGTTATGATTCTTAGTCGAAAAGGTGAAAAACCATACTGTCTCATTGTGTGACTGAATCAGGGGTCTTTTAAGGAGTGACAATTTATGAAACAACTTTCTCTTCGTTTTTTTCTGGCCGCGATTTCCGCATTGATTTTTGCTTCTTGCCCACTTTTTCTTTCGGGTTGCGACAAGGATAAAGTTTCCCAAAAGAAACAGAACCAGAGTGTTGCCTCAAAAGAAATCAATGCCTCCATTCCAGCGGGAAATGGGATGCCGATTTTTACACTTCAAACTAATGGAACCCCTCAAATTGAATTGAAAAGGGAAAACCAGAAATGGGAAGGTAAAATTTCAACGGGTTTTTCGTTCCTTGAGAATGATACTGTAAAAAACCTTTCTAAATCAGAAATTGTAATATCTTCAACTGAAAATGTTTGTCGGTTTTCTATTGAAAGTCAGGCAGAACTTGTGCTTCGCAAGGGCGAGATGAGTATTAATCATGGAGCGGTAAGAATGGATTTCCGGAAAATTAACGGAAGATATGCCATTCGTTTACCCATCGCTACTTTGGGAATCCGAGGTACAAAACTTACTGCAAATGTAATGTCCCCGGAAAAATCCAAAGTCGCTCTTTATGAAGGATCAATTGCTCTTGAACCTAATGGGGGGGCGCCAAAAACTATGCAGCCTGGAACAGAATTTACCATGATGAAAGTTGGTGCTGAAGTTCAATTGCAGGAAGGCCCCATTGAATTGGAATCCAGCACCCAAAGTACTGGTGAATTCCGTTCTCTTTCACTACAAATGCGCTCATTCGATCTTTTCAAAGATGCTCCACAAAACTAGATAGTTGATGTGAAAAAAATGCTTTAATCACCTTTGATTGAGCCACTTAGCGGCTTTTTGATCAATTTCTTTTATGAAACTATCTTTCCCATCCATGTATTTATTAATGTCTGTCGGGAATTCCTTGGCCAATTTCCGCTTTAATTCACTATACTTCTGAGCATCTTCAGAATGTGCGATCATATAATCACGAAACGCCAGGTGTCGCTTGATTTCTTCTGAACCAGCCAGGAAAGAATGAATATTATGTGTTCTTTGCCCTTCATTGTTATCTTTGCGGAAGTAGCGTCTACCTGGAATTCCAAACTCCCCCATCGCTTCGTAACCGAGTGATTCCATTGCTGAGTTGTATTTGTCAACTTCAGCAATGTTTTTTACCTCAATCAAAATATCAATAACGGGTTTGGCAAAAATGCCAGGAATTGCTGTACTACCGATATGATGTGTTTTGACAACATTGTCCCCTAAGGCTTCAGCGACAAGTTTGGATTCAATTTCAAACGCGTTCCGCCAGTTTTTGTCATGCGGGGCGACTTCAACTTTTCTCATGTTTGGAGCCATTTAATACTCCCGATTTCTGTCCTACAGCTTCTAACGAAACATTGGGGCTATGTTGAAGTCAGTAGTTTTATTAATCATCTCTTCGTGTGCAGCATTGCTGAAACATTCTTCATACAACCTGTGGAAATCAGATTCTGATTTGGCAACTTTGGCTCCCAGGAGCAAAATTTTGTCACTGACAAGTTTGTCCTGGCATCCTTTTGCCAAGTTAATGAAAGCATCAATTGTTTGGGCAGATTCGGCTTGCTTCAACAATTTGGTATCATTTGAGGAGGGTAGAGCCTGAGTTTCCTTGGTTGGCTGATTAGGGATCTTTTTTGTTACATCAGTCGGCTGGGATGCTAAAAACATCGGGGCGATATTAAAATCAGTAGCTTTATTGATCAATTCTTCATGAGCAGCATTGCTGAAACAATTTTCGTACAACTTATGAAAATCAGATTCTGATTTGGCAACTTTGGCTCCCAATAGTAGAATTTTGTCGCTGTTTAACTTGTCGCGGCAGGCTTGGGCTAAGTCGATGAACTCATCAATTGTTTTGGCGGATTCAGCTTTTTCCAGAAGTACATTATCAGACAACAATGCTAAATTTGCGGAAGGAGACTGAGCAGTGGTTTTTTCATCCGGGTCTATGTTGTTGCGTTCGTCAAATGGAGTTGCAAGGACCGGCAAAACAATTAATATTGCCAAGAGATTTACCAATATGTGTTTTCTCATTTTTTCCTCCCGCAACCGAATTATACACCTTATAAATAGTTTAACTGAGAAAATAATAAACGTCAATTCAGGACGTATTAAAGCAGGAATTATCCATTAATAATTGGGGTTACTCTCCTTGTTCTTCATCTAATGTTTTTTTCTAACTTCGATTCTGCTTATTCGAATTTTGCCATGAAATCTTGAAACCAAATCATGGAGGGCCTCTGC
>JADFXM010000104.1 GCA_015233565.1 Candidatus Rifleibacteriota bacterium
GCAAGCCCTCTTATGAAGAAGCCTTTGCAAAGAAAATTAAATCCATTCTAAAGCAGCAAATTTTTGTTTTCCAAAAAATGAAAAAGTTATCTACCAACAGATTTTTTGATTTTACTCTTTATTGCTGTCAATTGCTTTCCAATGTTGACGAATTCGAAGTAGTGGTCAGGGCCAATAAGGAAAACCCGAAAAAATGTGAGATGGTTAATGCTTTTATCGTGCCGGAAGTGTGGGTTGAAAAGGCGAAAAAGCAGATTAGTAAGTTTGCTTTCAGGGTAGCTCACTATTGATCACCATTTCCAGAGGAAAAATACACTGATAAATAAATCGTATCTATCGATTTAATAGATACTTACAATCAATACTCCCAAAAACACCCCCAATTCACCCAAAATCTAACGAATTGGCAACCAAAAAACCTGACAATCATCATAAACACATCGTTTGCAAGGGGTATATTTCAAGAACTCTGATTTTAAGCTAAATCAGCGGTTAGAAATATGAAATGATAATAATGTTCTATCTTGCAAAGCGTTTTAAACAGCTATCCCCCCGTGTTAATGTTTTTCCGTAGGTGAGCTGAAAAAAGCTAACTAATGCTTGTGGTGCTAATGTTAGGTGTGCCAGCTGCAAGAACAGCATAATAATTAATAGTTTCAAGATATCGCCACCAGAAACGTTGATATATGGCTAGTTTCCATAAGTTGACAATAATTTTTGGACGTTACCTTAGACGACGATAAAATACGTAAAATGAGTATCATCAAACTACTTTGCTTTAAAACCAAGGGTTTCCAGCCGTTTTTTTAGTTATCCACGTGTTGATAATATGTATTATGTAAATGTATCAGGAAAAAGAGAATGAAAAGCGTGTAGGGATGCTTGTTTCAGGAAACACAGATGTGCGAAGGAAAATCAATGATTAATGGGTAAATTTCAGAAATCTGAAATTCTGACCACTCTATCCAATTAATCAATTTTTATTCGATGCATAGCAATCTCTTCCATTGCTTTTCTAAGCATCATTTCTGAACCGAGCGATTTTTTATCGTATAATTCTCTAAGCTTTGGTTCTAACTGGCTAATGGCCTCGAGCTTGAGGGTTTCAAGAGCTTCTGGAGATAAATTTTTTAAATAAACTTCTGCTCTGGCTGCAATTTCTCTTTCATGCCGTTCTTGCTCATTTTTCTTTCTGCGTTCTTTTGCTTCTTCTTCAGCTTTTCTTTTAGCTTCTTCCTCTGTTAATTTTTGAATATTTTTATCATCCTGATAAGGCAATCCAAAATCACTTTTTAAAGCTTTTGCTAGGTAATTTCGGTAATTGCTTCCTTTGCCCAAACTTACGCCAGGATTAACAGCATTTGAGCCATCATTAGCATATTCAATGTTTCTAGCAACATAATCAAAATCATGTTTTCTCAAATATTCCATTAATATCTTTTTTATCGAAGCCATTTCCTGATACTTTGCTGGTAAAAGTGTTATCAATATTCTCATTGCCTCCGAAAACTTTATTTCCTTCGCATCAACAATTTCCGGCAAAGCTGGTGGTTTCACTTCAGGTGCATTTTGAGTTCTAATTATAAATTTTATTTTTCCTATGCCCCGACCAATTTTGATTTCTTCAAAATCAAAAGCTATATCTGTTTTTGCAGTAAGTTCTTTTTGAGCAACTAGGATTACTTTCCTTTTGAAGTTCGCATATAATTTGTATTGATCATCTTCAAGGCCTAATATCATTTTCAATTTATCAAGATCAAAAATTCTAGTTCCTAATCGTTCATATTGTTTTAAAAGCTCATAAATACGAACAGAAAACGAGCTTCGCAATTGAATTATTAATTTGAGCTTATAACTTGTAAATCGTTCATTGAGGTCCAAAAGAAACGGCTTCAATTTTGGATCAAAACAAAGATCAAGAATCCCTTCGCCAGTAAAATATTCAATAGAAGAAAGCCAACCAATATGTAAAACAGAATTGCTTTGAGTAATTTTCAAAGTTTTTTCCCGTAAACCAACAACTATTTTCTCAACTTCCTTGTAAATATTCTTATTCTTTAAATTTAAAAGTCTCGCAAAATCTTTTACCGAAATACGATAAGATTGAAAATTTGTATCAGCTACTTTTACGGAAGCAGCCAACATTAAAACTAGTCGCTGTTCATTAATTGAAAGCTTGTAAGATGCCTCTATAAGAGAGTTTGCCTTTTTAACTACTGCGTAGTTTCCCTTCATTCCGCCATTATATCACAACTATTACCTCAATACCAAAAGGTAATAGTTTGACCCTGAAAAGGTAATAGTTTGACCCTGAAAAGGTAATAGTTTGACCCTGAAAAGGTAATAGTTCACCCTGAAAAGGTAATAGTTCACCCTGAAAAGGTAATAATTGAGGTCATAAAATATTGTATTGAAGCAGTTTAAGACGTGCCTAAAAAGCTTTAAAGCTTTTAAAAAAAACAAACAAACTAACTAAAAGGAAAAATTCGGAACTTTTACAAATTTTTCCCAACTAAAAATTTTAGTTTGTTCGTTTGTTTTAAAAAATAATAAAAACCTCAAAAGTCAAACTGTCGTAATTTTTCTGGTCTAAAGAATCTAACTAAAATTCTTTGAAAAATAGACATTCCTTCCAGAGGATTCTTTGGTTGTTCTGGTTTCCAGAGATTAATTGTTTTTACAGGCTTCGATTTAACCATTTCCTGATGATTTAACGTAGGAAACTCTGATTTTTTGTATTCCAGTGCTTTCTGTAAAGTCGAAACATCGTTGGAGAGTTTTATCAAAATAGTATCTGTCCGTTGACGTTCTTCACCTCTTAATTTTCTTTCTTCTTCCAATTGATTCAAAACTTTTCCAAGGATGTCATCTAATCTGTCAACCTCTTTTTCCTTGTCTGTAAGATGCTTTCTGAGCATTTTGACAACTTCGTTGTCAACCAAACAGTCACCTTTTTTGTCAACCTGGTTGTCAGAAGTTGACACACCAAATAATAAATTTATACCTTCACTTGAAATGCATAATTTCCCTTCGTGAACCAAATTTCCTCCAAGTTTGATTTTTTCTTCTTCAGTTAAATGGTTTAATTTTTTGTAAACCGATTGTCTACTTTGATTTACTATTTTTGCTACTTCGCTGATGCTATGCCACTTCATGTTGACAACCTCCGAGTAAACTAATTGTAAACTTTATCGACAAAAGTTATATTTCAATAAATTTTGAGAATTTTTTGGAAAAAATATCGCCAAACGAAAAAACTGAAAATAACCTTGTTTTGGAAAGTTGTTGCGCTATTCGTGAATAGCGAATATAATCAAGGTATGCTGAAACCACAAGATATTGTTATTTTATTGAAGATAATTGCGAGGGGTGATCTGCCTTGGCGATATGATTTTCTTGCTAAAGAGCTTTGTATGAGCGCTTCGGAAGTTCACGCTGGATTTAAGAGAGCGGAACGGTCACATCTAGCAGACCCCCAAAGCAAACAACCTATTATACCGGCTCTTGAGGAATTCCTCACACATGGAATCAGGTATGTTTTCCCAGCGGAAGTTGGAGAATTGACCAGGGGGATCCCAACGGCTTATGCAACGAAACCTTTTGAAATTTTTTTAATGAAAACGCAAGAACCGCCACCGGTTTGGCCTTTTGCTGATGGTAATATGAGGGGCTATTCATTTTTACCATTGTATAAAACTGTTCCTCAGGCAGCAAAGAATGACGAAAAATTTTATGAACTTTTGGTGCTAGTTGATGCTATAAGAGGTGGAAGAGCGAGAGAAAGACTATTAGCCGTTCAGGAATTAAAAAAACGACTTAATTCGAGAACTTCATGAAAATAACAGAAAATGAAAAAATGTTGCTTGGAGTTGCCAGAAGGATACCTTCTGATATGCTTAAGGAAGTTGTTTTTCTTGGCGGTGCTATCATTGGTTGTCTTTTAACTGATGAAGGTGTGGGCGAAAGTCGAATTACTCAAGATGTTGATCTTGTTGTTGGAATTACAAGCAGAGCAGAATTCATAAAATTTGAGGAAAAATTACGAAAAGCCGGGTTTTCTCTTTCGATGGAAGATGGTGCACCAATTTGTAGATGGAAAGTTGGGGGTGTAGATGTTGATATAATGCCCTGTAGTGAAAACATTCTGAATGGTATAAAGCCACAATAGAAAATGCCAAAACGATAAATTTGGAAGATGTTGAGATAAGAATAGCCAATGCAGCATATTTCCTTGCCACTAAAATTGAAGCTTTCATAGGCCGAGGGAAAAACGATTTTTTTGGAAGCCCTGACATGGAAGACATTGTGACGCTTATTGATGGCAGAAAAGAGTTGATTGAAGAAATAAGGAGCTCCAAGCCAGATCTTCAAAAATATCTTGGGAATATTTTCCAAAAATGGCTTCAAGATAAGGTTTTCCTAAGTTGCCTTATTGGGCATTCAACTGCAGGAGTAGCCAATCAAGCAAGATCTGAAGAGGTTAAAAAGAGAATTAACTTGATAACTCAATTAAGAATTCTAGAAGAGAAAAAAGTGAAGAGCCAGCAAAAGAAAGGCAAAAATTAAGTTCATTTTGTGTATTTATTGCTCGGCGCTTTGGAGTTGAGTTTTTTCTTGATGGAGGGCTGGGTTTGAAGAGGAGGATTTTTTTAGCAGGGCGGGTCATTTCTGCGCCTGTGGGAAGGGTTATTTTTCGGGGCTTTTGTTTTTTGATGGTGAAGACTCCGAATCGGCGGAGTTCGGTTCTGGAATCGGAGATTAGGCCGTTTATGATTTCGTCGAGTAGGGTTTGAGTGATTTTAGATGTCAGGTGCAGGGAAAGTTTGAATTTTTTTGCTATTTTTTTTACCAGGTCGTTTTGATCATGGGTTGTTAGTGGGTGTCGAGCCACTTTTGGATTAGTTCGGAGATGGTGGCGGTGTCTTTGGCGGAGAGATTTTCCAGTTGTTTGAAGAGGTAGGGAAGGTCCGAGGTTGAGCCGGTTACTGAGGTTAGGGCGGCTTTTATGTCGGGGGGCATGATGGTTGTTCGGTTTTCTTTTTTGGCGTTTGCTTCGGCGGCTTTGGTTATGGCTTCTGATAGGGTGTCGAGTTGGGTTTGAAAGAAAGAGATGGTTTCGGAGGCAATTATTAGGGTGGAATTGGCCTTCATGAAGAGTTCTATTGTATTAGGTTTTGTTATACTTGGTTTTTCCATAGTTAGATAATATACCGAAATATGACGAATTAGGCTATTTTTTGATTTCCAATTCGTTAGATTTTGGGTGAATTGGGGGGAAAATGGGGGTGTTTTTAGGAGTGTTGATTGTAAGTATCGATTGAATCGAAAGATACGATTTATTTATTGATCGTGAAGCTCGTGATATTGATTTACATTGGGTTGAAGCCGCAGAATATGGTGATAAAGGCTATGTAAAAATTTGTATAAATCAAGTTTTGAAGCCATATCTCCTCAATCTTAAAGCTCATTTCACTAAATATTACAGTTCATTTAAGAAGTACGTATTCAATCAAAATTTATGAGCTTTTAAAAAGGTTTGAAAACCTAAAAGAAGCTGTTTTTCACTTGGATAAATTGAAAGATATTTTAGGGGTAAATGAGCATGAATACATACTTTATGGCCATTTTAAAAGCAAAGTAATTCTTGTGGCACAAAAGGAACTTCTCGAAAAAACAGATATTGCTTTCACTTTTGAAGAGATAAAGGACGGGAAAAAAGTTTCGGAAATCCGATTTTTTATCCATAAGAACGACCCAAAACGAAAATTTTTAGAACTCCCTTTGCCATCTGCTTTTGATTGTGAAGAACCGATAAGTAAGAGACCAAAGCCAGAAATTCAGTTGCCTCAATCACAACCTCAAAATGTAACTGATGATACAGAAGAAAATTTCTTCCGTTTGATTGCCATGCTTCCTCTAAAATACCAGAAAATGAAATCAATTCAGAATATAATCCGGCGTTATCTTCGAAAATATGGTTTTGATCATGTGGTTCGAAATATCAACTACACAAACGTTAAATCAAATGCTGCAAAGCCTGGTATCAACCCAGGCGAAAAAGCTAACTACGGTGTTTATTTGTCAAAATCCCTCGCTGGTGATTTCGGTTTACCGTTCCAGGAAAATGAAGAAGTGAAAGCAGCGGAAAAAGCTCTTGCCGAACAAAATCGTCGAGAAGAAGAGGAAAAGAAGCGCAAAGAAGCAGAAACCCAAATCAAGGACGCAGCAAATCGTGCAAAGGCTGACGTTATCATACAAACTTTATCTGAATCTGAGTGAGGAGCTCAGAAAACAAGCCATTGAGAGGCTTCCAATGGAACTTCGACAAAACCGATTTTCATCTGTTGTAATCAAAATGGAAATGCAAAATCTTGTTTTGGAAAGGATCAATTTCCAACCAAACAAAGCGTAAACATTTCAAGTGAAAGTTGTATCACTACATGTTTTTCTTTCCCAGATTGCTGGTACATTTACATAAAGCTTAAGATTTTGCAAACTTAGGTGAATATTGGGTTCCTGTGTGGGCCGAGCGTTTTCTTTTCCTTGGGTTGCCAAAGTTTTCCATAATTTTCTTGACATGATTTTTGAAATTCTGATAGGGTTTTTTAAACAATATTTTTTTGAGTTTTTGGAGGAAATTTTCATTTCAGATTTAATCAGTAAATATTGTGGGAGGGGAAAATGCTCAATTCAAAAAGATTAATTTTTCTCGTTTTTTCCACATTCCTTGCGTGGCAAACAAGTTTTGCGTTTGATGAATTGATTGACAATCCCAATTATCAAAATTGGTCCAAATTCAAAGTTGGAACAATTGTAAAATATCAGCAGGTTGGCGAAAAAGATGGAAAACAAATCGTTTTGGGCGACCTGACATATACACTCGCTGAATTGACCCCTGAAAAGGTTGTTGTTGAAATGACCCAAACGATCTTTCTTAGCGACCAAATAAGCGAATTTCCGAATTCCCAAATGCAATATTCGGCAAAAATAAAAAAAGCGGACTCAGGAAGTGTTAAACAATTATCTCCCGCACCAGATGAAAGTGATGAAGAAATCGAAGTCCCTGCCGGAAAATTTAAATGCCATGCGATCGAAAGCTCAAACCATTTCGAAGGGGCAAGTTTTTCTACCAAAATTTGGTCCAATAAAGATATTCCAGGCGCTTTGGTAAAAAATACCACGAACACTGAAGAACCGAAGAAATCAACGACCAGCATTGTCTTAGTTCAAGTGGTGAAACCATAATTTTATGAATCTTTTCAGCATCAATAATATTATTTATTTTTGCAAAAGAGATAAGGAAATAGCTGTTTTATGAGATCTTCCGGAAAAAAGCGTGCTTTGCCTCCCTTATCTGTTTTGAAATCAAATATTTGGCAATTGTTCACTCTTTTTCTCATGTTTTTCATATTAGGAATTGTTTCCACCCCCCCGGTTTTTGCAATGTCTGTAAAGGTAGATCCAACCAAAGCTGAAGTCGAATTCAATGGCGATGGTATCATTGCTAACGTTTCCGGAGTGGGGATTAAGGTAACAGGTATTGTAGCAAATGCAACCGTTATCGCCCTGCAAATACCGAATCTGCCGGATTATCAAGGAATTTACACTGTATTTTATTCGATAACTCACGATGATACCGGTTACTGGGCAAGTGGCGGCATACCAACCAATCTGGCTTTTCTCGAGTTTAAAGGTATGCCCACTGGAACTTATACCGTCCATTTACCTTTGCTGGAATGTGCTTATGATGAAACCAAAGGCCAATATGTAAATTCCACCTTCATAGTCAACATCGAAGTTCACGTCACCCAAGAAGTTCCCAAGAAAAACAACAATCCTTTGGAATACGGCAATGGTGCGAGCGGCAGCGATGCTTCAAATCCCGACAAGAGTTCGATCCCAACGGGACAAGAAGGAAATAACTGTAGTGTAAAAGTTGGGGACCCAGTCAGCCTTTTTTCCGGAAATTATATTTTTTCTGCTAATGATCTGAATCTGAAATCTCGCTTGCCGTTAAGTATTTTCCGTACCTATAATTCCCTTGACACCAGTGTTGGCCCTTTTGGAAGGGGCTGGAGCTCAACTTGTCTTACCCGGCTGGAATTCAATGCTTCAGACACAACGTTTATAAATACTGATGGTTCAAGGGTAACATTTACAAAAAAAGCAAACAATTGCTTTGAACCTCAATCAAACACTGATTTGACGCTTTCTCTAGCAACTTCAACTGCAAATTGGACAATTAAACACCCTTCCTACGGGGAATTTACATTTGATTCACGCGGCCGCGTAATTCGTATGGCTAATACTTGTTGGGGGCATGACGCTCTTGACATTATAACTATTGCTTACGATGCTTCCGGCCATTTGGCTAAAATGTCCAATCCTGCCGGACAGTATTTTAATTTCACAGTTGATGCAAAAGGCCATATTATCCAAATTGTTGATTCAACTAATCGCAAGGTAACTTATGCCTATGACACTGCTGGAAATCTTATTTCTTTTACGGATCCGCTGAAACGCACTACAACCTATTCCTATGATTACGACGGTTTCATTACCCGTATCGAACAACCGGGTTCTCGTGTCACACAGGTTGAGTATGAAAAGCACAGGGCTGTTAAGGGAATAATGCCGGATGGCGGAACCTATCTTTATGGCTGGGACGAAACATCTCTTACCGGAAGTTTTACCGATAGAAGTGGAGTCGTGCATAAATATGTTTTCTTGCCTGGCAGACAACTGGCTAGCTATTCAGTTGAACCACTAAATTTGTCAAAAAGTTATATCTCTTCCGGAACGGCATTAACGGAAGAAACGGACACAACAGGCGCAAAAACAAGTTATGTTTATGACAAAAATGGTCATAGAATTCAGAAAACCGATGCCCTTGGCAATGTTGAAAAATACACCTGGCATCCGACTTTGTTCAAGTTAACTTCAAAAACCGATGCGTTGAATCGCGTCTGGTCTTATGAATGGTCTTCCCAAGGAAATTTGGCCAAGGAAAAAGACCCTTCGGGCGGCGAAATCAAGTATACGTATGACACCTACAATAACCGCACTTCCTGCACAGATCAAATGGACCATAAGACCCAATTTGTTTATGATCGATCGGGCAACTATCTGGTACAAATTGTCGATGCTTCAGGCGGAGTTTCAAGTTTTACCTACAGCACCAGAGGCGATTTAACAAAATATTTCAATCAACTTGGAAGAGCCACAAGTTTCGAATATGACACGCTTGACCGTCTTACCAAGACAATTTATCCAGATGGAAGATGGATAAAAATTGAATATGACACGGCGGGAAATGTTTCCCAAAAACAAGACAACCTGGGACGAATAACAAGTTACACCTATGACTTGGCCGGTAGACAAACTTCAATAATCAGGCCGGATGATACAAAATGTGACTACGAATATGATATTTCTGGGAAAAGGATTGCTGAAACTAATCCTTTAGGAGAAATCACAAGGTTTGAATATGATCCGCTAGGGAATCTAACCAGAATCGATTATCCTGACAGTTCGTTTGAAACATTTACTTATGATACCGAGAATCGTTTAACCAGCCGAACTGACGGAACCGGTGCTGTTACAAGTCTCGAGTATGACCCTCTCGGCAGAATCATTGCAGCAATTGACCCGACTGGTAATCGCTGGGAAACCACTTATGACGCTGTAAGCCGAAAGATATCTGAAAAAGACCCATTGATTCGCGTCACAAGTTATGTCTACGATACTCTGGACCATTTAATTTCCACCACTCGTGCCGACCGAACCATTACAAAAAATCAATATGATCGTGTGGGCAATCTCTTAAAGTCAATAGATGCTTGTGGCGCATCCTGGACTTGGCAGTATGACGCTTTAAATCGTCCGATTACAACCATTCTGCCGAATGGTGCAAGCGCCACCACTACTTTTGATGCAACAAGCCAGGCAATAGCCGAGAGTGATTTTCTCGGTAGAACAACGCGTTACACTTATGATCTGGCTGGAAGACTGACTTCCACAACTGATGCTCTAGGGAAAGTTTGGGGCAATTCCTATGACAAGGTCGGACGGCTGATTTCAGTAAAAGACCCATTGGGTATAGTTTCTTCGTGGACTTACGATCTCATGGATAATGTAATTTCTGAAGGAGACCCACTGGGGAACGTTACCCATTACGAATTTGATGCAGCGGGAAGGTGCATAGCGAAGACCGATGCTCTCGGGAACCGTTCAATCATCGCTTATGATGCGCGTGGGCGAGTAATATCTGAAATTGATCCGGAGGGAAGAACGGTTACATACGGTTATGATTCGGCCGGTCATCGTGTAAGATTGACTGATGGCGAAAACCGCACATGGCGCTGGGAATTCGATTTTTCGGGAAGAGTCACTGCCGAGGTTGATCCACTCGGAAAAACGACCAAATATTCATACGATACGGTCGGAAACCGAATATCGCGTACGAATGCCAAAAACCAGACAACTAGTTTCTGCTTTGATTCGATGGATCGCCTAACAAAGGTTGTTTATCCGGGTGGAAGCGTTGCAACAATGGCATACGATCTTGAAGGTCGGGAATTATCCCGCTCCGGTTCTGGTTTCCTTGTTACAAAAACCTGGTCAAAAACCGGGGATTTAATTTCTGAAAAATTCGGTCCTTACAATAAGGTTTGGAACTATCAATATGATGCTTCGGGAAATAGAATTGCTGCAGTTTCACCTGAAGGTGTGGCTTTCAAATATCTTTACGACAAAACTGATCGCTTAAGCAAGTTTGGTTGGTCACAAACCGGCGATGATGTTTCGTATACTTACGATCCGATCGGGCGCGTAACGGTATTAACAAGACAAGGAGTGATTTCAAACTTTACTTATGACAGAGCTGGCCAGGTTCTGGAATTATCCCACAAAAACAAAACTACAAGCGAGCTGATAGCCAGTCGTAAATATTCTTACGACATAGTTGGAAATCCCATTTCAATAATGGACGAAGACAAAGGGGTAACAACTTTAACCTATGACGCATCAGGCTGGTTGAAAAGCGTTGTTTCTCCGGACAAAGTAAATGTTTCCTATGTCTATAACGGCGCTGGTGACCGTTTGAAGGAAACAGTAGGCAAATTAAGTCCTCTGGTTTACACCTACGACCCGGTAGGTCGCATGACCCAACTGGGGAGTGACACTTTTGCTTATGATGCAGATGGGAACCTGATTACGTCAGTTGTGAGTAATCTAGAATTCAGGTATACATGGTCACCTGAAAATCGGCTGACAAAATTTGAACAAGTCGTTCCCGGAAAGACCCCCAAAACTTATACCACTCTTGAAGAATACGCGTATTTGCCCAATGATTGGCGAAGAATCGTTCGCAAAGCCAGCGGAACGACTTATATTTCGATCTACGACGGCGCAGATGAAAGCAATGAATACCTCTACGCAACCAAGCTTACACCCTATAAAGCATGTCTTTCGGCCCCTGGTGCAGATGACATAGAGGCGGTCAATTACTATGACCGCGAGCTCTCAGTATTGAAAGACGCTTTGGGTTCAACAATCGCTCTCACTAATCGCAGCGGCCAGACAATAGCGAAGGTTGGTTACGACGCTTGGGGAAGTCTAAAATGGCCGGATAAGAAGGGCTACAATGTCCCGCCATGCACGGAAGCGGAGTTACTGGCGCTTCTCAAGCGTCTGGATACCTCAAGAACGCTTGGTTCGTCAACGATTGACCCGTGGTGGTATGGGAAATACTATGCTGCTACACTTTCGCCGCATCTTTATACCGGCAGAAGGTTTAGTCCGGTTACGGGGTTGTACAACCTACGGAATAGGTATTACCAGCCGAAGTATGGCAGGTTCTACAGCAGCGACCCGATCGGGTTCTTAGGTGGTCAGAATAGATATGGGTATGTGAGAAACAACCCGTTGAGATTCGTTGATCCTTACGGCCTTTGCACCGCCGAATTAGATTATAGTCCGAAGTATTCCCCTCTACCAAAAACTTTGGGCCAAGTTATTGATGAGATGCCTCCACGACTACGTGCCCAACTGTTCGCTAATCCTTCTCCAGAAATGTTAAATTTCTTGGTTAATCGTGAAGCAATTGAAGATGTAACCTTAAACGAGCTTGCCAAGATACAACTTTTGCAAGGGGCATTCAAGCTAGCCTTATCAATAAAAACTGGAACATTGATAGTAGAAAAAGGAGCATTTTCTTTAGCAGGTGGAGGTATTGGGGAGGTAAGCGGGTCCTTAAATGGTTTAACGCAGGCCGAACGAAGTTTTATTGGCAAACTGTTAGCGCAAGGTAAAAATGTTCAAATCATTCCTCGTGGTATGGGGAAAACGGCTGACTTTCTGATTAATGGTGTCAACACAGAATTAAAAACCCTTACGGCTGCTGGTCCTAACACTCTTAAAACTGCAATACAGTCAGCAGCTAAACAGGGGCAACAAATTATTATTGATGCTAGAAACGTTAAGATTTCCCCCGAAGGAGCTTTAACCCAAATACAACGGGCCCAAGGAAATGTCGGGAATTTACAAGGCAGGGTTACGGTTTTGACCTCACGTGGTCCCGTTAAATATTAAACAAATATTATGGGTCTTACAGCTATAGTTTTTAAAAATGTTGAAAACCTCAAAAAAACATTTGGAGAAAATTTTTTTGAGGTGGACCAAACGACCGGGGAAGCATGCCTTAAGCCAGATATTTGTTCCCAAATTCCTTTAGAAGCTTTTGTGGCAACTTCGAAAAGACTTGGTAATCATGATGAAATAAGATATTTGCGAGAGAAAATTTCAGAAATATTTTCAGGGAAGGGATCTGTGATTCTCGAACGCGTGCTCTATTCGGCATCCCACTCAGGCGATGTAATTCCTTCAAGTGAGTTTTTCAAGCTCCGAGAGGAAATTCGTCAGCTTCGAATGTTGCCAGATGCTTCTTTAAATTCATTTGTAGAATCAATGGTGACATTAATTAATTGTGGAATACTTGAGGAAAATCCAATTGTTTTTGTTTAACCCAGGTTTGTCACTTGTGAGTAGGTTTATTCTGATTTAGTCAGGGTTTTGTTCTGTATTTTTTCAGCTGATTGGTAGCGCCCAGTCAGGAACTCTGCCTGTAAGGCGCTTAAAACCACTTTTTAAAACTTATCTCCGCACTCTAGTTAGCACCCAACGCTCGCAAGCTGCGGGACGCATGGCAGCAAAGCGGCGGGTCGAACCGCTCGGGAGAACAAAGGTGTCCTTTCGGCAAAAGTGCTAAAAATTTCCGAAAAAACGGAATAAAATTCGTTCAAACTTTTTTTGGAGGAATTTTCTATGCCTTCTTCACATCCGGTTTCTATGGACAGTAATCCCCAACATTC
>JADFXM010000105.1 GCA_015233565.1 Candidatus Rifleibacteriota bacterium
TTTTTGCCTGCTTTTTCTGTCCATGTAAATTTGACGCCTGAAAATAGCATTTGAAGATGGTTTCAAGGGTTTTCCTACTGTCCAGTAAAAACCGTCTGAAAAATGCCTTAAATTCGTTTACAGATCAAGATTTCAATAGATTTTACGTCCGGAACTTCGGATTAATTTACGTTCTTTGGCAAGAAAATCCCGGAATTCTTCTTGGTTTTGGATTTGAGCTATTTAATAATTTTCCCCATATAGTAAAAGTTTCAGATATATTGAAATTATATTTGATATTAAAAAAAGATTAATATATAATCTAAACTATTATGATTATTCGTAAAACGTACCTCAAAAAGATTGAGCCTTTTCTTGGCAAACCTATTATCAAGGTTATCTCTGGCGTTCGCAGATGCGGTAAAAGTACACTCCTCAAGTTATTAATCAGCAAACTTGTACAAGAAGGAATACCTTCCCAACAAATTTTACTAATAAATATGGAGTCAATGGAATTTGAAAAAATTACAGATCATCGAAAGTTGAGCCAATTTGTAACAAGGTTCTTTGCCAAAAAACGGGGGAAAAAATTCGTTTTTATTGATGAAATTCAGGAAATACCCGGGTGGGAAAAAGCCGTCACTTCTTTTCTTTCCGATAAAGTCGCAGACATCGTCATAACTGGTTCCAATGCTCATCTCCTGGCTTCCGATCTAGCAACATTATTGGCAGGTAGGTATGTGGAAATCAGAGTTCTTCCTCTTGGGTTCAAAGAATTTCTGCAATTTCGCAAGAAAAAGCCTTCGGGGAATCTGGATGAAGAATTTAATCTTTATCTGCGCTATGGCGGTTTCCCGGGAATCCATTCTTTTCCATTTTCCGATGAAGTAATCTTTCAGTATCTGAATGGTATTTTCAATACAATTTTAATGAAGGATGTCGTTAATCGTTTTGAAATTAGGGACGCAAATCTCCTGGAGGGAATTAGCCGATTTATTTTTGATAATTGCGGGAATATTACCACTTCCAAAAGAATTGCCGATTTTCTAAAAAGTCAAAAGCGCCCCGCCTCCGTAGAAACCATCCAGAATTATTTGTCATTCCTGGAAACAGCTTTTCTAATCTGTAAAGCCAGTCGCCTTGATTTAAAAGGTTTACGTCTATTGGAATTATACGAAAAATACTACGTAACAGATTTTGGCTTGCGGCATGGCTTCCTTGGGTTCCGGCCAGGCGACATTAACGGACTTCTCGAAAACGTAGTCTTCCTGGAGTTGCTCAGACGCGGCTATAAAGTCTGCATCGGGAAGCTCAATCAACTGGAAATCGATTTTGTCGGGGAAAGAAATGGGCAAAGAAGCTATTTTCAAGTTTCTTATCTCCTTTCTGAGAAGAAAACAATTGAAAGGGAATTCACACCCTTGGAAAAAATTCCCGACAACTTCCCGAAATTCGTCTTATCCCTGGATAAAGTTGGCCCTTCTGAACGAAAAGGAATTTTCCAAAAAAATCTGATCAAGTTTCTTTTGGAAGAGTAAAAATCGATGTTGAGCAATCCAACCGGATTACAATGTCTAAGACATTTCTGAAATATTTCACCTGCGCTGCGAATTCAATGTCTGGTAGGCCCGGCTAATTTCAGATTGTCATTTTCCTGGATCAAAACGGATGTTCGTCCAAGAACAAATTTACCTTGCAAAGATAAGAGTTTGACATTCTCCGTTGGCCTTTCTAGAATTAAAAGTAGCGACCCTAAGAAACATTTCAACCGTTTTTTCGGATCATTTTTTTGGAGGCAATCAATGGCTTCTAAAACTGATTTTTAGGGAATTCCCAACCCACCGGATCCAACCACTGTTCCAAAAGGAACTACTCTTTTTTATGAAATTGTATTTAAGGAAGGTCCCCCCAACCAATTGAAAGAATTTGTTTTATCCGGAAATCTTTCATATTCTGGTTCAATCCCATTAGCTGCCTACGGGCAGCTTAAGACATACAAAAAAATGGTTTTCGATTTAGCACTTGAACACATTAATAAATTTGAAAGTAATAACCCTTCACAGGTTTCCTTTCATTCCAGATCTATATGGTACACAGACAAAGAGAGTGACCCCAAGGGCAGAAATAGGGTGACAGCCTACATGAAGAGCCTTGCAGTAGATGGTGTTTCAGGAACTTTTTAAGCTCCCAAGGAGGAAATATGAAAAAATTAATTTTGTTCTCATGTTTCATCGCTTTGATTATTTGTTTAATTTCAGAAACTCCCACTTCCGGACAATCAAGGAAAAATGGGAACAAAATAAAATGGGATGAACTTAAAGGTGGTAGTTGGCTGATTCCCTTTGAAATTGCTGTAGCCCGTGGTAATGTTGAAGAAGTAGAAGAATACCTTCAGGCGGGGGCTGACCCAAATTTTGTCGGTCGACCAGGGTCCACTATGGTAGATTATACTGCGTTAACAGGCAACAAAGTAATTTTAGAAATGCTTCTTAAAGCAGGTGCAAATCCAAACACCAGGAATGCGCAAGGAGTATTGCCAATTGTACGGGCCGTGGGAAATCCTGAGGCTGATCTTGAATTCATGAAAATGTTACTCGCTGTAACAAAAGATTTAAGAAAAGAGGATGTGGAAAAAGTGAGAAAAGAACTGAAAAAGAGTGAAAAACACCAAGATCATCCTTTTACACCTAATTTTGTTCAACCCGAAAAAATAAAATTAATTTGGGCGAAACTTTCAATGTTGGAAAAAGCCCTCCCTCAACCCTAGCCTAGCGTGAGTTTAGGACGCTAAAGTCAAAAATCGGCAATGATGCACGTTTGAGGTTACAGGGCTGAAAAACCCTGCTTTTTGGCAAATTAGCTCTAATCCAGTATTTAAAAATTTCGCAATCTCGCGTAACCCTTGCCATGTGGCCGAATTAATTCGGTGTATACGGTTGAATATCTTGTCTGAACGTTGTATGAAGGCAAAATTTCATTCAAATTAGTAAACTCACGCTAGTAATGGTTTAGGAGTGCTTGCCCTGGTTTTTGAAACCGCAGTTTCGGGAGAAATCCGCAAGGGAATTGCTCTGATGTCGCACCATCCCAACCTATTTCACTGGCGTTCTCACGGAGGAGCCGAAGTCGATTTCATTTTGGAATTTAACGGTCGTCTTTTCCCGATCGAAGTAAAATTGCGATCTCACCCATCCGGAAATGACGCTCGAGGAATTCGTGCTTTCCGCTCAACTTACCCTAAATTGAAAGTAGCACCAGGTATTATCATTGCACCTTCAGAATCTTTTCATCGTCTGGGCGATCATGAATAAGTCGTTCCTTGGGATTTAGCTCCTCATTCTGAATCTGCTTAATTCGTTGAACATATCCCGAAAAAGGAGGTATGATTTTTAGGATTCCTTATGCTTAGCAACAAAGATTCGGAGGGGTGTATGTCGCGATATTTCAATACCACCGGTCCGTGCAACCCTGAAAAGCATTATATGTTGCCCCCAAGCAACCGATTGATCGGAGCACAATTAAGCCGGTTTATTAAAACCAGCTCTACTGGGTATTTACCAATTCCAATTAGTTCGTTCATACGCCTTGTTTCTCGCTTCAGATCTGCATAAAATTAGATTTCATCTGACATAAATGAGTGTTTCAACCATCCAGTAAGGGATCCTTATTTTCCCGAAAATTTCGTTTTTTCTTGGATAATAAAGCGATCCCTTTACATTTTGGTCAAATCAAAGTCCTTGGGGAAGTGCACGTATTTTTTGGGACATGACTTTATGAACCTTCCAAACATCGAAGATATTCAAAAAATCAATTTTTCACCTCTTCCCTTCAGCTAATTTTTTAAATGTGCTACTTTACTTTAAAAAATGGTATAATATGAAAAATTTTATAATATGACCAGGGAGTAGAAAAAGTAAATGTCTTACACCGCTGAAATCAGCAGATCGAATCCGTCATGTTTCATTTTTTTAATTGACCAATCCGGCTCAATGGAAGATCCCTTCGGAGCAGGGGAATCGGCTAAGAAAAAGTCCGAAGGCGTTTCCGATGCCATTAATCGCTTGCTGCAAAATCTGGTGATTAAATGCGCCAAAGAAGAAGGAATTAGAGACTATTACCATGTTGCAGTAGTAGGATATGGCGACAATAAGGTTTCTTCCGCCTTTGGAGGCAATTTAGCAACCCGAGATCTAGTGCCCATCAGTGAAATTGGTAATACTCCCGCCAGAATAGAAGAAAGAACGAAAAAAGAAGATGACGGCGCAGGTGGACTTTTTGAAAGAAAAGTCAAATTTCCCATCTGGTTTGAACCGGTAGCGGGGGGTGGAACTCCCATGTGCAAAGCTTTGAATTATGCAAAAACATTGCTTCAAAACTGGATTTCAAACCATTCAGGGTGTTTTCCGCCAATCGTTATTAATATCTCTGACGGTGAAGCCACAGACGGTGACCCCGGCCCACTTGCTGAAGAAATCAAAAACCTCAGCAGCGATGACGGAAACGTCCTGTTATTCAACTTGCACTGTTCATCCCATCGTTCAGCACCGATTGAATTTCCCGGCGAGGAGAATTTTTCCCTGACAGACCGGTTTGCTCAACTGCTTTATAAAATGTCCAGTTTCCTACCGGAGCATATGATAAATGCAGCCAAACAAGAGGGATATCCGGTTTCAGCATCGTCAAGGGGATTTGTTTTTAACGCCGGAATAGAATCGGTTGTCAAATTCCTGGACATTGGAACCAGGCCAAGTAACCTAAGGTAAAACGGGCTTCTTGCAATACTGAACTTAATTTGGATAACAATCTGATAGGAATCTCATTTGCAAGAACAATTTTAAATAATTTCGCGAAAATGGAAGTTGCTGATTTTGCAAAAACCTTGTCAGACCAAACGCATACTTGATTCCATGATCGTTTCGGGTTGCTTCCCCTCCATCCAGCGACCGGGTTTTGGGAATTAACAGTGGCAAGGATGGCTTCGGAAAATCGCAATTAATCAATATTTTGACGAAAGTGTGTGTATTCCTCAGAAATCTCACTGATATTACCTAACTGGAAAAAAATCTGTGCTACTGTTAATCGAACCTTTTTCAATTGCCAAAGCAGGCAACAAGGATTTTGAATACGAAGATGCGTATTGGCCCAGTGGAATAACTGAAGTTGAGGATTCGTACTTTAGGTTTTCCGTGGCAGACGGCGCAACAGAATCCTCCTTTTCAAAAATCTGGGCGGTACAACTGGTCGAAGCTTTTGGAAAAGGTGAACTAAATGTCGGCACTTTCTGGGCGGACATTGGAAAACAACAACCGATCTGGTTAAGAAATGTCACCAGTAAGCCCCTTCCCTGGTATGCCGAAGAAAAAGTTCACTCCGGGGCATTTGCGGCTTTTATGGGACTCGAGATTTCAGAGGATTCCACAACCGGAATAATCACCTGGAAAGCAACGGGCTTGGGAGATTGCTGTATTTTTCAAGTGGGAAACAGGTCCGACCGGAGCAAAAAAGATCTTATTGTTAACTTTCCATTCCAATCTTCTTCAGCCTTTGGAAACACCCCGGCCCTCATTTCCAGTGTAAAAGTCAACAACAACTCCATTGAAAAGGACTTATTACAAACCGATGGCACCGCTCTCGCCAACGATGTTTTCTACTTGATGACAGACGCAATCGCCTGTTGGTTTCTGAAGGAAGTTGAGGAAGGCCTCTCCCCCTGGGAAACCCTGGAAGACCTTAACACCAGAGATGGCACAAGTTTCCGAGACCTGATTGATGAACTAAGGCAAGAAAAAAAGCTGAAAAATGATGATGTCACTATTTTGAAAATAGTAATCGGTCTTTAATTTTTTATGCCATGGCCCTCTCCCCAGGATTACAATGAAGCGGTACAAATCCCTGAACACTCTTTTTCCGATCAGGAATTGAAGAGTGGCCTTCCTGAATTAACCAGGTTAGGACTTCCGCGCCCAAGATCCGGCAATTTTGCCACCGTATATAAATTCAAGTGTTCTTCGAAAAACTGGGCTGTCCGTTGTTTTTTGAAGGAATTCCCCGACCAGCGAAAGCGTTATTCAGAAATCGGCAGCCACCTTTCGACACTGAATAATCCTTACTTGGCAGGATTCACATTTGTACCGCAGGGGATTCTCATTCAAGGGAAGTGGTACCCAATTTTAAAAATGGAATGGTTGGAAGGGGAAACAATCAGCGCCTACATCCAAAGGAATCTCTTGAACCGTGAACTTTTAATTTCCCTGGCCGAGAAGTGGGTAAAGCTGGCTCAAACTCTTAGACAGGATCACTTTGAACATGGTGATCTGCAGCATGGCAATGTCCTTGTTGTTTGCGATGAATTTCGTCTGATCGATTACGATGGAATGTTTGTTCCCGCACTTTCAACTTTTCCAAGCCATGAACTGGGACACCGAAATTATCAGCATCCCAGAAGAGATGAATCCCACTTCGGACCCAACCTGGACAATTTTTCTAGTTGGGTGATATACGGTTCGATCAGGGCTGTGGCTTCTAATCCACAGTTGTGGTCTCAATTCAACGGTGGAGATGAATGCCTTTTATTTCGGAATTCCGATTTTGAAAACTTTTCCAAATCCAAAGTTTTTTCTTCCATGGAAGCATCCAGCGACCCCAAAATAAAAAATTTGTCCGACCTCCTGAAACAATTTATCAAACTGGAACCACTGAAAGTTCCTTCTTTAACTGATTATTTTCCAGAGAAACCCTTAAAAACCCCAAGTGTTGAAGTCAAAGAAGCAACTCCCTGGTGGAACAGCAGCTCCAATGCGGAAATTTCCGAACCTAAAGAAAAAAAGACGCCGAAGATTTTTTTTTTCGTTCCGCTATTGGTTTTTGTTATTGCCCTTTACCGTTACCCAGGCGTCTGGTTGGAAACAAAAAGAATTGTGGCATCAATTGCCGCAGCAGTTAAAAACCCAGTTAAGACACCAATTCGTGGAGCAACCACAAATTCAACCCAAAAATCAGCTCAAAATCCAACACCAAATTCCGAAAAACTTTTAAGAGAGACTTCCTTTAAATTTGACGGAGAATTTGTTGGAAATAAATTTGCGAAAACCGCAATGAATAACGGCGACCAACCTCCAAATCTTCAAATCGAGATTTTAACTCTGCCAGCCGGTACAAAGTTTTTTATCAGAAGACAATATGAAAAATGGCTACTGGTCAAGACTCAAGATGGGAAATGGGGTTGGGTCAATATAAACGATATCAAACTTTACGAAAAGAAAGAACAGTAATGAAACATGTTGATCCGAATTCCGTTAACGAACTGTAATTTTCAGATCGTCAATAGCTATCATAGGTTCTTCAATATGCGTGCTGAATATCATGGGCTCAACGAAAAAACGTATCTGTTCATCAGGGGAAAATGCCTCGATTGTACCATTCGTTATTAAATTGGTTTCCACGCCATTGACTGAGTATTTAACGGACGCCGTCATTTTCTTTAGGTCCAAGTTAGCGAATAATTTGAATCTTGGCTTGGAAAATCTATTCCAGAGGAAACCATAGCTATAAACGTTGTTAATTAGATTTGCTTTCTTCAAACCCATTGTAAATAAATTCGAGTTATAAAAAACAGCTGGGGGGAGTTGTACAACACACTCTATTTTCAATTCAGAATAATCCCCAAGCTTGTTTGGAAAGCTCCAGTATCCGTGACGAAAAGCGCTATAAAATCCCAGTGCTCGTGAGCCTGATAAATCGAGGGTTTGAGGTATAATAAAAGGATATCCTCTTTGAATCACAAATATCTGAAGATCTGGGGGAGTCTTATTAAGTGCATAGTTATCAAAATTTTCATCAATCAAAGTTGTCCAAACGGAAGAAGCAACAGGAGACAAATCCGCCGGAATGACCGGAATCGCCACAGCAGAAGAACTCGCCACTACATCCACGACATCAGGCCCATTTAATACTTGGGCAATATCGCCAAGATGTGACAGAGTTTTGATTGTTGCGGATTTTTCATCGGATTTATTCTGATTATTACTTCTTTCCACCAAAAGGCCGTTGATTAAATCCTTGAGCGGTGAACCAGCAGTCG
The DNA here is from genome assembly GCA_015233565.1 of Candidatus Rifleibacteriota bacterium. Taxonomy (GTDB): domain Bacteria; phylum Muiribacteriota; class Ozemobacteria; order Ozemobacterales; family Ozemobacteraceae; genus JADFXM01. Next base: position 8,060 of record JADFXM010000105.1, read on the forward strand.
GGGGTACAAAATTTGGAGTGCTTTTGTATGTGAAAAGTATTTCAGAAAGCCTCCCGACATTATCGAGAATTGAATATTCAAATTTGTATCTCCATATGAAAAGTCGATGAACAGTGCCGAATTTAGAATCGACATATATGTCCACTTCGTTGGCCCTATCTGGCGCGTCAGTGACGTAAAGGGAATACATTCCCCCAAATAGCGTCTGGTTGGTCTCCTTATATGGTTTTGGGAAAAAGAAGCGCTTCTTCCAGGTGGTTTGCCTTATTTGGGCAAGAACATGAGTTATCACTGATTCGGCAATGATTCTGCAACGAAAAGTATCATCCTCGTGGGCAACCTGGGAAAGATAACTTGATCCCATATTGCTTACAAACATAAGAAAAAAGGCCACTGATGTTAAGGCAAGTACAACCAAAGGGAGAATAAAACCCTTACGCTTCTTTTCTGTTAATCCAAACTGCAACAGATTGCCTGTTCGGCCTCGCTTTACAAGTCCGAACGCCGAGCTGTGCAGGCTCGGCGTTGGCCCTGTTCCAAAGTCGCGGTTACATGCTCTCATCCTACTCATCCTCCCCCACCTCCAATGCCAGGGTGCGCAAGAAAAAAGTCGTGAACCATTTTAATATTTTCGACCACTTCAACCTGAAGTCTTGTACATATTAAGTCAACATTTGGAAAACGTTTCCGGGTTTCAGCCAGGTTGGACGCAAGGTTTTCCTCTCGTAAAAAAAGTTGCTCCAAATAAGGATTCCTTCCATGCACCATTTTCTGTTCATTCGAAATAAACTGTTTGAGTTCAGCGTCAGAAATGAAACCAAGTGCAACTTGCAGACGCAAGGCATCGAGGGTTTTAAACATGGAAAACTCTCTTTCCCGCTGGGACAATAGAAGAATTAAGCCATCCTGTAGCATCCACTGGTAGATTGATCTGGCACGGTTGATCCAACTCGAAAGATCACCGGATATTGTTTTATACCCCTTGAGCGCCATCAAAAATGAAGAGGCGGGGATAGCACTGATTCTTTGTAATGTTCCCCGTTCCTTGATTATTTTCATTTGTGGCGCACACTCGGACAATACCTGATAAATTGTTGAAGCAATTTTATCAGCCAATTTTGCGATTGAACGCTGATATTTTACAAGTTGTGTTTTTTGATTAGGATTCAATTGTGCTGATTTTTTTTCAAGGTCAGCTATTTGAGAAGCTAGGCTTGCTATTGCCGTCGAACTGGCATCAGTTAAGACTCCGACTTTTCCCACAGCCAAAGTAAGGTCTCTATCAAGACCACTGCTTGAAATAATCTGATCAAGGGTTTGTGTCGAACCAGGGAAGAGAATTTCAAGCATTCTGCTTTGAATGAAGCTTTCATCTATATCGAGACTTTCGATTGGGGAAGGTCCAACGGGGTTTAGAAAATTGGACTCTATTTTGTACTGCCGTTGCGCTCCATTTTTTTCATTCCAGGAAAGTGTGATCCAACAGTTTGCAATATCTTTTTTCCAGTCGAAGGAAGAGGGAGGCGCTGCTGAAGAAGCTTTCATTTCGCAACTGAAGGGCTTTAAGTCTTGGTACATCCCGCCATCTTCCGGTCTGATGCCGCCTTCGGTTGGCATATCAATGTAACCCCACGGATCTTCCCGATCCTTGATGTAACGGAAATATATGGAAAGGGCATCGACCACTTGATTCTTTGTTGAAAGTTCAGGAAAATCATTGATTGCTGACAGGAGATTTCCCTGGACTCTGCTCTCTTCCATTACGTCGTAAAAAACTTTGGAAGAAAGGTGTATCGCATGGAAAGAATTAGTTGTGCCCGACACTTTTTTTGTCCCGGACTCAATCAATTTTGTGGTAATTCCAAGAATTATCAGGGCAACTACTGTAGTAACTAAAACTTCAACAAGCGTAAATCCCAAACTTTTCGATAAAGATGATCGTATTTTAGGATTATTCATCTGTGGATCCAATATTTTTCAAGGGAACCTGAAATAGAGAACTAACCTCTGTTTTGCCATCGGTCATCGTCAGGTGAACGACCACCATTCCAGGCGAAGTGGAAGTAAAAAAAATGTCTTTCACTTTTCCAAAAAGTACCTGTTGATCATTTTGTTGATAAATCCCCGTGAATCGGTCAACATATGTTACAAGTTCGTTTGGAGCATTGGCTTCTGTTTTGGATTTCCTCAGGTAAAACAGCTGAATTTGATTTCGGACATTCTTCATCGTAAAAAAAGCTGAAGAGGCTCCGACCATCGGCTGTATTATTTCTGTTCCGTCAAGCAAACAGTCACTTAAGAGGTCAGTAGCCTGGCGTGCCACCATTCTAAAGCCGATTTGCACTGCCATGTTCGCCCCGGATGAAGCAGTTGAACGGTAGTGAATAAAACCCATTCCAATTACAAGTGCTAAAATTGTCGCAACAGTAAGCACTTCGATGAAAGTGAAAGCCATTCGAAATTGGTTTTTCAAATTTTTCACCTAATCCTGGCAAACAAAAAATCTCTAAATTAATTATAACTCAAATCTGCTCCCATTTCTATATATTTGATTTTGCTGCTTGTCGCTGCAAATCTTCTGATTACGCGAGTTGTTCGCCGTTTTTCTTTTGAAATTTGTTGTATGACCAGGAAAATAGTATCCCGATCAATACAACGACAATGGAGAACATTAGCTCCATGCCTTTTACTTGCTGAATCAACCACGCAGAAACAACACATCCGATGATCGGAACAATTATTCCGCCCGGAGCTTTGAATGCCCGGTGAAGATCGGGACGGGTGCGTCTGAGCACAATGACCGCAAGGCATGTTGAAAAATATTGGGAAACGACAGCTAGATTGCTTATATCAATTAGTGTATCGAAATTCAGAAACAATGCCATGAAACCGCTAATTCCAGTGGTAAGAAGTATTGAATTCGAGGGGGTAAGGTATTTTTCATGTATTCTGGCAAGAAAACTTGGGAGATATCCGTCTTCCGCAAGAACTGAGAGATATCTGGGGGAACTCATAGCATTTCCAGCGCTGTAGCCAGTCATGGAGATTACTGCACCAACAGCCATAAGAATTCCACCCCAACTTCCCAGGAAAAGACTTGCTGCATCAGCCAACGGCTTTCGGGAATCTACCCGACCAAGGTCAGCAAAAGTGCCAACTGCAACAACCTGAACGAGGGTGTAGATAAGTACAACTCCTAAAAGTGAACCTATTGTAGCCATTGGGGTATCTCTTCCTGGATTACGGGTCTCGCCCGCAACGACGGGTATTCTTTCGAACCCTTGAAGTGGCCACAAACACAGGAAAACTGCTGATCCCATGACTGAAAAGCTGGAATCAAGACAACCGGAAAAATTCGAAACCTTCAGATGACCTAAACCCACCAGCACGAAAATTGCCAGAGGAAGGGTCTTGCTGATCGTGAATGCATTTACAGTCATAGCCCCCAATTTGATCCCAAAAAAATTAATCGCTCCAAAAATTCCTATTAGGGCACACGCAGTTATTTTTACAAGCCAGACTGCTGTAAACGCCGGATGAAACTGTGCCAGGTAAGCACTTATTGCATTTGCAACCGCAGCCCAGCTGAAACAAGCTGTCACCCAAGCAATCCAGCCGATCAGAAAACCAAATTTACCCCCGTAAGCTTCGCGAGCGAAAACGTAATCTGCGCCATTCCGACGAAAAGTACTACCTAATTCCGCGTAGCAAAGACCAACAGTTACAAGCAGGAATCCGCATATCCCAAAAGCAAAAATCGAAGAAGGACCCGCCACATGAGCTAATTTTCCGGGAAAAAGAAAAATTCCTGAACCGATAATTGCATTTATTCCAAGGCAAAAGACATCGAAGAAACTTAGAAATCTGGCCTTTTCCGCTAAAGTGCTTTCATTGTTTGAATCCATTTCATTTCTCTCAACTCTTTTATTTTAAAAATATCTTATCCGCTATCGACTAAGGGAAAAAATATCGTGAGCAAATTCTTCCGAAGAAAGTCGAGGTTGAAAAATGGTCTCCAAAAGCTAATTCCCAAAAATGTGTGCGAAAGTCCACTTTCCAAAAAAAAATTTACTTGTCATTTTATTAATTGGTGATATTCTATTATTCCAATATTAGTTTAGCAATTTGTAATTGCTTTGAGGTACTTTTTTGAAAAATTTGTTTCCCTAAATAGCCCTCCCTTGATGCTGTTTGCATCAACCGGTGCCATTGCGTGCGAAACTAAGTGTGCTAGGTAGGTAGAAACAATCCCAGCTTTCGAACGTTCTTTAAATCTTCCAAATTATTCGAGGTGATAATTTGTTTTCTATACTTAAGTCATTGAATTAGTCATTTTTCTGGATCGAAAAGCCAACTGTTGAACAACCAACTAATCGCCACTTAACAACTAGTGTCACTTAACCCCGGCAAGATAAGAATTCAGAAGGAATTAGTAAAAAAATCGGTTAAAAGCAGCTATTCACCACTAGAAGTGGTGATTTTACGTTGATTTTGTGGTTGCTGATCACGGTCACCCCAATTTTTAAAGCTGCCTTCAGGAGATCCGAACGCATGTGGTGTATTATCTCCCGGCAAAACCTGTTGTCTCGGACCACCACCAGAGTCGGTGTTTTTAAATGACTGAATAAAATTGAAATTTTCAGCTAGTGGAGGTTTAAAATGTTAAGCGAAACAGAAATCATTGTACGATTAATTATTTCGGCTTTTTTGGGCGGACTGATCGGTTTAGAACGTGAAGCCCACAGTCAGCCTGCCGGATTGAGAACCCATATTATTTTGGCTGTCGGTTCAGCCATTGCAATGTGCATTTCAATCAATCTGGCTATTCAATTTCATTCGCAAACCACCAACGGAGACCCCGAACGCCTTGCTGCGCAAGTAATTTCCGGAATCGGATTTCTCGGAGCCGGAGCCATTTTTAGATATGGTACAACCGTTAAAGGCCTCACTACCGCTTCCAGCCTTTGGACCACAGCCATAATCGGCTTAGCCGTGGGAGCCGGATACCTGAACATAGGAATTGTTTCAACAATATTGGTTTTATTTGTTTTAATCGGAGTAAGCGTTCAGTCTCTCCCGGTTAAATTACTTTGAAAAAACCTCCTCGTGAAATAATTTTACAAATTTTTCTTTTTGGCTATTGTACATTGATCTTGGTTGTTTTAAAATGAGGGCATGGATGTTT
>JADFXM010000106.1 GCA_015233565.1 Candidatus Rifleibacteriota bacterium
GTAATCTCCTGGTCTAAAATTTTTAAAAAGTATACACCAGGTTTTGTAGAGGTACAATCTCTATCTTGTAGTTTTAGCATTTCTCAAAAATTCAAATTTTCAATTCGTTTTAGCGGAATGCCTGATATATATTTTTCAGTTCTATTTTTTGGAATGTTGCTGCAGTTGGGTTGCTGGCTTTTTCCCCAACAGCCTGCTGGACCAGGCGAAGTTTTATTAGTTCCTCCGATAGTTGACAGTAGTATAACCTCAGTTCGATTCGAATTTTTATCAAATAAATCTAACATTGGCTCCCCAAGCGCCTCAATTATTGCAGAAACGGCCTCAAATCCTTACGTTTTATTTCAATTGGTACAGGTAAACAAAGGTAACCCAGCTTCCCCTTCCACCACGATAGCAACAATATCGCCAATCATTTCTGGCAGCGCCTCTGCAACTTTCAAGGGAATTCCGGCCAAAACAACTGTTGGCAAGGTTTCAATAGTTGGTGGGACAAAAAACGGTCATTCGGAATTTCATGGGTCTTCCGATTTAAAAGCTTTTCAGGATAACACTATTTACCTTTCTTTTGTTGGTGCGAATGATTCAGAAGATATAGCCGCAAACGTAATTGAAATGATAATCGCGTCTTCGTCGGCTTTCGAAAAAGTCGTGGATGGACTTTCAGATAAAGTGAAAACAGTTGTTGCAAGCCACACGAATATAACACCGAACATTTATAGCGAAGTATTATATGCTTTTCTTGGATTAACATTTCCAGCTTCTGATACTTCAACAATTGGCACTGCAACTACTTATGTCGCATTTGACGAGTCCAATGTTGTACTCAGCGAAGAAACCAGAAGTTTTGTTCTTGAAAATGAGGTCCTGGTAACTTTTAAAGAGAAGCCAACCATTGACGAAATCCACCAAACAGAACAAAAAATTGGAGGCACCGTAATAGGCAGCTTTCCAACTTTATTAACTTATAGCTTTAAAGTAAAAGCTGTAGGCGGCACAGCTGTGGTTAATACTGTCAATGCGCTGGATAACGATGCTCGTCTAACAAACGCGAATTACAATGTCTCCGCGCACCAAATTTTTTATGCCAGCAATGTCCCAAACGACCCTGATTATGCAACAAACTGGGGAATAGGTAAAATCCAAGCATCGCAAACTTGGGATTATTTGCCCTCAACGACTGTAGAAGTCGCAGTGGTTGATACGGGTGCAAGAAGTACCCATGAAGATTTACGTGATGTGCTGGACAAAACAAATGGACATAATTTTACACAGAAAAATAACGGGGATACAACAAACTTTGAAGATGAACATGGACATGGCACTCATGTCTCTGGAATCATTGCAGCCTCCGTAAATAATGCCAGGGGAATAGCCGGTGCTGCCCCAAATGTCAAAGTTGTCCCCATTAAGTGTCTGGAAAAACAGCCTGATGGTAGGGCTGTCGGGTCGATTGCCAATATTTCATTGGGCATAGAATATGCTTCTAATATTGCAAATGTCAGAGTAATAAATTTGAGCCTGGGTTCTCCCGGGTTCATTAACCCCATGATAAAAAACGCTATAGATGGGGCTGTAAGGAAAGGAAAATTAGTGGTTGTTGCTGCTGGAAATGAAAATGATGACGCGAGCTACTATTCTCCTGCTTATTACGAAAACTGTTTTACTGTAGGAGCAACAACTGTTACCGATAGTCGAGCATATTATAGTAACTACAATACTAATGGTGCCCCCATAGACATTGCTGCTCCTGGCGATCAAATTTTTTCCTGTGGTGTAGTCAGTGACTCTTCATATGTTTTTATGTCAGGAACCTCCATGTCAACGCCTTTTGTAAGTGCGTTAGCCGCTGCAGTGTTCTCAGTCAAACCAGGTTTAACACCCGGTCAGGTTAGAAGTCTAATCCAACAAAATGCCGACCCGATTGTAACCGACAAGGATATCGGAAAACGAATCAACTTTTTAAATACCATCAATGCTGCTCTTGGCGGGACCATTACAGATCAACCTCCAACAGTCACTATTACCGGTTCAACAACAGTTGATCCAGGGCAAACATATTCATTCAAAGCTGTTGGTGTGGACTCTGATGACGCTTCGCTGACATTTTCATGCTCTAGCAATAGCGGAACAACGCCTGTAATAACCGTTACCACTCCAAAAGAATCAGACGCAACATGGATTGCACCAGATAAGGGTGGTAATTATTCAATTTCATGTCGGGTTGTTGATTCGAAAAATGTAAGTGGTGATGGGAGTCTTGCAATTTATGTCCGGCCAAAACCAGTTGTTGTAAGCTATATTACTCCAACTGCTGGAAAATCAGGAAGTGTTGTAAATATTACTGGCATAGCTTTTGGCGATACAAAAGGAGATAGTATCGTAAAGTTTAATGGTTCTTCCGTAAGCGATATAATTTCCTGGTCAGATAGTTCTATTCAAATAAAAATTCCAATTGCCGCCAGTTCTGGTTTAATAACTGTTACTGTAAACTCGATTGAGAGTAACGGGGTGAAATTTGATATTGATGATGTTCCCCCAACTGCAGTATTTGTACAAACACCGGTGACCCCAAGCAATCAGATTTCTGCAACTTTCAAAGTTGGCGGGGACGATGTTGTGTTGTACAAATACAAACTGGATTCGGGCACATGGGGTTCCGAAACACCCGTTTCAAATCCAATTAGTCTTTCAGGGCTTAACGAAGGGGAACATAATATTTATTCAGTTGGGAGAGATACGGCAGGAAATTGGCAATCAGATGCTTCCCCAACGAAATTCACGTGGGTTATCGACACAACTTCACCTGTAGTGATTTTAAGCGGCGCACCTCCTGCACTGACAAACAATATTGCAATCAACATAACAGTTGGCGGTGATGGTGTAGTTGCTTACAAGTACAAGCTTGACGATAATGCCTGGACAACCGAAAGCAACGTTTCAACCGGAATAGTTGTTTCTAGCCTTGCTCAGGGTTCCCATATTCTTCGTGTAATCGGCCGCGATAGCGCAGGTAACTGGCAAAGCGATTCCGCTCCAACTACAATGAACTGGACAATTAACACTACAGCACCTAAAGTTGAGTTGTCGAATCTTCCCAGTGTGTTGACTAATACGACCAGCGCAGCCATTCAAGTAGCTGGTACAAATGTCGCTTACTACAAATATTTTCTTGATAGCAGTACGTTGACATCTGAGGTTGCAACTGCTACCCCAATAACTTTGACAAGCTTAGCCGAAGGAAATCACAGACTTGCTGTAATCGGCCGTGATTTTGCCGGCAACTGGCAATCAATTAATGATGCAACAGTTGCCACTTGGCAAATTGATTTAACCCCACCAACGGCAGCATTAAGCAATACTCCGCCCAATCCAACCAATCAGACTACAGCGAACATAAATGTTTCTGGAACGGATGTTGCTTATTACAAATACAAGCTTGACTCAGGAACCTGGAGCAATGAAATATCGGTTTCTAGCCCAATTTCCTTAACTAGCTTGTCAGAAGGTGCTCATTCGATTTCAGTAATAGGCAGGGATTTAGCTGGAAACTGGCAAAACCAAAACTCATCAACAAATTATTCATGGACAATTAGTTTTCAAACTCATACAGCCATTTTTACAGTTTTCCCCAATAATCCCACAAATCAAACCGTTGCCAGTTTCACAATAGGTGGCGATGGTGTCATTGACTACAAATATAAAATTGATAGTGGATCATGGAGCAACCCTGCATCAGTAAGTGTAGTTATTTCATTGACTTCATTAGCTGAAGGGTCACACACAATTTCAGTAATCGGAAAAGATTCCGCAAACAACTGGCAAAACCAAAGCTCATCAACAAATTACTCATGGCAAATAGATTTAACCCCCCCAATAGCAGGTCTTTCTGATACACCTTCTTCGGTAACCAATCAGACTGTTGCAAATATTACAGTCAATGGGAATGGAGTTACCAAGTATAAATATAAAATCGATAGTGGTTCCTGGAGCACTGAAAAAAATGTTAGCGAGAAAATTGGCCTTCCAGCTTTAGCTCAAGGTTCGCATTCAATTCTGGTGATAGGTTGTGATGCCGCTGGGAACTGGCAAAGTGAAAATTCCGGAACTTCTTTCAGTTGGGTAGTTGACACAACTCCGCCAAACGCTTCTTTAATTGCCAAACCGGCAAGTGTCATCAACCAAACAAATTCGAGTTTCTCTATAGGCGGGGATGGGGTAACACTTTACCGTTATAAATTAGATTCCGGCTCATGGAGTAGCGATTGTACAACTTCAACTTTAATTGATCTAACAAATCTGGCAGATGGAATTCACCAGATTTCAATCATCGGCCGTGACTCTGCAGGAAACTGGCAATCAGACACTCAGCCGACTATATATTCTTGGACAATTGATACCACACCACCGACAGCTCAACTGACTAATACACCAGGGAATCCAACATCACAAAACGCTGCTTCTATTAGCGTTTCCGGCAGCGATGTCTCTTTCTATAAATTCAGATTGGATGGGGGCTCCTGGAGCGCAGAAATTGCTATTTCAAATCCAATTTCACTGTCCAATTTAACCGGTGGTTCGCACACTCTCACAGTTATCGGAAGAGATTCCGCAGGCAACTGGCAAAGTGAAAGTTCTCAAACTTCATACTCCTGGGTAATTAGCGTGGGTTTACCCACCTCAGAAAATTGCTATACAATTCAACCTGGGCCGATTGATGGGCAAGACACATGTTACGGCACCGTTTACGCCGCTGATGGATGCTCTGATACCCAAACTCTTTACATGGGTGGTTGGGGGGACTATTATTACGATTTTTTCCAATTCAATATTTCGCAAGGCCCCTCTGCAAGTGATACCCTATCTGCATATCTTTATCTATACTGTCCAGCTTATGCAGAAGGTAGCAACCCTAATTTCCAGGTTAATAGAATCACCCAAAGTTGGACTGAAGGTAGTGTAACCAGATCCAACAACCCAACCAGCGTTTATTATAAAGACTTTGGGCAATGGACTTTCGGCGGGTGGAATAAAGTCGACATTACCGATTTGTACAAAAATTGGAAAAACGGAACCTACACGAATAATGGAGTAAAACTTGTCCCTACAAATAATAACAGAACCAACGGTTTAATATACGCTTCAGAAAATACCGATTCCGGGCATCGTCCTGCTTTGGTAATTGAACATCTTGCGACTGAAACATTAACCGAGATTGACCTTGGTAGCGGGGTGAAAATGAATTTTGTCCAGATACCAGCCGGGTCTTTCCTAATGGGATGCCCTGAAACTGAGCCCCAATTGGATTGGGAGAAACGTGATATTCCACAACATCAGGTAACAATTTCAAAAGGGTTCTACATAGGTAAATATGAAGTAACTCAGGAACAATATCAGGTAGTTATGGGATCAAATCCATCATCAAACCAAAGGACCAACAAGCTTCCTGTTGAAACTGTAAGCTGGTTAGATGCTATTTTGTTTTGTAATAAGTTGAGTGAAAAATATGGAATAGAAAAAGTATATACAATTAATGGTGCATCCGCAACATATGACTTCAATAACAGTGGGTTTCGCTTGCCAACAGAAGCCGAATGGGAACTTGCTTGTCGCGCTAACACTACAACAGCCTTTTACTGGGGTTCTTCAAATGATGGGGCATATTGTTGGAATTCTGATAACTCTGGTAATCAACAACATGAAGTTGGTTTAAAACTACCTAACGCATTTGGAATATATGACATGAGTGGCAATGTATTTGAATGGTGCAATGACTTTCTAGCAACTTACACTTCCACCCCACAAATTGACCCAAAGGGGCCCGAAACAGGTGCTTATAAAATCTTTAGGGGAGGAACTTGGTTTGGATTACCCGGTTGGGCTTGCAGGTCTGCGGCTCGTTATTATGGAGGTTGCTTTGATGATCGCCGTGATTATATCGGCATTCGCGTTGCGAGGAACCAATAATGAGATTATTTATTAAACGGCATTTAAAGAGCAAAACTTTAAAAAGAAATTCTGGTGCTTGAGCCAAGAAGGCAAAAATAAGTTGTCTTGCTCGTTTTATTGTGAAAACGCACAAATAAAAAATCGGAGGAAAAATATGGGAAATCAAAATCCAGTAGAATATGAATTTAATGGATTTCTATCGGAACCAGGACTTACTGATAAACTTATCCATAAAACGATCGAACTTCCCAGGAATTCTAAGAATGAAAAAGAAACAGATCCCAAGGTGGGGGCTATTATTTGGTTCCCGAAAAAAAAAATTAGTTGCCGCCTATAAAGAAGATAAGACGGTGAATGAATTCGACTATTTTTCGAAATTATGGAATTTGGAGAGTACTTTAAAAATTTGGATAGATGGAAAGCTGAATCTTTCAGAACTGGTCAAGCTTGAAGAGCAAATTAAAACAATTAAAATTTGACCTTCAAAGATTAAATAGCCTGCTAAAATATTAAAAATTGAAAATATTAGATAAAAAGCCATGAACTGACCTGGAAAATAGATCTAATACAATTTTTAGTCTTTGTTTTTTTATTCTTGGAGGGTAGAGGAATAGTTTTGAATATTTAATAGGGAGGAAACCTGTGAATAGAAAGCTTCGAAACGAAATACTACTTTGTCTCATGGTAATAGGCATCGCCAGCGTTCTTGCTTTTACCGGTTGTAATCTATTTGGTAATAACCCAAGTGGCGCTGATCTGCAAAGCAATCAGACCCCGACGGCAAATACCACTTCAGTTCGTTTTCAAGTTGTATTGCCCGATTCATTGGAGAAAAAAACCAATTCGGTGAATTTAGCCGCTAACATTGCTTCGGAAGCTGGTGTGATTGCCAATATCACTGCCAATGCAAACGTTACACCAACGGTTATGTTTGAACTCGATGTTGTGAACATCGGAAATGCTTCAAACCCTTTGATAATTACGAGCCAGACAGTTTCAGTTTCGGCTTCGGGTTCAGCATCCGTGGTTTTCACGAATGTTCCGGTTGGTTCTTGCGTGGGCATTGCTCGCATCAACGGCGGTTCATGGCAGGGATTCACTGATTTTCGCGGCGCGGGAGATCTTATTTCCAATCTTAATAACATTATTCAAATCAGCCCTACCAATAGTCGGGCACCAGCGGATTTGCTTGCCTATGCGGTTGAACACCTCGCAAACACTCCGTATTTGTACCCAAAGATCAAAAACGGCCTCGTTGGACAACTCCAAAATCTTCTAAACAATCTTCCTCAGGGGTCCAACACTGTATACGATGATCTGGTCAGCGCATTCGTAAATTCTGGAATTCCACCGATACAGATTCAAACTGCCAGTAACGTGCTATCAATCGATGAAGATTCTCTTGCGGGAATGACCGTGAGTTCCGGGGTGGTAACTTTCGCATCCCCATCGCAAGCAATTGCATCGCTTAAGGTTGGACAAGTACTCGTAGGTGATATAACTGATACCGCGTCAAGCGGTGTTTTATGCAAGGTAGCAGCAGTTTCCCGCGATGCTTCAAATACTCTGGTTGTCCAAACAACCCGCGCCACCTTAGAGGAAGCCTTTCCTGAATGTCACATAGAATTCTATGGTACAGCTGAGCAAAATTCTCTTTTAGCTTCGAGAATGCGATCACCAAGTTCACGTGCAAGGAAACTTGCTTCAATTGGAACTTCAGCAGGAATCAATTACAAGGATTTGATTTCTCTGGACGGAGGAGTATCTTTGGATACCTCCTATTCTTGCAAACCGACATACTATTTCAACTTGGATATTAGCGGAGGGAAGTTGAATAAATTTTTACTGGAAGTTGAGGCGGACACAGCTGAAAGCATAACCCTGACAACTGAAGGAGGGCTGACTGTCCAAAAAGAATTCGCAACAACTGAAATACCAATCACAACGCTTTGTTTCTGGACTCCGACAACCCCTCCACTTCCTATTCTAGTCCCAATAACCTATCAATGGGTTGTTAATGTCGATGGCAATGTAACAGGAGAGTTTTCAGCCGGTATTAAGGCTACTCAGCATGGTGCTGTCGGTCCCAGCTATTCAAATGCAAGTTGGACACTCATCCATAATTGGAGTTCAAATTTTTCATTCATCCCACCGGATCACGATTTGACCGGTAACTTCGACGTATGGGTTGGCCCGCGACTATTGTCAAAAGTATATTCGATCGCCGGCCCGACAATCGCACTGCGGGACAAATTGCGATTTCAGGTATCCCCAACCGTAGCTCTCTATACAAGTGTAGATGTCCAAGTCGCAGCCGAAGTCGGAATCACGGGTCTCTTAAACTTGGAATATGAGTTTCCCACGATTGACCTCATTCCGGAACAATTGATATGGCAAAAACAGGTAATTTCTGATGCGTCGCCCACTGTCTCCATAATGCAACCAACCAACGGTGCCAGCTTTCTTTACGGAAAAGACATACTCATAACTTCCCTGGCACAAGACACGGTTGGACAAGTAAGCAGGGTCGATATTTATACCGATGGAAAACTTTTGACCAGCATTTGTTCAACCCCGTACACATGTGTTTGGTTGAAACCCTCGGCTGGTTCCCATCAAATCAGCGCTGTAGCTTACAATTCTTCCGGCCAATACACACAAACTTCGCCCATCAATGTCACAGTTAATTCGCCTATAACCAACCCGACCATTTTGTCTGTAACACCTAACCCGCTAGTGGTTAATGACGCCCGAACCCCGAATGCAACCCAAACACTGACAATTTCCGGAACAAACTTCAAGTCAGGAGCAACAGTCAGAGTAGTAGAGCCAAATTTCGGAATCGATAAAATCAAGAACGCAACATTTGTGAGCGATTCCCAACTGAGCATTCCCCTAAATGTTGGTATTGTTCCATCAGCCTCCTGGTCACTTCAGATAATCAACCCCGACAATACAATGTCTGGTCAATATTATTTTCCAACAACCCCTGTAATAGCTTCCCCAACAAACGTCGTGGCAACCAATGGCGACGGAAAAGTTACTTTAACATGGGATGTGGTCACAGGCCTTACATATAATGTTTATTTTTCCGCCAGCCCGGGAGTGACAAAGCGCTCAGGAAAATTTTCCGGAAAAGCAAGCCCATATGATGTAACAAACATGAAAAATGGTACAACTTATTACTTTGCGGTGACAGCCGAAAATTCCAGTGGTGAATCTGACCTTTCAAGCGAAGTTTCAGCGACACCCAACGCGGTTTCTCCCGGCACAACCCAAATCGATCTTGGCGGCGGGGTAAAGATGGACTTTGTGGAAATACCCGCCGGGTCGTTTGTAATGGGAAGCCCTGACAACGAGCCATACCGTGGTTTAGATGAAGTCCAGCACAATGTAACGATCTCGAAAGCTTTTTACATGGGAAAATATTTAGTTACGCAGGAACAATACAAGCAAATAACGGGGGTAAATCCGTCATTTTTTTCAAGCTCAACAAAGCTTCCCGTTGAACGGGTAAGTTGGTATGATTGCGTGGCATTTTGCAATCAATTAAGCGCGAATCAAGGGTTGATTAATGTTTATACCATAAGTAGTGGAACATCTGTTACATCAAATTGGGGTACCAACGGTTATCGTTTGCCTACCGAATCTGAATGGGAATACGCTTGCAGAGCAGGCACAACAAAAGCATATTACTGGGGTGACACAATGAATGGTGATTATTGCTGGTATAATGGTAATTCAAATAATACCATACACGAGGTTGGTGCAAAACTGCCCAACGCCTGGAATTTATATGATATGTCAGGTAACGTTTGGGAATGGTGTTGGGACTGGTATGGTGGCTATTCAACTTCTCCCAGTACAGACCCAAAAGGCTTAGTGGCGGGCTCTAACCGTGTCTACCGGGGTGGCGGCTGGGACTTCTCCGCCTTCCTCTGCCGTTCAGGCATTCATGGCAGGAACGACCCGGGCCTTCGCGGGCTCGATGTGGGCTTCCGCCTAGTGAGAACCAAATAATGATCATTTCACCCTTGCCTTCCCGCCTCTCTCTTTGGGAGAGGTAGCTTTTGGCGGTAGCCTAAGGCGGGTGAGAATGCTTCTAAGCGCTGTTATAAATCGAAGGTATTTTTTGTTTTTACGTTTTCCATCTTCCATAACCACGTTTTCCAGCGATATAAGAAGATTGGAGTGCTTGCACGTGGCTGGCTTGTAGACAAGACATCTACGGCGAATATTTGCGTTCCGCGCCATGACAACAATAACCCGAACAACCGGAACAACAACATCGGCTTCCGGGTCTGTCACCCTCGTTGAAGAGTCTTCCCAAGGGTGGTTTCAATCTCAGAAATGGCATCGAAAGCTAATTTACCCGGTTTTATATGGTGAGTTTGGGAGGCTATTAAATTTGTTCCCAAGCCCAAAGGAAGACTTTCACAGCTTCAAAGCGGCGGCCCCTTCGCGGATAAATACAAAAAACTCGCCGATTGGGTTTGGTAGACATTGTTCGAAAACTCAGCCAGTCGAGATTCTTGGTGAGTTGCTGCGGTTGTTTTTGAGAACCATTTTGAGCAGTGCTCAAAAAATTGATTTATCCGGATAAGTTTCGTAAATAAAAATCAGTAATAACTATATTATGCGAGAAAACTCACCAAGAATCGCTGTGAATTTCCTTTTCCTCTTTTGATTTTTTTCGGTCGGTGTTATAATCAAATATCATGAAAGAAAAGACAAAGAAACCCAGGATGAGGCACGATCAGAACTACAAAGAACTTCTGACAGCTTTTTTTCGTGAGTTCATCGAATTGTTCTTTCCGGAAATTGCAAATGGATTGGACTTTTCCGAGATTCATTTTGAAGACAAGGAACAATTTCGTGACGCCAAGAAACGCCGAGGTAAAATTGTTGATTTGCTAGCAAAAGTACGCCTCTCAGACAATGAGGTGTATGTGTTCATTCACACTGAAATTCAATCAGCGCGATATCGTGGGGATTTTTCCGAACGAATGTTCTGGCTTTATTGCCGATTGTATGATAAATACCGTTGTCCAATAATTCCAGTTGCACTCTTCACCTATCCAAAGAAGTCGGAGCCGAAAAAAAATACTTTTGAAATTTCTTTTCCGTTTGGAAAATTTCTGGATTTTCGATATCTTAAAATCGAATTAAAAACCCTAAACTGGCGAGATTTTCTCAGAAATCCCAATCCTCTTGCCGCTGCACTGATGGCTGAGATGGGAATAGATCCCAAGGATCGCCCAAAAGTTAAACTGGAATGCCTGAGAACAATCGTAAAACTTCCAATTGACGAGGACCGTCGACTGCTTTTGGGGGATTTTGTCGATTCATATCTTGCTCTTAACCCTGAAGAACAACAGGAATTTCAGAAGATTGTTGAAAACGATTTTGCAAAGGAGGAACCGTACAAAATGCGCATGAACCAATGGACCCAAAAGGGCTATGACAAAGGGAAAGAAGATGGCCTCACTCAGGGCCTCAACCAGGGGCTAAACCAGGGGCTAAATCAGGGGCTAAATACCGGTCGTGAAGCTATGATAAAAACCTTAAACGGTTTTATTCGAATCCGGTTTCCTGATTATTTGTCCGAAGCGGGTCAAATGCTAGACCAAATTGATTTTAAAGGACTCGCTGAAATCGGGGAAGCCCTCTCGGGGTTCGAAACCGGTGAACAAGCAATTCTCTTTATTCGAAAGCGCCTTCCGGCAATGTGACTAAAGAGTTAACAATATTTTTTTGAATTTTTCGGGAAAAGGGATCAATTCGGCTGAAAAAACATCGCTTTATTTACCCAGAATTTAATTTTTGAAAACTTCCTCAAAAGTGACTCACTTGTCAACGCAGAAGGCTACCGCCCATTTGCGCATATTTGTAATGGATGTCAGTTCTTCGGATCTTTGATACTTGAGTATCTGCTTTTTTTGCTTCTACAAGTTTTTTTTCGCGAGAAAGTTTCATAGATAGAAGGTTTTTTCAGATTTCCCGGTAAAAAAACCTCTGAAGTCCCATAATTTTCCCAAAATTTCATTATGTACAACCATTTTTCGAATGGAGATTTTAACTCGTCTGGGCGCTGATTTCCAAAATTTGTTATTTAGTAAAACCTTAGTTCCAGTAGATCTGAAAACAAATTATGGGTATGAAAATTTTTCATCCGATAAACATTCATCATTCTTGAAAAATCAGGGTCCTCACAAAACAATCTAAGGCGTCGTATGGAAATAAAGGGTTGTCGAAGAAAACATGGACCTTTGAAATGATCATGTTATTACTGGACGACGCCTAATTCATTTCTTGCCGGTTCCCGGTTGATTGGAAAACATGTTTTTGTAAACGTTTCGGACTTCTTCTAGTGAGGTTGAAGATTCGATTGTATCAACGATTCTTTCGAGAATAGCTACATTATTGATTTTGTCAATTTCCTCAACTAAGCCAAGCCCTTCAAATCCAAATTTCAATTTCAACATGCCTCTTATTCCTATCAACATACCCTTCTCAATGCCTTTCTCAATGCCCTTCTCAATCCCGTCTTGTTCGATCAATGAGCAATAATCCATTTTGTCTACCTCCGACGCTTTTTTAATTTCATTTACAACTTCGCGTTCCAATGGCATTGGCAAAGCCATTACACTGGAAATAAAATTGAACAGGTGTTTCACCGTTTCTCTTGGAAAACCTGCTTTGAACAAGG
>JADFXM010000107.1 GCA_015233565.1 Candidatus Rifleibacteriota bacterium
GTATATGAGCCTTTTGTCTTTTTCTTGGTATTTCTCAAATTTGTCATGAAAAGCGACGAATTCTCCGCAATCTTTTGAAATTCTCCGCAATCTTTTGAATAAAAAAAGAAAAAAAATTCGTCGCTCCTAAAAATCAAAAAAAATTTCAAAAAATGCGAAAAAAACGCTTTGAAAACGCCTTGAAAAACGCTTTGAAAACGCCTTGATGAAAACGCCTTGAAAGATAAAAATGAATATGCTATGATGGCCACGCTAAAAAGCAAATTCCTATCACGTTTTTATAGCCCAGTCGAAACTGACAAGTCTGCGTTCTGACATAAGAAACCCCACAAATTAACAATCGATGCTCGCTTAACATTGATTATAAACGAAACATTAAGCAAAAGCAAAACTCCAGGAAAGCAAGTCTTTTTGCGGTTCCAGCTATGGACATTTAACCTCCCTTTAACAAAGGGTTCGCAATTTAAATTTCAAAAAACGATTTGAATCCTGAAATAAGGAATACTCCCTTTGGCGTGGTAAGGAAATGAAGTGACGGATACTTAAAGTCTTTTAATTCTTTGGGAAATTCGCTTCCCCACTTCTGGGCCAATGAAGGCATTGATCAGTTAAAAAGCAAACTATTTCTTGCGGAATGAAAGAATTTTCTTCGGCTACCTTTTATTATTGAATTCAAATGCAAAATTATTGTTTACTTTTTTAACTCTGTACCAGGCCGAAAAGAACGATGGAATCGTAATCTGAAGTTCGGGAAAATAGAATATTAACTTTAAGGGAAATTTTATCCGCTGTTGAAGACAATTCTTGGGAAATTTTCCGGAAAACCTCCTCGTCCACTGAAAACCCGCGTTTTTTCATGGAGGTTTTCCACAGACCGGAGACAAAGGAATGAAGCGATTTTTTGCTTGACAGAAACCAAAAAATGATTTATTTTTAAATTGAAGGGCGTACCGGTAAAGGGTAGGTTTTCCAAAATGCCATTTTTAGCCTGCTCAGGGTGCGGCTTTCAGGAGGGTGCTGTTACATGAGTTCCTCACTGGACTGAGGATTGAAACGTCATCAAAGGCGCGACGAAGATCATGAAGACGATAAGTTACATGAGTTCCTCACTGGACTGAGGATTGAAACAGCTTTCACCAAACACTGTCTTTTCTCCATTTTCGTTACATGAGTTCCTCACTGGACTGAGGATTGAAACGTACTGCAAGATTAGCACAATCATATGCAAAATCCGTTACATGAGTTCCTCACTGGACTGAGGATTGAAACTTCTTCCGCTTTCTGAAAATTGTTCCAAGTAGTGGCGTTACATGAGTTCCTCACTGGACTGAGGATTGAAACTTTTATGTGTTTTATTTCGTCTTTAATAAGACTCAGTTACATGAGTTCCTCACTGGACTGAGGATTGAAACGTTCTGATACAGGACAAAACCAACACCCTGAGTAGCGTTACATGAGTTCCTCACTGGACTGAGGATTGAAACCATTTCAAACCTGCTCCGCGCAAATTTTCAAAATTGTTACATGAGTTCCTTGTTGAATTGGGGTTTGAAATGATTTAGCCTCATGTAAATTTTAGGCGAGTGCTCCACAAGTGAGACCGGATCGAACAATTGATTCATTTGGATTGATGAAAAGTCCTGTATTGATTGGTTTTATAATTGCATTTTGAATTTTCCGAAAGGCGGGGTTCTCGCTCCTGCAATATTCTTTGACAAGAAATTCGAGAAAATCGCCTAGAAATCTTCCACTTTTTGGCGGAAAATTGATTCTTTTTCCCAATTGATTTTCGGTATTTTTGTCAACACTTTTAGTCATATCAAGGGAGTTGTACAAAAAACAGCGCAAACGGCAAATCCGGTTACTTACGGTTCCCTTGCTAATCGAAAGAAGCTGACGGATTTTTTCAAAATTATCACGGCAGTTGGACATTAAATCAATACATGAAAATGGTACATTCAGCAGTCGCATATATTCCGGAGACTTTGAGCATAACAGAAGAATTACCAGAATAGCTGTTTCATCGGCCTTCTGTTGTAAGGTAAATTCCTTTTTTGCAGCTTCTAACTTTTCAGCCAAGAAATATTCGTGTAAACCGTAGTCTTGGAATTCACCTTGGTTTATTGACAAATCACCATTTTCCACTTCCGCGCAGTCCTCAAAAAATAAAATTTGCTGACTCCCACCTTCTTTTTGAATAATATATTGGGCTAAATCAGCAACAGTGTAATTCTTCTTAGGGTTCTTAAGAAAAAATTGTAGTAATTCTCTCCGGAAGCCGCTCATGGTGTCTTCAGTCGTTATTCCCGAATTCAAAAAGAAATATTGTCCCTCTTTTTTCAACAATTGCGATTGAACAAGCTTTTCAAGATTCCGTAAGATTCTGTTACTTACATTTGAATACTTGTTTCCCTGGATTACTCTGAGATATTTCCCAGCCATCGTTTCAATAGTTTTTGCCAGGTAGGCTTGAATGCCATTTTCAGTAAAAAGACCGCTCTCCAAACCCTGAAGAAATTTTTCCCAACGCTGGATTGAAAGGAATTCAAACATGTCAGCAAGTATACTTCCTGAATAATCGTTCCTAAATTCTCGAAATTGGGCAAACCTGGTCTTATTTAGGACTTTGGAGATAAGCGTTCCAACACTTTGCCAATAAGCCGTATGTTTTTTCTGAATCTCTTTTTCCCCACTCCGAGACGAATGAAAATATTCAAGAAAAGCCTGAACGATCGTTAACATAGAATTTTCCTCCATTTTTAATCTGGAAACCTCATTTGTACATGAATCCGAAATAAATGCTGTTAATGAGGCGTGCCAAAGCAAAGAGAGAAAATCTCGCTTGTACATCGAAAAGCAGTTTTTTGGGGTTTTCCAACAGTTCCGTTAGAAGCCTTTTAATAATGTCAAAACGCTAATTGTACTAGAAAAACAGTTTAGTGAAACAAGCATAAATACTGAGCTCATAATTAGGAGGGGTCCAAGAAAAACCATGTTTAGGGCATTTTTCGACAATCTATTTAGCCTGGAAAAAACTTCTGCGATAAATTAAAGGACTAAAGCGATTCAAAAAGAATCCTGTTTCGGGCTTAGCAATTTGCTTTCAATTTCGTAATTGCAAAATTGATACCAGCGATCAAGAAAAATATGAAAGCGCTGAATTAACGCGCTAAACAAGGTTTTTTGGGTCACACCAGAAAGAGAATTCCCTCTCAGATTCGGATAAAAACTTCGGAAAATTTACCAATGCGATCTCTCGAAGTCTGTGAAAATGCTTTGGTGATCAATTCTAAAACTGTCTACTATGATCACATGAGGTCATTGCTACAGAATTTCTTCGTGAACCAAGGTCAGTTGAGGCTTTTCAGATTTTCAACCAGGGTTGAAAATAAGTTAACTCAAGTTGAAAAGTTACTTGTTGACAGGTATAAAGCCTAAAAAAAAACTGACTCTGTGTCTTAAAAGAGACCAGAGTCAATTTTATTCAGAAAAATTTCCTAGTTTTCTGATTTATCCAGATCATTCAGTTCTTTCATTCCAAATTCAATACCATTTTCATTTCTTTTTTCCTGCTTACGTCGTTCTGAATGTGAAGCACGCAGGTCAGTGTGATAGCTGTAAATATGGTATTCCTGAACCTGATTTCCATGGACCCGCCTTGTTATCTTCTTAGAAGGATAATCAAATCTTGAGCGGCCAGCATACCGATGTACCTGAAGCCATGGCAGAAGAATTTTTTCAACCCAGTTAACTTTTTCTAACCCCAGCGATTTATCGAGCTTGTCGGCAAATGCTTTCATGATAACTGCTTCAAAATCTTTTTTCAGAATTTCCGGCAAATTGGGCATACAATCCAGCGCTCGATTCCGGTCGTCATGTAATGCTTTTTTCGCCTCTTCCAAAATTTCCTGCAAACTAGGAATACAGTCTTTATCAAAGGCTAGACGTTTAATTTTTTCAGGAATAATACTGATGCTTCCAAGGCCCAGTGAGCGACCATGTCCGATTTTATGGGCAAAAAGAGGTTTTCTTTTTGAAGGGTCAGGGTCAGGGTTTGGGTTTGGGTTTGGGTTTGTATCTGTATCTGTATCTGTATCTGCATCTGCATGGAATTTATTTGCAATTAACTCATGCCATTTATTGAGACCCGGAGCTTGGTTTTCCAATGAAATATTCATATTCTTGATAAGAGAGCTAAGTAAAACTTCATTCGGAAAAAGCGAAAAAATTAAAGCACCTAATTCCCAGCCACGAAGATCTCGAAATTTTAGTTTGAATCTGAAAGTTGTACCAGGTTTTGAAATATAACGGGCGAGTCCTGCCTGCTTTTTATGCAATTGATCTATTTCATCCTGGTGTTTCTTTATTTCATCGTTACTTTCCTTTTTGCTCACTTTTAGGAGATTGTAGCAATCTTCTTCTGAAGCTGCTTTTGGCTGATGAAGAAAAAACTTCCGGCCGCGAAGTTCTCCAGCAGAAGAATCATCCGGCGAATCTCCATAAGTGCATAAAATTCCTTTGTCAGCGCGTAAAGGTAATTTTTCCTGAGAAAGGTAATGCTCAACAGCAGAAGCTTTTGGGGATCCTAACGGTCTGAGCGGCACAAAACCATCGGTTTCGGAAGAAATGAATCTGCTCCGTTCATTAAAAATTTCTTCAACCGCAAAATTCACGCTGATTCTCCCGGCAAGTTGGGTAAAATCTTTTGAGCCAATTCCATAGCTCGTCGGCTCTTTTGGGGAATATTTCTCCTTTTCAGAGACATAACCAAATAAATTCCTGGCACAGGTAAGCTGGTCAGGAGCTGAAGGAATATTTTTGTTAATTTGTTGCTCCTCGGGAAAAGTCGATAGAATCTTTCGAGGAAAAACATTATTTTGGCAATCAGGTGTTTTGTGGATGCTATCGCGATATTTTCTTCGAAAACGAAAATGATGGCCAATTCCGATTAATAATCCTGTTTTTGGATCTCTTTCCAGAAGAAGAAAATCACCCACCCGAGGAAACGAATCAATAAACTCATTTAACCTGTTTTCGACTTCATCAATCTGCGATTTTTCCAGAAGAGGGTGATCTTTCAGATGACCAAATTCCTCGCATTTTAAAATCTTCAGGGTTTCCTGAAACTCTTGCCATAACGCTTTTTTGCTTGAGATAGGAAATGAAGTGCTCTTACAAGGAAATAAAACCCACCTGTAACCTAATGTATTTGGATTTACTCTCATTGCCTTTGAATTGAATTTTCGATCCTGTTGGAGTTTAAAAAATGAAGCCAGAGTTCCATCCCCCGTTAAACCACCATGGTATCGTGCTAGACAATAATCCTGAGATAATCGCCAATCATCTCCTAAAACCAGTTTGTTCTTTCTGCCGCCATTTTGAAAAAACTGTTTTTCTATTCTTACGTCGTTGATCCGACTTCCACTTGGAATCGTGGTTACTGGGGGAATTTTGTTTAAAGGAATGTTTTCAGTATGCTTAAAAGAAAAATCTTTTGGAACAAGAAGTGCTGTTTTTAGCCAATTTTCAAAAACCGGATAGGACTCAGGTGAAATAAATATCAATTCATTGATATCGCTTCCCTGAGTGATCGAAATATCCGCTGTACCGTCAGAAAGTTTAGTAACACCGCTTACCACCGCGGGTCGCATATTCACGCTGTCTTTTAAATTTGGTCGAAAGGTAAATCTTCTTTCGTTCACTCTTTCCATGGGTGCAGAAAGCAGTGCCTGAAGAGAATTTCGGATCATTCCCTTGATGGAGGAGCCCGGAATAACAACTCGTCCGGGTTCATGAGGGTTATTTTCCGATGGCAACATTAGCGGCTCAAGAACCTTCTTTTCATCTTCAAAAGTAATTTGAAGCTGTTTCTTTAAGGAATTCTTAACCTCCTTCGGCAATTCTTTAAAAGAATATTGAAAATGGCCACAGATTAACGGCGTTAGAGCAGTCATTGTACAATCTATTTCTCCGCTCCAGGAATCGGGGCCATCTGTCTGAATGTCATGAAAGACAGGTGTGTCAAGAATAGTAAGTTTAGGATCAACCGGCACAAAATGATATGGTACAGATTCTTTGGCCATACTAGATTAACCTCCACCAACGTAAGTTCCCATTCTCGAAATATCTGAAAGCTGTAACTTTTTTCTTACTGATATTTGATTCTCCAAGGCCCCTGGAAATTACACTGTTTTTACTCTTTCTTAGAAGGAATTCCTGGTCATGACATAGCAATTTTGATTCTTTTCCTTTTGCTTCTTCTGTCCCAAAAAGAAGTTTCTTTAAAAGAGTTGTACATTTTTCACTGTCTTTATTATCCGATTCCGGCATTTCATGCCAAAGCGCGCAAGTTGTTTTGGGACCTTTTTTCAAAAGATACACAAGACCCGGATTGAAAAAGAATTTTGCCTCCTGCAATTTTACTTTCTCTGAAAGGGTTTCCACTGGAAATTCGTACAAACCGTAAAATCCTTCAATTCGTTTGGCTTGATTTTCAGGCTCACACCAGAAAAGATGCAAGTTAGGAATTTCAAAGATTTTCTTGCACAAGTCTTCCAATGTCCCATTAAATTCCCCCGTAAACAAATTACATTTTTTTTCGTATTTGTTCTTAGTGTTCATGATTCAAGCTCCTTTTGGAGGCATAGTACTGATGATTTTTTTCAGCCGAAGTGAAATATTTTCTTTCTTTTCATTCTCCGGGCAGATTAATTCCCTACCATTCTCTTTTTCAAGATGAATTTTATCAAACTTCCAGGGAAGCCACCCGCAGCCTTTCAATTTGCCACCGCCAATCGGCAGAAAACCCAATTCCGCAAGTTCAAACGAAGGTGTAATTAAAGAAATAGTCTCTTTTAACTCATCAAAATTCGGAGCCTCGACTAAAATCTGAAAATTCATTTTCCCCTTAATCAGAATATTGGAATTGAATTTTCCGGAACCGTAAACACCGCAGGTAAACTCGTCTTCAGCGTGTTGTTCCTGCTTTACCATTAAGAAAGAACTTTCTTCCGAAGTCCCGGCATCACAAAAAAGAATTCTGGAAGTTAATTTCTCAAATCCAAATGTCTGAACCACTCGGTCAAATTCTATGTTTTCGCAGTTTTCCCTCAAATCTCTTTCACGAATGATCTTGGGTCTTTTCTCTTCGGGCATATTTTCAAAACAACTTTGGACGGCTTTTTCAAGAAAATCAGATTTAACATTCGGGTCAACTACACCCCAACTTTTGCATCTATCTGCATCTTTAGTGGAGTCAAACTGCAATGTACCATCTCTTTTGTTTTTCATACGTTCGAATCGGCTTGTGGTATGCCTGAAAGCACCACGAATGCTACTTCCTGGAACGATCGGCATCAGTTTTTTCTTAGAATCTAATCGCGAAAGCGTAAACGGCTTGTCCAAATCGGGATTCTCATCCCATTTTCTCTCCTCAACTTCTGAAGAACCAAAAAAAGATGGCGGGGAAAGTAGATTTGGGATTTCGGAAATCATATCCAGAGCAGCATGTCCTCCTACCTGCAGAGGATTCAAACCATATTCATTCTGCTTAAAACCTATTTCCAGGCCAACATCCAATGTCAAATAGCACCACGAATTACGGGTCCAGCCTTTAGCCCTAAGGCAATGGTCCGCTTCCAGGACCATCTTTTCCTGAGCACTTTTGTCAGAAAAATTTGTTTCCTTAGCTCCTTTTCCTTTGAGGTCTTCCAGTATTTCACTCTCGCTTCGAGAATTATCAGGCCAGGTTTTAATAATATTTTCCGCGGAAGGAAGTCGAAGCATTTTAATTTCCTCAACATTTACCCAACCGGTACCTCTGGCTGGATTTCTTCCAAGAAAGATTCTCCCTTTTCTCCAATCATCTAAAGCCATTATCACAAAACTTTCCGCTTCCGGACCATATTTTTTGTTTGTATCGATTTCCAAAAAGAAATCCCACTTTGCTCCTGAAGGTACAACCTCGAGATCGAACAGAGCTCGCTTATTCTTAGCTGTTCCACCGGTAGCCTGTCTGATTCCAACACCCTGCCGCCATTCAGTCTGCTGCCCATTTGGTAGGTGCATATTTCTGAAGCTGATAGCTGATTTAAGGAGTTCCTCATTTTCCCGGATTCCCCACTTTTTTTGGTTCATCCCTTCTCTATTCTTGCTTGAAATAAAATTTCCTTGGGTCTCACCGAGTTCGTTGGTTTTACCAAATTTTGGATAAAGCCGCATCAGAGTTTCAACTAAGGCACCAGCCAAAGTGGTACCCGGAATTGTCAATCTGTTTTTCCCATCACGAAAACATGGATCGTCAGCATCTGAAGTAAAATTTGAGCCACCAACCGAAAGTGCAGAAAGCTGGACAAATTTCCCGAATATAAGAGTTTTGTACAAACTATTTTCAATTCCGTCCATCAACGGCCTCCTCAGCATGTTTATTTCCCATGTTATCGATCTGGATAGCTATCCAACGGGCCAAATGAATAAAAAACAATCTTTGTTGAACAAAGTCACCCACATTCGTTCGTTTTTCGCTCAATGCTGTGATAAGAGGTTTATTGAAAAGCGGTTTTTCTTTCCAGGGTTTTCCGCCAATATGATCTGAAGATTTCATGAGTTTTTCAAAAATCTTTTCAATATCTGCCATTTCCTTCGCAGCTTCCATTCCATGCCTGAAGGCCTGCCATTGGCTTCTTGAAGGCAATTTTTCCTTGGATGGGGAATATAATTTCTCAAAGTTAGGTGTTTTTACATATTCTAGAACTTTTTTCAGTACAGCTTCATTGGGCAGGTTACTTTGTACAACCTGATCTGAATGGTCGACAGAATTTTCCACTTTCTGAAAATTATGAAATTTATGGTTCAGTACAAATCTCCCATAACCTTCCTCCTGTCTTTCTCCAAGACCCTTCCCGCTCTTCTGCAGTTGATCTAGCTTCAAAAACAGGTCAGCCAACTTTTCTTTTTCTTTACTGGTGATGGAAAACGCCGAACCGCGGCGAATTCCTGCCACCGCAGCCCGTCTGGCACCTGCAGCAGTGTTAAAACCATGTATGATCACAGGTTCACTCACCGAGTTTGAAATTTCAACAGAGCCTGAAAAGTAATCGCACCCGGCAAGCCGGCAAAGTGTTCCGAAATCAAGCGAAGTCATGAAACCTAGATCTTCCGCACGAGCAATAAGATCGCTCGTAAGGGTCAGCACAATCCGAGCCACCTCTTCAGGTGTTTTGGAAAATTTACTGTTGTCTAAATTTTTTTCAGACAATTCAACCCATTTTTCAATACATGCTGGTCTGCCACCTCTCCCTAATCTCAACCAGGAACGGGTTTCAGATGGTCCACTAAGCCAGCGATCTGCGCCATTTATAAAATTTCCTGCGGTTTCAGAATCTGAAAAAACCACGTCAAAAACAAAATATTGTTCTTCATTCATGGATGAAACAGAAAAAAGCTCACCCTTATTATCAAATTCTTTAAAACCAGTTTCGAAGCTGGAATTCTTATCTACCAATGAACCAATCGTCTCTTCGGTCCCAGATTTGTTCCCTGGATTTTCTGTTGGACACCTGGAGTCCAAATGGTATCCCATTCTCTTTACTGGTACCTGGTTCCGTAAAGTTGTTAATAAAACCGGACGTGATCTATAAAACACATTTTTTGAAAAAACAATACTATCTTCCGATTTAATTCGCTTAAAATTTCCACCGGAAGGTGGTTTTTCAAGCAAAAAGTCACATTCTGGGCCATTTTTGTCGGAAACCCATTCCGGTTTTTGAGCATCAAGTGCAGCCCACCAAGGGATGTTCGAAGGAATGTTCCCCGGATTTTTTGTTGCTTTCTTTGACATCGCGGAAAGTGGAATGGGAAATACCTCAAAATTCCGCAACACTTCATCATCACCTACAAAACGCGGAGGGACAAAATACCCGTTCAAAAAGTGAACTGCTTCAGTCCTGGCCAACTCATTGGCAAGTTTTTCATCAAATGAGTTCAAAGCTGTCAATAAAGCACCTCTGATGACCTGTCCCGGAATAAAAGTCTTTGTTTCAATAAGATTTCCGGCATAAGAGGAGTCAGGAATACACACCGGTTCAAGTGTCTTAAGGACAAATCGAAGGCGCTTGGAATTAACCTTCGTCTTTTCCTGCGTTGATCGTCCTGATAGAAGGGAATCCTTAATGTTTCGAACAGCAATTTGGCCAAGACCTCTACTTTTTCCCCCGCCGATATTTGTCAATCTTTTCAAACAGAGAATAATAAATTCCTTGTCTTTTTCATCCCCTTCAAAGCGCAGCAACCCCTTAGCTTTCAACCCAGCCGAAGCGACCTCGATGATCCTTAGAGATTGTTCCATCGGACGCCGAGAATGCACTTCTCGGGAAGTGCTCACAATTTCATGGAACACAGGGAATTCCTGAAGAGGAAGATCACGCAATTCGGACAAAAAGTGCAGACTTCTGCATATCAGGCTTGATCTACCGCCACTTCCCTCCTTTCCCCAAAGTCGTACAAGTCTTTCTTCGAAAGCCCCAAGACAGTTTTTCGAGCCAGTTTGTTCTTTTCCTGAAAAAATAGATGTTTCCAGAAATCTCAGTTCTTCAGCCCTCTCTCTAAGCAATCCCGCAATTGTGGAGTTCCAAACAACAGGATTTCCACGTGAGTCGCGTGCATGAAGATCATCTATCAAACCAAGTTTTCCGATACCACTTCCGGAATGAAGATCTTCCAGAAGTTCCACTTCAAAAGAAATTTCAAATTCAGCCATTTTTTTCCTCTTTTCCGTCTCTGTTATTACCCAAATCTCTTAATTCCACAACTTCGGCCAAATCCAGAATGCGGGTCAGAAAGTTTCCGGTTATTTCTTCCCAAGGACTCTCTTTTTTAAGATACCCGGATTTGGAAAGGGAATCTTTCCATTTTTGGGGAAGAGAGGCAGCGGCGAATTCACCTGCAAATCGTCCCTCCGGTAACCTGCTGGTCAAACGCTTCAACTGACTTCTGGCTATTTCAATTTTCGCATTTATCGATTTTGGCAATTGTCCAGTATCTTCCAGAAATTTTCTCAGGGAAAAACCCGTCCCTTCTTTTTTGGTGTCACTATTTTCACCCTCAATGATATAAGGTTTTCCTGAAAGGATGAGTTTTTCTGAACTACTGGAAATAACAGCTTGTTTTCTTCGTGTAGAAGCCAGTTTGTCATACCAGGATTCAGTGACAATCTGCCAGTCAACAAAACTCTCACCCTTAAAATCAGGATTGGCTTTCAGGTATTTCGAGCTTGCACTGAGCTCTTCAGCAAGTTCATGTGCTCGGAAAAAGGGGAAATTTTCTTTTACGATCGCCATTCCGGCGCCAATAGTCAATGGCATTTCCTCGTTAGAATTTTCTATCTTATTTGCAGCAGGTTCCTTAATTTTTGTTTGTTCTTTAACCAATCGGGCAAATTCCCTAATGAATGGAAGAGCTTTTGAAGCCCCGCAAACCATCAGAAGATCATCCCCACCCAGCATCAACGGTTGAAATTCGAGTTTTTCCCTTTTAATGGAGTTCGAAAAGACAGTACCAAGACTTTTTACAAAAGCTTTTCTGACACCTGCCCGAATCGAACGAAAAACAGTTTCCCGTCGAACCCATTCGGCAAAAAAATCTTTTTTGTCAATGTCCACTGATTTATTCGTATTATGGTCACTTTCCCCAACTATTTTCCTTAAACGAGCCCCAAGGTCATTTCCATCAGCGTGAATTACCGCCATGTAGCCAAAGTCATTTTTTGCCAAAGTCTGAAAATCTTCGGGGAAAACGTTTTCAATCTGATTTTCAGGATATCCAAGCTCAGCTAGTACAGGTTTTCTCAAATAACCAAGAATATCCTTGGTAGAACCGTTGTAAAAAGAATCGGCACTCTTATTCTTTTCTGAAACCCCCAAACCAATCAGTATCCCTTAGTGCGAGCATTTTTCAATTGCCGGTTCGATTCCTGAAGCCTGACAATCTTCAAACTGAGGAAGGTCAAAAGGTTGGATACTGACATTTTCTGATACTAATAGATTCTCATTCTGTCTAACAAAAATCGTTTTCCCGTCCTTTTCCTGAGGTTTCAATTCTTTTAGGCGAGTTTCGAAAATTAATCCGGATAGTTTGCGGGCAAGTAGGTCCTGCGCCTCCCAGCAAAAATTCTTTGCGTCAACATCTTTTGGAAAAACTGCTTCAAAGTGGCCACCATCACGGACAAGAACTCCTGTTTTAAGGGCAACATCCTTCACATCGTCCTGTTTAATTTTTTCGCCATTGTCACAGTAAACAAGCGGGTCGTCATCGTCTTGATTCAATTCTTTGGGATAATTATAGCTTTTAAATTCCTTGGGGAATTCGCTCCCCCACTTCTGGGCCATAGATGGAAGACTTTCTGATCCTTTCTGACGAACAGCTTGTTGATCCGAGGAACTTTCCGGGTACTCTGAAAATTTATTCCCTTCCCAGTGGCCTCGGAGAGTTTCTCCCATTATTACATTTGCACCCAACATAGCTTTCAAAGT
>JADFXM010000108.1 GCA_015233565.1 Candidatus Rifleibacteriota bacterium
GACACCGAAATGAGTTCCGTCAATCGGGCGGCGATTCTTTCTCCAAAACCCGTCTTTTGTTTGGTTGTATACTAATCCGTCAGGATTAACCAACGGAACAAACCAGATTTTTCTCTCTTTTAAAGTTAAATAACGCGAACGATGATTGGAAGAATGAAGTAGCGGGGACGAACGAAATATTTGGGATTGGTATAAGTTGGTCTCAGGAAAAAATCCAACCGAAAAGTATTCCAAAATCAGAAAATACCTTTTGAAGCCCTTTTCCGAAAAAATGCAAACTATCGATACCAGGAATTCTGAGGTTAATGTTTGCCCAGAAACTGTGAAAAAATTAGAAATTCGAAAATGTACTGGCTTGAAAAACCGTGCTGGAAAAGCATTGTTAATTTTTACTTTTCATTTTTTCAAATGTTTCACATCTTCCCAGGCTCGCGTTTTTTCTTATCAACAAAATATTTTTTTTGTGATAAAATAATTTCGCACTATTTGAATTAATTCAGATCTAAATATTTGCGGCATTGCTGAGGCCCTCGAATCAAACCGATTATACATACTATTCAGCCCTCGAATTATCCGGAAAATTCGTTTTGGAGGACTATGAGAAAAGCTATTTTTTTTGTCAGTCTGATTTTTTTTGTTTTTTTCTTTTTCTCGACTTTTCATTTCGGAGAGAAAAAATTTGACGGACTTACCGCAGCCACCAAAAGTGGAAGTAAACCTCCCACGCCCTCAAACAACGATGGAAACAGCTCAGTTGAATCTGGCGAAAAGACACCTCAGTCAAGTGCGAATGAAAATGAAGCCAAATCCGAAGAAACCAATAATGAAGAAAATTCAGTTTCTGAAAAACCTTCTGACCCAGAAGAAAAATCAGCTCCTGAAGAAAGCAGTAATGTAGAAAGTCAAACTCCTTCTGAGCCTCAAAATGGAAACGAAACAAGTAATGCCCCTTCCGTGGAATCAGCTACTTCCAGTCCAACAAAAATTTTGAGCTGCCCAAAATGTGGATATACAACAGATTCACCCGGAAAATGTCCAAAATGTGGAATTGACCTGAAGGAATAATAATAACTGTACAGTCCCGCTTAACCTCTTTAAAACTGCACAGGATGCTAATTACAAGCCGATTCAAAAGTCACTTTGAGGTAAAGTAAATCATGAATAAATCCAGCTTTGAGCGACTTGGAGAGAAGTTTTTATTGAACTGTAGAAATAACTGACTTTAATTTAATATTTTAGGAGAATTGTATGTACAAAAAGTTAAAATTCATCATTTTGAGCTTAGCTCTCTTTTGCGTCAGTAATGTGGTATTTGCAGAATCCACAACCATTGATGATCAAACTGCGTTGCTCGAACTTCAAAAATTGGTGGCTAAACATCCCCCGGTTTCACTTGAGCTTGAAAAACGAATTAAGGAACTGATTTTCCAGATCTGGGACAAACCGCGTTTCAGACATCAGGTAGCTACCTTGATTAATATGAATGGTGGCTATATCGATGGAATTTTTAATGGGTATTACCTGGAAACTCTCCCGGAATCCGAAAAACCTCTTCCAAATTTCCACAAGGTTGACGGAAAGCTCTTTCGTGGCGGTCAGCCCACCGAAGCTGGTTTGCAAAAGCTCAAAGATATGGGTGTAACAACTATAGTAAATCTTCGTGCAGAAAATAATGATGAAGAGGAAATAGTTAATAAATTAGGGCTAAAATCTGTTTGGATACCCATCCCAGATACTGCGCCAGCCAAACCTGACCAAATCCAAACTTTCATGAATCTTTTGCATGATAAGCAAAGTGGAAAATTTTTTGTCCATTGTGCTGCAGGAAAATGTCGCACTGGAACAATGGTCGCCTTGTGGCGGATCGAAAATGGGATGACTAATAAAGCGGCTTTTGAGGAAGCCAAAAAATTCGGTTTCAGTGCCAAGGTCCTCTCAAGCGACAGAATTGTCCCTTTAATCCTCAATTATTCCAAACCAAATAAGAAGTAGCTGAATTATCCAAAAAAAAATACCAAGTGCCAAAGATTAAGATTGATGGAGGCTGATAAGAAATTTCTTTTGGGAAATTTTTTCACCTTACTTTATCTTCCCGAAATCAACTCATTTTCTTCATACCACAGAACTTTACGTTACTGATGTCTATTGCAGTGTTATTTTGTGAACGAACTACCAGGTTACTTAAAAAAATTTTATTTTAGGAGGGAAAATTGAAACAGTTCTTTTCTCTTACATTTTTGTTTTGTTTTTTACAGGGGGCGGTTTTTGCTGAGGCCCCTGCTTCAAAGGAAAATGCTCTCCGCACGGAAACCAAAAATATAGCTAATTCCAGTAAATATCCCGGAGCGCCATCTTTTGAGTTTTCCGCAAGTGATATCAATAAGCTTGCTTCTGCTTCCAAAGAGACATTGGATGCAAAGTTGGAAAAAATTGTAAAAATTCAGGCTTCCCAACGGACTTTCGAAAACACGGTATTGGCTTTTGAGACTGCTCTTTCTGAGTATTCTGACCAGGTGAATATCCCAACATTTCTAGCCCAGGTTGGAGAATCCGCCGAAGTTCGTGAGGCCGGAAACCAGTTGGAAGAAGCTGTCAATGCTTATATGGTTGAAATTCAGACCAGACGCGATTTATTCAATGCAATAAATGAATTTGCGAAAGAGAAAGCTCAGCTTCAACCTGATGAGGCTTTCCTTCTGGAAAGAACCTTAAGTGATTTCAAGCGAAACGGATTGGCACTTTCTGACAAAGAATTGGCTGAATATAAAGAATTGAAGAAGAAACTCGTCAGTCTGGAATTGAAGTTTGAAAAAAACGTTCGTGATTTCAAAGACGAATTACATATTTCCAAAGAAGGACTGGATGGACTTCCCGCCGATTATATTGAAAAACTGAAAAAAACTGCTTCCGGGGAATATATTATTACGCTGGATTATCCCGATTATTATCCTTTCATGGATAACGCGAAAAACGAGGAATTGCGGCGCCAATTGGAGTACAAGTTCAACAATCGTTGTGCCAGCGAAAACGTTCAGATAATGGAAGAAGCTTTACAACTACGCGATAAGTTAGCTAAGATGTTAGGTTTCAAAAATCATGCTGAATATATGTTAGACGACAAAATGGCAAAGAAACCGGAAAATGTAAACCAATTTTTGGACAAATTAGTTGAGAGATTAACCCCCAAGGCAAAAGATGAAATAAAAGCCCGTCTGGAGCTCAAAGCCAAAGAAACCGGGAAACCGGTTGAAGATGTTTTGAAACTCTGGGATTTTCGATATTTAAACAACCTTTACCGAAAAGTTAATTGTGACATAGACCAGGAAAAGGTTAAAGAATATTTCCCTCTCGACATAGTGGTTCCTGAAATGTTGAAAATTTTTGAAGAAATTTTCAATGTTAAATTCCAGAAGGCTGATTTGCCAGTTTGGCATCCTGATGTTACGGGTTTTAAATTGACAGAGAAGAATGGTGGTTTAATTGGATATTTCTATTTAGACCTTTTTCCAAGGGAAGGAAAATACAAGCATATGGCTTGCTTCGGAATTGTTAGAGGGCGACTCCTTCCTGATGGAACATATCAAAAGCCAGCCGCTGCCATTGTTGGAAACTTTCCTAAACCCGTTGGGAAAACTCCCGCGCTGTTGCCTCATAATGATGTAGAGACACTTTTCCATGAATTTGGGCATGTAACGCACAACCTTTTTTCGACGGCAAAATATGCAAGTTTAGCTGGAACGAGTGTTGAACGGGATTTTGTGGAAGCTCCATCTACATTGTTAGAGAATTTTGTTTGGAAACCTGAAGTTTTGAAACGTATTTCCGGTAATTATAAAAACCCTTCAGAGAAAATACCTGATGAATTAGTCAAGAAACTAATTGAAGGAAAAAATTGCGACTCCGGCTTGACATTTTTAAGGCAGCTGTTTTTCAGTAAACTTGACATGGTGATCCATACTGATAAGCTAAATGATACAACTGAAACCTATAAAAAATTGATGCCGGAAGTAATGCTCTCCCCAATGTCAGAAGGAACACACCCTCAAGCCAGCTTTGGACATCTGATGGGGGGATATGATGCAGGTTACTACGGATATCTCTGGGCAAGAGCCATCTCTTCTGATTTATTTTCGGTGTTTGATAAATACGGGGTAATCGATCCGAAAACTGGAGAAATTTATAGAAAACTTATTCTTTCTGTTGGTAGATCTCCTGACCAAATGGCCCAAGTTGAGAAATTTTTGGGCCGGAAATTCAGTGAAGATGCATTCCTGAAGAACTACGGAATAACAAAATAAGTAGGAATTCTTTTTCTTAACATAATAAGCAGAACAAAAAGGGCGAATTAGGCGTTATTGCCTAATTCGCCCTGTTATTTGATTCGAATTTCAATTTTCAATCTTCAAAAAAATGATATCAAAATTTAACTCACGATCGAAAGAATACTAAATTCGAATTTCCTGAATCTTATATCGAAGAATATCATTTTTTCCGGAAAGTACTTGTTTTTGCTACTAACTTATTAATTGGAGCATTTTATAGTTTTCTCAAATCAGGAAATCTCGAATTTACTTTACATTGTTGTTCGTTTTTTGAGAGATTCCCATTCGTGATTGATGTCTTCCTGAATTTGGTTAAGCAAACCTTCGTTCCCTTTTTGGAAAAGATGTTTGAATCTTCCCTGTTTTTCAAGCCAGGGCTTGATTGGGGCCAAATTCGCATCTTTGGAAGGCTCGTTGATAATCAATTTCCCATATTCCACTTCGTATAGCGGCCAGAAACCGCTGGATACGGCTTCACGGGATAATTCCATTGCTTGCTCTGGAGGGAAAGCCCACCCAAGGCGGCAGGGCGAGAATACCAGCATAAATGAGGGACCATCGACTGCAAGGGCTTTCCTGACCTTCTTCATCAGATCGCGCGGTTGGTGTGGGGAAGCAGTTGCAACGTAAGGGATATTGTGAGCGGACATGATTGCTGCAAGGTCTTTTCGTTTTTGAGGTTTTCCAGGAACAATTGTCCCAACCGGACAGGTAGTAGTATGAGCTCCACGAGGAGTCGCTCCACTTCTTTGAATGCCGGTGTTCATATAGGCACCATTGTCATAGCAAATGTAAAGCATTCGATGCCCACGTTCCATGGCTCCTGATAGGGATTGGATTCCTATATCATAGGTTCCGCCATCCCCTCCGAAAGTGATGAAATTGATCTTCTTGTCTGGGGGAATTCGACCTTTCTTCTTTAGCGCTCGGAAGGCTGTTTCCACGCCCGAAACAGTTGCAGCGGCATTTTCAAAGGCATTATGGATAAAGGGAACATTCCATGCGGTATAAGGGTAAATAGTTGTGGTAACTTCCAGACAACCGGTTGCGCACCCGACAACCACCGGATTGTCAGAAGCAGCCAGGAGAACTTGTCTAGCCATGATTGTCATACCACAACCTGCACAGGCCCTATGCCCACCTGTAAATAAGGTGGGCTTCTCAGTCAGTTTTTTCAAATCTACGGGTTGTACTTGAATTTCTTTTTGTTCCATGATTTTTTCCTTTTATTCCCGAACACCAAGATAAGAGACGGGAGGCAATTCTTTCCCGGTTTTCGCATCCTCCAAAGTTTGAAAGATCTGATTGATATCATTTAGCGTAATATCTCTGCCGCCAATTCCATAGGTGATTCCGTGAATTTTGGGACGAACGGTCAGATCATAAAGGGCTGATCTTGTTTCCTGGTACAAAGCTCCGCCGGCATCCGAGAATGACTCATAGCGGTCTAAAACTCCAACCACCTTCAGGTGCTTCAAAGCATCGCGAATTTCTTCAGCGGGGAAAGGTCTGAAAAGCCTGATTTTCAGCAACCCAACTTTCTTTCCTTTTGCCCTGAGCTCATCGATAATGTCCTTGGCTGTTCCTGCCGTGGAACCGATCAAAACAATGCCGATTTCGGCATCTTCGAGTTTGTAAGTTTCGAAAAGGCCATATTTTCGTCCAAATGTTTTTTCGAACTCTGCACTAACTTTTAGAAGTGCTGGCTTCGCAGCTTTCAAAGCTTCTGATTGAGTCTTTTTGTGCTCAAAACAATAATCCTGAAGATCGAGCGGGCCGAAAGTATATGGTTTATCTGTATCAAGTAGCCAACGAACCGGTTTAAAAGGCCCGACGAATGATTTTACTGTTTCATCAGACGCGATCTCAATTCCTTCCATTGAATGGCTGATGATGAATCCGTCGAACATAACCATTGTGGGAAGCCGAACTGATGGATCTTCTGCTACTTTCACAGCTTGAATAAGGTTGTCGTAAGCTTCCTGGGTATTTTCAGAATAGATCTGAATCCATCCGGAATCGCGAGCTCCCATCGTATCACTATGATCACAATGAATGTTGATTGGACCTGAAAGAGCACGATTAACGTCACACATTACGATAGGACACCTTGTACTTGCAGCCACATACAGAACTTCCCACATAAGGGCTAATCCACACGAGCTTGTACCAGTCATTACCCTTGCTCCTGCCGCTGATGCGCCAATACAGGCTGACATTGCGGAATGCTCTGACTCGACAAGAATCATTTCCGTACTGACCTTTCCATTACTAACATAGTCGGAAAAAATTTGTACTATCTCTGTTGCAGGAGTAATAGGATACGCAGCCACTACATCCGGGTCAATCTGCTTCATGGCATATGCTGCAGCCTCATTTCCGGTAAGAGCTTTGATTGATTTTCCAGTCTTCTTTTCGTTCATGAAGATTTCTCCTTCGGGTTTTCTTCCTGCATTATGATTGCCGGCCCCTTTTTGGCTTTTCCCGCAAGATGGCTTTTATTTACCGGACATTCAAAGGCGCAAATTCCACATCCCTTGCAATGATCGTAATCATAACCAATTACTTTCCCTTGGGATGCCAAAACAGAGTTGTCAGGACACAGAATCCAGCAAGTTAAACAATGAACGCAGGCTTCCGATTGAAAAACCGGGCGTTTTGAGCGCCAACCACCAGTTTTGTAATTGTTGGCTGTTCCACCCTCCGGAATGATTCCACCCGGGGGCAATTCTTTATATCCTGGAAGCGAATTTTTGGTACTCATTCGGCTTTTACCTCCTCAAATGATCGGCGAACTGCTTTTAAGTTTCCTTCTATTACCTCGGGCTTGTGTTTGAATTTATCCTTAATTTTATCTTTAACTTCTTCAACCATTGGTTCGATCTGCAAAATCCCGGTTGCTTTGACCATAGCACCTAACATGGGCATGTTTGGAATGGGTTTTCCAATGCAATCGGTGGCAATTTTCATTGCATCTATGGTGAAGACTTTTCCTGAAAACTTAAGGTCCTTCCTGATTTCTGCCGGAAGCTTGGAGGTGTTGACCACCATAGTCCCTTTTTCAGGATCAAGCCCTGCAGCTACATTCACTACTCCAATTAAAGTTGGATCAAGTATCACAACTACCTGAGGGTTCGTTACCCCTGAATGCAACCTGATCGGGTTGTCACTGATTCTGTTAAATGCCGCGACTGGGGCCCCCATTCTTTCGGGGCCATATTCGGGAAAAGCCTGAATATATTTTCCTTGCTTTAGCGCTGCATCGGCGAATAATAGCGCAATAGTTTTCGCGCCTTGCCCACCTCTTCCATGCCATCGAATTTCAATCATTTTAACCTCCAATAATTTTGGATGAATGTTATCATTTAAATTCAAGCTGAAACAATGAATGAAGAAAAATACTCCCTTCCGTTGAATATGTAAACCACAAAATTTTGAACAACCAATTTTCCAAGAATTTGTGTGGGGCAAGTCTTCCAAATTCGGGAAAGAGGAAATACCATTTCTCAAGCATGGGCATTTGAGCCCAGGGATGTAAGAAAATGTCTCCTGCACAAATTTCCATGAAAATTATTGTATTCGTTGGAAAAAGACCATATTATTGTAGGTGCCGTAGTTCATCAGAATTGGAAACCAAACTTTTGGATTGATGTTGATAAACCATACCAAGGAGTTTGGCGCTTGATTGTGGTGATCCAGGTAGACAAGGCTCCAAATTTTAAGGAAACGCTTTAAAGAACAAGAGAGGAAACGAAAATGGCAAATAAAGGAGAATGGATCGAATATGGAACCAGGAGAGGATATTTTGCTGCCCCGGAGAAAGTCTCTGAACCGCTTCCAGCAATCATTGTTATTCAGGAAGCCTGGGGGGTAAATGAGCACATCGAAGATGTAACCAGACGCTTTGCTGCAGCAGGTTATGCAGCCTAGCTCCTGAACTTTTTGCGGTCAACGGTAAAAGGCCTGCAGTGCTTTCCCGTGAGCGCATCGAAAAAGTGATGAACTTTTTGAGACCTTTACCTCCTTCTGTCTGGGGAAACCCGGCAGAAAGGGATGCAGAGCTTTCCAAGCTTCCAGATCTTGACAGAAGCGATATAAACGAAACCTTTGGACAAATTTTTGCTGGTATTGGCCGATTGTCTCTGAAGTCCTTTAGATAAAAAACCTTTTCTTCAGATTTCCCTACCTCGGGGATTCAATTTTGATACCCTTCTTTCGATTGATGAAGCGCAAGCCTACTTTGAAATGGGTCTTCTGCTTAATTTTTGTGGGAGTTGGCTCAGGATAAAATCCAACCGAAACTTTTTTCAAAATCAGAAAAATGTCTTGGAGAGCTTCTTTCCTGGAAAATACAAACTTGCGATAACTGGAATTCTTATCTTGAATTTCAGCCGAGTTTCCAATAGAATATTTCCAGAATAATAAATTTTTGAAAATTAAGGGGGCTTTATGATCAATCGTGGGAAATTGAAAAATCAAATAGATTTGATACACGAAAATCAGATTGAACCTACATTCCCTGTTATCCAAGCTTTGGGAAAAAATGTTCAAGAGCATTGTCCCTCAAAAAATATCAGAAATAAAAGCCCCTTGCCACGAAATGCCTTTTTCGAAAAGGGAATAAAGATTGCGCTCGTTGTCTTTTTGATTTTATTTTCTGTTTCTCGTGTTGATGCTGCAGGAATTAAAGGTCTCATTGGGGATTTTATCTATACCATCGATACCCGTATTGCCTTGCAACCTTTGGTTACCCCGGGAAGTAAGTTTGAAGCCAGGTATAAGGAATTTTGCCACACCGAGGAAACTCTTAAAAAACAATTACAGGCTATTTTCCGAGGTGAAGACGACATTGCTGATGTTTCCATGGGATTCCTTTCCGAAGCGGTTGAGGGGGATGCTCTTTTGTATTTCCGGGACATGATTCCAACTGATTCACCAAGCCCTGCCGCCCGGAAATTGCTGGAAAAAATGAAAGAGATCGAAAATAGACGAAAGAAGGGGGAGAAAAATTCCTCAGAGCCTGAGACATCAAAAGGAATCCAGGGACCATTTGATGCAGCATTTCCCAGAGATTTCGATTTCCCCGCAAAGGCTACAGATAGTGTTCCCGACGTCGATATCCCAGCCAATCTTGCCAAATTCCAGAGAATAAATGACCAAAAACCGACCTATTACATAACCGCCAGAGAAGAGGGTTTTCCCACCTCAGGACTTCTCTACGGCCATGATTATAATGGCTCCGAAAGGAAAACCATTCAAACTTCGGATGACGTTTTTATTGAAGAAACCAGTGGCAGATACTTCGCTGCCCTATGCATGGAAGGAAGCGGTGTCATTATGGATGGCCGAACTGTTACCTTTGAATCCAATCAGCGTTTTAAAGTTATCCCGAATGGATGTTTGGGCATAACGGCAACCGGTTACTGGGTAGTCCCTTTTCATACGCTTGCTGTCAACCGAGAACAAATGCCTTACAAAGGGGTTTATTTTATTCCTGGAACAAAAGGGCTGAAACTTCCAAACGGAGAAATCCACGATGGATACTGGTTTGCTCACGATACAGGCAGTGCTTTCACTAATGCCAGAAATAGAATCGACATGTACGTGAACATGGATGAATATGTTAATTGGATGGAGAAAAATTTTGTGCCCTCATTCACCCCGATCAAAGTCTACAAAGTTGACTCGGAAACGAAGAACCTGGTTTACGCCAAATATCAATCAGTTTTAGGGAATTCAGATATAAAGGAACTAAAGTAGATTTTCGGCTCCGAAGTGGCTCAAATAAAGAAAAGAAGGTATAAGCCTATCAAGGCGGAATTGTTCCCAAAATTGAATCATTTTCGATTTCCACTTCCCGGTATTATTGGCTTTAATATTGACTTTAAAAATGATTGAAGCTTTGAGTCATATAACGTTTATTGTAAAAGACCTGAATAAGGCAACTGATTTTTTTCGAACAATTTTTAATGCTGAAGAGATTTACGATAGTTTTGGAAAAAATTATTCACTTTCACGTGAAAAATTCTTTCGAATTGGTGATTTATGGATCGTTGCAATGGAAGGTTCCCCTTTGAAGGAACGTTCTTACAATCATGTTGCTTTCAAGATTTCTGAGAGCGAATTTGAAGAATACCTTTTGCGAATTCAAAAACTTGGATTGGAAATAAAACCACCAAGGCCACGAGTTGATGGCGAAGCAAGATCAGTTTACTTTTACGACTTCGACAACCATTTATTTGAACTCCACACTGGAACTCTTGAAGAGCGCATGAAGAAATACTCAAATAATGAATAATTTAATCTAAAGAGGTTCTTGCAAAATTAGCCAGTTCAGATTTGCGAAAAATATCACAATGATCATCAAACCTGAATTTCTCTTTGTCCGATGTGCAAAATTTATACAATATTGCAAGAAGCTCTAAAAATTGAGATTCTTGCAAATTTACTGAAAGAGCAACAGCGACAAAGAGTAAATTCATATCGACATTGCGAATTAATCATACATTTCAAAAAAAAATTCGCGAAAAATTATTTTTTCCGAATTTTCTGCACTTGCGTTGGTGCAAGTTTATTAGTCTAGTATTTTTACTCTTTTTCGCTGAAAAAGCAACTCGGGGAAAATCAAGTGGCCGTGGAGATCTCTTCCTCTTTACTTCTGGCGTTTCTTCCATTCCTTAGAAAGACGTTGAGCTTTTTCGATTTGGGCCGGGAGCATTTTAGAAACAAATTTCCCTAGATTCTTCAGAAAATGATCGAACATTGGATGATCCTTTCAATTTAAATTGTCATGGATAAGACAGCAAACATAAAATGAAAATATATCCAGAATTTTTGACAAAGCAAGGACTTTTTACAAATGAAATTAACTTTAGTAAAAATAGGAACTTGAAAAAATCAGAAATCAGTTTGCATAGTATGCTTGTTCTTCAAAAGTTAAATAAAAAGGATTTTTTTCTTACCACTGAAGTTCAAACTCAATCAGTTTCCAGTATTGATCATTTCCTTTTCAAATGGTATTTGTGGAATTTCATTCAACACAATTCCGATTCCGAGTTTGTGGAAGGGTTGAGCCTGGAAGTCAATGTCCGGAGCATATCGCAGGGAGACGAGATGTACTAGCAAAAAAGACTGGGATAGTCTGCGGGTGGCTCCTTTGCTCTGCTTGTCGTAATCGATGGAATGAAGGGCAATATAACCAACTGACTCAACTAAATGCCTTACCATGGTCAAATTACATGAGTTGACTTCTTCGAAAGCTTTAATCTTCTTAAGAAATTGACTGGCCAATAAGCTTATATTTTGAAAATCCTTGCTCAGGATCATTGTAAACATTGAAGTCTGAAAATCAAAAATCTGTGCTTTTACATCTTTTTGCTGTTCGGGTGTTAGAACTCCTTTTCGTATTGGAAGGGTATCCATGGCGGGGATTGTGCTCATAGAAACAACATCATTTTGGATTATGGGAATTCCTTGTCGGTTAAACTTTTCCCCCCATCTGTCTATTTTGCTTCCAATCATCAAACCTGTCTTGCCAATGGAAATCATTCTATCGGAAAGTTGAATTGTTGCATTGTTTGATTTTTTCGCATAATAGGGTTTTCTTTCAGCGTTGATTCTCATTGAATCTTTCATGTGTTGGGTCAATTTTCCATCTATTGCAGGCGAGGGTCTTGACATACCCAAATAATGGGCTTCTTCAAATTCAGCACGGTTAAGATTATCTTTCAGCTGTTTATCGATTTTATCGTTGAGATTATTAGAAAGCATGGAAATATCAGTTATTCCATAAAGCCAAACAGTTAAGGAAAAAAAGAAGAAAAAAATAACCGATAATCGCTTAATCATGATTCAATCGACTCCTAATCTTTAATATGTTATTCAAAGCTATTTGACCGATCTCACAATTTAATCATCAAAAAATTTGGTTATGATTATCAAAATAACTATTCAAATTATAACACAAAAATTTTCATTTAGGGAATCGCCCTTGAGCTCTCAGCAATAAAGAGTAAAATCAAAAAATCTGTTGGTAGAGGTTCTTGCAATATTACCAAAATGATTAGGTCCTATCAATTTCAATCTTAAAAAATTTCCAAAAATTTTCTTCTACCCTTTCTTATTTTGTCAAAATAGTCTTAAAATCTAGCTTTTTAAAT
>JADFXM010000109.1 GCA_015233565.1 Candidatus Rifleibacteriota bacterium
CCATACCATTTTTCGGGGCTCAATAACACGGCCTGCGTTCTTGATCCATCCAGCTTCGGACTCTCGTTGCCGAGTTTGCCCGTGGATTTCACTACTGCCCTGCCGGCTCAGCTTTGGGCAGGCAATTTCTATCCATTTCCACCTCCTTCCCTTTGCTGGGAAACAAGAACCCTTTTCATGTAACGCGCTCAATTCCAGGGTTTCGGACTTATCTGGGCGCGATCACCGACAGGTTGGCGAGACTTTCGATTATAATCCGATAGTGTCAGCGATTAATTGACAAAGCATAAAAAATGTCTTAACCGAAAAGCTTTCGAGCCTCGAGTTGTCATTTATCAGTTAAACACTCGCATTAACAACCTTCCTTTTTGGAAGAGTGACTTTAACGTAATCTTCCGTTACTTCAAAAATCGGCTCACAACCATTATGCGAACGCATTAATGGAATAACCTTAGTCCGGAGTCCCATGCCCCGAAAATCCACATATCCATAATCCCGCATAATTTCCCTGATAATTGAATTTCGGGTATGTCTCTGACCAGCAATCATTTTTTCAACAGTCATTGAATTTTGAAGGCTGCCCGGACTGATGACTTCCATACGGTTGGAATAAATACCAATCTCAATATCCACAAAGCGGGTCCAGTCTCTGTGAACCAGGGCATT
The DNA here is from genome assembly GCA_015233565.1 of Candidatus Rifleibacteriota bacterium. Lineage (GTDB taxonomy): Bacteria > Muiribacteriota > Ozemobacteria > Ozemobacterales > Ozemobacteraceae > JADFXM01. The sequence goes on from JADFXM010000109.1 coordinate 667, forward strand.
GACAAGGACTTCTCTTATTGCTTCGACTGGATAAAAATACGATTTTTCCCGTCGAAGATTCTCTGTAACTTTATTCGACTCTTCAGAAATAAAAGGGTCAATTTTTTGAAGAGCGCTTTCAACAAGACCTTCATCAATCAATTGTTTCAACCCCTGTGAAAAATCCCATCTGCCAGCAAAAGGGGCATCTAAAATAACATCTAACTCTGCTTTGTATTCTTTTTCCTGACTATTGAAGGCAAATATCCTCAAACCGCTTTGTTTTAAATGATGTCGCGGCTGTTTGCCGAATAATACTATTCCGGCAATTGTACACATCCCATTGGGTCCCGTTAATAGACCAAGGTTCGCCAACCTCTTTTCCCATTCATTATCCAGCGAAGGGATTTCCGGATCATTTACGATATCCCTGAGGTAATTTTCAATACGGATTTTATCCATATCATTTGAGGTTGTTCGTGATACAGGCAGCGTCTCTGTGTGTAACATTCCTCCAATTTCATAAAGGCGCATCTGCTGCTCCCGGGTGGCAAGGCGTGACGTCGAACCAACCCTGATAAAAACTTCTTCTGCTTTATTGTGCCGACGAACATAAGGTTTGGAGTTTCCTTGAGGAAATGTCAGAACCGCAACAGTGGTATTTTCAGCAATTTGAATCTCTTCATAAAATGGCAGAATGGTCGGATGCACCTTCTCTGAAATTAAATTCATTACCCATTCCTCAGCATTTTCACGCTGAAGCCCTGGAATGGTACCATCATCATCTACACCAAGCAAAATCTTGCCCCCCTGAAAATTGACTAACGCCACAACCTCTTTTGCCAATTGTTCCGGACGAATATCATCCCGCTTAAACTCAACACCAGAGCTTTCGCCATTTGCAATAATTTCAAGTAATTCTGTTTTCAGCATAGCAACACCTTAATAGCCGTATTTAAGTTTTCGCTGATTAAAAGCAGCACGACCACCTTCAAGGATGTTCGCTGCTTTTTCCCGAACCATTTCCACATCAATGGCGCCCTGTGTTTCAACAGGCATAATTCCCTGACCATCGTTCCCAACTTCAAATACACCAATCCACTCTGCGTCTCCAAAGACAGGAATATTGGCGTTGTGAGTTGCAAAAATAAACTGCCGATTAATTTTTGCGTCACGCAATTCGACAACAATACGATCTGCAATAAAAGCGTTATCCAGGTTGTCCTCAGGCTGATCCATTATCAGGGGATCTTTATTTTGCAGCAATAACAGGTGAAGAATCGCAGTACATTGCTGGCCTGTTGAGAGCTTTCCAATAGGACGGTATCTGGCATTACCTGTATGAGCAATGTTTAACACTATTTCGATAATATCCGGTAGTTCAATCTCTTGAAGCTCAAGTATTTTAGAAGAGTTCATTTTCACCAGGGCGCCAGCAACTGTGGGAGTTATGCTCCAACCGGCAGTCTGAAGGGCTTCCGGTCCCTGCATTATCAACTCGGCAAATTTTCCTGGCGAAAAGTCATCCACACTGTTAATCCACTGTAACCGTCCGGATGCAACCCCTTCCAGATTACATGCCAGGAGAAAATCAATCACTGGTTGCCTGTTGGCCTCAGGATTGACAGTCAGTTTCAGTTTGTCATTAAGTTTCTTATTCAGTTTTTTCAGTGACGACTCAAACTTTGCGGTTCTTTCAGAGCGATATTTGGAAAGCTCGCTCAAAAGAGAGCTTCTTTTCTTTCGAAGTTCATCCATCAGTGATTGTTGATTCTGAATAGTGATTTGCTTTGGCTTGATTTTTTCTATTGCCTGCAAAAGCTGCTGATATTCAACACCGATTTCACGACCGCTTTTTCCCTCACATGCGGGAAGATCTTTAAATGTTTTTTCAAGCTTATCCTCTTCATTTTTGATCAGTTTTTGTAATTCAACATTTAAGTTATCGATTACCTGTCTGCGCCTGGCAAAACTACCCTGCAGTTGATTAAGAATCACTTCAATCTCAGACTTTAACTGGTCTAATTCATTTTTGATTTTTCTTAAAACTTCAGCATGAGGAAGATTTTCAAGTGTTTTATCACTCAGGAATATAGTATCCGGCAAGACGTCTTTGATTTGTCCAAACGCTTGTTCAAGCCTGTTTAATTCTTCATCCTTGATGCGCTGTTTCAATCTTTTTTCTGTTTCCAGGAGCGGAATGATTTTTAATTTATCTTCTACGCCAATTGATTTGAATTGTTCTACCCGTTCCTGCAGCTTGGGCAATTTATTCATTTCATCTTCAACGGATGCTCTGCTCTCTATAGCTTTGTACAATTTGATTCGATTCTCTTTGAGTGCTGCCAGCGTTTCCTTTATTTTATTTTCAAATGCTTCATGTTCAGAATCCAGGAATCGACCCAGCAGTTTCTTTTGAGACTGCCCATCCTGAGCGATTTCATAAATCTCATTCTGTCCATAGAGTTCTATCTCCGGAAGAATTTCCCGCGGAGTAAAGGATGAAACCGTGCCGTCCTTATCTTTTATACTGGCACTCTCTCCATAGCGCCTGGATATTGTGTATTTCCCGCCGTTCATTTTTGAGGAACGAACCACCAGCTCAATCCGACCTTTTGATTTGCCTATATTTTCTTTAATGATTTCCTGGTGCTGTTTTTATGCGTTCCTGCCAATGGGTTCCAATCCCAGTGCATAACGAATACATTCAAGCAGAGTGGATTTTCCTGTTCCGCGACCGCCGATTACCGCATTCAGATGCTCGGAAAAATCAATATGTAATCCATGAAGATAACCACCTGTAATAGAAAGTGATTCAATTCGGGAATAATATTTCTCAGAAACGTCACTATTCAGACGAACCCGCGATTCAGCATCTTGAAACGCCAGTTTGAATGCCTCAAAACTCGGTTTCGTCATCTTAATCAGACAGAAGGCTTTCGGGTTTCTCAGTGTGTCCGGTTTTTCAACATCTTTTGCGTTGATAAGAGCAATAGGTGTTTCTCGTTGGTAGTTTGGGTTCATATTTGATAAAATCTGACAAAAACCATTGTTATCTTCTGTTTTCAGCTCGTCAAGCGTCCCTGGTATTTGTGCTGCCTTCAGTAAATTGTTTTTCCAGACATGATCAAGCTTTTGTTTCAAAATCCCACTATCATTTGTACAATGAGCTGCAAAGCAAAATCCTCCCAATTCATCAACTTTAGACAATAAATCATTGCCTCCAAGATTGGAAGGCCAGACGCCATTTGCAGGGTCAGTTAAACCGAGAGAACCTAAATAACGATTCAATTGATCTTTGCTTGTATTTTCAGGAAATAAACACACAAAGTGCGCTTTCTCAGTTGTAGCAATTTCAAAGCCCGGAAAAACCAGAATTCCTTCCGGTTCCATAATATTTCGAATAGCATCAACGCCATTCACATTGCCATGGTCTGCAATGCCGAGAACTTTAATATTTTCTTCTTTGCAGATTTGTAAAAGCTGCCGATTATATTCGTCCTCTGAAAGTTCCTGTTCCTGCCCCCGGTAAGCAAGGTAAGAATATGGGTTCACCTGCAAGGCACACTTCCAGAACCGGGCTTTTGTATATGTTACCTCTTCAAAATTGTCGCTTTTATCAAACTTTATCATTTCGCCTTCATCCTTTATAGAGAAATTTCACTTAACTACTGTGTAAATCTCTTTAAAGCTTTCTATTCCTGCTTCCAGATTCTCAATAATATCATTTGCCAAAACATCAGGGTCAGGAAGGTTATCTAAATCTGTCAGGCTCTTGTCCTTTAACCAGGTAATATCAAGACTGGTTTTGTCTCGCGCTAAAATGTCTTCATATTGAAAGCGTCTCCAGCGGCCTTCCGGATTGGTTTCCGAATGCCAGGTTTCTTTTCTTTTGTTAATGTTTTCCGGTTTATAGCACTCGATAAAATCTTTGAGGTCTTCAACTTTTAATGGATTTTTCTTCAGGGTAAAATGAATGTTGGTTCTAAAATCATAAATCCAGATTTCTTTTGTCCAAGGCGTCTTTGATGCTGGATGGTTGTCAAAAAACAGCACATTGGCTTTTACTCCCTGTTTATAAAAAACCCCGGTGGGCAGGCGTAATATGGTATGAAGGTTGGTTGTCTCCATCAATTTTTTTCGAACGGTCTCTCCGGCGCCACCTTCAAAAAGAACATTGTCAGGAAGAACAACGGCCGCATGACCATCGGATTTGAGCATTGTGCGGATATGCTGAACAAAGTTCAATTGTTTATTGCTGGTGGTTACCCAGAAATCTTGCCGGTTGTAGGTAAGGTCTTCGGAGTCCTGTTCGCCTTCTTCATTGGTAAAGGTCATGCTGCTTTTTTTGCCAAAAGGCGGATTGGCAAGCACGTAATCAACACGCAAACCGGTATCGGAAATCAGGGCATCCGCAGGCGAGATAAAACTGTCACTTTCAAAGTCTCCGATGTTGTGAAGGAAAAGATTCATGAGTGCCATGCGGCGAGTGCCGGGAACAATCTCGTTGCCATGGCAGGTTTCATGTTTTAGAAACTTCTTTTGCTCATTGGTTAATGTGTAATTAGCGGAATTAGCGATAAAGTCATAAGCAGCAAGAAAGAAACCTCCTGTACCGCAAGCGGGGTCCGCAATAGTCTTCATAGGTAGGGGGCGGACACATTCCACCATGGCACGGATCAATGCGCGTGGTGTAAAATATTGACCCGCTCCGCTCTTGGTGTCCTCAGCGTTTTTCTCCAACAGGCCTTCATAGATTTTACCTTTAATATCCGCGCCCATGACGCTCCACTGCTCTTTGTCGATCATATCGATGAGTTTGTAGAGTTTTGCCGGGTCTTGAATCTTGTTTTGGCTTTTAAAGAATATCTGGCCCAATACTCCTTTTGCCTGGGAGAGTTCGCGAAGAAGATTGGTGTAATGAACTTCCAGTTCCGCGCCGCGTTTTTCGGTGAGGCTTTCCCAGTTATAATCCTTTGGGATAGGCAGTTTTCGATTATAGGGCGGTTTACTGAACTCATCGGCCATTTTGAGAAACAGCAAAAAAGTAAGTTGTTCAAGATAGTCGCCATAGCCTACGCCATCGTCACGCAGGGTATTACAGAAACTCCAGACTTTGCTGATGATGCTGGATGTGTTATTGATTTCGCCGTTCAATTATTTGTTGCTCCTGTTTAAAATACTTATTATGATCCTTTTGATGATTTCCATTTCTTCGGGTTTGCTTTCCGCAATCATCAAGGTAACGGATGCAAGAGTGTTTCCATCAAAAAAAGTGGTTCCGTCTTTTCGGTACAACATTTTGTTTCTATTTAAAAAATAAAGAAACAATGCAGCACCTATCCGCTTATTACCGTCAATAAAAGAATGGTTTTTTACGATCAGGTAAAGAAGGACTGCCGCTTTTTCTTCAATGGTCGGATAGAGGTCTATGCCTCCAAAACTTTGATACATCTGCCTGACAGAGCTCTGGAAACTGCCGTCTTTTTCCAGCCCGAATAATGAAGAATTAAACTCATCTCTGATCCTGGGAATGGTTTCTTTGAATTCTTCGTATGAAATAAAGACAGATTCTCTTTCAGAAAAACCTTTATCGTCCAATTTTTTATTATCATAATCGTCCAGAATACCCAAACCGATGGAAAAGTCGGCAATGATATTTACAAGCGTTTTTGCTTCTTCGAATTGGTGAGTTTGATGAGTGATGGTTCTCTCTAAGAGTTGAATACCGGTTTTCAAGACTTGAATTTCTTTTTCCCGTTTTTTTAAGCGTTCTTCATTGAGTGCATACCCTTTAATAAGGTATTCTTTTAAAACAGTATTCGCCCAGATACGAAAATGTGTTCCACGCTTCGAATTAACGCGATAACCTACAGATAGGATCATATCGAGGTTGTAATGCAAAACTTGTCTTGATACCAATCTGTTGCCTTCTTTTTGAACTTGTGGAAATTTTGCACAAGTTAAAATTTTAGGCAATTCCCCGGTTTCGTAGATGTTTTGAATATGTTTGAGAATCGAAGTCCTGTCAGTTTCAAAGAGATCAGCCAACTGGTATTGATGTAACCAAAGGGTTCCCTTTTCAAGCCTGACTTCAAGCTCAGTTTTACCTTCCGGGGTTTGATAAATTATTATTTCGCCTCTATTTTCCATTTCAACATACCTAAACTATGGGTTTATATTTTCCGATGAACTGTTCGAAAACACTGAAAAGGTGGCTATTTATCAAACATTTTGCCCTATGATTTTTTCGTTTTTTTGGCGGGATGGGATTTTTCTTTTTCCGCTTTTATGCGCTCCAAAAGAACGCTTGCAGGTTCATCATTTGGATCTTGTGGGACTAGTTTGCCTTCAAAAGCCTTCTTCAAAATGCTCTGCCGCAAAGCTTCGGCCTGTTTAAGGCTTTGCGCAATGCTGTCTTCCATCTTGTCGCAGACGGAAAGGCGCTTTTCGATTTCGGCGACGATGGCATACTGTTCGGAAAGTGGGGAGAGAGGGATATCAAAAAACTTTACCCTCTCTTTATTTAGGGCTTTTTGATTATTGCCAGAACCAATTCCCCTATTTTTTTCGTATGTATATACAAAATAGTAATATAGTAGTTTCGGAAGAAAGGCTTTAGATAATCTTATCGCAGCTGTGTTTTGATTGTGAGAAGCATCAACCTTCAATATTGCGGCTTGGCCTCTCGTTTTTCCTTCTCCAATCATTGCGATAATAACAGTATCTGGTGGATGAATTTTGCATGAAGAATTTTGGAGACCTTGCTGGGTTATTTTTTCTCTTGTTGCATAAATGTTACAAAAAGATACCTCACCGCTTGAAATCCAATTTATTTCACCGTTCCAATAATTTAGATTCTTTCTGCTTGGAGTTGAACCTATGAAAACTTCCGCAATATCTCCCAATTTCACCCATTTCCAGCATTCGGGCAATTCGCCCTCTTTTATGTTTTCGTTGGTAAACTTGCCTTCGAATGCCCATTTCAACACTGCCTGGCGGTAGGTTTTTAGCTGCGCCTGGGCGGTTTTAAGGCTTTCGATTCCTTTATCCAGACTGCTGAACAGCTCTTCTATTTTGGCAACAATGCGATGCTGTTCGGGGAGTGGTGCAATGATTATTTCTAAGTGGCCTAATTTAGTACCGTTTACATTTGGCTGCCCTGTTCCAACTTGCTTATCAATTATTTGTAACCAATAAATTGGTGAGAGGAAATAATACCAAACATATTTGTCATTTACGGATTTAGGAAATCTAAGCCTGATTAAATATGATGCAAAAATGCTTTCAGGGATGTTTCCTTTTATTAGAAAACTTTTACCAACAGTAGCCCCAGTTCTTGCAAAAACTAAATCACCATCTTGAAGTAAATACTTATTCTTTTCTTCTTCAGTGATAGCGCAATAAGGCACTTCGTTCCAGTTTACCTTAAAATCTTGAATATCTGTTATCCTTAGAAACTTTGGACCGATAATGTCTTTTGAAGATGACTCCGTATATCCATATTGAATGCTAACTGCAACATTTTTTACCTTTTCCTTTTCCCACCCCTTTGGTAATTCCATCTTTTCACTCATTCTATGCCGCCAATGCTTCGTTTAATTCGTTCAATATTGTTTCCATGTTCTCGCCAAAAAGTTGCCACATCCTGCCACGACCACCGTTTGCGTCAAAGGGCGTGTAATCGAGGTCTTCAATATCCACATGCACCGAAGTGGCAAGCTGGTCTTTGAGCATGTAGAGCCATTCCATTTGCTCTTTGGTAAATTTCAAGGGACCTGCCTGTTTTTTAAAGAGCCAGGTCTGAAAGTTTTTATCCACGGTTTTGTCATATGGCGTGAGTACCACGTCAATCCCCGCAGCCTTGCGTATAAGCGCCACCAGCGCGACCATTTCATTCTTCGGCTTACCGCTGACTCTTTCAAGCTGTTCATACGCCCGCCAGATATTTAACGGAGCAAGAACAGGCTTATCGAGGAGCAACTGCTCAACCAATTCTTTTATCATGGTAAAGGTCAGTTCCCTCCTTCTGAATGGCTGACCATAAAATATCTGGAGTGCAAGAATCTCATCCTTGTGAGTGTTTATCCAATCAGTAAATGATTGTACAATTTCAGTTGCTTTGTCTTTGTTGTTTTTATCCCACCCGACATTTACAATCTCATCGGGATTCAAAAGGTCTATCTTTTGTTCATGTGTTTTGCGGACATTCTCGATATATTCGTTCAGTTCGCCGGTAAAAACCCGTGCCGCTTTGTTTTGCAAATCCGCTTCCCGCTCTTTTACTTTTGCGTCTACATCCACGGAAGCTGCCCCAGGCATCTCTTTTTCTACCTGCTCGCGTATGTCTTCCAGCGTATCCGGGTTGAAGGCATTAAGGAGGTCTTTGACCACTTGTGAAACACTGATGCCGCCAGATTTTTCTTCAAACTTCGCTCGCTCTTTTTCGGTTATCTGTTTATCAAGTCTGGTTAATCGGTTAGCGAGCGAAGTATACAGTTCTTCATCCCGCGCACCGACCGCAATGGCGCCAAGAAGGTCTTTGAGAGCAACCCCAGGTTTTTTCTCTAACGGGCGGCTATCCGTTTTAAGACTTTTAGTAACACCAATTGCATCCACAATCACAAAATGGTCTTTGGTAATTTTAGCCGAAGGGGACACCTTCTTTAAGTCATCAAAATTGATAACCCTTGTACCGCGACCTTTCATCTGCTCAAAGTAATTGCGGCTTTTTACGTCCCGCATAAACAAAAGGCATTCCAGCGGTTTTACATCGGTACCGGTGGCAATCATATCAACGGTTACGGCAATGCGCGGGTGGTAATCATTCCGGAAAGACGCCAGCACGGATTTTGGGTTATCATCAGCCTTGTAGGTGATCTTTTTGCAAAAACGGTTCTCTTCATTAAACTCTTCGCGGATTATTTGAATGATGTCATCGGCATGGCTGTCGGTCTTGGCGAACACAAGTGTTTTTGGAACTTCCGGATTTCCGTCGGCATCTATGCGGTCAGGAAACATTTCAAGCAAGTGTTCTTTGAATGTGCGGATGACCATACGGATCTGATTGGGATTTACGATATCCCTGTCGAGCTGATTGGCGGAATAGGCTTCATCCTCATCCTGAAGTTCAAGTCGTTTTTTGCGCGATAGCCGTTCACGGTATTCGACATATTCACCCTTCCAGAGAGTTGCCCCCTGCCTGGTTACCTTTGTTTCAATGAGATACACATCGTAACCCACATTAACGCCATCTGCCACAGCCATTTCATGGGAATACTCCGAAACAATATTCTGTTGAAAATAGGCAAAAGTGCGATTATCCGGTGTGGCGGTCAATCCAACCTGGAATGCATCAAAATAATCGAGCACCTGCATCCACAGATTATAAATACTGCGATGACATTCATCGATTACAATGAAATCGAAATACTCCGGCGGCAGTTTTTCATTGTACTCAATTGGTGGGACTTCCCTGGGCTGCCAGCGTTCATTCGGGTTTACTTCTTCAGCGCTTTCTTCCAGATCCTGACCTTTAAGCACTGCATATAAGCGTTGAATTGTGCTGATATATACCTGATTATCATCGGGGATATATTTCGATTTAAGGCGATGAACGCCATAGAGTTCAGTAAACTTCCGATTATCATCATTTGGCAGATAGGACATAAACTCCTGCTCTGCCTGTTCACCCAGGTTTTTTGTATCCACCAGAAACAGAATGCGTTTCGCATTTGTGTATTTTAAAAGTCTGTACACAAAGGTTATTGCGGTAAAAGTCTTGCCCGAACCGGTAGCCATCTGGATTAATGCTCTGGGTTTGTTTACCTTGAAAGATCGCTCCAGTCTGGTAATGGCGCGAATCTGGCAATCACGCAATCCAGCGGTTGGCAGTTCGTTCAGTTCCTGTAATGATTTTCTTAATGATTTTTGTTTTCTGAGCCACTCGCGCATTGTTTCCGGACGGTGAAAAGAAAACACAACCCTCGCTCTGGGTTTGGGGTCCCGGAAGTCAGTGAGCTTTGTTATTACGCCTGTACTGACATACACAAAGGGCAATTTTTCATTATTGAGATATTTCAGTTTTGCTTCTGAATAACCTTCTGCCTGGTCTTCGTGAACTGACAGGACTTCTGCTTGTTCTTTGCGTTTTGCCTCTATAACACCAACTGGTTTTCCATCGATAAAGAGTATATAGTCTGCCGGTCCCACATCGGTTTGGTATTCTCTGACTGCAACCCCGGGTGAGGCATTGAGATTAAGCTGAGATCTGTTTTGTACAACCCAGCCACAAGAAATAAGCTGCTTATCAATATTATCTCTTGCAATTTGCTCAGGGTTTTGATTCATTAATATTACCTTCCCGTTTTCTTCTCCTCAGCCTGCTACGGACAACGGGCACTCTTGGGGTGCTTTAGGCATCCAACCAACGGTACCGTCGGAAAAGTGTTTAATTCTAACACAGGCTAATGCTTTTTGACCACTTCCATTTCCATCTTTAACACGGTAAATTTGTTCTCGTGAGTTCTTCCTTTCAGAAGCTGTTTCGGCTAGCCGAAAATCGGGAGCTTCTCCGGCCCATATCTGTTGCTGGACCCGCCCGGACTCTTGATTCCAAAGGTTTGTCTGGGCGCTTAAATTATTGCTTATCGCAAACAAAAAAACAAAATCTTCCATCCCATTCCAGATTTAACAAAAAGCCCAAAAAAAATTTTCAACAGAGCCTCACTTAGATAATTTTGATCACACTATATTTCAGGAGAATGGATATGAACACAATTCTGTGCCATAATATAGTCGAGGGAAAAAAAATCAGTCGGTAATGAATTCTACAATAAATTCAAGGTATTGTTCCCACTTTTTGTGCGAAGTATTTATTGTTTTACTGGAAATAGAACTTAAAGCCAAGGCCTGTTTCCGGCGCTCCTGTGATACTTCGAACGCTTTAATAACCTCAACTTCTGAACCAAAGTGGGAAACGAGATCTTTTTCCCATGAACTATTCTTAAATTCAGGTCTCCTAAAAGATCTGGTTGGAAAACAAACCGTGTCAATACCAAGTAAGATCGTTTTAAAATTAAGTTCAGCCAGTTTCTGGTCATACATTTTAAGAAGGTTCCAATCTAGGCCAAGCGCGTAGTAGGTATGATGAAATCTTTCCAGAAAAATAAATTTGTCATGGCTGCCGCTTATTTCTGTCATGATTTTATCAAGTCGGCGCAGATGGTTCAAGTTGTTTTTATGGCTTGAAGCCAATTCGCTCATCAGCTCCCCAAGAGTTTCCTCCTCGGGGATAAAAACGGAGTGATTTATTAAATCGCTGGCGCTTCGCCATTGTTTCAACATCGAAAACAAGGTTGATTTTCCTGTTCCTGCCAAGCCCTCAAGAATCAACCCGTTTGTTTTATTTTTTGGGAGATATTTTTTCAAATTACTATTCCTATTTGTTTATTTCCTAGAAAAATTCAGGCGGGTACATCGTCCATATGTTCCAGCCTTTTTCCTCCTGTCATTGCTCAAAATTTCCTGTCTTAGAAGAGCAATCCTCCACAAATGAACACGAGTTGACAACGCCCAGAATGAGCTGCGAGCTTGCGAGACCGCTCGATTCTGATTGATAGGCCAAACCCAGCACTACCACAAAACATCTAAGAATATCGCAGCTCATTCTGGGCGATAGGCCCCCTGTTTTCAGG
>JADFXM010000010.1 GCA_015233565.1 Candidatus Rifleibacteriota bacterium
AAATTGCCAATGTCAATATGAATTTACTCTTTGTTGCTGATCCAAAAATATTACAAAAAATAATTAAAAAATCTTCGTACGCCGATACATTAATAAACTTAATGTTAAAGTTCCCTGATTGTGGAGGAAGCGTCCACTCGACCGTTTCAACTGTTGCTAGGTTCCAGTTAAAATCCGTTCCTCTAAAGATTGTGGGAATCGTAACATTTGATGAAGCTAAAGTTCCACCCGTAATTTCCCAATTTCCATTCATAGAGGAAGTGTTCCCATTTTTGTCTTGAAAGACTCCCCATGCGAGGACTTTGCTGCCCGGGAGAACTTTTTCGCTTTGTAGTTTATTACAAAACAAACCAACGATTGCATCTGGTTTTGAAGAACCGATTGTAACCATTTTTTCATCAACCGTAGATTTGCCATCTGACGACAGGGGAACAGAAATGTTTTTGTCATTGTAACCGGAGGCGGCGACAGTAATTGTTTCTGATGAAACTGAATCAGGAAGTGGAGGAGACAAAAAGTATCCGTTTTCGTCGGTTTTCACTGGCTCTCCCCAAAGATATACAGTGGCGTTTGCAAGGGGTTTTCCGTTGTCATCACGTAAAATACCCTGGACGCGATTGGATGCTTTGTAGAGTTCCAGTTCGCCGGTTTTTCCGGTGGGAGTTTCTGTTTGAACTCCAATTTCAGTGGATCGGACTTTTAAAATTTGTCCGTTGGAGGTATAACTAGCGACAATCTGATAATTTCCAAGGGGGATATCTGAAATAGTGAAAAATCCGTCGGAATCTGTATATGTTTTTCTGTCAAAGTCTTGCTGAACCCAAACTTCTGCATTGGCAACACCTTTTCCAGACCCTAAAACTTTTGCATTGGAAAGGACATTCAGGCCAACCGTTCCAGTGGAAATAATTCTGCCGGAAATGTTTCCCGTGGCAACTGGAGCTTGGGCAAGGCCACCGGTTCCGCTTACGCCTACTGGGCCAGGTCCGCATCCGGTGAAAAACCAGATTGAAACAAATGTAATAATCAAAAATAAAAGAAGGATTGGCCGTTTTTTAGAATCGCGCATTACAATCCTCCATCACTAAAATAAAAAACCCAAGTCTGTGCCAAATATTATTCTCACATCTTGCTCATGTCAAGAAAAATTCCATTTACAAAATTAAATTTCCCAGCAAGAACGGTTCCATTTTTGGAGAAACCTAATGGTCTTGTTGCTATTGGATTCTTGGGTTACTTTTTAACTTTTTTTTATGGTTAACGGCGCCAGAGGCTTGATCGTTGATCAAACCTATAAATTTGCGTGATTACTTTTTATTATTGGTATTAAGTCTATTAATGTATCGGCGTACGAAGATTTTTTAATTATTTTTTGTAATAATTTTGGATCAGCAACAAAGAGTAAATTCATATTGACATTGGCAATTTACCCTACAATTCAAAAAAAAAATTCGCGAAAAATTATTTTTTTCAAATTTTCTTCACCTACGTTGATGCAGGTTTATTAGTCAAGTATTTTTACTCTTTTTCGCTGATTTTGGAAAGTCAATTAAGGTATAATTCCTAAATTCCTAAATTCCTAAATTCAGACATCCCAATCTCGGGGATTTAAATTTGATACCATTTTTTCGATTGATGAATTGCCAACTTGCTTTGGAAGGAATCTTCTGATTTAGTTTTGTGTATGTTGGTCTCAGGATAAAATCCAACCGAAAAGTATTCCAAAATCAGAAAACTACCTTTTGAAGCCCTTTTCCGAGAAAATGCAAACTATCGATACCAGGAATTCTGAAATTAGTGAAAACAAAAATCTTAAATTCTTCAAAATAGTGTAAAAATGACGATTTGAAATGAGCCAGACTCACTTTTTAGAACTTTGCAGATTGTTTACTTGCATTTTTTTTGGCTAATTCCCAAAAAAAATTTGGTTAAAAAACGTTGTTAAACTTCACCTGAAGCAGAAAAAAAGCGATTTTAAGAGATTATTCCAGAGCTGGCTTAACCATTTTTTTTATAAAAATAAACATTGAAATTGTTGAGATTGCGGCCATTGCAGCACCAAAAAAGAAAGGTGTCGAGGGGTTCCAGGTGTCCCATAAATAACCGGCGATCAAGCTTGCTGGAAGGGTGATGAGGCCATTAACGGTGTTATAGATTCCATAAGCAGTTCCTCGGCGTTCGGCAGGAATTATATCAGCAATAAAGGCTTTGGCGACTCCTTCGGTTGTTGCATAATAAATTCCATAGAATGCAAAAAGTAGCCAGATTTGATAAGTTTGGTTTGCCAGACCGAAACCGAGATAGGCTAGAGAATAAGCTCCCCATCCAAGTATGATGACTTTTTCCCGACCTATTTTATCGGATAAACTTCCAAGAGGGATTGAAGCTGCTGCATAGACAAAGTTAAAAAGTGCATAGATCAGAGGAATTTTCAGAAGAGTCACTCCAACGTTTTGTGCACGCAGAATGAGAAAAGCATCGGATGAATTTCCCAGGTTGAAAAGAGTCATGATTCCCAAAAAAGCAAAAAATTTGGTTGGAATTGGGTTTATGGAAGGTTGATCTGTGGATTTTTTTTCAGTAGAGGTTTCTCTTACAAAGAAGACCAGAATAAAAAGTGTGGCAAACAATGGAATAGCAGAAGAGTAGAAGAGATATTGATATTTTTTATCGTTTCCTTCCCAGAAGGATAAAAGAAAAAATAAAACAATTGGGCCGACAACTGATCCGAGAGTATCGAGCATTCGTTGAATTCCAAAGCTCTTTCCACGAGTTTTTTGTTCAGTTGAATCAGCCATTAATGCATCTTTGGGAGAGTCTTTTACGCCTTTTCCAACGCCATCAAGGAATCTGAGGAACAAGATTCCGAGGTTCATTGTAACCACGGCAAGGAAAAATCTTCCGATCATTGATAGGGAATAGCCCAAAAATACGAGGGCTTTTCTTTTCCTGAAGCGATCGGAAAGGTAACCCGCCACTATCTTGAAAATGCTTGCCGAACTGGTAACAATTCCTTCAACTAGGCCGATGAAGGCCTTGTCCATGTGAAGGGCGTTTGCAAGGTAGAGTGGAAGAATGGGCAATATCAGGTCTTGGCTGATGCCTCCAAAGAAACTGATCCAGCCAATTAAAACGACGTTGCTGAAAAGGGGGGAGGGTTTTGGCATTTGCAATGAATTCCTCAAGAGTTGCTTATCGCAATCCTCTTCGTTTGGGTTTTCATTCATAAATAAATCCCTTCTATCTTTTTTTTTATTGTAAGGTCAGGAACACTCTTTTTCAAGTGCTTTTTGGCAGTTTTGGGAAAAATCTCTTTTGAAACATTACATTACATTACATTACATTACAAAAAAAACAGCCCCTTAAGAAAGGAGGCTGTCTGATTTTTCAGAAATTTTAGAATATTAGATTGTGGGTCTGATCAAACCAAGTTTTCTATATTTATTCATTTTTTCAATAACTTCTGGGGTGAGGTGATTTTCTGGCCCGAAAACACTTTTAACAGTGCCATCTTTTTGAACTTCGACCTTGTACTCAACTACAACCTTCATATCGTTGTAGAGTCTCAATCGGGTCATTGTTGCAAATGTCGGATCTTTGACTGCTGCGACGACTTCAGAATTGACCTCTTCGCTCAGGGGGTCGAGGTTGTAGGTTCCGATAACTGCAATCTGAGAGTCAAAAACAAACACTTTGGAATGTAATCTTTGAGCTGGGGTAGGTGCAGCATAAAATTTAGCGGTAGGCATTTCTTTAAGATATCTAGGAAGATCGTTCATAAGGAAAGCTTGAGGGAAAAGACTGTCGGTTGATCCACCGCTGTTGGAATGGAATACAATTTTAACGCCGCGTGCAGAAGCTCTTGCCAAAGCAGCTTCGGCGTCAGGAGTCAACACCACATATGGATTTTGCATTAAAATTTCGTATTTGCAGTTATCCATGAATTTGATAAGTGTTGGGGTAATATCGTTTAGCGGGCCTAATCTTGAATGTTTGTCAATGATTTTTACTGGTCGGCATCGTTCGCCATGCCACAAATCAAACTTGTTGTATTGAGAAAGGCCACGATATTTTACCAGCTCTTCGTTCATGTCAGCCAGCGCTGTTTTCATCGGTTCGGAATATTCTTTTGAATTTGGGTTAAAGATTTGTCCGGTTTTGAGATATTTATCCATCGCTTGGCGTGCCAATTCAAGTTTATCCCTCTGGTCGCAGAAATTAAGAATTCCTTTGTGAACTATGACATTCTTCATGCAAGCCCATTCATCTTCAAAAGCTTGTTTCATTTGTCCGGCGGCGTGGGTTCCACCCATTAATATGTCGGAATCACGATAAACGCAGTCTTCTTCACCTTTTCCGGCAAAATAATCTGATCCGATGTTTCGGCCACCAGTCATGGAAATTTTTCCATCAATAATGAGAATTTTGTCATGGTTACTTGCAACAAGTTTTCGATAATCGGTAAAAATTTGTTCCCAGCTTTTTACTGCCGAGTTATAAAGCCTGATTTCGATATTTGGATCTTTTGTAACATCCTGTAACTTATTGATCATTCCCTTCATGTAACTGGATTCGGCGATTCTCCAGTCAACCATCAATCGGACTTTAACTCCTTCTTGGGCTTTTTTTGCCAGGGCTCCGAGGAAGGCTTGGCCAAAAATGTCTGAATCGAGAATATAATAAGTGCAATCAATGGATTGTTTGGCCATTTCGACCATCTTCCAACGGGCATACCAAGCATTGTCATTCCGCCAAAGATATCGAACCTGGGTGTTGATATCTCCGGAAGGAACCACTATGTCATCGAAAACCTTAAGAAGTTCATTATTAACTGGGAACTTAGGGTTGGTTGAGCTTGCATTTCTAATGAATTCTGGGGTATCTGCATTAATCGCAAACTTGCAATCTTCAGCATAAGTGGCTCCAGTGGCCAACAAAGAAAACACCAAAAACAAAGGGACACATATTTTTACAATTTTCATTCTCTTTTAACCTCCTGAAATAGGATATATCTAACTTTAAACATTTTTTAGCCTTGTGTCAAGATCCTTTTCTAATAACCACGACAATAGTATAAAATGTACAAAAGTCCATTTTAATATGGCAAAATTGCATAACCTTATGATATAAATGCTTTACCAAATTTTCTCGACCTAACAAAATATGCTTAATGAAAAAATCAACGATTTAATTGTCATTTCAGACTTTGATGGCACTATTTCGCTTATAGATATAACCGATCTCATCCTGACTCGGTTTGGTCATCCATCCTGGCATGAAATTGAAAAAGAATGGGAAGATGGCAAAATCAGCTCAAAGGAATGCATGCAGCGGCAAATTTCACTCATTTCCTCAACACCGGAGGAAATGATTTCCCTGATAAACGAAGTTCCATTGGATCCTCATTTTTTGAATTTTTCCACAAAATGCAGGGAGATGAAAATCCCCATTATGATTTTAAGCGATGGACTTGATTTTGCCATTCATCATGCCCTTAAAAAGTATGGAATTTCAGGTATCCCAATAATTTCAAACCAACTGGATTATTTGGGCAACAAAAGATTTTCTCTTTCTTTTCCAAATTTTTCCAATGATTGCCAGGTGAGTAGTGGAGTATGTAAATGCCACGTGGCAAACAATTTCAAAGCGCAGTCAAGTCGTTCCACTTTAGTGTTTTTTGGAGATGGGAGATCAGATTTCTGCCTTTCCCAAAAGGCAGATTTGGTTTTTGCTAGATCATCTCTTTTGACTTATTGCAAACAAAAAGAAATTTGCCATCTTCCATGTGAAAATTTTGAAAGTGCTTTTTCCTCCCTGGAAAGATATTTTTCTTTTCCCAATGCGGTATCGAAGAAAAGTTGAATTCTTAAATTATTAACTGATAAAGGAATACTATTTATGTACAAAAGTTCCTCACAAAGTTTTCCCAAACCTCGTACAAATAAGGAATATTTGGACCTGGAAAAGGAGTATTGCTCTTTCGGAGACACTACTCATTATCTTGATATTCCGAAAATATTTGAGTATTGTGAGGGATCTTTTCTCTATGATGAGAACAACACACCATTTTTAGATCTCCAAATGTGGTATTCAGCTGTCAATTTCGGGTACAAGAACAAAAGAATAAATGATGCGGCAAAAGCACAATTGGATAGGCTCCCACAACTTGCTTCACAATATCTTCACCATGAGAAAATTGAGTTGGCAACTCGCCTTTGCAAATATAACCAAGAAAAGTTCGGGAATCCCGGACGGGTACATTTTAACGTTGGAGGCTCTCAAGCAATCGAAGACGCTCTCAAATTAATCAGGAATTACAAATCCGGAAAAAGTCTGATGTTTGCATTTGAAGGTGGATATCATGGACGTACACTTGGAGCTTCAGCTATTACTTCAAGTTATCGATATCGAAGAAGGTTCGGTCATTTTAGTGAAAGAGCACAATTTATACCCTTTCCCTACTGTTTCAGATGTCCATTTGGAAAAAAGAATCCCGATTGCGATATGTTTTGCCTCCAACAATTTGAGCGCTTATTTGATACTGAATATTACGGTGTCTGGGATGCAAAAGCTGAACAGTGTGAGTTCGCGGCATTTTTTGTGGAAATGATTCAAGGAACCGGAGGATATGTGATCCCTCCTAAAGGATATTTCTCACGACTTCAGGCAATTCTTGAAAAACGTAAGATTCTCTTGGTTGACGACGAAATTCAGATGGGAATTTTTCGTACCGGAAAATTTTGGGCTGCCGAACATTTTGGAGTTAAACCGGACGTAATTGTGTTTGGAAAAGCATTGTCCAACGGATTGAATCCCCTTTCGGGAATCTGGGCGAAAGAAGAATTTATTAATCCGGCAATTTTTCCACCAGGATCAACACATTCAACTTTTGCGGGAAATCCATTAGGGACTGCCATTGGCCTGGAAGTCATAAAAATGGTTTCAGAAGAAGATTATGAAACCATGATAATGAGAAAAGGTGCGTATTTTCTAAACGGACTAAAAGAATTGAAGAAAAAGTTCAAAGTCATCGCTGATGTTGATGGCCTCGGGCTTGCACTAAGAGTCGAAATCTGCCATGAAGATGGATTTACCCCTAATAAAAACCTTACAGATGCCATTTTTAATTGTGGTCTCCAGGGAAACTTGGAATATATGGGTAAAAAACATGGATTAGTGCTGGATATCGGTGGCTATTACAAAAACGTAATTACTTTAGCCCCTGCTTTTTCAATTTCCGAGGATGAATTGGATATGGCATTAGCGCTGCTCGAACAAGTTTTCACACGGTGTACAAAGTAGGGAACTTAACAGGCTTTGCGTATAAACCTTCTAAATTTAGATGATGCCTTGATAAAATTGCCTGAGTTCAGGCATCGGGCTCTCATACTAGGAGCCAGGGAATTATGGGCAAAAGACTTTGGGGGTCTGATTCGTCTTTGGTCTACAGATGAGGAACTTGCCTCGTTTTCTAACTTTTTGGAACCATTCTACAATTTCGATAAGTCATTAGAAACAACAATTTCTTTTATTGGCTCAGGAGATTTTCATCACATTACTCCGGTAGTAGTGAAAAATCTTTTGAGGAGCTTTCATTCTGAAATAACCATATTTCATTTTGATAATCACCCTGATTGGGTTAACTTTTCACCTGGAAGTCACTGTGGATCCTGGGTAAACGATGCACTTAAACTTCCAAAAGTTGCAAGAGTAATTACTCTTGGCCCTTGTTCCGACGATTTGTCGTTTCCGGAATTAAAAGGAGGAAATTTATCCCTTCTCAGATCAGATAGATATTCCATCTTTCCTTTTTATCATTCTCCAACAGTTGTTTTAAAAAACTATGGATATGGAAATTCATTTTTCCAAAAAAAATGGAGAATTTTTTGGAGAACTCTTAAAAATAAAGATTTAAGCCAATTTATGAATAACCTATTGGATTCAGATTCTGCCAAATCTGTGTATATTTCAATTGATAAGGATGTTTTGAACGTAAATGAAACAATTTCCAACTGGGATCAAGGAAAAATGAGTCTATCTCAACTAAAAATTTGTCTCAGAAAAATTGCGGAAAAAAAGCGAATTTTTGGGATCGATGTTCTTGGCGATTTTTCCAAACCTGTTTTCAACGGTAATTGGATAACGCGATTTAAAAAAAAATTTGAAATCAAAATGGATCACCAAAAAATAATGTACGATAATTCTCAGATAGAAAAAATAAATTCCAAGACAAATTTGGAATTATTGGACTTTTTTCTGGAAAATTGCAGAGGAATAGAAAGCTGTATCCATCCTAATGAATTATAAGCTGATTTCACTGTTTATTTTTATACTTGGGTGTGATGTAACACGGCAAATCTTGTTCAAGCTAGGAGCAAAGTCTGGTGAGAGGCCAAACGAAGCTAAAAACAACCCTCCATCGACCATTGAGCGTGAGGAAAATCATCAAGATGGTTTGTCTGTAGCTGAAGAAGAACCTTCAAGCTGTGAAATTCCGCCTAAACATGCTGATGATGGTTTTGTTAATTCTGAAAATAACCTGACAAGTCCTGAAAATAAATACAAGACAGTTGAAGGAACTCTCCATTCACTGAGGATTTTACTCGCAAAACATATGTTAGATGTATTTTCATCTCTCTATAATTGGATTGGAATGGGAATTTGTTGCGTTGAGATTATTTTGTGGTTATTGATTCTTGAAATGGCGCCTTTAAACGTTGCGTATCCTATTATGAGTTTTGATTTTTGCCTGGTCTTACTCGCGAGTAAATTGATTCTGAATGAGGAAATTAGCCTGCAACGAATGGTCGGTGCAATATTAATTACAATTGGTGTTATTTTGGTTGGTTTGGTTTGAAGCCATTTGAAATTGACTTCAGCTATTGAAAATATTAAAGTCCTTAATAAAAATTAACATTTTTTCGGAAAATTAAGCAGACTATTGATTGTTCCATATGTTAAAGTGTAAAAAAAAATTTAATTCCCAAAAAGTTGTGATATAATTTCGAATTCTCAAATGGCATGAGACTTAGCATGTTCAGAATACCACTTTTTTTGATGGGACAATTTTTAAATATACCTCGATGGATAGAAATTACAGTTTTTTTTATCAAGGAGAAAGCGACCGAGGAGTTTTACTCATTCACGGGTTGACTGGTACTCCGAGTGAACTTCGGATTGTCGGAAAAGGACTTCAGAAGAGAGGGTTTACTGTTTACGCTCCAACCCTTGCCGGCCATGGAAAAACAGAAGAGGAATTATTGAAAACTGGCCGGAAGGATTGGTATGAATCAGTTAAAGAAGCATTTTTCCAACTAAAGACAAAGAGCAAAAGAATATATGCTGCCGGCCTGAGCATGGGTGGAATTCTCGCCTTAAAGCTTGCGGCACATTTTCCTGAAATAAAAGCGGTTGGGATATTTGGAATAACTTTGAAATACGATGGCTGGAATATTCCAAGAATGCGCATCATTACTCCTTTCCTTCCAATTTTTGTGAGAATTCCAGGGTTAAAAAACAGATCATTTTCTGAAACTCATCCTTTTGGGATTAAGAATGATCGTTTGCGAGAAAGAATCATCGGAAAATTAAGCCATGAACAAGATGGAGTATTGATGCAAACTCCGTGGAAAAGTCTAAATGAACTTTTTCGCCTCAATCACAGTGTTAAGAAGCAACTATCAAATGTAAACTGTCCGGCAATAATATTGCATGCCGGTGAGGATGACATTTGCAGTTTCAAAAGCAATGCAGTTTTTCTCAAAGACCGTTTGAAAGGGCCCTGTGAGCTTCATGAACTAAAAAACAGTTTTCATATGGTCACGATTGACTCTGACCGTGAGCGTTTGACAGAGCTCACTGCTGATTTTTTCCTAAAATACTGAAAAAAAGCAACAGTACGGATCACTGCTAAGACAGCGAAAAAGAGTAAAAAGACTTGACTTATAAATCTGCATCAACGCAAGCGTAGAAAATTTGGAAAAAATAATTTTTCGCGAATTTTTTTTTGAATTGTGTGGTTAATTGCCATTGTCAATATGAATTTACTCTTTGTTGCTGTGCTAAGAAATGCAGATTGACAAAAACCCAGTTTGATTTGATGCGGGTTCTGAAATTTGAAATGTTGCATTTTAGTATTTGTGCGTATCATTGGAAAAAAGACATTGTATTTAATTTTCGGTTGAGGCTCCAAAAAATTGCATTTACAAATCCATCCTGGACATATTATCTTTCAGGAGAAAAAAATCGTCAGATTCTGCGCTTTTTGCGGTGACAAAAAAATATTATAAGAAATATTTTCAAATAGTTTTGTTATTTATTTTTCCAACAAAAATGGGGAGAAAACATTAGGATCATGAAAATCTGCTTTTTCAATTCAATTGAACAAATTGGAAGAAAAGCCTGGAATGATTGTTTCCCTGATGAACTTGAAAGATTTGATCATTTCTTAGCTCTTGAAAAGTCCGAGTTGCCGGATTTTTCATGGGGCTATTTGATTCTCTCCCAAAACGAAAAAACAATTGCAGCGGTTTCCCTGTTTTTTACTGAATATTCCCTTGAAACAACTGTCCAAGGGTATTACAAAAATATTTTGATTTCTCTGAAGAAGCTCTTTCCATCATTACTTACTCTAAAATTAATTTGCCTTGGTTCTCCGGAAACGGAACACTGTTATCTTGGTTTTCATCCATCAATCAAAGAATCTGAGAAGCCCCGTTTACTGAAAAAACTATTGGGAGCATTCGAAAAAAAAGCAAAAGAGCTTGGATATTCGCTTTTGGCAATAAAAGATGTACCGGAAACTTTAAAACCCCTCTGGGACCAGATTGCCTCCAAACGTGGATTTAAGTCAATGACCAGTCTTCCTACCGGAATTTTAAAGATTGAATTTTCCAGTATCGAGGAATATTTAAAAAAGCTGAGTTATAGTACAAGAAAAGATATAAGGCGAAAAATGAGAAAATTCAAGGATCTTCGAGTTGAATTAAAAAACAATATCGACGATGTTATAGGTCCGATGATGGAAATGTATCAGGACACTAAAAATAGAAGTGAATGGACTTTTGAAGATTTGACAGAAAAATATTTTTCAGGAGCTTTGGAATTAATGAAAGAATGCTCGCTTTGTGTTCTGTATTATGCTGGAGAACAGCCGATTGGATTTAACCTTCTTTATTTAGATCAAAGAAGGATGATAGACAAATTTTTTTGCATGAACAGTGCAATTGGACGCAAATTCAACCTTTATTTTCTGAGTTGGATGACAAATGTAAAACTGTGCATTGAAAAAGGAATAAAATGCTACCAAAGTGGCCAGGTTGGGTACGAAAACAAAATCAGGCTTGGTAGTTATCTTTTACCCAACTGGATTTACTTCAAACATAGAAATCCCTTAATAAATGCCATTTTGCGCCTACTTTCACCTATTTTTGAGGTTGATAATAAAAGTTTATTGAACGATTTTCAAAAACATGAACTCCCGGAATAATCGAATGTTGTTGTTTCTTTGGCTTTCAATGCCTTTGTTTGATACAGTCAGCCAAATTGCGATGAAGAAGGCATCTTTTGTACTCCAAAAATTTTCGTTTGGTGGAGAATGGCTTTTCCAGGCTATTTCTAACCATAATCTATGGGTTTCGGTTTCCTGTGATCTGGCCAGCTTTTTAATTTGGATGGGGATTCTGAAGCGTTCTGAACTTAGTTTTGCTTATCCTATTTCAAGTGTCTCATATATTACAATTTTGATAGCAAGTTGGTATTGGTTTGGCGAAAAAATTGGATTATTGCATGGGATCGGAGTAGGGTTGATTACTATTGGAGTTGTTTTGATTTGCTGGGATGAGAAATCTGTGATATCTTAACCAATTATTGTTTTTGTTTTCCAAAACTTTACTTTCCAGGAAGAAAAATATGAGTGATGAAAAAAATTGGGGAATAATTGAGTGGGCATTTAACCCATCTTCTGATGAGCTAAAAACATTCGTTGAAACCAAAAAAAAAGCTTATCCGAATCTTTCACCAAAAGACCTGGCTTGGAAAATAGTTGGAACATATTCCAGGAAGGCTGGAATCGAAGGTTTTCTTACAGGGTTGCCCAGTAATGTATTTTGTATGGCTCCCGCTTCTGTGATTGATCTGGCCTATATTATCCGTTGCCATGCTTCCCTCTCCGGAATTATCGGGTATCTTTCCAATGAAAAATATTTTGATGACCCCGATTGGAAGAAGGATTCCTATATTGTAATTCCCGGACCGACTTATGTTAGTCGGGCCTTAAGAGAAGTTGGAATTACTCTCACTAAAACTATTTCAAAGCCGCTTCTAAGAAAATTAATAGACAAGAGTACGATGAATATTGTCAAGAAAATATTGCTTAAATGGTTCGGAATGAGAGTTACTCGGAGAGCTATTTTTACAAAAACGGTTCCATTTTTCGGTGGAATTATTGGCGCAGGTTGGAATTATCTTGAGATGGAGACGTTTGGAAAGACGATTATTGAATACCATTTTGAGGATAAAATTCAAACTGAAGTCAATGAAAAATCTGACCGTGAAGAGAATGAGAAATTCCAAACCTCCAAAGAGCCTGAAACTGTTATAAACGCGGAAACTGCCGCTGAAGCTTTCTCAACAAATTGAAGCTATGGCTGATTAACTTCGAATAATTTTCTGAAGCTGTTTCAATTAAATTCATCATATTAGAAAAGAACTCTTTGAAGTAAATAAGTCAGGGTGTAAAGTGTAATGGCTGAATTGATTGTCGTTAGAGGTTCTTGCAAAATTAGCAGACTGTCATTTAGGAAAAATCTCACAATGCTGGCCACCATTGAATTTCTTTCTGGTGGTTGTGCAAAAAATATACAATATTGCAAGATGCTCGTTAAATTTTTTTTTGCTGAATAGCTATTAAATTATGTCATATTTTTGCCTGTTTAATTTTTGCTTTTCCGGGAGGGAATAATGAGGACGAGTCTGATTGTATTATTGGTTTTTGTATCATTTTTGCTAATCTTACCAGGTTGTCGTCAAGTCGGAGATTGGACTCCAGAGATTTCCGGGGATGATGGTACTGTACCTATAGCTCCAATTGGAAAAAAAATTGACGGTCTTATTTCGTCACATCTTTTGGAAACTGTTGATGTTGAGAATTTGATCGACCGTTCCGATCCTACTTTTCAAATTCCCGGTGAAAATGTCAGCGAGGATGCACCTTTAGCAAAAGTTTTGGATGCCAGTTCAAAAAGGAAGTTGCTAATTCTGAATTTGAATTACCTTGCTGTTCTAAGAGATTTGAAAGGAAGAATCCTTGAAAGCTGCGTTATTGATGCGAATGATGGCACTTTTGTTTTTAAAAAGTTTCTCAGCTCAACAATCGATCTAAAAGTCGAAATTATGCTTAAGAAGGAATATCAAAAACTGATTGCCCTATCAAATCAGGATCAAGAGGCCGCCCAAAAAGTCAGCCTTCTGACGTTTGTTCAAAAGACGGCGATTGTAACCGATACTGGTTCATCAAGTTCGTCAATCTCACAAGCCAGTCAGGAAAGAGTAATAATCGATGCAGAATCTATAGCAATCGCAAAAATATTTCAAGCTGGGCAAATAGAAGCCCTGAAATCCGGAAAGAATTTTACAATTGATGATGCCAAAAAAAGCAGCGACAAAATCCAAACAGTTGTTGATTCTTTGAATCAAGTTTTGAATACTTCAAATAGTGACATGAATACTGCTCTTTCATTTGTTTTGGAATTTAGAGGACAAAAACTTTCTGATATTGCTATCAGTATTATGACTTTCCCCAAAATTGATAATGTCACGGCTTCTTCAGTTTCAGAAAAATCTGCAGTAATTTCCTGGACGACCGATCAGCCAACTTCTTCTCAGGTCGACTATGGTTTGTCGAGCTCTTATTCTAATTCTTCAACGTTTGATTCATCTTTGAAAACAAATCACTCAGTTTTCCTTTCCGGTCTCATCAGTTCAGCGACATACCACTATCGTGTAAAAGGAAGAACTGATCCAGCTTCGCAAACAACTGAAGTAGTCTCTGCAGATTCCATTTTTTTGACTCCTTCCTCGGTTGATAGAACCCCTCCCGTAATTTCCAATTTCAAAATTGAGCTGGTCGGCCTTGACACTCTTAAATTATCCTGGACAACTGATAAACCAACTCTTGGAGTTGTACAATATGGACCAACAACTAAATACGGATTCGTCACCGATCAAAAGGCCGTATTAGCACAATATCAGGAATTTGAAGTAACAGGTTTTGTTCCAGGTACGACCTACCATTTTTTAGCACTGGCAGTAGATTCTTCCGGGAATGAAGCCAAAACAGTAGATGCGACCTTTACCTTGCCCGACCCTCCGGCCCCTGAAATTGTTGATTTGAAGGTTATTCCTTCCACCAGTACAGCTCAAATTTCCTGGGTTACGGAGAAAAAATGTCAACGGAAAATCGAATACGGTTTGACTAAAATCTATGGTACTCTTCAAGATTACACAAATACCAAGGTTTCTTATCACACAATGAATCTTTCCAATCTTTCTTCCGGCCAACGGTATTTCTTCAAAGTTACTGTTAAAGATGACAAGGGGAAAGAAGGCTATTTTGAAGGAAGTTTTTTGACACTTGTCCAAGGAGCCCCTCAAATTACAAATTTGGTTTATTCCCAGCCTCTTAATGGGAAAATCAATTTTAGCTGGGCGACTGACCAGCAAGCAAAATCATATATCGAATATGGAACTACCTTCGATTATGGCGCCAAATCAACTGTGACCAGTTCTTTTGCTGTTAACCATTCTCTTACAGTTGAGAATCTTGAAAATGCTCAAACTTACCACTTCCGAGCAGTTTCAACTAATAGTACCGGTCAGACTGGGTATTCCTCCGATATTATCATCCAGATTCCCGATACTACCAAACCAATAATTTCCAATATTTCCACCGGAAAAATTGGAACAGCATCCGTAAAAATCTCATGGAACACTGATAAATCTACTATTGGCCGGGTATCATATGGCCAGGATTCCACACTTGGGTTGTTCACCTTTTATTCAACTGAATATTCCCAGGATCACCAGGCGACAATCGATGGTCTTGAGGCCGGAAAAAGTTACTTTTTCAAGATTATGGCAAAAGATCGAATTGAAAATGAAACAGATTCAGACATAGGAACTTTTTCTACTCAAATCGAGCAGAAGTTTTTTCCTCCTGAAATTCAGATTATAGCCACCTCGTCTAATATTCAGGATTTTTGGCTTCCCAGCGTCTATGAAGGGGGACAACTACCCTTAAAGGTATTGGCTACAGACACTAATCCGGGAGTAACACTGACCTACTTATGGTCTTCTGCAAATGGCACTTTCTCAGATCCTACCGCTTCGCAAACTGTATGGACTGCCCCTTTCGGAATAACAACCGGGGAATGTTTCTGCAAAGTTACCGATTCAAGAGGGTTTAGCTCAACCACTTCAGTGCAGATTACTATCATTCCTTTTGTTAAAACGGGAAGTGGTAAGATCTTTGGAAAATTGGTCGATATTGTGACCGGTCAACCCATTGCCGGAGCGGTAGTCGGACTCAGTAACACAAACTATAAAACGGTTTCAGCCACGGATGGAACATTTGAAATTGATAATGTTGATCCCGGAAATTACACTGTAGTAATAATGCGGGATGGATACTTGTACAAATCAATTCCTAACGTTGTGATTACCAAAGACTAGCACAATTTTTCACTCTCTCAACCAAGTTTTCTTTACGAAGCAATTCTTCTTTCATTCAGAGAGGAATTGCTTCGGTTCGTTTATGGTAAGTGAATTTTAATGAGCTGATGCTCTGTCAGTCTTCTTCCTCAAGTTTGAGCAGTAATTCTTCAATGTTCTTTAAAAACCTGCTGTCAGGGGGAATATTATTTTTTAAATTTTTCAAAATTTTTAAAGCTTCGCTGTTTTGTCGAAGATTTATTAAAGTCAGTGCCAGATGGTATGTGGAACTTAGATCTGCAGGGTTGATTGCTAACGCTTTTCTTAAGAATTCCAAGGCTTTTTGGTATCGTTTTTGATTGTAGTATGCAAGCCCTAAAGCTCCTTGTACTTGGCAGACTGCTTTCTTTTCAGTTTCCGGTATCATATTTCTGATTTTTTCATAGATCTCGACTAGTTTGTCCCAATTGCGAAGCTGAAAATAGATTTGCCCGGCCAGCAGAGATGCTTGAAGATGCCCCGGATTGATTTGAATAATTTTTTCAAGGTTGTTTACTGCTTCAGGAAATTTTCCCAATTTTATCAGGACACTTCCGAATTGAAAAAGTGCATCAATATTTAATGGAGATTTATCAAGAAACCCGATGAAGAATCTTTCTGCTTCTTTGATCTTCCCTGTGTTTAATAGTCCGATTCCATCTTCGAGAGTCATTTCTTTTTTTGGAGGTTCGGGTTCGGCAAATTCAACTATTCCGGCCATGTCCTTTTTGGCTTCTTGAAACAGCTGTTCAGCGAGAACTTTGGAGTAATTTTCTGTTTTTCTCAGGAATAATCCAACATCGCCCACTACCTCCAAAACTCCAATTCGGTCTTCTTCACGTTTCTGATTGATTAAGAAATTTTTTAAATCTTCAAAAACACCTAAATCCCCGTTTAAAAGAAGTGCAATAAAGTATTCCTTCATTACGGAAAAATCATCAGCCTCGAAGTATTTTCTCGCTTCCCGGAGCTCATTTATTGCGTTGAGTTTTCCAAGAGAATAAAGAAGCTTTGAAAGGCCTTCCTCGGGTTTGGTTTTGACTTTTTGTAAAATCATTGGAATTGCTGCTGAGCCACGTTTTTCAACGAAAAAGTCCAGCATGCTTTCAAGAACCGGTGGAGAATTTTCCAATCTAAATGCGTCAAGAAGAGGTTCAACTGGCATGTCATCGATTTTTCTGGTACAATCTACCGCTTCTTTTCTTACCCATTGATTCTTGTCTTTAAGAAGTGGAATGATTCGTCCGATACCAACATCGGTAGAAAGCGATAAGGCTGCCTTCAACGCCATTTTTCTCACTCCGAAAGCAGAGTCAGCAAGCAATCTTCCGATTAATTCGCTTCTTTTCTCAACATTGATTTTGGATAGAACGTAAGCTGCTGAGCGTCGTGTTGGGAGATCAGGACTTTTTATCATTTCTTCGATTTCTTCAAGGGCTTTTCCCGGATCAGCGCGAAAAATAGCTACAGCAGTGTTTGCTCTTACACGATTGTTCGAATGGGAAATAAATTTCTTAAGTTTTCTTTTCACTTCGAGCGGAGAGATTTTCAGCCGGGAAATTGCTTCAACTGCATTTGCTTGTATCCTGGAATCGAAGGATTTCAATCCTTCTTCAAAAATGGGAAGGAGATTACCTTCGGAAAAAGCTCCCAGAGCAGAAATAATAATCGCCTTAAGTCTTGGATCCTGGACGATTTTAAATTGTCCCACCAGTGGCGGGATGGCTTCGGGGTCTTTTAATCGGGAAATAATTTCAAGTGCATTTACCACTATCCATTCGTCCGGGTCTGATAGAAGAGAGCAAAGGCTGTGAACTACATCCCTTCCTCCGAGTTTGTACAAAGCCCATGCGGCATAATACCTGACCATTCTTTCAACATCATGCAAAAGATCTTTTAAGGTGCTTCCGGCCTGGGGGTCAGCAATTTCCCCAAGGACACGGACAATTTCCTCTTTGAAAGGAAAATCCTGTACTTGTAAGAGTTTAATAAGTTGAGGGACGGGAGTACTATCTTTTAAAAAACCAATTGCAGCAATAGGTTCAGAACGGTGGGAAAATTTTTCAAGATTGTCGCTCAAAACTTCCAGAAATAAAGGATCTCCAATTTTTCCAAGATTAATAGATGCTTGACAGGCAAGTTCCTCTGAATCACTTTGAGCAATTGCCTGAATTATTTCAGCAGTTGGTCGAAGAAGACGGCGGGTTGCCTTGATCAGTCGAAAAGGTTCAATTTCATCATTTGTCGTCATTCAACGATCTCCTTGAGAATGGCTTTTATTATGTTGGGATCGACTCGGTCCTCGTGTAACAGTTCGTTTAAGCTATCTTTTAAGGTTATACATCCGTCTTTTCTGGCAAGCATCAAGGCCGATTTTAATTGATTGGTCTTTTTTTCCCGAATCATATTTCGCATTGCTCCGTTGGGAATCATGAATTCATAAGCCATTGCTCTTTCATTTTTCTTTTTGCAAGGCAACAGAATTTGTGAGATCAAACCATTCAATGCTAAGGATAACATTGCTCTGATTTCTTCCTGGCGATGGCCGGGAAATACGTTTATTATTCGGTCGATTGTTTCGACTGCGCCAACGGTATGGAGGGTGGAAAGTACAAGGTGCCCAGTCTCTGCAGCGGTCAAGGCCATTTCAATAGTTTCCAGGTCACGCATTTCTCCCACCAGAATAACATCGGGATCTTGCCTAAGTGCATGAATAAGAGATGCCTGATAATTTTTGGTAGAAAGACCGATTTCACGTTGGGTAAAAATTGAGCGTTTAGGATTATGGACAAATTCTATCGGATCTTCAATGGTTATGACATGACGTGCGGAATTACGGTTTATCTCGTTTACCATTGCTGCCAGGGTATGTGATTTTCCGGAATTGGCCGGGCCGGTTACCAGGAAAATCCCCCGTGGTCTAAGTGCCATTTCTTTTAATTTTTTAGGTAGTGAAAGAGAATCAACTGAAGGGATTTTGTGCGGGATGAAACGAAATGCTCCCGACAATGCTCCCCTTTGTTTATATATACAGGCCCTGATTCTCCATTTTTTCTCGAAGGGAATCACAAAATTAGCTTCATGCTTAATGCGAAGGGATTCCTGACAAGGAAGTTCGAGTACCGGTAAAAAAAGGTTAGGCATTTCCTGGGCAGTCAGTGGTTCTTCGTTGAGGAATTCGAGTCTGCCGCCAATTCTTAAAACCGGAGGACTTCCGGCTTTCAAGTGTAAATCAGAAGCCTTCCTTGAAGAGGCGGTCTCAAAAAACTTGTAAATTCTAAGATATTTATTCTTTACATCCATCAAGCATTTTCCTTAGCTGAATTGGATTGGGGGCTAGAGCCAAAGCTTCTTCAGGTTTAACGAGTCCACTTTTGATATGGTTTAACATTGATGTTTCAAGAGTGATCATTCCTATTTCGCTGCTGGTTTCAAGAACCGAGGGCAGAAGATGTATCTTGCCTTCAGAGATAATGGATCTTACCGCAGCAGTGTTAAGTAGTACTTCAAATGCTGCCACTCGCCCTCCTCCGTTTTTGGGTAGAAGAGTTTGGGAAACCACTCCACGCAGAACCATGGACAGTTGGTGTAATACCTGATTTTGTTGGTTTTCAGGGAAAACATTGATAATTCTTTCGGCGGTTTGAACTGCTGATGTCGTATGGAGAGTCGACAGAACAAGCTTTCCCGTTTCGGCGGCATTAAGGGTCAGTGCAATCGTTTTTTGATCACGCATTTCTCCCACGATGATAATATCGGGATCTTGCCTTAAGACTGTAAGGAGTCCATCGTAAAATGTGGGGCAATCTATTCCTATTTGACGTTGGTTAATAATGCACATTTCATCATCAAACTGATACTCCACCGGATCTTCGAGCGTGACAATATGTCTTCGGGCATGGGAGTTTACGTAGCTGATAAAAGCGGCAAGGGTCGAAGTCTTTCCTGCTCCCGTTGGCCCGGTAACAAGGATCAAACCATTGGGTTGTTCAATTAATTTTTGTGCTGCAACTGGAAGTCCAGCTTCCTCAAAACTCATGACTTTTTGGGGGATTACCCGGAAAGCGGCTCCTGTACCGTTGATGTCTTTGTACAAATTCACCCTGAACCGACAAACTCCCTCAAGAGCATATGCAAAGTCAAGCTCGTTGGTTTCCCTGAACTCCTTTATCAATTCAGGCGTTAGTAACCCTTCCATGATTCCATCGAAATCCCGGGCGGAGAATTTTATTCCATCGACGTAAGCAATTGCGCCATCAATTCTGACTGCAGGCGATTGTCCTACCTTGAGATGTAAATCGGAAGCCTTGTGTTCAAAAGTCAGCTTCAGTAATTCGTAAAGACGATTTTCTGACATGGCGATCCTCAGACTTAAAATAAGAATTGTACAAAATCAATAATCTCTGGAAGGAGTGCTTTTTGTACAATTAAGTGCAAACACGAGGTTAATTTGGCAAAATCGGAACAGGGGCTAGTTTTATTGGCTTTTGTTTGATAGCCATGTATTTGTTCCCTGAAGGTTTGAAAAAATATCAGAAATATTTTTCCATGACGTTCTCATGTGTCGTATTTTCATGAATTGCCCTAATTTTTCACAGCTGCCTGTGTGCCGTGCTGGCAACAGAAATTGTGCCGAGCCTGAAAAAGCAATCTCCAATAGAACCTGGAATTGCTTAGATTGCCCTTCAGGCTCGGCATTAATGCTTCGCTCCTTTTGTAATGTCATTTCCACCATTATTATTGAAGCTATAATATTTTTTTCAAACTTTCGGCCCGGCTTTTCTTACTTCCGGGGTGGCTTTGTCAGAAAATTGTTTGAAGTTATCTTCAAATTTTCTTGCAAGTTCATTTGCAATTTTATCATATCCGGATTTGTCAGTCCAAGTTGTCCGTGGTTTGAGAATTTCAGGTGGGACTCCGGGACAATTGTCGGGAACGGTAATTCCGAATACCGGGTCCGGTGAGAAGGAAACCTTCTCCAGAGATCCGTTAATCGCCGCTGTCAGGAGCGCTCGAGTATAGGATATTTTCATTCTTTTTCCTACCCCGAATGGGCCCCCGCTCCAACCTGTGTTAACCAGCCACAAGTTGGTTCCGTGTTTTTTCATTGCTCTTCCTAGCATTTCAGCATAGTGGAAGGGATGTAGAACAAGAAATGGGGCTCCAAAACAGGCGGAAAAAGTGGAAGTCGGTTCCAAAATTCCGGCTTCTGTACCGGCAAGTTTTGCAGTGTATCCGGAAAGGAAGTGGTACATGGCCTGGTCAGAATTCAATCTGGCAATTGGAGGAAGAACTCCAAACGCATCAGCAGCGAGGAAAAAGATATTATTCGGATGACCGCCTGTCCCTGATGGAACACAGTTTTCGATAAAAGAAACCGGGTATGTGGCTCGCGTATTTTCTGTAATACTTTCATCGTCGTAATCTGGTATTCTTGCATCATTTATTACAACGTTTTCCAATACCGAACCGAAGCGGATGGCATTGTAAATCTGAGGTTCGCTTTCCTTCGAAAGTTTGATGCATTTTGCATAGCAACCACCCTCAAAATTAAAAACTCCTTTTTCACTCCAACCATGTTCATCATCACCGACTAATCTTCTTTGAGGATCAGCCGACAAGGTGGTTTTACCTGTTCCCGAAAGACCAAAAAACAGGGAAGTGTCGCCTTCCGCGCCAATATTTGCGGAGCAATGCATCGGGAAGACATTTTTCTTCGGTAACAAATAATTCATTACAGAAAAAATTCCCTTCTTGATCTCTCCGGCATAATGCGTTCCGCCAATTAAAATTACTTTTTCCGAAAAATTTACTATTACAAAAACACCCGATGCCAGACCAAGTGTCTTAAAATCCGGAGCCATTAACCCACAAACATTCAGTACAGTAAAATCAGGTGTTGGGGAAAGTGTATCGCTCTTTCCCGGTTTAATGAAAAGAGTTCCCGCGAAAAGGGCATGCCAGGCTTTTTCAGCAACAACCCGGACTTGCAATCTATAATTTGGATCAGCGCCTGCAAATCCGTCAAAAACAAAAACTTCCCGTCCCTGAAGGTATGCGCGAGCCAGGTTCATCAGGTTTTCCCAGGTTTCGACCGGAAGAGGACGATTTACCGGTCCCCACCAGACATCTTTTGTTTCTGAGGTCTGGATAATAAACTTATCAATTGGTGAGCGTCCGGTTCTTAAACCGGTTTTAACCACTAAAGCTCCATTTTCTGCAAGAACCCCTTCGTTTCTGCGTAAGGAATGTTCCACCAACAGAGAAGTTGGAAGATTTTTATTGATTCCGGCAAGGCCTCCCAAACCCAAGGGAGGAATTGAACTATCACAATTCAACATAATCACTCCTTTCCAAATGGCTGATTTCCTCAGCATGTTTTTGTCAAAGTTTACTCTTTCCGGAACTCAATCGCAAGTTTAATGTAATTTTACAGCAATTCGGCGAGCATTTCGGTCGATTGCCATAAAAAAAAATTTTTACCTTCAGAATTCCTGTTGTCGTAAACTTCATTTTCTTCGATTGCTCAGCTTCAAAAGCCGATTCCGTAGAGTTAAAAAGTTTTCAGCCCGAATTTTGTTTTGAGACCAAATAATCCAAAAGTTAAGGCAGAAATCTCATCCAAACGAGTTCACGTTTTCAGGCTTTGGGAAAATGGTCTCAAGACTATATCCTCGGGAATTGGAATTCTGACCTTCGAACAAATAGGAAACCACATTTTTAGAAAACTGCTTCTCAAGCCAATTTAGACGTTGACCAAGAATTGCTGTAATTTTTATTTGATTGTACTAGGCAGTTTCTGCAATGCGAACCAGAGCGGCTTTGGTTAATTTGGTTTAGCCTCACGCAAGCGGTTTTCCGCATTTGGAACAGTAGTATTCTCGAGTGGGGTTTTCAGTTTTGCAGCTTTGGCAGACAATTGTTTCGCTTGGTGCTTTTGAGGCTGATGGTTTTGAAATAGACTGTTTGTCCGGCATTTTAAAAGCAATTGCTGGTGTGCCATCTTCTTCACTTTCCGGTATCTGGGTTTTAATGGAAACCTTGGAAACAGATGGTCTGATCGGGGTTTCCACTCTAGTGGAGGGTGGCTTTGGAACGGATGGCCTGATTGGAGTTTCCACCCTGGAAGAGGAAACCTTGGGAACTCTAAGTGGAGTTTCTGTCCGAGAGGTGTTTGAGGGGGAAGAAGAATTTGATGCTTGTTGGAGAGAAGATCTGGAAGGAAGTTCTGAAGAAGGACTTTTTTCCTTGGCAGCTCTCCGCGCTGGAAAAAGTTCTGAATCAGGCCATTTTTTTGATCCGATGTCCATAACTTTCTCCGCCTCTTCTCTTTTGCCCGATTGAATCAGACATTGGGCAAACCCATGTAAAAATTCTTCCCTGTCGGGGAAAAATTTCGATGCCCGTTCAAATATTTTTAGGTTTGTTGAGCTGAAACTTGATCTTCTGAGATAGATCTCTGCAATATATAACAATGTTTCAGAGTCGTCAGGGCAGATGGAAATGTATTTTTGCATCAAGTCTATTGCCATTTTATTGTCGTTATTTTGACTCTTAAAAAAATTAACAAGGAAAACCATTACATCCTTGCGGTTTTCATCGATTTTTAAAAGATTGGAAATACGCTCTAAGCCTTCAGGGGAAGTATCTCCAAGTTGAAAACAAGCTTCCCCGATTATTCGATTGACTACCGCGTTCTTGGGGTCCTTGGCAAGCACTTCCAATGCTCTTTCTTTGGCATCGTGAAATCGATTTGTCTTTAAATATGAATCTGCAAGAGAAGCCATCAGGGCTTTTCTGTTCGGGAGAGCTTCACTATCTGCTAATTGTTTCTCAATCAATGGAATTACTTTTTCGAACTTTCCGGTGGCTAGATAGGACTCTATCTTCCTTAATTGACTTGATTTCCAGAAAGATTTTAACATTTCCCAAATCCCAAACGTCACTTTCCAGCCGAAAATTAACAAGAATAGAAAAATCCCTATTTTATATTTATGATAGCGGATAATCCATTTCATTGAGGAGATTTCCGAAGTGTTTTCATTATAAGTTGGAGGTAGAGTTCCAAAAATTTCACATGCAGCAGGATAGTCTTCTTTCTTAAATGCGATCAAACCTTGATAAAATGTTAGTTTTGCAGATTTTGAGGCAATTTTGGCAAATGCTTCAGTGAATTTTTCCGCATTTTCGATTTTTTCCAATTTAATTGAGCATTCTATTATTAGCGGAAAAACTTCTTCCTTTTTGGAAAGTGGTTCATCTATTGCCTCTTTGAGTAGGGCGTATGCTTCATCGTATTTTTCTTCCATCATGAATCTACTTGCTTGTGCTAAATTCTGCCCCAGTTTTTTTACCCTTGCTTCACCTTCTTGGGCGCTTTTTGTAACTCGGGCAAGTGAATCTTTTATCTCTTGGCTATCGGTTGCGATTGCCAAGGCTTGTTCATAGATTATTTTTGCTGAAGAAAAAGAACCTCGTCGTTCATTTTCTTTGGCGGCTTTTAGAAGGGAATTT
Source organism: Candidatus Rifleibacteriota bacterium (assembly GCA_015233565.1). GTDB lineage: Bacteria > Muiribacteriota > Ozemobacteria > Ozemobacterales > Ozemobacteraceae > JADFXM01. Next base: position 24,262 of record JADFXM010000010.1, read on the forward strand.
AATTTCGTGCTCTGGTCAAATTGTGCTTTTTTGGCAGTTAGCTCCAAAGCTCTCTTTTGAGCTTTCAGTTTTTCAGCTTCATCCAGCTTTTGATTTAAAAATTCTGCTTTTTTTCTAAGTTGTTGATTTTCTTCATTCAGCCCAATTGCTCGATTGACAAACTCCAACGCCTCAGAATACTTACCTGCTTTTTCTGCGCTATCAGCTTCGCGCACAAAATCAGAAAGCGCCATCTTACTCTGGACCTTATTAAATAAATCATTGATTTCCTGGTCATCGGGGCTGGCATCTTGAGCCTCTTTTATCTTCTCAAGCGCTTTTTTTAAATCACCTTTGGTTAAAAGATCTTTTGCTTCTGCGACCAGGGAGACTGAGATAGTTTTTGTTTCTTCGGGAAGCTCCTTTTGAAGCTTGGAAAGGCTGTCGTTGGGGTGGTGTATCATTCCTGCTGATCTGACAAAGTCCCTGGCTTTGGCCAGGTCTTTTTTTTCAACATAGGATTGTGCGATCCATATCAGAGAATTTTGAAGGTTCTTGTCGTCGCCAGCATCGATTCCATCTTTGTTCGCTTTTTTGAATTTATCGGCGAAAGCTATTATTTCATCCCATTGTTGAGCTTTTCCAAGCATTTCGAAAAGGGTGGCAGCTCCGGATGTGTTCTGTGGATAAGAAAAAATAGCTTTTTTGAGATATTTTAGCATCTCATCCTTGTTGTTTGATTGTCTAAAATCCTTTGCCAGTTTGATGTAAATTCCAGCGAGTGCTTTTTCTGTGTCAAGGTCATCTGGGGCTATGGAAATCGCTTTTTCCAGGTTTTTTATTGCGCTTTCTATGTCGTTTAACTTTTTTTGCGTAACTCCCAGTTGGTAAAAGGCTTCAATGCGGTTGGGATTTACTTCTGTGGCTTTTTTAAAAAACTCTCCTGCCTCTTTGTAGTGAAAAAGATTCAGATGATCCTGCCCAGTTTTAAGATAGTCATCATAGGAATCAGCAAAAAGTGGAGAGAGGAAAAATAAAAAAGCAAAAACAACAATCTGCACGAAGGTTAGGTATGAAGAAATGTTGAAAAATTGAACAAAAAATGAATTATTACAATTCAAGGTTTCCTCAAACATGGATTTGTTGAGAAAGTCTTGCCCAGTTATAATGCGGATCATAGTATTTTGGATTCTTTCTTATGTATCGCTTTGATTTGTAGCACAAGAAAATAGGAAGGGTCAATAAAAAGCTTTTGGTATTTTGCATCATCTCAATTTTTTGAGGAAGAATTATTTTCCCCAAGAACTTCTCGAATTTTTTGAGAAAGTTCAGATAGTTCAAATGGCTTTTGGAGGAACCCCTGGACACCGTTTTGCAAGAGTTTTTGGGAAGTGCCGTTCAGGCTGAACCCAGATGCAAGCAGGACTTTGATTCCCGGATGGATGGCTCGCATGTTTTGGAATGTTTCAGGGCCGTTCATTCGAGGCATCACCATGTCGAGTATTACCAGGTCGATTTGATTATGTTTCGAGCGGAATACTTCTAAGGCTTCCAGGCCATCCCGGCAGGCGGTTACCTGGTATCCAAGCGATTGCAAAATTTTTTGGGTTGTTTCGCGAACGATCTCTTCGTCATCAACAAGAAGAATCCGTTCATTACCTGTCTTAGTAACAGTTAAGTTTTCCGAATTTTTCTTTGGTTCGGGACTAAGAACAATTGGCAGAAAAATGTTAAAAGTTGTTCCTTTTCCGACTTCGCTATAGACGCTGATTGTGCCACCATGATTTTTGATTGCTCCGTAAACGGCGGCTAAACCAAGCCCTGTTCCCTTCCCTGCCTCTTTAGTGGTGAAAAATGGTTCAAATAGGTGATTTTTAACCTCTTTTGTCATGCCTAATCCGGTGTCGGTAATTTTTATCTGGAGGTATCTTCCAGTAGGGAGTTCCAATTTTGGGGTATTTTCCAATAGATAGAACAAGGATGTAGAAAAAGTGAGTTCTCCGCCATTTGGCATCGCATCTCGGGCGTTGATCGCCAAATTAAGGAGGGCGTTTTGCAGTTGTGTTGGGTCGCCAAGAGTAGTGGATGGATCAGCTTGGAGATTTTGTGAAATAACGATGCGGCGATCGATACTGTGTTTGAGGAGGGCGACAACTTCTTTTACAACGGAATGGATATTCACCGGAAGGCTGACAACTTTCCCTTTTCGTGCGAAAGCCAACAATTGTTGAGTTAGTTCACCGGCCTGAAGGGAAATCGCAACAATGTTTTTGGCAAATGAATGTATTTCTGGGTCGGCTAATTTTAACAAAATAAGTTCTGCATTTCCGAGGATTCCGGATAATTGGTTGTTGAAATCATGTGCAACTCCTCCGGCAAGTTGGCCGATTGCTTCTAGTTTCTCACTTTGGCGAAGACGTTCTTCAAGAAGAATTCGATCTGTGATATCGATAAAGGTTCCCAGGACTCCGATAACCTGGGCATTTTCATCGTGTAGAGGAACTTTACTGGTATCAACCCAGGATAGTGTTCCATTCTGATGGTGAAGTCGCTCGATGATATGTAATTCCGGTGTGTCAGTGGCCATTATTCGCTTGTCACACTCGCGATAGTGGTCCGATTCTTCCTTGAGCCAACAGAAATCATAATCGGTTTTTCCCAAAATATTCTCAGAAGAATCAAATCCCAGGGTTTGGGCAAAAACGCGATTGGCCCAGACATAGACTAAATTTTTGTCTTTTACGAATACGCAAGAGGGGATGTGGTCAGTTACCAGTTGTAAAAGCTGTTTGGCTTGCTCGACCTCTTTCATTCTATGTTCAAGTGAATCTGCCATCAGATTTACATTTTGACACAAGGTTGCAATTTCACCACTGGACTCAGGTACAGTCACCCGGATTGTCAGATTGCCGTCAGTAATTCCTTGGACTTTGGAAACTAAATCCAGGATTGGTTTGGAAATCCAACGTTGAACAGTCAAAGCCATAAAAAAAGCTAAAAGTAAGACGATTGCCGAAAAAATTCCCAAGATTCCTATGTGAGAATGAAGCATTTGGTTGAATGTCAAAGTTGAAGCCACTAAACGCATTGTTCCATGTTGTTTGCCTCGAAAAGACATGGGTTGACATACTTCCAGACCTTCATCTGTGAACTTGACTGTTGTTTCAATAACTCCTACCAGAGTTTTGGGGGGGGTGGGGCGGACGGCCCCAGAGCGGGTGCAGAAAGCAAACAAGTTCCCATCATGGTTATAGATTTCAACTTCTTCAATGTCGGGTAGCTGGAGCAGCGTAGACAAGTTTTCTTCCGTTTCCTGCTTATATTTGAAGGCCAGGTCACTGACACAATAACCTGCTGCCATTTTAACAAGCGTGGTAATCTGATTTTCAAGAGTCTGGCGGGAATTTCGGCTGTCCATTGCTGTAACTGTGGCAAAGAAAAAGAGGAGTGCTACGAAAGTCACACTTTCTATTATAAAGGTTAACTTAGAGCTGATTGACATGTTCCGAAAAAGGTTCTTCATTGGTTATTTTCATCAAAAATCTTATTTGCCAATCGTAAGAGGTGAGAAGTGAGAACCAAATTGCAATTTTTGGCTGAACTTAGATTGATACTGAAGCGAATACGGCCTTCAACAGTATGGAATCCTATGTGAGCTCCCATTTGGGAAGAGGTTTCTGAATCTCCGACGCAGAGAATTGGGTGGCCTTTGATTTGAGAAAGGATTTTTTCTAATTGGAATTGTTCTGCCTTGGAAATGAAGATCATATGACATGCCTGGAATTGCTCATTTGGATCAAAAGAAATCACTTGGATCTTATGCTCTCTGATTTTTTCTTTCTGAGCCAGTCTTTCAAGATAAGAGCCGAAGGGGTTTTTCCCTGCTATTGCTATGATAAATGGTTCATCTGGCGATGAAAACATAGCTTCAGGCCAGTTGACAAATTCAGCGAATCGAATCAGCAATTCTGCTTTTACCTGATACTCCGGATATCGTTCTTCACAATTGGCTGGAGAAGGAGTGATGAAAAATGAGAGAAAAATAACTGCCCATGATAAAACTGATATAGCGATGCAAAAAGATTGAGTAAACCTCAAAAGATTTTTGTGATTGGGATCTCGGATAATGTTTTTGGGAAGATCACAAGGCAAACGCATTAATAGTCCTTAGTCTGAAGGTGTGAAAAAATACCAAAAATCAGAGGAAAATCCAAGTGCAAAATATCACAAACGTTTGTTGGCGTTTTTTTTTGTGTTGTACATTCATGAATAACCCTAATTTTTCACACCTTCTCTGTGGTTACGAGAAATTTTTAACAAAAGAAATTGTACAAAGTTCTCGGCAGCAATCTATTCTCGGGCTTAATGAAAGGCAAAATTGCTTAGACAGGTTCGATACAAGCGTTTCGCTTTGCTTGCAATAGCACATGTACATTTTATCTCTTGTGCTTTAAATAATACCTTAAAACTCTGCTTAAGGAAAGCTCAAAATTCAACCGTGATTCCTCCGGTAATTGTTCTGGGTTCCTGGGGATTGGCAGTAAAACCAACACCTCCTCCAGCCAAATCAGGAGTGTAATATCGTGCGTCGGTTAAATTTGTTAAGTTAAGGAACTCTGAAAGAAGAAATCTAGCGTTTTTTGAATGAGAGTGCTTAATATAAAGGTTAATTACTGAAAAAGGTGGGCTGCTTGTATAATTTCCTTGGGAGTCTTTTGTTTGACTGAAACTTCGCGCCTGATGTATAAGTCGTGGGGAAAAGGTCCATTTCCCGCATATCAGACTTGATCCGGCTTTAATTGAAGTTCGGGAAGAGAATGGAAGAGGTTCTCCGGCCAAATCGCCATTTGAATAGGTGAAGGCAACAAAAGAATTGACATCACAATGTTTAAAGCTTTGAAGGGAGTCAAGTCGTATGGTTCCGCCATAGGTCCTGGCGTTTCCTCGGTTTGCGGCGGTTTCAATTTCCTTAACTGGCTCATTCAAATAAGTACCGGAACCGAGTGAAACCACTTGTTGTATATTGGATATCCAGGAATCATACCCATTCAAAGTCAGGCGAAGTGTATTGTCGAAAGAATAGGTAAATTCAGTCTGTGTGGACCGGGTTTTCTCCGGCTTGAGGTTGGGATTGGAAATATGAAAAAAGTAGCTTTTAATATCGCCGGGGTTTTTCTTATCGACCACGAATGATCCGAAATCCTCAAAAATCTTGTCGGGGGGAGGCGCCAAAAAAGCCGTTCCGAATAAAAATTTAATGTTGACTTTGTTGTGAGGCTTCAGAACCAAACCGACTCGGGGGTTAAAAGTGGCTCCATAAAGGCTGTTTGAGTCATATCGGGCGCCAAGTGTCCAATTGCACATTGAGTCGGTTTGAAGTTGCAGTTGAGAATATCCTCCAAAGTTGGAGTAATTTGTCTTATTAAATTGCTCAGGAATTCCTTCGGGGTGTTTTGTGCTGAGTTCAGAACCGGGGTAAATGTAGCCTTGCGAGTCAGCAGAACTATTAGGATCGAAGGGGTAGGGGAGGTCTCCTGTTCGAGGAAGTGAAGATATTTTTTGATAGGTTAGTCCTAATAGAAGCTGCCTATTCTTACCTAAGTTAATACTAAGTTTTTCTTCAAGATCATCGCTTGTGTCTTTGCCATATTTGTAAGCAGGCTTATATCCTGAAAAACTGTCCAAAAAAAGACTTTGCGGCACTAATTCATATATCTGATGAGAAAACAGGGAATGAAGGTTCCACTTATTATTTTTGGCAGTATAGGAGTGCTTTCCATAAAGAGTAGTGTATTCTGTCTTGAAAACTGCATCTTTGTCATAAATTGCAAAGGCGGGAGACATTCCCAGGGAGGAGGAATGAGATTCGTTCATATTTATGAAACCCAGTTCAAAATCTTTGCCGTTAAAACGACCTTGTACAAAGCTTGCTCCCTCGTCTGCATTGAACGGGCGATATGGAACGGCTGATTCCGCTGTGCTTCCCGGAGAATTCAACATTCGTCCAGATTGAAATTCATTATTGTACCAGGAAAAATCGTCCGGGTAATTTTTGGGGAAGTTTGGTCCGTTTGTACTATATTGATGTGCTGTAATTGCAACCGAATCACCTTTGAAATCATTTCCCAAGTTTTTGCCGAGTGTTAGTGAAAAATCACGGCTATTGTTGGATCCGACTGCGGAGGAAAAGCTGTCATGATCCATTTCCCTGCCGGTTTTAGTGACGATGTTTATGGCACCTGTAAAAACATTGGCGCCGTAGAGTGCCGAAACCGGGCCAAGGACAATTTCAACTTGTTTGGCATTTTTCAGGGAGAATTGTCGACCCAGCGAATATAGATTACCTGTTACAGGGGAAACTTGAATTCCATCGATCATAACCTGAAAACGCCTATCTCCATTTACTCCTTGGATGGTAAGAGTGTTTCCGTGGGCATTTCCGGTATATTGGGAAATTTCTATTTCAGGGATATCTTCTAAAAGATCAAGTAGGTTGTTGTAGCCACGATTTAGAATTGTTTCCTCCGATACCACATAGGCAGTAGCCGGGGAATCAGAGGGTTTTTCCTCCATTGCGCTTGCAGCAATAATTGGCACATTCAGCAAACTTTCGAGGGACCGACCTGTCAGGTCATTATTTTGGCCCAATAAAATTTTGGGAAAGAGATACAAAACAATAACGACCATCCGGAATGGGAAAAATTGCCCAAATTTCTTCATAAGACCCTCTTGGTAAAGATAATTTTGTTAGTTCTTTCTTAGATTTACCATGAATAACCAAGTCAATCAAGAATGTTACAGCATCTTGGTGAGTTTTCTCGCAAAATATAGCTTTTACTGATTTTTGCTACGAAACTTATCGGAATAATTAGTTTTTTGAACGTTGCTAAAAATGTCTCTCAAAAACAATTGCAGCGACTCACCGAAAATTGCTGAGAATGTTAGATGTTTTTTTTTTAGTATGTGAATGGGAATCATTGTTCCCTTGGGCTTTTGGAAACTAAGTTAAGAATATTATTCCGAGTTTGTTATAAAAAAAAACACCGACGAAGTCGGTGGTTTTTTTTATTGCTGATAATCGATTTTTTATTTTGGTGTCAAAATTTTCTGAAACTCCTGGTAATCAGGTTTCTTGGCGATGTCTTTGGGTGATTCTCCAAATTTGTTTTTGATGTTTGGATCAGCACCCGCTTTAATTAAAATTGTCGCAATTTCGGGTTTTCGACTTCTTAGCGCAAAGTGAAGAGCTGTATCACCCTCTTCGTTGGTTACGTTCACGTCTGCTCCCTGGGCGATCAACCTTGTGATGATGCTTACTTGCCCTCTTTCAGCAGCTGAAATAAGTAGCTGAAGTTTTAGTTTGGGTTGCTTTTCAGTTCTTTCAGTTTCACCGGCTGTTAAATTTGTTGTAGAAGTTGTTTCGCTTGCAATTATTTTGGCGCTCGTTGGTTCATTGGAAGAAGGCGACATTGCAATATTAACTGCTCTTGCCGTCTCCCTGATTTTTCTTTTCCCGTGAAAGTCGATAGAAGCTGTTTCTTTTGCAGAAAGGGTGAAACTCTCTTTACAGATTGTTTTAATCGTTGCTTGTCCTGAATCTACATTTATGTCAGTTTCGTTGTCTTTGGAAATTTCAACCGAAAAAGTTGATTCCGGAGCGGATACAATAGTGCTTTTTGAACAAACCATAAATTTGTCTTCATCTTTTGGAACCCTGACCGAAACATAACCGTCGATTAATTCCACTTTATTAGCGGACATAGCGAACAGAGAATCACGGAATTTGGCCGAAACCCCATTGGAAAACAAGATTTCTCCTGAATTGGCACATTTTATTGTTGCGTCGATTGAAAGCCCTGTAATTTCTTTTTCCGAAAGCTTTGTGTTTCCATTAAAAAAGTTCCCAGCTATTATCTGGAAAGGAGGTTTTTTAAATTCAGGTGGTTTTATAATCTCAACGGGTGGTTTTGCAGGAGGAGTTTTTGTAATTTCATTTTTTCCATGGGGGTAGATAAAATAGCTAACACCAAGAAGAAGCGCAACAATTGTTGCCGTCTTAAGAAGAGTAATATTATAGCTTGATTTGCCGAGCTGATCCGCAATTTTCCTGCCGGGAGGCAGTGGATTGAGTTCAGTTTTAATAGTATGGAAATATCCAGACAGCTCAGAATCTATTGACGCAAGCTTCTTTAAGAAGTTTGTGCAATCCTGGCATTGCTGGATATGTAAGAAGTCTTCCTGAGAAGACGGTTCCAACATTCCATCTTTTTCAACCAACCTTTGGCTGATTTCTTTTCTTTTCGGACATTTCATATTTTCCCCATTTTTCATAAAGAATCTGCGTCTTCTAATAATTCTGCGATTCTTATTCTTGCCTGATGTAAATCACTTCTAACTGTCCCTTCCGGGAGATTCATTACTTTACCAATTTCAACCGATGACAATTCCCAAAAATAAAACAAAAGTACAATCTCTTTTTGCCTTTCCGGCAACTTGGCTAATGCTTCACCGATAATTAATTTTCGGATATTCTGGGTCTCGGGAGCTGCTAAGGGTAGATCTTTTTCAAGAGAAATTGCTTTGTTCTTTTGAGGAGCTTTCCGAAGATGATCAAGTACAACATTTCGCAAGATCGTCATCAACCAGCTTTTAAAGTGGCTATCCGGGCGCAACCTCTCCGCGTTTTGGTAGACCTTGATAAAAACTTCCTGAGTAAGGTCTTCCGCGGTTTCGGAATCTAACCCCCACCCTGAGCGAATATGGTATTTACAAAGACCAGAGTATCGTTCCATTAAAAAACGAAACGCATTTTTATTTCCCGACAGGAATTCTTTTACAAATTCCATGTCATTCGGTGTCATTTACTTAAACTCCGGTTTTTGTTGAATCGTTGAAAAATTTTTAAACTATTTTTGTAGCACGTACGGATACTTTAAAGCAATCAGCAAAAAAAAAGAATTTCAGCGAGGATTTTTATAAAATTTTCGAGTCCTTAATTGTGAAAAATTGCCCAATATTTTTTTAGTCACCTGTAATTAAATTGTTTAATTTATTTTTCTATATTTCTACAAGAATTTCAACGGAAAAATATTTATTTCCGTTTAGCTATTTAACCAAATAAAATTTGATCGCAAACATTATGCATCGAATTAAATATAGAAAAAATTTATATCCAGGAGGGAATATGCGAAAGGTTCTACTAGGAATGGTAGTTATGCTGTTGAGCGCCTCTTTTTATTGCTATGGAATGGAACCCGTGAATGATGGAAATTTGAATCGTGATGTTGAATTATTTCAAATCTCTCAAAAGTATTGGAATTTGAATGAAATTCTGTTGAATTCCCAATCCTCTTCCGAAAAATCTCAATTAGAGCAGAAATTTAACCAGGAGTCTTCTAACTACTCCAAATTAGTAAAAGAAATTTCCGAAAAGCTTCTTAAAGGTTGGAATTCTAACGACGAATATGTTCAGCATTTCAGCCAAGTGTATAAATCTCTCCCTCCCGAAGGAAGAAAAGCTTTTTACCCGGCCCTTGAAGCTTTGAGAAATGAAATTGCTATCAATTCGATGAATACCAGAGATTCAGCTATGTCAAGGTTTGAAGAATATTTCCCAGGTTATGGCTATGGAGAACCCGGATTTATTTACCGGAAAGGGAAAGAAGTTCTTAGAGAGGCCCGTGGAACTACCTGGCAAGACGAATCACAAACTGTCACCTCCAATTTGAATGTCAGTCTTACTGTTAACCTGGATATCCTGAATATGCTTAAGAGCTGGCTTGGTCTTGGCCACATCGGAAATTTGATCGTTAACAAAGAATTCAAAATGGATTTCAACGGTGCGCCAATGATAGTTTTTAATGTGTCTTTTACTCTTAATAAAACTATCACCACTAGGATGAAAAGAAAATTTGAAATCAACAGAATCTGGTTTGAACTTTATAAAGCCCCTCAAACTTGGAATCCTGCTAATGCTAAATGGGAATTGATCGGGAAGACTTATGAAATTCTCCAAGATCCAACTGGCGATGAATTTGTTGTTGATATGACTCCTCCCGCCCCTGCTTCTTCAACACCTCAAATTTCAATTTCGGACAACACCAAGTAATTTGGGAACTCGGGCATTGGTCGTATTTTACTTGCGGCTAATGCCCGAAAATAATTCTTTTGGTAGTCAGGTTTTTTAACCTCAGAAATTCTCCCCCCAAATAAACGGATTTGAATTCCTTAGGAAGATTTTTTCTTGGAGCGTTGCAGAATTATGCTTCAAAGTGCAAATCAAACAGAACCGCCCAGATGTCTGCGAAACATTTCAAATTCGAATAAGGCCTGATTGGGTTAGTAATTCAATTGTTGGCACTGAATTCCTTTTAACGGATGTTCCATGTGGTATCCTCAATTGGTGCAGTGTTGAGGCTAATCAAAGGGCAAAAAATGGGGGATATTTCATAAAATGGCACGAAGCTTTTGAAACAGTCTTCAACAGAGATTTTTGCCCTAATGAAATACTGGCACGCACTATTTGAAAAACCGCTTTCTTTTTTTTTTCTTGTGCTAATTTTAAATCATTCTCTGGTTGGAACCTAAGCTTAAAGAACTCACTAATAAAAAAAAGGATATGGAAAAAAAAATGAAAATTAATTCAAGGATTAGATTGCGAATCAGATTGGTTTCTTTTGCGTTAATTTCGATTCTTTGTGTTGCATGCGCCGCTTCGGCTGTTACGCAAGTAAAACCCTGGACTATTTTAGTTTACATGTGTTCAGACAACGACCTGGAACCGTATGGACAGAAAAATTTGCAGCAGATGGCAAAAGTTGGAAGTAGTGATTTCCTTAATATCGTAGTTCTTTGTGATCGGAAAAGTGCTCCTGCTTCTTTGATTTACGTTGAAAAAAATAACCTTAAGGTTTTGAAAAATTTAGGGCCGATCGATTCCGGAAATATTGGAACATTAGTGAGCTTTGCTAAAGAGAACATCGCCGCTTTCCCTGCTGAACACTATATCCTGGAATTATGGGGGCATGGCCAAGGCTGGAGAAGCAAACCTGAAAATCCGATCTTCAGGTGGGTTTCTTATGATGAAACCAGTAAAACAGCTATCAGCATAGAAAATTTAGGCAAGGGTTTGAACGAGATAAAAAATTTCCTTGGAAAAAAAATCGATGTTCTTGCTTATGATGCTTGTTTAATGCAAATGGTTGAAGTTGCTTGTTCTATTCGTGGAAATGCTGATTACATCGTGGGTTCCGAAGAAGTTACTCCTGGCGACGGACTTCCTTATGACGTAGTTTTCGGAAATTTTAAACCGGGGATGACTCCTTTCGATTTATGCAAAATGTGGGTAGACAGTTATGTTTATTATTATGCCCACAGTGAAGACAAATATACTCCCGCTACACTCTCTGTTCTTGATGATAATAACCTGGGAGAACTTCAAACTTCTCTTGAAAATTTTGCAAAAATAGCAATGGAAGGAATGTTCACCCAACAGATTAAAACTGCACTTGCAGTTACCCAACGCTTCTATTTAATGGAAAATAAAGACCTGGGCGATTTCCTTTCCAATTTAAAAAAGAATATTACCGACCCCAGATTCCTGCAAGCCATTGCAAATATTGAAAATGCCTATTCAAAAGCTGTTGCTTATAGCAATTTCAATAATAATTTCATGAAAAATGCAACTGGGATGGCGATTTATTTCCCTGAGACAAAAGCTGCTTATGATGCAAGATACGATCTTTGTGCATACGGAAAAAAATCAAATTGGAATGCGATGCTAAAAGATTATCTCGGAAAATTAACTGTTGACGGAATTGTTCAAATGACTCTTTCCGGCGATTTAAGTGAACTGAAGTCATTTGTTCAGAATGATGCAAAAAAGGATTCTTTAACCGCCAATTTATTGATCGAGCGATTGAATTTTGAAACCTTTGCTGAAAGAGGATTAAATGGAGATCAGACTCAAGAGGTTACCAACCTTTTGAAGGGAATAAAATAGCCCGAAGAATTATAACCACCCAAATCTAAATAGAATTACCCCTTTCTTCCCCCCAATGGGGGATTTTTTTTTCCCCTATGGGGATCTCGTAAACGGAGCATTTAACTCGGTCGGAAGCATCAAGCCCGCTCAATAGTTCTGCCTGCTCCACATGCAGTTCCTTTTATAATGCGAAATATTTCCCCGATAAAAAAAATTTTTTTAGAAATTTTAAAAAAGTTCTATTTTTTTCAACGGCCTATCTTTTTTTTCCGTTTAATATTTTACCTTATCTAATTTGATTGCAAAAAAAGCATCAAATTATAAAGAAAATTCAATGGAGGAATTATGCGAAAAGTACTACTGGGAATGGTTGTAATGTTGTTAAGTGGATCTTTTTATTGTTTTGGAATGAATGCCAATGATGGAAATTTGAGCCGTGATGTCGAATTGTTTCAAATTTCTCAGAAGTATTGGAATTTGAATGATCTAATGCTGAATTCAAATGATTCAGCAGGGAAAGCCCAATTGGAACAGAAGTATGATGCCCTTTCCGCTGATTATTCCAAAGCTGTTAAAGAAGTTTCCAATAAGCTTCTTCAAGGTTGGAGTTCTGATAGGGAGTATGTTCAACACTTCAGCGAAGTCTACAAGTCTTTGCCAACTGAAGCTAGAAGAGCTTTCTATCCAGCTTTAGAAGCCCTGAGAAATGAAGTTGTTTTGAATTCTGATTCCAGAAGTTTCGGTGGAAAAGATAAATTCAATCAATATTTCCCCGGCTACGGTTATGGTGATCCCGGAACCATGTACAGAAAAGGAAAAGAAGTTCTTCGTGAAGCTCGTGGGACCACTTGGCAAGAAGAAGAGAAGACTGTTTCCTCGAATTTGAATGTAAATCTCAATGTTACCCTTGATATTTTGAACATGCTCAAAGGTTTGTTTGAACATGGACATATTTCCAATTTGGTTGTCAACAGACAATTTACCATGGACTATAATGGTGCTCCAATGGTCGTCTTCAATGTGTCCTTCACCAACACAAAACAAATGACCACCAAAACAAGAAGAAAATACGAAGTTGATAGAATTTGGTTCGAACTTTTCTCCGCTCCTCAATCACACAATGCTCAAGATGCGCAATGGCAATTGGTTGGAAAAACTTACGAAATCATCCAGGATCCTACCGGTGATGAATTTGTAGTAGTAATTAATCCCTCAACTAATTAAACCATTTTTAAATATCTATAAAAGAAATTGGTGAAATTAATGAGAATTAAGCTTTGCGTTATCACGGTAATCGCGATAATTTGCTTAACTTGTGCCGCCGCTTCGGCGGCGGCGCCAGCAAAGCCCTGGACGATTTTGATTTACATGAATTCCGATAACAATCTCGATCCTTATGGGCAGAAAAATTTGCAGCAGATGGCTTCGGTTGGAAGCAATGATTTTTTCAATATTGTTGTACTTTGTGATCGAAGAAATGCTCCGGCTTCTTTAATTTATGTTGAGAAGAACAATCTCAAGGTTTTGAAGAATCTCGGTGAAATTGACATGGGAAATGTTGGGACGTTGATAAATTTTGCCAAAGAGAATATTGCAGCTTTCCCGGCCGATCATTATATCCTGGAAATATGGAATCACGGACAAGGCTGGAGAAATCCCAGCGAACAACCCATCTACAAATGGATTTCACAAGATGAATCAAGTGGAAATCATATTACCGTAGAGGACTTGGGACATGCTTTGAGTGAAATCAAAAATTTTCTTGGGAAGAAACTTGATGTTCTAGCCTATGATGCCTGTTTGATGCAGATGGTGGAAGTAGCATGTTCCATTAAAGGAAATGCTGATTACATCATGGGTTCAGAGGAAAGCATCCCTGGAAATGGTTTTCCATATGATACAATTTTGGAGAATTTCAAACCTGGGATGAGCACTATTGACCTGTGCAAAATGTGGATTGACAGTTATGTGCATTATTACGCAACCACAGGTGATAAAACGACTCCTGCGACTCTTTCGCTTCTTGATGACAATCAATTGGCCGCACTTCAGGCTTCCCTTGATGAATTCGCCAAGATTGCGATGGAAGGAACGTTTAATCAGCAGATCAAAAATGCTCTTGTTAATACTCAACGATATAGAAGCCAACAACACAAAGATCTGGGTGATTTATTGGTTAATTTGAAGAAGGAAATAGCTGATTCACGGTTTTCCAAAGCGATTCTTGATGTTGGAGATGCTTATTCCAGAGCTGTCATTTACAGTAATTTCAACAATTACTTTATGAAAGCTGCGACAGGGATGTCGATCTATTTTCCTGAAACCAAAGCTGACTACGATCCGGAATATGATATTTGCGCTTATTCCAAAATATCTATCTGGCATGAGATGCTGAAAAAGTATCTGGCTGGCTTGAGGGTAGATCAAATTATCGAAAGAACAATCTCAGGTGATTTAAGCGAATTAAGGTCATTTGTTCAAAATGACGCTAAACATGATTCTTTAACTGCTAATCTGTTGATTGAAAAATTGAATTTTGAAGCGTTTTCTGAACACGTTTTAAATGGAAGCCTTTCCAAAGAAGTTTCCAACCTTATACGGGAAATTAAATAAAACCAAACCCACATAGATACCCCCCAATTTTTTGGGGGGTTCCTAAAAAAAGTAATCAACAGTTTTTCAAGACTGTTTTTTTTGGAAAAATAAAAAAGTATCCAGCGTATTCTAAGTTTACAGTTCGGGCAAACCTTTGCCAAAAATAGCTTTTAAAACCAAATCAATGGGATGAATTAAAAAGGTTCGAGGAAAAGAAATGAAAAAAAGTTTGTTAGTAATAATGTTGTTATGTAATTTATTTGTGGTTTTTGCAAGTGAGGCAGTTGTGTTTTCAACTTCGCAAACGCCAAATAACGGGCCAACTACCAGACAAATCCAGCCAGATTTGCGCATAATTGAACGAATCCAGGGAAATTATCGTTCAGAAGGGCAAATTCAAGCTATTGCACTTGAAGAACAAGGACAACGCCTATCGAGCATTCGAGGCGAACTCTCTGAAGCAATTTCAGGAGATTTGTCCGAAGCTGCTCTGGCATATGTCTACAGTTTTTCAGATGTTTTTAATCTTCCCACCACTCCAGACCGTGGCTGGGAAATTAAAACCACTTCAGTTTCCGAAGATAAGGGAACAACCCATGTAACTCTCAATTTAGAATTTGACAACGTTAAACTTTTCAAAAACACTGTTGGATTTCACTTTGGTTCGGATAAAGTGATAAAACTTATCAATGGATCATTTCCGAAAATAGAGAAAATTGTTAAGAATCCCCTGATTTCCTCTGATGATGCAATTCAATTGGCAAAAAAGTTCGTTGGAACAACCGGTTTGAGAATTCCCCCAGTTTTCGAATCTGTATTTTATGCGGAAAATGGAACTGCTATGTTTTCATATCTTGTCAAATTGGCCTCAAAAGAACCTCTTGGTGATTATGAAGTCGTAATTAACGCACAGACTGGCGAAAAACTTTCCCTTCAAAATCAAATGGATTTCCTAGGAATATCTGGAAAAGGGTCCGTTTATGTCAGCAATCCAAAACATTGCAGTGTAACGGTTGAACCCTTGCCAAACCTAACTTCCACTTCTCTTTCGGGGGCATATTGTGAAATTAATAATGAAAAGGCAAGCGTAACAACCAACGCTAACCATGAATATGTTTTCGATCCCAAAGATGTTCATTTTGACGAAGTAAACGCATATTATCACGTTAATCGAATTCATGATTTTTTCAAATCTTTGGGCTTCAACGGGCTGGATAGCCCCATGAAGACAGTTGTCCATTTTCAAGCAAAACCGGATCAGGCCTATTACAGTGTTCAGGAAGGCAGAATGGTGTTTGGAGATGGAGTAAAATATAACGATTTGGCCATGGAAGAAGCAGTTTTTTATCACGAATATTCCCATGCTGCGATGAAGAAAATTGTTGTAGTTGACTATGCAAATGAATCCGGTGCCATCAATGAAGGACAAGCTGATTATTTCGCCTGCTCACTCAGTAATGACCCCATTATTGGCGAATGGGCCGCTTCCAAAGACAAAGAAAGTTATTTCAGGAAAATTGAAAATGTTTTGCATTATCCTGAAGCGCTTGTTTACGAAGTTCATGCTGACGGAAGAATTTGGGCTGGCTGCTGCTGGGATCTCAGAAAGTCCCTGGGTGCTGAAATTTCTGATATACTTATTCATAAGAGTTTTTATTTCCTAAAGCCGCAAAATCCGGAATTTTTCGATGGCTACAACGCATTGTTAGCCGCTGACAAGTCGATTAACGGTGGAAAATACCAAGCTGCCATTACCGACGTTTTCCAAAAACGCGGAATTGCAAAAACCAGAATGGATGGATTTGTTTTCGATTCCTCTGATCTTGCACAAATGAGGAAATTTTCAAATTTACAAGGTGAGTGAGTATGAGAAAATTAATTTTAGGACTGTTGATTTTTATTATCGGATTTGGAACTCAGTTATCAGCGATCCCCTATAACGCAGGAACATATGTCGTTGATGTCGAAATCTATAACCGAAATTCGCTATTGATTCCTGACGGTTATGCGAAAGTACATTTAAAAGGAAATGTAATAACTGGAAAAGTAGAAGCCCCCGGTTATGAAACAAGTGAATTTGAAATTGCTGTTGATGGTGGTCAAACCTATTTCAAAAGAATCGTTGTACTGAATGACATTCCCAAGCAAATCGATGTATATACTTTTATCGGGGAACCAGTAAAATCAGCTTACGTTGATAATCGGCAATATGGTTTTACTGCAAAAGACTACGGATTATCAGTTTTTATTCCCCAGAAGGCTTGGCCCAATCCATGTCCTCAGAACATAAAAGTTATCGACGAATTATTTGGGACTCCAATTAACTACACCTGCGAAATCGCCAGTCAAACCGATGAGTTCATTTGTGTCAAAATGGCCATTCCTCGGGATGCGATCATGATGTGTGGAAAAAGAATTTTTGTAATGATTAATGATGAAGGCGGACATAATGCAGTTGACGGAAACGAAATTGATAGTGCCATTAAATTGAATGTCGATAGGTTGAAAAACACAGAAAACAGCAATAACCCACTAACTCGCACCTTATCAGAGGATTTTGCCCAATTTATTTTCAATGCTACTAGTGCAGAAAAATTGATAGATTATTCGAAGAAATATGGTCCACTTCCAGATTCATTATCCAAGAAAATTGAAACTTCAGAAAAATTCCGCTTGCTACACGGTGAGAAATAAAAAAATCAGGTCGAAAATTTGATAGGATTTCAAATTTGAGCTAATTCAAAATTTGTAATCGCAAGACAGAACAGTCGATGTTGCATTGATGGCGACGTCGGCTGTTTTGTATAGGATCTTCCAAGGCAATTTACCCCTTAAAAGCCGATAGATAAACCAAAAGACAGCAAAAAAAAGTAGGATTTGTAGGCATTAAAAATAATTTCTTTCCCGTATTGAAAAGTGTTCTCAAAAAAATTAAAAAGTGATTGAAACTTTGCGTTGGTTCAAAATCTTTAAAGGATCTTTTGTAGGCAGGCTTCTTTTTTTGATTCTTTTCAACCACTGCGGAGAAGCTGGTTTTGGGTTTTTTTTTTAAGTATTTTTGGAAGATCCGATATATGGAAAATCTTGTCTTGTGAAGCTTTCGGAGTTAGTATCTTTTTTTAATTTTTTTTTCACACCTTCAAGGCAAGCGGGAATTTTTGATCAAATCCGGATACAAGGACTTTTTGATTACTGATGGCGTAGACTTTCCTCAGTCGTCTTTAGAAATAAACTATACGTCTTCCTTGGATTTGATCAGCGATTCTTGGTGAGTCGTTGCGATTGTTTTTGAGAGCCATTTTGAGCAATGTTCAAAAAACTAATTATTCCGATAAATTTCGTAGCAAAAGTCAGTAATAGCTATATTTTGCGAGAAAACTCGCCGAGAATTGCTGGGATTTGACTCAGCCTTTTGACTTTGTTCCTGAGTAGACAAAAGCATTTTGAATCATTTTGATGAAAGTGGGATTGTCGACTCCGACAATTTTCCCGCAAGTACAAACAATGTTTTCCCCTGATACCTGAAGGTTGAAAATTCGGGTTATTCTTTTTTTGTGGCAAACCAGAACTTCACCGTGTCCAATTTTTTCATATTTCCAGAGTTTTGTTTTGCAGGCGGCGCATCTAATCAGTAGCATAAATAGCAGAATACCGAATCCGATTCGAATTGTCAAAATACAGACTTCCTAATTCCGAATGACTTTAAATGGCACTTTTTTACCTAGAAAACATTGAAATGAAGACAAATTCTTCAACAAAAAGTGCTATTTCAATTTCCTGCAGTTAGTCGTCAAACACTGATCTATTCAAATACGGATCAGGAGATCTGAAATAGGGTATTCTTTTATGAATTTTTGAGATATCAATTTATCTTGCTGCGATGATGGCTGCCACATATGACTTTAAAGTGACCTCTGATGCTATTTTTAATCTAAGTTTTGCCAATTTTTTTCTTGAAAGTAGTTCCTTTTCGTTTTCGGTTAATGTTATATTGCCGGTACAGCTTGGGTTTCAGTTTTTGAAATTTAAGCATAGAAAAAAAATAAGGGAGAAGTTTGTGCGAATTCTAATTGCTTCACTGGTTTTAGCATTATCGACTTGCATGCTTTATGGACAAGACGGTTTTGACCCAGCTTATGTCAAAACATTTGGAAAAGGGGTAGTTTTAGCTTCCAACAAGGGATATCCGGAATATAAAAAATTAGACCCAAGTAAAATTAAATTCAAGAAGGGTGTTTGTTTTATTAAACCTTCAGAGGGTAAAACTCTCGACATCAGATATATTCTTCCGGAAGGGGTTGATGTTTCCAAGATCATTCAGAAGCTCAAGGCGGAGCAACCCGAGAACGCAAAATTTCAGGATGGCGAAGATCAAAGTTACTGGGACCTATGGATTTCTCACGACAGCAAAGGAACTCCAAATTTTGATGCCTCCAAACCTTGGCCAATAAAACTCGGAGATATTCCAAAATGGGGCCCAAGAGCTTCTTTATGGTATCCTCTCACCGATGATGTTACGACCGGAGGCGCAATTTGGGCTGATCTCAGTTCTGAATTCTACGATTGGTTGCCCACTGCCAAACCCGGTTGGAAGATTTGGGTGTCCGTTTCCTTTGGTTTCAACTACAAAGCTAACGCTGGAGAGATTGAAAACAAGTGGGATCCTGATAAACGGAAGTTCATCCAGGTTAAATCAACCGGAGCGCTTGGTTTCGTGAAATCTGCCCCAATAATGGCGGGCACTATTGAGATTGAGTAAACAATTTATTCAATGAAAGTTTAAACCAACTAATACCAATAACAACAAAAGGCATTTCAAAAAGTATATTTCATTTTTGAAATGCCTTTTTTGCATTTTACCAATTATTATTAATCCGTAGGTATGCTTAAATCCTCCAAAAAAAGATTTTCCATAAAATCATTGGAAAGCGTTGGACGTTTTTCTGAATATTCAATTTTTTTCGAATAAGGTTGCTTCATCGCCTTTGGCTCCCAACGTTGTCGGAAAATTTCTTCAGCAGCCAAGAAGATTGAAACCCACGAACTAATTATGAATGGTATTATACGAGACTGTCGAAAAATTCCCTATTTTTCATACTTTTATGTACCTATTCGAATTTTCGCCTCGCTTTTTGGCATCAACATCGAGCCGCGTTGTAACGAACAAAATGTCCCGAGATTTTTCAACAGCTTCTCTACCCGTAGTTCCAAGGAAAACGCATTTTATTTGAACTATTTCGAAGCAGGGTTATCCACGCGTCCGAGAAAAAGAATTGTGCCAGTTACTCGATCTCGAATAAAGAAAAGAAACGGGCGATTGAACTCTACCAAAGTATAATCCTGGGCGGGAGCAGCAGTTCCAATTATCACAATAGCGGTAGCGGCTGCGGCTTCTGTGCCATCTTCGTAAACGCTTATGAATGCTTGATGAATAACGTCTGAAATGCAAAGTTTTGCGAAGGAAGTAATTCCGGAAAAATCTGCTGCATCAGTAAACGGGATCTGCATACCAAGGGCTTTGAGGGTATCTGCTAAAGTCAATTCTGCGGAAAACTTGAACTTTGGCAACCTGATTCTCACCGCTTTTGAGGTAAGAGTTCCAATAATTGATTGCCACTTGGCTGAATTGAGGCTGGCAGAAAAAGCTTGTTCGGTTCCAGTGGCTGGAAGGATCAAAACCAAACTAACATTGTTTCCATCGTAAGGTAGCTCAACAGCTTGCCAAAGATCTCCTTGGGAATAAGAAAACGCTCCAGTTTGATTCATCATTGATACACCGACGGAGGGCCCATCAGCACAGATAAATGATGCGGAAGCTGTTAAGGATTTTTCGAATTTATGCAGCCAGTCAGCTTTAAAATAGACCGCATTAGTTAAAACTAATTGGGTTGATCGTAGTATTTCGGTCATTCCTGGAGCGAGAAGTTCTGTAATTTTCTGCTCGGTCATTGATGCAACCCAGGCATTTATTGCTACGCGGGCAATCTCTGGATCTTTGGCAAAATCAAGGATGTGGACCCCGGCATCATAATTTAATGCCAGTGTGTCCAGGAAACTGGACAAAAAAGTTAATCCTTTCTGGCACCATAATGAATTGGCAATTCGGAAAATGAATCCGGTACTCCCGCTCCCTCGGCTTGCCAATGCAAGGTCAAGCGCATTACATGCAGCGTGTAATCGATCGGGAGAAAGCGTAAACTGCAGCGCGGAATCCATTTGACGTGCTGTTTCACCGATTGCTCCTGCTCGAGCCATTCCAAGAGCCTGCCAGATGCTGAAAGGCGAAAAGAACAAATTCCCGGAATTTTTGCTCAAAATTGAAAAGATATTAAGAGAAAAATTTTGTTCGTCATTTGCCAGCTCTGATAGTTCCGAAGCTTGGACATTTGGGTGGGTTTGACGTTGGAGATTCGATCGAACAAGGTCCCCAGTGTCTTGAGCTGGTTGGATGGGAGTTGGTGAAATTGGGTTGGTTCCACTACCATCATTACCACCTCCACCGCCACATCCGCAAGATAAAATGGCCAAAAACAAAAAGAAAGTGACTATAAAACGTCGTGGCATCGTAACCTCCATAAAAGATGATGTCCAGGATATTGAACCTGGTTTAAATTGTCAACCTGAATTCCCGCAGATTTTATAACTAGGCGCTTCTTAAACCGAAGTTCCGGACGCAAAATCTATTGAAATCCTGATCTGTAAACGAATTTAAGGCATTTTTCAGACGGTTTTTATTGGACAGTAGGAAAACCCTTGAAACCATCTTCAAATGCTATTTTCAGGCGTCAAATTTACATGGACAGAAAAAACAGGCAAAAAAGGCTTCTTTTTGGCTTCAGGTCATAACAAGAGGGCTTTTTCACTCGGGAACTTCGGCTTAAAGAGCATCGTTAGTATATTTGTAAACATGTTGCCCCCAAATACATAGTTAGAATTGCAACTATGACAATTTTTACAAAATGCTCATGAAATCTAACATTAATCTGTTTAGTAATAATTTTTCCGGGAAATCAGGATGTCAAGAGTCGGGCGTATTATCAGCAACAAAGGGTAAATTCATATTGACATTGCCAATTAGCCATACAATTCAAAAAAAAGTCGCGAAAAATAATTTTTCCCGAATTTTCTGCACTTGCGTTGATGCAGGTTTATAAGTCAAGTATATTAACTCTTTTTCGCTGAGTATTATTTAAATTGTTGGAAAAGTGATCAAAAAATATTAGTGGTACAATTACTCGTTGATTCCAACCGATTGAAAAAAAACGAGATAATGGTTCTTCACAAAATCTTTGTAACCATTCAAAATTAAACCCAACAGCAAAAAATTTAAGAGGTAATTTTGAAGTGTAATATTTACTCACGATGGCAATTTTCCGCCCTTTTCCAGGTAAAGCTTCAGGCAGGCGTCAGGGCTTGGTGAAAAAAGATTTCCGGTTGTGCTATATGCCAGTGCTGGACAATTGCCAGTGCAATAGCTTTTGTACAAACATGATTTGCAGATTTCGAAAATATCTAGTGGAATATCCGGTCGTAGACGCATTCTCCAGAGATCAGGGTTATTCTGCCATATTTCAGTCAGGTCGTCTCTATTCGCCCAACCCAGGACAAGGTGGGGAATTTGATTACAGATGCAAAAGGCGCCGTCTGATCGTACCGAAAATTTGTTCCAAACGCACCCACAAGCGGTGAGAGCACCCCCTCTGGGCCATTTTGGTTCATTTGCCAATCGTGCTCTTTCCATTGCTGACCAGGTTTTTGCTTCTGCAAGAGGCCCGGCTGCTGCAATGATCCGGTTTTGATATTTTTCATTTAGCCTTAGAAGAGTTTCCATTGCGTATTGTCGATCAGAAAAATTGAGTTGGAGCTCTTCACTATTTTGTCGACAGAGTCCTATGAACCCTGCTGAATTGGTGGAAAAGTTTGGCAAACCTATTTCTTCCAACAGGAAATGTGCGGTGTCTTCAAGGAACTTAAGGTTCTTCCGTGAAATTGTTACTCTGACGGTTGGTTTCATTTCAACCTTTCGAAGATTTTTCAGACCTTGCATTGCTAGTTCGAAAACTCCGTTTCCACGGCAGGAATCATGTATCTCAGCTTTAGAAGCATCTATTGAAAGTTGTACATTGATGCAACGGTTTGTTGAAGCCAAAAAATCGGCAATTTCCTCCGAAATAAGGGTTCCATTGCTTAAAATAGAATATCTCATGCGGTTTTCGATAATTCCATTAATCAGCTCCCGAAAATCATCTCTGATAAAAGGCTCACCCCCTGAAAGAGAAAGTTCCATTATTTTTGATTCACCACATTTTCCAAAAAAATCTAACCATTCAGTGGTTGATAATTCATGTTCAACGTCTCCATCACCCGTAAAATGAGCACAGTACAAACATCGCAAGTTACAGCGCGAAGTGATGTTTAGTTCCAACTCCCGGGGAGTATGCATTAGATTTTTTTTAAGGAGTTCCTGATGGGAAATTGTCGGCGGGGAAATGTTTTCTTTCAGGGAAAGTGCTTCGTTCTGTGACATATTTATACAATTTCAGCCAGATTTTTCTCAAGTAGTTTTTCCAGAAACGCTTTTAATTGTTTTTCCGCTTCGGGAGGAATTCCTTCAAATTCGTTATTCAAATCGGACAAAATTTCATCCAAAGAATTCTTTCCGTTGAGGTGCTCACATATTGAAACAGCACTGGGTGAAATTGCAAAAGTGTCACCGTTGTCAGGGTTGTACAAAATGGCGTAATCGTCGCTTTCAACTCGCACAACGACCGATGGTTTAAGTTTTAATTTTGTATTGTTATCCATTGTTTCCCTTAGACAATTCTTTCAACCGCGTTTTGGGGAATAATCCTGATTTTTCCGCTTCAGTACAATACCAAAATGGCGCTGTTAGTTTTTTGGTTGAATAAAAGTTTTGGGCAATGCAGCTTCCTAGGCAGACTTTGCTCATTACACAATTCCCACAGATACCTTCAAGTCCGGAGGGAATATCTTGCCGAATTTTTTTGAGAACTGGGTTTTCTCGCCAGATTTTTTCAAGAGAGTCTTTGCCAGCAAGCCCAAACACCATTTCAGGAACAGAAGTTCCAATTCCGCATAAGGCATAAGAACCGTCCGATAAAACTCCGAGGATTCCCTTGATTCCGCAGCATCCGCACCCGTCACTTTTTTCCCCGAACAATCCGCTTAAAGGTTTAAAAGCAGCGGGATGATGATAAATTACCCGGATTTTTGCATCAGGAACCAGCTTGTTTTCAGCCCACCTTCCGGTTTCAATTAATTCTTGGATAGACAGGCATTCACAACTTTCATTCAATTGCAAGCCTCGTTCAATTGGCATAACCACATTAAATTTTACCGAGCCCGCTCCGAGATTTTCTGCAAATCTGACAAATTTTTCCATCTGTTCGCGGGTTTGGCGCATAATGCTCATAATGAGTTGGGGTTTTAATCCCACCCGAATTAATTCCCTGGCCCCATTTACTGCCGCTTCAAAACATCCTGGTACTCCTCGAACCCATTCATGTGTCGGGGCATCCATTCCATCAAGGCTAATGGAAATTAAGGGCTTTTCCGTCTGTGCAAGTTTCTCCGCAATATTTGGGGTGAGGAGGATGCCATTGGTTTCAATAGTAATTTGCAGCTTCTCGGAATTCAGAAATTCTATTAGATCAATGACTTTTTCATGCATTAAAGGTTCACCACCCGTAAGTTTTACTCCTGAAAGCCCTAGTGGACGAGCTTCTAAGATTATTTTCCGAAAAAGATCCAAATCAAGTTTGTTGTACTTCTTCTGATCAGATTCAAATTTCGGGGCAAGCCAGCAATGACGGCATTTCAAATTACAGCCTTCGGTTAAGTAAAAATAGAGTTGCCGAAGTGGAAATAAAAATTCTTGAGAAAGATTTGTTGTTTGATTTTGGATCATTTTTATAAATTACCTGTATCTTTACCCTTTGTGACTAGTATTACCTTTCCTAAATAACGTTGCTTGCCAGGCATTACATAAATTTTGATTTTATTCGAGATGATTGTCATGTTTTCTGATTCTAGATTTGTTGTACATCAGTCAGAAATTATCCATTGCGTCTAGAATCAAGTTCAGAAGATGTGTACCCGAAAAGTTTTTCGCGCTCGAAGTATTTTTTCTTAACCCCGAAAAGATACCAACCAGAATTCACCATAATTTTCAAAGCCTGTTTTCAAAATTTGGGCGCAATCTGTACCGACTAAACTCATAAAAGCAGCACACAATGGTAGTTACCTTCAAAATTAGTTCAAGGGGTAATTGCTGTATGTCAGCCACTTTTGAAGGTTTTATTGCAATTGCTATTTTGGAAACGCTCTACTTTTAGCATTTTTTCTTTTTCCAGGTGTGCCAGGAAACGAAATAGATCGTTGGTTATCGTTTCCCTGGTTCCTTCGAATTCATCGAGGAGAATCTCTATCAGTTCAGAAATTTTTCTAGGTTTCGCCAGCAGTTCCCAGATTCTGGTGCCAACCTTATCCAAGCCGAAGTATTTTCCTCTTTCCATGCTCATCATTACTGTATCCCCGTCGAGCTGGTCGCTGATAAGGTCGCCAATTCGGCGCGTAATTACATCGCTAACCTTTAACTCTGTTTCCATAAAATGCTCATTTCGTTAGAGTTTGTTAATAATAGTTACATTAAACTTTAAAAAGTATATTACCTGGAGTCTGAATTTAGCAATCGAACAACCGATCGTGGCCAGAACGAAGACGATTTTTTTCCATAACTGCGGCCCGCATAAATATTCTGAAGAACTTGTCACTCAGAAATTGATGAAAGAAAGATCGGATCTGGCAAAATAATTCCATAAGATTTTAATCACAATTTCCCACCTGGCATTTTTGTTAATTACTGCTTTTTTTTAAAAAGCTGGCTTCAAGATAATTGGCAAGTGCATGCGGTGGGGAAATCGTTGATCGTGAAATTTTGTAAAATGGGAGAGATTTTGCCAGATGAGATAGTATTGAGGGCGCTTGAATATTGGAACAATCAATATTATTTTTTACGGAAAAAAGTTCTTTGGTTCTGGAACTTTCAAAAAGAATGTGCATTTTTTCAAGCCCTAATGCAAGTGAACATTTAGGTTCACTGATATTTTCTGGTATAACAAAAAAAAACGCACCAATTGGAACAGGTTGCGGGGAGCGAGTAAGGGCCTTTAAAACAAACTTTCCCTGTTCTATGTCCCAGTCATCAGGGTAATTGGGGAGATTAAAAAAATCAGCAGTTTCCGGACGGACAGATTGGTAAGTACAAAATGGTACTGCAAAAAAGTGACCTTTCTCGTCAAAAGTGATAGCTGCATTGTCGTCAGAAAGTTTGTCATGGCCTCTAGCCAACAGTGCTGCTGAGATGGTTGTTTTTCCAGCCCCGGGTTTTCCAAAAAAAAGAAACGCCTGACCGCCCATTCTTACACAACTTGCATGAAATTGGATTGCTCCTCGCTGGCCCCATAATTGAAGGAAGGCAAATTCCAGTAGTTGAAGTTTTTCCCGCTTAGAAAACTTTGTGTTCCTTTTGAAATGTTGGGATAAGACAATTTCAGTTCCATTTCGAATGTAAAGATTCCTGGCGGGATTCAATATATTAATTCGTAAAAATTCTTTGTCACTTATGAATATTTTTAAACCGACTTTATCAATAATAATTGGGGGTATTTGTGCGGGTATTGAGTGCGGAATTTCTCCAAGTCTTACGCTAGCTTGTGTCTCCCCTAGTGCTGGTGGAAAATCTTCAAAAGGAAACTCAGACTCAACC
The DNA here is from genome assembly GCA_015233565.1 of Candidatus Rifleibacteriota bacterium. GTDB lineage: Bacteria > Muiribacteriota > Ozemobacteria > Ozemobacterales > Ozemobacteraceae > JADFXM01. The sequence continues at coordinate 50,607 of JADFXM010000010.1, forward strand.
GATAATCCGAACATCTGATTTAACGGCATTTTATGGTCTTCCAAATTAACAATATTTAAAAATTTGTGTCGTGAAAAAGTCAGCTGTCAGAGAGTAACGCTTGCACCTGTGGAACAAGCGAATGAATCTCCACTGCCGCTCCCACAGTAAGATCCAGAAGTCATAGTATGAACGAACTCAACCAATTCTGGTGTGCTCCAAAGTTTCTTTTCGTGTTTTTCCAACTTTTCTTTGTTTGTTTCCAGTTGCACTTGACATCTTCCTTTCTTCAACCAAAACAATAAAAAAATAGCATCTTGTTCTAAAATCTGATGCTTTCCAATTGCGCAAAATTGTGCCGTTTGAAAGACCGTTAGCATTTTCATTCCTGGTATTACAGACGACTTCAGCAGTTTTTTCAAGAGTAAGCTCAGCGAACTCAAGTGAATTCACAAACTTTTTTTCCTGCTTAACTGGCTTTTTGAAGGATTCTTTATTAATCATCTCAAAATCTCTCTGTGAGGAATTCAAAAAAAATACTTTCCAAAAAATACAATATTATAAACTCCTTGGGTTGTAAAGAAATTTTTTTGTAAAATCACTCAAAATGCACTGTTCAACGCCTCAAAGAAGGAGAGAAAGGCACCAAATTTTCCATAGAAGATCTTTTTTCATGGATTCTTTAACACTTCTCCCTCCTGACCGCGTTAGAGACTGCCGAATAATCTCGCTGCATTTTATTCGATAAAAAGTGATTCGCTTCTGGCGCGAGAAAGTGAGGCAAAAAATAGGGTGAACATAGAAATATGAAAAATTGAGTATTTTTCGACAGTCTCGCTAAAGGAGCGCTTAACAGTGAATGTTGCTAACTTTTAAAAAAATCGGTTCCTGAACATTTCCTACTTTTTGATTTTTTTTGCGTTAGCCAAGATTGCGTCTCGAACATACTGTGAAAGTCCCGTGGTGATTTTTTCGTAATGCTCAGCAAATCGTGAATCGCTAACATACATGTTTCCCAGATTTACGTGCATTTCTGGCGAACAAGGGTAGAACCATCGATCAATGTGGAGCCTGAGCTGTTCTGCAAGCTCGATCACCTCTGGGGCTTTGGGAGGTTTTCCGCTCTCCAGACAGGAAGCTAAAGCTTTCTCTATGGAATTGACTTCAGATGAAATTTTTTGCCAATCGGCTTTTCCATACTTCTTGGTGCGGCGTTTTGATTCCTGGAAGGCTTCTGTTTCTCCCCAACGTTTTTTTACCTCGTCTTGATACTGTTTTGAATCAAATCCTTCGAACATCTTTTTTTCGTTCATAGGTATCCCTTCTTTCTGGGCCAAAAGGGCCCGATCTACGGCTTCAATCATTTGCCCGATCCGACGTGTTTTTTCTATAAGCAATTCGCGCTGGGCAAGCAGAGCCGTTTGGCGGTCAAAGAATGGGTCGGTCATAATGCGGTGAATTTCTTCAAGGCAAAAGCCCAGTTCACAGAAAAAACGAATTTGCTGAAGTCGCTCCAAATCTTTGATTCCATAAAGTCGGTATCCTGCCTCGCTTCGCTCGCTTGGTTTTAAGAGGCCAATTTCATCGTAGTGATGAAGAGTTCTGGCCGTAACTTTAGCTAGTTGGGCGAGTTCACTTACTTTCCAAACCATTTCAATCACCTCCTGATAAAAGGATAATCCCTGACGTAACGTTAGAGTCAAAGACTATTTTTTAAAAAAAGCCAGGAAAAAAAGAAAAAATTTGAGGGTGTATGAAAGTAGATGATCAATCCCCTTCAAAACTTGTTTTAAACCGAAGTTCCAAATGCGGTACATTGATGGCGTTCTAATTGGAGCAGTGCAAGAAGGAGAAATTCGCGTTAAATCAAAAAAAGACCTTGTCTATGTGAACCTTTGGATGTTCTCTTGGGATCATGATCTTCATGGCTTTACATGGACAGGTTTTTTTTGGGAAAAATAGGCTCAAACAATTACCCTACTTGTACTTTATGCCATTTTAAGCTTGGAACTTAGCTTTAAAAAAGAGAATTCGAATTGCAATTTTGAGGGTAGTTTACAAAATGGTCGGTTTTTTCCCGGAAGTGTTAAAAAAACGCGAGAGAAACGCTGCCGCACGATCGGTCTTGGGCTTGGTGAAAATTTCTTCTGGAGGGCCTGATTCTATGATCTCTCCGTGATCGAGAATTACCACTCGGTCGGCAATGTCTCGGGCAAAGTCCATTTCATGTGTTGACAAGAGGGTGGTCATTCCGTCATTAACCAGATTTCGGATGACTTCAAGGACTTCTTGTGTCATTTCCGGGTCCAGAGCGGAGGTGGGTTCGTCGAAAAGCATGACCTCTGGTCTCATTGCCAGGGCTCGGGAGATCGCTACTCGCTGCTGCTGTCCTCCAGACAACTCACTGGGGTAATTGTTAATCTTGTGTTCCAGATTAACTCGTTTCAACAAAGTCCGGGCACGCTCGGTGGCGCTCTCACGCGATTCGCCTAGTACGTTCATTGGAGCCTCAATTATGTTTTCGATTACAGTCATATGTGGGAAAAGATTGAAATTTTGGAACACCATTCCGACTTTAAGCCTAATTTGACGCATTCGTTCAATTTCTTCTTGGGTAAAATTTCCTTGATGGATGCTCGGTAATTGAAGGCCGTCAACGAAAACTTCTCCTACCTGAAACCCTTCCAGACCATTGAGACATCGTAAAAACGTGCTTTTTCCGCTTCCAGACGGGCCGATGAAGGCTATAACTTCGCCCTTTTTTACTTCGAGCTCAATGCCTTTGAACAGTGGGACATTTTCAAATGATTTATTTAGTCCTTTGACCTTTATCATCGCTCGTTTCCTTTAAGTTTTCCTTCGATACTGCGGGCGAAGAGTGATAAAGGAAAGCTCATTGCAAAATATAGAAAGCCGGTGATCAGCCCCAATTCAAAGAATCGTAGAGTCGATGCTGCCAGGATATTATAAGTTTTGGTTAATTCTACCATGGCTATTACCGAAACAAGGGAGGAATCCTTGAATAATGCTATGAAATCATTGGTGATGCCGGGGAGGGCAATCCGGAAGGCCTGTGGCAGGATGATCCTACGCAAGGCTAAGCCTTCACTCATACCTAAAGACATTGCTGCTTCCATCTGCCCCTTAGGGATAGCATTAATTCCGGCCCTGTATAACTCTGCTTCGTAAGCGGCATAATTCATTCCTAGCCCAAGAAAGGCTGCCATCAAAGGACTCAAAGAAATACCAACGTTCGGTAAACCGTAATACAGGACATACAACTGGATCAACAGAGGAGTTCCACGATAGATTTCGATATAAGCCATTGCGGCAAATTTTAGCCATGAGCGTGAATAAACTTTTAGTAAAGCCAGGACAAGTCCAAGGGCTATTGCCAGAGCCATGGAAATTACCGAAATCATCAGGGTGACCATTGCCCCTTTCAAGAGGTCAGGGAAAAATGGGAAAATAGAGGCAGCGCTACTTCCTGCCAGATCGGCGGCTTCGCTGGCTCTGGGTGTGTTTGAAATCAGTTCATTCTGAAACTCGTTCCAAAGGCCCCACTTCTCGTATATTCTTCTCAACTCACCTGAACTGATCATTTTTTCCAGGATGCTATCAATGGCATCTTTTATTTCAGTGTCTTGCTGGCGCAGAGCCATTCCGTAAAAGCCTTTTCCCAAAGGTGTTCCCACCAGCTTAAGTTTCGGATTAGGGCGTCCATAAAAATGGGCTACCGGAAAATCGAAAAGAACGGCATCCAGACGTCCGAGAACAAGATCTTCAAAAGGCTCCGCCTGACCGGAATAGGTTCGTACAACAATGGAACCCTCTTTTGTTAGTAGTTCATGGGCAATGGTTCCGGAAAGCGTTCCGACAATCTTTTTGCAAAGATCTGGAAATTCACGAATCTTTTCTTCTTCCTTGCGAACCACGATCTGCTCGAAATAAACGTAATATGGGCGAGTGAAAAGTATTTTGGAAGCTCGGGATGGAGTGATTTCCAGGCCATTTACGAGGATGTCAAAATCGCCCCGAAGAAGTGCTGGAATCAAACTTTCCCATGCATTCTGGCATTGTCGGGCTTTTACTCCTAATCCGCGTGCGATGGCGTCCATCAGATCAACTTCAAAACCGACCAGTCGCATTGGATTCTTGGGGTCAGGAAACACGTAAGGCCCACCGCCTTCCGCATCAGCTCCCCATTTTAACTCACCACAATTTTTGATTTTTTCGAGTGAAGAAGCTTTCCCCGGGCAGGAGACTAGAAGAAGTAAAAGAAAAAACAACCATCCGATTGGCACAAAAAAGAATTTTCTTGGACTTCCCCGCCAAAGGGTAATACGAGGTATTGTACCACTTCTCTTTTTACTGCAGGGCATTTGAGGGCACACCTTTTTGGTTTTCTCAGGGCCTCAGGATGCTCTCGTCAAGAATTCTCCTTGCCCCGTTTAAAATAACATTTTTAAACAGGTATGTCAAAAAGGTTGTCGAAAAATCCCTAAAATTCACTTTTTGTGTACCTGCCCAAATTTTCGCCTCGCATTCTCGTATCAAAAGCGAGCCACTTTGTACCTAACAAAATATACCGAGATTATTCGACAGCTTCAAACGAGTCAGTCGAAAAACTCATTTTTATATTTGAGACTATTGAATTTTATTTAATTTCACAGTATAAATCATCAATTCCCAAAATATAGTTACAGGTTAAAATTAAGAAGAAGTTTTTCCAAAAAATTATTTCGTTGTGAGGTGAAATATATGTCAGATTGTACAAATTTTAAGAAAAACAAAAAAGCATGTAATTGCACTTATGAGCCCTGTTCCAGGAAAGGGATTTGTTGTGAGTGCATCGAGTACCATCGAAGGAGCGGGGAGATGCCTGGTTGCTATTTTTCCCCGCAAGGCGAAAAAACATATAATCGGAGTATTGAAAATTTCATCAAACTCCGTGGAAAATAGCTCTACTGTTTCATTTAAGCTTCTCTTCAAGTCGCTCAAAGCTTGATGTAATAGTGATTTGCTTTCATCTGATGTTCCAACGAGGGAATGATCTCAAATCACCACTAGAAAATAAAAAGAAAGCGGTTTTTCAAAAAGTGCGTAGCCGGTATTTCATTAGAGTAAAAATCTCTGTTGAAGACTGTTTCTAAGTTTAGTGCCATTTTTTAAAATATCGCCCATTTTTGCCCTTTGATTAGCCTCAACACTGCACCAATTGAGAATACGCACATGGAACCTCCGTTTCATTATGATTTTCTTTGAATCGTGTTGGATTTTGCATCATGTGGAGTTTTAAAGAGGTTCAGCTGGATCAGCGATACTTGAGTGGGTTGCTGTGATTGTTTCTATGAGCCATTTTGAGCATTGTTCAAATAAAAATAATTATTCCCAATTCAGAATTCCTGTTGTCGTAAGCTTCATTTTCTTCGATTGCTCAGCTTCAAAAGCCGATTCCGTAGAGATTAAAAAGTTTTCAACCCGAATTTTGTTTTGAGGCCAAATAATCCAAAAGTTAAGGAAGAAATCTCTTTCAAACTAGATCACGTTTTCAGGTTTTGGGAAAATGGTCTCAAGACTATATCTTCGGGAATTGGAATTCTGCCATTAGTTTCGGAAAAAAAATCAGTAATAGCGAAATTTTTTTGCGAGAAAACTCACCAGAATTGCAGAATCGGGACTGTAAAGATAATCAAAAAAAAACTTACCAAAAATATTTGGTAAGTTTTTTTATGGTTATCGGAAATTTCTTGAAAATATATCCTGTAAGGGGCTAAAGGAGGAGCATCCTTAGTATTTTTTGAATTCCCTAATTGTTAGAAAAATTTGATTCTTTAGTCTCACAAACCAGGGGAAATCTTAAAGGCACTTCCCCGGGAGATTTGAGATATTATGATCTACTGATTCATGTTAATTTCTGAAAATTGTTTCAATTTTCTTTCGGCGTATCTGTCCTGTTTCTGATTTAATTGGAATTCTAGCAAAGACTTTAAATCTGCTGCCGATGGAGCCAAAATTTTCTTTTCAGCGGGATTAGCTTTTCTGAGTGTGTCAAGCAAGTCATCGACTAATACATACGAGTTGGCTTCAAGATCCTTGTTGATCAGTTCTCTTAAGGATGCACGTGATTCATCAATTTTTTTGAGGAGCCAATCATTTTTTAGAGATTCTTCGTTGGCCATTTTTCCGAATTTTTTGATTTTGACAATTTCAAATTCCGCGGGGATTTTATGAACTTTTGTTCTTGTCATTTCGCAGATGACCATAGATCCAATGAAGCCTCCAACTGCAGTTCCGACTCCGGGAACAAGGAAAGTTCCCAGTGTTGCACCAAGGGTTTCTCCTACTGTGCCGGCTATGATCCCTGGGAGGTTTTTGACAAATTGAAGAAAGAAAAAAGCTGTTAAATTTCCACTCTGCTTGAGAAGGAAGAAGAATTTTTCTGATGCGGTATTACCCGTCGCGTCTATGCGGGTTTTTACTTCTTTCCGAAGGTTCTCAAGATTTTCGCTTGAAAAATCGGTGAGAGTTTTTCCCATGGCTGCTGCGAGTGGTCTGACATCGATGTCATTGAGAAATTTTAGCAGGGTTTTGGCGGCTGGGGAATAGGCTTCATTTAATCCGGGAGTGGCCGCGGAAAATCGGAAAACTATCTCGTCAATAAAAACAATCAGATCACCGGTAACATGGGATTTTGCACCCGCTGACTCATTTGTAAGGTCACCGATTGAAAGGTCATAAGCGATGTAACCATCTCCCGAGAGAAGTGAATTGTGGGATGCAAATAATTTCTTGATTGAGTCGGAGATTTTGACTTCCCCTTGAAAATCGATGTATAGCTTATGATACCGGGAATCATAAAAGGTACTGGAAATTGTTATATTGCCATTACCGCTTTTATTGTAGCTTTCAGTAAAAAGTTTAATTTTTGCGGTTAATTGGTTGGCAATGGCTTCCTGTAGTTTATTCAACTCTGGAGTAAACACAGGGTCTCCAGGTAGGGGAACTGCTTTCAGAGCCCCTGGGATGACCATCAAAGAAAATAAAAGAACATAAAGTATCGAAAGTTTTCTTAGTTTATGCATTTTTTTCCTCCAGAAAAGATCAGATAATAAGATTGTAACAAATTAATGGACTTTGTCAAACACGCAAGAGACGTCTGGCTTTGGGGTGCAGAAAGACCAGGAAAATTCCTCCGAAAATTAGACTGGCAATACGTCCTTTCCAGCCTAAATCGGAAATTTTTTTCATCGAAGCAAATAGCATGGTTAGTAACATTCCAAGAGATGTGAAAACAAAAAACCAAATCATTTTCCTTCCAACTCCTTGATCCAATTGATTATTAACTGCCACCCCGGGCTTTCGGATACCGCTTGTTTATAAAAAGTAACAGCTTCTGCTTTTTTTCCGGAAGACTCACAAAGTAAGCCAGAATTAGCAAGAATGTAAGAATGAAAATAACTTTGAGTTCCGGTACGAGAAAATTTTTCGAGCTTTTTAATTCCTGCCTGGGGATTGATGAAAGAATGGAGGGTTTCACGATTTGCTTTCAATATCTCAGTCAGAACTTCTTTGTTGAGGAAAGTTTCCTTCTTCTTTTCATCCACAAAAGAAATGTTTTTCTCGCTGGAAGGAAGGACTTTTTCAATCTTTACACAAATATCCAAGGCATTTTTCAGATCTTTTTTGGATAGTGCATCCTGAAATTTGGAATAATACTCGGCAATTTGCTCCTTGCCGAAGTTACCCTTGGGAGCCCAAAGAAAAATAGGTTTGGAGAGTCCGGCTTCGATTTCTGTGAATAGCAACTCTTCGATATCAAGAGCGGCTATTTCGGGTTTGACCGAAATGGGGACTGAAAATCCGATAGCAAGAGGAGCTTTGAAGTTTTTCAATTCTCCTTGTAAAAGAACCCTGAACTCTGCTGAAAAAGTAGCGCACTTATCAGCATATTCCTGGAATTGTTCAATGTTGGGTTTGGCAGAAATCTCAAAATCTATCCATCCGCTTAATGGTGTAGAGACATCGAGAGAAAACACTGAAACCTGACTGCTATGGCTCTTAATCAACGGCACAGATGTTTTTGGCAAGTCAGTTGTTTTTCCACCAGGAAAATGGACAATGATGGAAAGATCCCTGATGTCTGCAAATTTGGCCTTGGTTTCCAGTACAAGTTCCAATTTCCCTTTTCCGTCCCAGGATTGAATTCTGGGTTTGAATTCATACCAGTCAGGAACCCGGAAATCAGCAGCAGTGGCAAAAGCTGATATTGGCAAAAGAATAAAAAGAAAGATTAATAAAAGATTCAAGATTGAATTATTCTTTTGGATCATCATTCTTTTGGCTCCTTAAAGTTGGGAAGAGAATAACATCTCGAATTGAAGCGGAATTCGTGAGTACCATAACCAGTCGGTCAATTCCAATTCCCAGTCCGCCTGCAGGAGGCATTCCATAACGTAGGGCGTTGACATAATCTTCATCCATTTGGTGAGGTACGTCGTCTCCCCGCTCTTTTTGTTGCATTTGATCCTGGAATCTTGCTAACTGTTCTTCCGGATCGTTTAGTTCTGAAAAAGCGTTTCCCATTTCACGACCGGAAATGAATATTTCAAATCTGTCCACCAGAGTCGGATCGTCAGCCTTTCCCTTAGCCAAAGGGGAAATTTCCTTGGGGTAATCGGTGATAAAAGTTGGATTTTGAAGAGTTGGTTCAACTTTTTCCTCAAAAATTTTGACGATTATTGCTGCGACAGTGTCATCACTTTCGACCTGGATATTTTGTTTTTTTGCAATTTCAGCAACTTTCTCTCTAGGCGAGTTGAAATTCAGGGATTCCTCACCACAAGCCTGGCGAACTGCATCGATCATGGTTGTTTTTTTCCAGGGAGGTGAAAAATCAAGAACTGTTTCCTGATAAGGGATTTTCAGGTCTGGAAAAATTCCTTTTGCAATTGTACAAATAAGTGTTTCCGTAAGCTCAATCATGTCAGAAAGGTCGCCATATGCCTGGTACACTTCCATCATTGTAAATTCAGGATTGTGCTTAAAGGAAATTCCTTCATTCCGAAAATTTCGATTGATTTCGTATACTCTCTCAAAACCCCCAACAAGCAATCTCTTGAGATATAATTCAGGGGCTATTCTTAAATACAGATTCATATCCAGAGTGTTGTGGTGAGTAATAAATGGTCGCGCGGCAGCTCCTCCAGGGATTGGATGCATCATTGGAGTTTCGACTTCAAGAAAATTCCGGGAATTCATGAAATCCCGAATTCCTTGTACAATTTTACTTCTGAGAATAAATGTTTGGCGTACCTCAGGGTTAGAAAGCAAATCGACATATCGCTGGCGATATCTGATTTCAACATCAGTCAAACCATGCCATTTTTCAGGCATTGGATTCACTGATTTTGATAAAATCTGGAATTCTTTTACTCTCAGCGTGATTTCGCCGGTTTTAGTGCGGAATAGATTTCCGGTGGTTCCTATAATGTCGCCGGCGTAAAGCCTTTTTACCAATGCGAAAATGGCCTCGTCCATTTGATCTTTTCTCAGATACAGCTGGATTTTACCAAACATATCCTCAAGATGAGCAAAAGCCGTTTTTCCCTGTTCTCTTTTAGCGATAATTCTTCCAGCTATTTTTACCGGGCCGAATTCAAAGTGTTCTTTTTCTGTAACTTTGTTCTCAGCATCTGAAAAATCATTTTTTGCTTGTCCGGTTGAATGTGTTTTTTCAAACCTTCTGCCAAAGGGCTCAATATTGTCCTTCCGAAGTTCATTAATAACTTCAAGCCTTTGCTTTTGTACAAGATTTAACTGTTCCATTTTTTCTTCCTTAAACGGGGATAAATATAAAAGGGCGTCCGGTTAAACCATGACGCCCTGTTTGAAGTCAAAAAAAGATCAAATTACGCGGACATTTATTGCCTGGGGACCTTTGGGGCCCTGCTCGACATCGAATTCAACCATCTGACCTTCGTTTAGGGTTTTATAGCCATCACCGACAACCTGCTTGAAGTGAACGAAAATGTCTTTTCCACCATTTTTGTCCTCGATGAAACCGAAACCCTTTGCATTGTTAAACCATTTAACGCGGCTCTGCATAAAAATTAGTACATCCTTCCATTAAAACTATGATTCAGAAAAAAAAATCCGAATCCTTGTTTCTTGATATTGCATCAAGATTTTCATATGATAGCACAGATCGAGTAAAAATTCAAATAGAAAATTAAGTGAATTAAATTTCTTTTTTTAATAATTTTATGCTTGGGCTTCAATTGAAGAATTGAAGCGGCTTAACAACCAATGAGTGTAAGCGATTCCAATTGCATCTGCTTGATTATCATCAACATTTTTTAAATTAAATTCCTGCTCAATTAGGCTGATTACATCCTGTTTGTTTGCTCTTCCCGAACCTGTAATTGCCAATTTGACTTGAGTCGGAGGGTAGAAAAAGACAGGGACCTTGGCTTGAACAGCACATAATCGGGCCACTCCTCGTAATTCCCCGAGAGAAATCGGAGTTTTGCGGGAAGTTTTTTGCGGAAGGAAAACATCCTCAATGGCCATCTCTGAAGTTTTAAAACGACTTAAAAAATCTTTTAACATATTATACAAATTCGATAACCGTTGATTTGGATCTCTATTGGAAAGTTTTACAACATCACTGAAAAGCAATGCTTTGTCTTCCTTTCTTAAAACGCAAATTCCTGTTTTATCAGCTAAATCCAGGCCAATAATTACGTCCATTGGCTTCTCAAAATGGTCTTTTTTAATCTTGTTTTCAAGGTTTTCTGTCAGGGTCTGGGAAAAATATCACAGACAAGCCTCCCAAGAGACCTGAGAAAAAAGCTACAACCCAAGTTGATTGAAAACCAAGATGATTGGTGATTAAAAGAATCGGAAAAAGCAGGCCCATGAAAAGGGCCCGCTTTTTTTCATGAAGTTTCATTTTTCCAAAAATTTCCCGCCGGGTCTGTCACGCTTTTTCCTTCGTTTGAGTTTGTTAATCGGCCGCTTTACCTGATTGGTGTTGCGATTGACTGATTTTAATGGCATTCCATTTTTTGAAGGAATTAGGGGTGGGGGAGGCTCGTCAGACGGCTCAAAAATAATTGTCTCTTCGAATTTCTTTTTTGCGATGCTGATTTTTTCATCTTCCGAATTTCGGGTTTCAAGAAATTTTTCCATTTCGAGCGCCAACAAGGCAGATTCTTCTCCAAGTTTGTCGTGCCCTCCAAAAAATTCAAAATATCTGTGCTTTGATTCATCAAGTTCTTCAAAGGGAGGGAATTTTTTTTGCACAACTGGAGATGGGCTAACTCTTTCCTGTCTTGGAAAGGGAGCTTGGGCTTCAGTTTCACTTTTGGCGATTTGATGTGGAATGAAGGGTTTTTGAGTAATTGCTTTGGATTGTGGAACAGGTTGTTCAGTTGGTTTTGGTTGTTCGGATGATGCTGTTTGTTCAAGCGGTTTTTGAATGCTCCCTGCTGGTTGTTCAGAAACATTCACCCTTGATTCGACAAAACTTGGTTTATTCTCCATTCGGGGGCGGGGGTGCGAACTGATGTGAGGAGCATGTTGTGCCTGTGCCTGTGATTGCGGTTGCGATTGGTTGCTCTTGCCATGAGTGTTCTTGTGATGAACATTAGGGTTTTTTTGATTTGGATTTACATGATGCTCGGGTTTTTGGTGATGATTCTCTGATTTGCCTGGTGAACTTGGTTTTGCGGAAAAAGTTTGCGGAAGGAAAGCATTCAGGTTGAACTCACTTGCTTGAAGTGAGAGCATTTTTGCCAACTCATCGCGGAGTTTATAGACATCCTGAGTTGTCCAGGCTATTTCAGGTATTAAGTGTCGTAGTTTTTTAATTGCATTGTCAACTCTTAATTCATTATAGTTCCCCATCATGAATCCCTGGAAAATTCCAAGTTCGTCCAGTATTTCAAGCGGGTACTGAATTTCTTTTTCCCCAACAAAACCACATCTTCCAAGCAATTCTTTTAAAGTGAGGAAAACAGCAGTCCTTGCTTTTGCACCATCTCTCAATGTTCTAAATTCTTTTAAGAAAAGGCTTTTTAAATATTCAAAAGGAGGAGTTTGCTGAAAACACTCGAGAAATCTCTGAAGTGCTTTCTTGTGACGTTCACTATTTTGAACAATTTCGTCAGCCAAGGAAGATTCAGCTGAAAAAATCGACTCAATGATTTTTTCTGACTTTTCGCAGAAATCTTCGATATTTTTGAATTTTCGACTAAGGACTTCGGAAGTGTTTCCTTGATATATACAGCTTAATATTGTTAAAAAGAAATGGACATTGAGGTCAGAAATTTCTCTCTCTATCCACCGCCAAATTCCTTTGCGGACATACTTATTTTTTCTTTTTGCAATAGTTGTCAGGCACTCTTTAACAATAGCTTCTTTAAGATCGTTCAGAATATTTTCAGTGAATTTTTTTTCACTGACTTCAGGTCGATTGCTTTTTTTCTGAATTTCAAGGAGCTTGGTTACATCAAGCTCAAGTATTGGGCAATGAAGTCTGGTTTCGGAAGTCGAAATCACTTCTCCAGGTTTTTTAACAAGCAGAATAGCTTTTTTGATCCTCGAAAGAGCTATTTTTTTCTGCTTTTGGAACTGACGGGCTTTGTTTTCAAGCGAAAATTTCTGCCCGATTTGAAGAAAAGGAATAGATAGATGTAACAAAACGAATCTGGGGTCTTCCGCAACCGGATGTTCAAAAACCAAATCAATGGTTTCATTCGATTCATTTAACAGAAAGTCGGATGCCATAAATTTCCACGGATGTGGGCTGGCGAACCTGTCCCGAACTACCGACTCCAATAAATCTTTTTTTGCGGCCAGGGCGTTTTTGATCTGGAGATATTCTTTTTCTCTTGCTTCATCCAGTTTAGAAACTTCTGATTGTACGAAAGGCTTTTGTATCACGTAAAAAACTCCAAATAAAATAAAAGAGATTTTTTGGAAGAAAAGCCAAAAAAAGGCTTACTTCCTAATTTCAAAGAAAAAAATTTGATTGAGGCCGACGAAAGAAATCGGCCCATAAACAGTGAAAACAATTTTACAAAATTCCATGATCTGAAAAAATTGGTAGAATGTTGGAATAGTTGAAAATCTGGTTTGAAACCATTTTCAAAGGACAATTTACTGAAAAAATTTTCATGGACCAACCAAAAATAGACTGCCGGATTTTTTTTTTAACAAAAAATCAAATAAGGCAAAACACCTACAACAAAAACTGTCTGATGAAAATAACCCCGAAAGGGATTTACACACTTATCCTACTCCAAAAAATACTTCTTATCCGCGGTGAAGATTGTCCTTTATAGCATATTTCTTATTTTCTTAGCAATAAAAATCAACAGGAAACATTAAAAACAATAAATGAATTTTTCTGTAAATTTTTAAAACTCTCTTTCAAACAGCATTTCATAATTAGGAACATCTTTTGGAAAAAATGCAATGGTCAATTGTTAAACCATTCAGAATTACAAATTCAGGAAAAAATATGTCTATCTGAGAAGGTGTGAGATATTTGCTGAGCAGAGAAGTGAAAAATGTCACAATTATTTGCCAGAGACGATTTCGTGTGTTGTATTTTGGCGAATTATTATAATTTCAGATATCCTGATGGGTATTTGAATTGATCAGAAATTCAGAGTTTCCAACCGGAAATCCATCTGGAACTTTTCAAGGAAAAAAGTGTTATTTGTACTGAAAATTCTTCAAAAAAGTGCCAAATGAGTTCCTTTTAAATCAGGAAGTCTGAATTTTTCACATCTTCTGAGGAAGCGGTTTTTCTCTTGAACAAACCAATAAAAGAAAATCTCGCTTATTTTTGGATGGCACAACTCCAATAAAAGCGAGATTTCTTGTCTTCGGGAGGAAGTAATGTGTCAATGATTCAACGAGTGAACCTTGTTGAACATTCTTCTTGTAGCATCTGCTCGTGCAATATCAGATGATGTGAACAATTGTTTATCAAGTGAACGAAGGACGTTGGTTCCACAGTGAATTTCCCCCATGCTGTCGTGGTAAGCCTCATCGTCAATGAAATGGACGATGTTCCCTTGGGCTTTAAATCTTGCCACGATCGTTCTATCAAATGGAGGGAAGTAAGTTGCTGGAACCAGTAAATGATCGCGGAGCACTGTTAAATTAACCACTCCGGGAAGATAAGCGTGGCATCCGGATGGGTTATCTGGATTGGAACCCTCATAAAGACACGGCCAGGCTACTTCCTGGAATTCTTTATTGGGAGCATTGTTAACTTTTCGAATGAAATTTTTTAATTCAGTAGCATTTTGTTCATTGATTTCGGAAATTTTTCGGTTAAGGTCGATAAAATTGCCTTCCTCAGTTCCTTTGCCAGCTTGGGGATTATTATGGCGGGCTAGAAGAGTTGAACGTACCTTGAGGAGAAGAGATTTGTAATCTGAATTGAGGTTCTCGAATTCATCGTCAGTTGCTGTCTCCAAAAGGTCAAGAGCGTGCGAGGGATCAGCTTTGACGATAGAATAACCTCCGGGAGATTGCAGAGTTGGAATAAAACTCATGCACTCATCAATATGGCCAACTGAGAGCCATTTGGTATTTGGATTGTATATTCTTCCGGAATAACCCATTTTTTCAAAAAAAGCTTTGCATTGTGGGGTGATCGTATTTCCTGAAACCATTATGTCTTCATTTGGAACAACCTCTAAATTTCCACCATAATCACCGTGCGCTTGACTTGAGGAGGGGTTCTTGAAATACGCCAGACCCCATGTATCAGCTAAAACTTTGGGAAGTCCTGCCAATCCCCTGCCTCGATTGGTATCAAAAACTGCTGGAACGAGTTTTCCCTCACTGGTTTTTCCAGCACATAATTCCATGCAATCCTGGGCCCATATATCATAACTGGAAAATTTTTGATCCACTTCCAGGTATTTTGCAGCGTCAGTAGATGAAATTCCGAGAGTATTGGCAACATCTGAGTTTGAGGATCCGGGAATAACGTGCAATTTTATTCTTTCATTTTCCGGTAAATTTTCCGTTTCGTTGATAGTTTTGATGGTGGTGAAAAGATCCTTTACAAATCTGGTGGTTCCGCCGGCTAATACTACGACCACCTTTTGGGGAACATGAATGTTGTCGATCAATTTGACTCCGGTACAATCAATCTGCTGTGAAAAAACAGGAGAACAGGTACAAGTTAAAACAAGAAAGAAAATGGAAAGAAAACGATTGTGTCCATTAAAAAAATACATACTAATTCCTTTCTTTTTCCCTAAATTATTAAGATTGTGGAAGCTTTTTGCAATTATAACGAGTATTTTAGAAAATGGCAAATGGCGGGAAAATACAATTTTATTGAAAGTAGTTTTGATTAAAGATATATTAGGGGCGAATTGGGGTGGTTTTTCATTTTTGATCGTAGAGGGCTTTAATTTAAAATTTCTAAAGTTGGTAGTTGCGGAGTTTTGCATTTTTTATTCCTAACAATTTTAGGAAATTCTCTTGAAAGACACTATTGAAGAATCAAGGTAGAAATTTGAGAGTGCGATACGTTTTCCGAAAAGAAATTCCCCTAATTGTGAGAAAGAAAATAGCTGTGAATTTGCGGAAAGGAGTCGGGATTATGTTTAAAAAAGTTTGTGCACTAAAACATTATTTTGTAGTACTTCTTTTGCTTGGAGTATTGATTCCGTCAGTTAGTTATTCAAATCCTGAATTGGGAATTGAAGACAATCTGATTCTTGATGCTGTTCAAAGGCAGACGTTGAAGTATTTTTGGGATTTTGGCCATCCTGTTTCAGGAATGGCTCCCGAACGAAACACAACTCCTGAAACGGTTACCACAGGTGGAACAGGATTTGGCCTTATGGCTTGGATAGTTGGAATCGAACGTGGTTGGTTGGAACGAGAGGCTGTTTTAAAGCGTGCAAACACCTTGGTTGACTTTCTTTCCCATGCTGACCGATTTCATGGAGCATGGCCGCACTGGTTGAATGGGAGTACAGGAAAAGTGATTCCTTTCTGGAAATATGACGACGGTGCTGACATTGTTGAAACCTCTTATCTAATTCAGGGTTTGTTATGCTTGAGACAGTATTTTAATGGGGAAACGTTTCCGGAAAAAAATCTCCGGAAAAAAATCAATAAATTGTGGCACGAGGTCGAGTGGGACTGGTTTACCCGCAACCAAAACGTTTTATATTGGCATTGGTCACCCAATTTTGGCTGGAAAATGGATCATCAAATTCATGGTTACAACGAATGTCTTATTACATATGTTCTGGCTGCCTCTTCTCCTTCGCATCCAATTAAATCCGAAGTTTACCATGAGGGTTGGGCCACCAGCTCAGCTTTCTTAAACGGAAAAACATATTTTAAGCATTATAAATTGTACTTAGGTGAAGATTGGGGAGGTCCTTTGTTTTTTACCCAATATTCCTTTTTGGGAATAGATCCGCACAAACTTAGTGACCAATACGCCGATTATTGGAAACAGAATGTAAATCACTCCATGTTGAATTATCTTTATTGCGTTATGAATCCAAAACATTTTAAAAATTATTCGAAAAATTGCTGGGGTTTGACCGCCAGTGACAACTATGAAGGCTATTCAGCCCATAGCCCAAAAAATGACCTTGGTGTAATTACACCTTCTGCTGCAATATCCTCGATACCCTATGTTCCTCTTCAGGCGATGCGGGCTATTAAATATTTTTTTAAAGAGGAAAAAGAAAACCTATGGGGGGACTGCGGTTTTTATGATTCTTTCTGCCCGGAAAAAAACTGGTATGCTAAATCGTTTTTGGCGATTGACCAAGGCCCAATTATTGTCATGATTGAAAATTACAGATCGGGCCTTATCTGGAAACTTTTTATGGCACAACCAGAAATTCGCCTCGGGTTAAAAAAATTGGGTTTTTCCTCTTTTTAGTGCGAATTAAAATCAAAATCTTCAAAAGTTCATGGCAAACGAAATACTTTTAAAATTGCTAAAAATACTTCAGCTTGGTCGTTGAGCAGAGTTCAAACGGCCAAGCTGAAGTGTTTATTTCATAGTTTAAAACCACGTCCTTTGGGCGTGGTCAGAGACATATGGCTCTGCCGGTCAGTTACTGTAGCCAGTGTGAGCGGTTGTTCATGATTGATACCACCAAGGTATGAAGACAGTTCCCCCACTCTGGGAATCTGTGAAATATTAGGATTCTTCGTAAAAGTACAACACCAAAGAACCCCGCCAACAATCATTTGTGGTATTTTGCACTTGTATTTTCTTCCGATTTTTGGTATTTTTTCACACCTTCTGGGAAGCTGTAAAAAAAAATTTCAAAATCGGTCCAAAATGGCTGTGAAAAATATCTCAATCTTTTGCCAGCGGCTCTCTCAAATGTTGTACTTTGATGAATACCTATATTTTTCCACACCTTCTCTTGGGGCTGCTCGAAAGCCAACACCTCTGGTGATGGTGGTTTATTGATTGGACTAAATCAGTTTCAGTGGTATTATAGGGTAATCCATGAAAGTACAACTCCGTTCCCGCCGCTAGTGGAACGCATTATACAAATTTTTCCATCAGGCATAAGGACATGCGATCTCACTGCAAATAGCTCTTCAGGTGCTGAAATTTCTTTGCTGGCAACTATCTTTCCATCTTTTGATGCCATTAGGGAAAACTTTGCTCCTTTGTCACCTATTCCTATATCGGAGAAAGATATCAATCGCCCTTGTTTGTCAAATCCAATTATTCCAAAATTGAGAATTTTATTTACTGAGTCAGGGGGGGTGAAAGTGAAAATTTCTTTGCCACTTTGTGCAGCCACCAATATTTTTTCATCATACTTTCCAGGATTCGAAATTTTTACTTGGACTGGTTCTCCCTCAGGTGTTGAATACATTGTTGCATCCTCGGAAAGTTGAGTTACTTCGCCTGTTGTGGTAATTTCAAAGGTTTTCCCGTCGGCGTCAAGGGCTAGGAACCCTTTTTTACTGGTACAAATTGAGAGGAGTTTTATCCCCTCTTTCAAGAGTTTTTCTGGTTTGATAATTGTATAGTTTTCCGGTTTTTTTAAGTCAATTGAATAAAGACGGGGAGCTTGAAATCGGCACAACGTAATAACTGAATCGTTTACCGCAAGATCGGAAAATCTTGCCCCTTTGCCTTCTTCTGTTAGCGAAGGGAGCTTAACTATAGAAGTGGAACCGTCAGGTTTAACTTTTACGATCTGATTGTCGTCGGAAAGAAGCAATACTGAATTATCCGGACAAGCTGCCATCGACAAAAAATTACCTTGTACTGTTGTTTCTGCAGATGCTGGAATTATCGAAGAAAATAGAGCAAACATCAGCAGGGAAAAAAAATAACGAGTCATTCCTTTTAGTTCTCCTTATCCAAATTGGAAATTTTTAGCTAAATAAATTTCAAATTGAAATGAATAACGACTTCCATTTCAAAAATTTGCCGTACTAGTGTAGCACTATTTTACTCACTTCAACAACATTGCTGAATGGTAGCAACCGCCGCCATTCCACCATCCTGAAAATTCATCGAAAGACATAACTCTTTCAACCCCATTGAAATAAGGGTCATTGAGGATCAAATTTCCAGAGGTGTCGAATCCCTTGATTACAAGATAGTGATTGGTAACATTTGCGACGATTGGTTTTCCGGCGGAAATTTGCTCCTTAATCCATGTTAAGCCGACGTCATAATACCATTTCGCATTGGGGAAACCATAATTCTGGGCTCCTTTGACCAATCCGTCGTGTGGCGTTCCTTCATCGGAAGTGGAACCACATATATTCCATAATTGAGAAGCCATTTTTGAGGGATCTTGGCCGTTGTAAAAAGAGATTGCCATTGCTAGGGAACTGGGGCCGCAGGCTGATCCAGGGGCGGGGCAATTAACCGTCATTTGATTGAGTTTTGGGACATTGAGTTTTGCACCACCATCGGAAGTGGCAATTTTTCCGGAGGTGTTTCCAGTGGGGGTGGTGCCACCAATTGAAATATAATCGGAGTAACAATATGCTGGGGTTCCGTTCCAACTGATTTTGTACCAGTCTCCATCCTTGCCAATTATTTGGACTTCAGCTCCATCGCAAAAAGAGCCGATAACTTGTCCCCAGGGGCCATTCCTAATGTTGAGCGAGGGATTAACATGGACAATTCCCTTAACCGGATTGGACACACTTGGCGAATTAGATGTTGTGTTTGAAGTTTTTGTGTTTTGGCTGGTGGAAGTATTGGATGCTTTATTTGTGTTGGTAGAAACGGATGAAGATGTCGAAATATCGGTTTTTGTGGCGGAATTTGTCGGGATAGAATTAACTACAGTTGTGGTTACGGGGGTTTTAGGAATTTGGAATACCCAGCCGGGGAATATCAGATCAGGGTTTTTTGCAATTGAGGGATATTTTGCTTTGTTCAATTCGACAATTTCGGGATATCTTGAGCCGTCACCCAGTAATTTTCGGGCAATTTCGTAGAGGCAATCACCTGTTACAACTCCATACTCCTGTTGGGGAACTATGCTGTTTTTAGAGGAAAAAGCAAATGTCGATGAGTTGGAAGGGGTAGGTGTGCTTGTTGAAGTTTGTTGGGAAAGCGCAACTGTCGGGGTAACAGAGGGAGAAGTGCTGGTTTGTTGAGACGTTTCAATAACTTGATGATTATTCAGTGTTTCGAGAAGCTCTGAATTGGTGCTTTCTTCGCCTTGAACCGGGCAAAACCACAATAAAGAAAAAACAACATGCACCATAGCAAGTTTAATGAACCAATTGTGGACATTACGTAGGTAAAGAGTTTTTAAGTCTGGTGAAAAAACTTTCATTTTATTGCGTTTCCTCCATGCTCTGGCCATTTCAGAACAAATTAGCAAATTTAACAAATGATCAAGTTAGAAGAAATTGTGGCACTTTAGTAAATTCGCCGAAAACATTTCATTTTTATTGAAGAACCATCGCAGCATGTTGCAAACCACCACCTGTCCACCAGCTTGAAAACTGACTGAATGGCATTGATCTTTCCACGACACCTCTTCCTGGGTCATTGAGAATTACGTTTCCGTTTCCATCGAAACCCTTGATAACCACATAGTGGTGTGAAACAAAAGCCAGAATTGGTTTTCCCGCTGAAATTTGACTTTGTACCCAGGACAGTCCTTGGCCATAAACCCAATTTGCACCTGAAAAACCATATTGGCGAGCACCTTTAAGCAACCCATCAAGGCTGGTTCCGTTTGAAGAACAACCACATGTGTTATAGAGAGTCGAAGCTAAAGTGTTAACATTTTGTCCAGTGTAATACGCTAATATCATTGCAAGTGCAGTTGGGCCACAAGCTGCCATTGGTGCTGCACATTTTACGTAAATCTGACAGAGTTTGGGGATCTGAAGTACTTTCCCTCCATTGGTTGAAACAATTCCGCCAGGAGGAGGAGAGGATGACCCTGGGTTTGGATTTGTCGTCCCTGATGTTGGCGAACCCGTGGTTGGAATTGAAGAATTTCCATTGACTGTTATATAGTTAGAATGACAATAAGCGGTTTTTCCATTCCAGTTGATTTTGTACCATACCCCTTCTTTGGCAATAATTTGGACTTGGTCGCCATTGTGAAAACTTCCGATGATTTTTCCCCATGGACTGGTGCGGATATTCAGAGAGGTGTTTACATGCACAGTCCCTACACCGGAAGAACCCGCAGCTTGACTGGAATTTGCGCTTGATGGAATTTTATTGCCAGCCCCTGTTAGCGATTGATCTGCTGCTGCGACCTGATTAGATGGTGTAGAATCTCCGGGGATGGGCAATTCCCAGCCGGGATAGATGATGTTCGGGTTTTTTTCAATCGAAGGGTATTTGCTTTTATTTAACTCAACGATTTCAGTATACCGGGATTCATCTCCCAGGTAATCTTTGGCAATTTTTTTGAGGGTGTCGCCTGAAACAACCACGTATTTTTGCGGTAAAACGTTCGTTTGAGATGAATTGCTTGTACTCGGATTTGAACCTTCTGAAGAAGAGGGAGAATTTATTGAGGTATTGGTTCCTTTAAGGGAGGAGCCCAGATCGTGTTCATTTAAAGTATTTTGGGGATTTGTCGCGGAAATTTCTTCCCCCGATGACAAAGTAACGCAAAGTAAAAAACACATCGCAAAAATAATGAAGAGGAAGCTATCAACTAACATTTTATTTTTTTTCATGACAGGCTCCTAAATTTTTCTATTCATTATATATTTTTCATTATTTGCAGATTTGGTTACATTTTTAAACCTATAAAAATTTAAAGTAAAAAGCAATTAAAAACGTTTTTTTCGGTGCTCTTTTCAAGGGATTCTATTTTGGAAAAAATTTTCAAGGCAAGAAACATGATTCGACAATTATGAAACCTCATTGTTGATTTCTGCAATAATTGCTTTCAAAAGAAGCTCCAGCATTACAAATAATATTTTCTGAGAAAAACTCTTACTCTCACTGGTTTTTCGATTAATTAAAGAAATGTTGACCGTAAATTTGGATTTGCATTTTGCCAAGGACAATTTGTTACCGGTTAGAAAATTTTTATCCTAAAAAAATCTTTAAACACCTGGGAATCTATCTGAAAGAACGAAATAATTTTGATGAAACTGCTTTTTTTGAGTAACTATACTTCTTTCAATCAGGATATTGCTTCGGCAAACTGCAACAAATGCAGTTCAAACTTGGTTTTTTATAGAGTGGCATGGTGGATACCCTTTTTATTTCTTTATTATTGCTCCTTTAGGAAATATGATTTAGAATTAAATTAGAGTATGGAATTAGAAACATTTGGGAAAAAAGCGGTTACCTTAGTTGAAATCCTTGTAGTAGCGCTCATTTTAGGTGTACTGTTAGCGATGATGACTAACTTCTTCAGATTCTTTTTTGGAAGGAGTGTTACACAAGTTTCTCAAAAGTTGGCATTACAAATGGAGGCACGTCGTGGATTGGTTAATATTTTTAGTGAGATTCAGGAAGGAATTGAACTAATGCAACCTTCCCCCGGACAAACATTGCCATACCTGGTTCTAAGAGATTACGTAAACAACCTTCATTTTATTTTCCAGAAAAAATGCCCCAGTGTTAGTGATAGAAGTAAAACAGATATTTATAATTTATATAGTTCTATTCACGACATCGAAAAGAGTGCTACTTCCCAACCGAAAGAAATTCTTAGGAATGTGGAACGATTGACTTTTACTGCCCACGGTTACAACGGTGTTGTGGTAACTGCCACGCTTCGTGATGGTACAAGCACGTTTTCATTCGTAAACCTTGTTAGATTAAAAAATGCCTTGACTGATGACAGTTTGTAAAAAAACTATTGTGAAGAGAATTTCCAAAAAAGAGAAAAAAGAGGTTTCAGATTTGACTGCTTTCTCCGAAAGACGCATGGGGGTTGCGATTCCTATAGTAATAGGAATCATAGCTGTTTTATTCACTGCCGCTTTCATGATTCACAATTTGTTGCGAGGAGTCGGAATCCAACGTGAATATTCCGATGCCCACATTCGGGCTCTGGCAATCGCAGAATCCGGATATCAATTCCTAGCAGCCAAAATAATGGCCAAGCCATGGGAGATGCGTTGGTTCGCTAATAATCCTGATTCCCAATCCAATTTCCCCCACGACGGAGGAAAATTTTCCTAT
Source organism: Candidatus Rifleibacteriota bacterium (assembly GCA_015233565.1). Lineage (GTDB taxonomy): Bacteria > Muiribacteriota > Ozemobacteria > Ozemobacterales > Ozemobacteraceae > JADFXM01. The sequence goes on from JADFXM010000010.1 coordinate 73,267, forward strand.
TACATTGAAGATACCGCGGGAATTTCCGAATCTGCTGATATCTGGGTTAGGGGCGAATACAAGAACGCGAAAAGGTTAATTTTTTACCGTGCTCGATACGAAGATTTCCTATTCAAGGGGTTAACCTCTCCCACTCCTGACTATACAACTTCGGTTGATGAAAAACCGCATATTTTTAACCCCTCTGATGTGAGCCCAATGACAGATCAAGTTAACAAATTAATTGAAAAGCGTAAAAAAAACCTTTTAGAATCTAAAAAACCATGGGAGGATAAATTCTCCGAAATTTTGGCTTCCTTGGGTGCGCTTCAAATCACTAAACCACCACTTATTACAAAATCCAAAGCGCAAGACAACCTGGACGGAATCGACGGTGGAAGCAGACAGTCTATCTACGATATTCTTAATGACATCTCCGACATGGAAAATACTACTGCTCTAAACCATGTGGCCACAGGAACTTCTCCTATTTCTTATTATGTAAAAAATTGGGTTGATGGTAAACTTTCCAAAATTGAAGCACTCTTGAATGAAAAAAAAATAGTTGATGCAAATGATAGATACCGAAAATTAGTAAAATCTCTTCACGTAATTGCAAAAATGATCAGCGACTATTTGATGCGATATTCCTCTTACTACTATAGCGATTCCAATAATTATGGAAATACCCCCCCCACTACCATTGGTTCCTCCACGCCCAATTCATCCTCCACCGTTAAGCTGTCTTCTCCAGTTAATGGCTTCCCAACAACTTCAACCTCATCGAATGTTCCTAACTCCAGACCTTTCGGTTATGGGTATAGATATGGTTATGATTACACGTCCAATAGTAATTCTGATGATTATGAAGATGATTTCAAACAATTTTTAACTTTTCTTGAGAGCACTATGTATTCAAGCTATTCTGATTAGGTCTATGAAAGTGATCTTATTTTTTCAAAAATTTAGGAAAGCAATTTCCTTGATAGAAGTCCTTATCGCTATTTCAATTTTTGCGGCTTCAATCGGAGTTTTAGTTTTCACCTTTTTAAACGCTGGCAAGGAAACAGTTTTTACTGATGAACATTTTTCTGCGATGTTTATTACCCAAAAAGTTCTTGAAGACATTAACAACAGGGTAATCGATAATCCCTATTTCTTTGAAGAACTTATCCAAAAAGGGGATGGAGAAGAAAAGCCGATTGTTAATGGAATCAGTCAGTATTTCGCTCTGATCGAAGATACAAATAATGATGGAAAATTGATTCGTGGAAAAGACCTCCCAATAAATAGTGGGCCTTTAAATTCTCAATTGAATAATTTCACTGTACAAGTTTCATCGGCTTTTGTGGAAGATCAGTCCACAAAAGAGCCGTTTAAAAATCTTTTAAATGTTACTGTCTACGTAAGATGGATTTCCCGAGATGGAAACAAAAAAGAGTACCATGTCTCTCAATTACTCCAGGGAGTAAATCAAGACCAATTTAAAACTCCTCCGGAAATAGCTTATTCCGTTAAGAGAAAAGAGGAAATCGAAGAGGGAGCAAAACAGGAACTTTCCGGTTTTTTAAATGGTGGGTCTGCCCAGGACTACCTTTCGCATAATTCCGCAGTATCCAAAGAAGTATTGATGAATATCGGAAAACTGATGTATATGATTGATTCTCTGGACTACAATGATGACAAGATAATTAGTACCATCAGAAACCTTGAGCAGGCAAAAATCCTCGTTATGGAAAACATGGATCTTGAAAATAGCCTGAAAGCAATTGAATATCAAAGACAGATTGCTGAGCAGTATGAAAAACGGGCAATGGTTCTTTGTTCTTATTTATACAGTTTTAAGGACATGCTTACCCCCCAAGTGATTGCAGTTTTTGCTAACCCATTATTAATCGGAAGTTTGCTGGCCGATAATATTAATTATCTAAACACTTACCTCGAAAAAATTTCGGATGCTGCGCTCCAAGTGCCCATTTCCCTTGCCGCATCTGAAAGAAGTTTTTTAAGTTTAATTTCTCCACCTTATCATGATTTCATTCCGAAGCGCAAAGAAACTGTTTTCCTCAGAAAAGTGATCGATATTGAAAAGATTGGAATACTTAAAATTTCAAATGATTCCGAAGCACAGAGCCATTTAAATGTTTTGCAGGCCAACATTAAAGACTTTAACAAAAGATTCACAGGTATTTACCCCAATTTCACGGATTATTTAGCAAAAGAAATTCAGGTTTGCTCTGACTTGAAGCTTTTACGGGAAAAGTATTCCGGAATTGTTGAGGTTTTTAGATATATTGAACGTCTTCCTACTATAACAATAGCTGCCAAAAGCAGTGTTCCAGCCACTTTTAAAAAGAAGAAAAAGAAATAATTGGCGATTTTTCTGAATCGGAAAACGACTACTTCTTTCCAAAACTAAATCAGAAGATTCCTTCCATAGCAAGTTGGCAATTCATCAATCGAAAAAATGGTATCAAATTTAAATCCCCGAGATTGGGATGTCTGAATGTGTAATCCCGACTTTTTTTGATAAAACTTTTTAATAGGCTTTAACTTCCGAACTTTCCTGGTAGGGTGTAGCATGCTTGAAAGAATGCTATTTAAACGTTTTTTCGTGCCCAGACTTTCTGATTAATTCTGACAAAATCTTTTTTTCGAAAAAGTGGAATCAGGGAATCAATCATTTGTGTCGGTCCACATATTACTGCTTCAGCAGCTTCATTTTCCAAAAAGTTTTCCTGGAAAATTTTGGAAATAATACCTTTCAGAAAACATGAGTCCGGACCGGGAATTTCTTCCGAAAACGCGGGAAAATAATGAAAATTGGGAAGAGTTCGAAACAAAGATGAGAAAAAATCATGATCGAATAATTTCGAAAAATCTTTTACTCCATAAAAAAGGTAGATTTGTTTGGTTGGTTGCACTTCCAAGATATTTTGAATTATCGATTTGAAGGGGGATATTCCAACTCCTCCTGCGATTCCCACAAAAATTCCGCATTCAGAATCAGGAGAAAAAGAGTCCCCGCACGGACCCAGAAATCGGACTTTGTCTCCCTCCCGGAGGCTGTGAAGGTAGGTGCTCATAATGCCTCCTTCAATGAGCTGAACATTTATCTTGATCATCTCTGATTGAGAAGGGAGACTTGCAATTACATATCCGCGTTGAATCATCTCTCCATGAAAGTCATACAAAACCTGGATATACTGCCCAAGCTTGAAAACAATATTCGAGGGACTTTTCAATTGAAACGTGATTTCTTTTGTTAGCTCGTTAACATAGCTAGTTTCATGAATACAAGCCTCGAATTCCTGGATTTTAAAATATTCTTCGGGAATCTCAACAACTAGATCATTTTTTAATCGAACCTGGCAAGCCAATCTGACATTGGACTTGATTTGTTTTCGTTCGAGAAGAATTCCCTCTGCTGCTGAAATCGACGAACCTCCTTTTGGAACTTTTACTTTGCAATATCCACATTTCCCCTTGCCACCACATCCTGATGGAAGGAAGTAATGATTTTCAAACAAAGTTGAAAGCAAACTGCCACCACCTTGGACCATGAGTTTTTTTTCAGTGTTCAATTGCAGCTTAAATTGTCTTTTTTCACGTAAAAGTTCTTTAAAAATCAATATCAATACGGAAAAGAAAAGCACCACCAAATTCATGATCACCAAAGGAACCAGAAATCCTGATAATTCCATTTTCGGTTTTCCCGCTATTTAAATATTTTTTTTATTCGCCCGAATTTAAATTTTATTTTATACCTAGCACTTAACGGAAAAAACATCTACAAAGAACTCAGTTGCAAAGAGATACCTAAAGACTTGCAATCCCCTTGAATCCCGCAAATGCCATTGCCATAAATCCTGCTATCAGTAAGGTAATTCCGATGTCTCCAAGGTTTTTTTCGGGATTCGAAAAAACAAGTTGGTTTCGAATGCCGGCCAATGTGACAATTGCTATTGTCCAGCCAATTCCTGAGCCAAGTGCAAAAAAAAGAGTTTCAAAAAATGAATATTGCCTAAATAGCATGAAAATTGAAACTCCTAAAATTGCAGTATTAACGGCAATTAGGGGCAAGAATAGTCCAAAAGCTTCCTGTAATCGAGGAAAAAATTGGTCTATTACAATTTCAACTAATTGTACCATTCCTGCGATCGTCAGAATGAAAACCATAAATTGGAAAATTTCCAACTGAAAAGGTTCGAGCAGAAAATGGTTAATCAGCCAATTTACCGCAGCGGTTGGCAAAATAACCGCTGTTACAGCCACTCCCATCCCAAAGGCTGCCGGGATATTTTTGGAAAGAGATAGGAATGGACACATTCCAAGAAAATAATTCAACGCAATATTGTTGGTAATTCCAGATGCGAAAAGAATGTAAAAAAGGTGTTTGAAATCCAAATCAGGAATCATGCTGAAAATTTTTCCTTAAGATAATTTGCAAAAAAAATAAAAGAGGCAAGTACAAGAAAACCTCCAGCCCCGGAAGAAAGAATCTCACAAGGCGGGTAACTTTGCGGAAGAACTTGAAGATTTAAAAAAGTTCCTGCTCCAAGAACTTCCCGGAAAATCGAAATCAGAAAAAGTATTACTCCATACCCCGTAGTCACGCCCAATGCATCGAAAAAAGATAATCCAGGGGGATTGTACAATGCAAAAGCCTCTACTCGGCCAAGAAGAATGCAATTGGTTATTATTAAACCAATATACGGTCCTATTTGTTGGGAGACATCAGGAGCCAAAATTCGAAGGCATCTTTCTATGGTTATTACAAGCGTGGAAATGATCATCAGGAATACGAAAGTTTTCAATTTTAGCGGAACCTGTTTTCTTATCAAGGAAATTGTTGTAGAACTCAAACAAGAGGAAATCGTGACCGCAATCCACATTATAACGGCATTTTTTATTTGATTCGTCACGGCCAGGGTGGAGCAAAATCCCATGATGATGACAAATATCGGATTATTTTCCTGAAATCCTTTTTTGAAAATTTGAAAATACTGGGAAAATAATATTCTTCGAAAAAATGAACGTTTCATCTATTTTACCAAAATCTGGAAAATCTTAATATAGGAGACAAAAAACGTTGGGAATTAGATTGGCGGATGAGGAAAAAATTGGTAGAGGAACGTAGTGGGCGGTTCCTGAGCGGCGTCGAAGCCCTGAGGTAGATTAGTTTATGCAATGGTTAACTTGCCTCCTAATTTGAAATTCAGTGCATCTCAATATCATTTGTTACCAATTTGTCATACGTTTACTGGAAATCTTTTTTAAATTTCCCACACATGAGTTAACTATTTTGCACAACGCATTGGAAGAAATTGTGGCACCGGTAATTCCGTCAAATTCGTTGTCTTGTGACTTTGATTTAGCCATCACAATTTCCTTTGCAGCATTCAATCCCTGAAATTGCTTAAGGAATTCGCTTTCCGTAATTTTTGTGCCCAGACCGGGAGTTTCAGAATTTGAGAGTATATCGAGGCCGAGTATCTGCTTTTTTCCAGCGTCATAAGCAATCATTATCTTGATTTTCCCCCACATTCCTTTTCCTTCCTCGATTCGGAGAAAAACTCCAGGTTTTTTTCTGAAAACAAAATTATCTCCTTCCATTCCGGAGAGCTTAATTCTTTCGAAATAATCAAGAAAACTTGGTTTTTTTTCAGGCAAGGAACTCTGGATATTCAAAAGAGAAATCATTTCGGAAGCTTTTTGCATAACAACGGGATCGGTTAGCATTTCTTGCTTGTACAAGGTATCTGTTAAGGTTAGGATGATTGTACAAACTGTTGTAAGAATCAACATGAAAGTCAAATCATAGACAACGCCTAAATGACCATTCAATGCTGACAATTTCATCCTGGCTTCCTGAAATTATTAAAATTTTGACACTTTAGCAAATGTATAAAAAAAAATTCCGGGGAAAAAAAATTTCCAAACTTTTCATCATTAAGCAGTGACTCTTGTGCGAATTAACAGCGGAAAATGGTAACTTCTCTGAAAGTATCGATACAATGGACTTTTTAAACTTTGGTGACTTCGTCGTTGTCCAGTCATCGTAAGCATAAATATCCGGTCGGTGAGCGGAGTTGAAGCGGCTTTTCGTAACGGTACACGTTTGTCCTGAGCAAAACAATTATCAATTGGCTGCATTGTTTGGAATCTCAAACGTTTGTTGGCAACTTTGGCTCTTTATTTTCGATTTTCTGAGGAAATAAAATCGCCGGGTAAACTGATAATCAAAAATTGGAGTGAAAACATTCATGAGTAGAGTAGCAAAGAAAACACCTTCTGAAAAATTGGAAAAGCTGCGTATTAATACTGTAAAAAAGGACAAAATAATTCCGCCAAGCCACCTTCCTTCGAAAGTTCTTGGGAGGCAAAAAATGTCAGCGGAAATTAAAATCAAGGTAAGTAGAAATGTCCCGGTAAAAATTTGAATGTGAGGAGGGAGAATTTGATCGGGAAGAAAAAAATTTCCAACCCCGGAAAAAAGTAGAGTGCCCAATAAAGAAGTTGTTAGTAATCTGAAATCAATCAATTTCCAATATAAAAATAACAAAATAAAAACTACTAAATAGACTGGACAAGTATCTCCAATATTTTCAGAAATTCGTCCTTTTAATAATTCCGGAAGCGATGGCTGAGAGATATTTGTCTCTGTTTTTTGGGGGGAATTTTGTGTGCAAATTAAAGGGGCTTCTGGAGGTTTTAAAAAGGAATTCTTGAACATTACGGGGTAACTTAAAAGTAAAAAGATTACACCGATGGAAATTGAGTGGAAAAGATTGCAACCATAGCCTCCAAAAAGGAATACTGCGAAAAAAAGTGTAAAGATAATTCCAATTATTACCATCCAAAAAGGAATTGTCGGAGGGAGGACCAAGGGAAATAAAGCCCAGATTAACCAAGTCTTTGCGGCCCTGTTCTTTTTGAACACTTTAGAAAAAACAAAATCTGCGAACAAGCCTGTCAATACGCTTGTTAGAAATACCGCCAAGATTCCAAAACCTAAAAAAGCTGCTGAAATGAAGTAAACTGGGAGTAATCCAAAAAAAAAGTAACTTTCAAACTTTTTTCTGAATTTTCTTTCCATAAAGTTTAAGATAAATCGGCAATCAAGGCTTTCATTTCTTGAAAAACCTCTTTTAATGGAAGCTCACTTGTACAAATCCGACTGCAATTCCCGCATTCTGAACATTCCATAAGACAGGAATCGACCAATTGGTCTATGGCTTTTTTTCTGGCCATTGCATACAGATAATTTGGCAATAATTTTTCAGGACAAACTTCAACGCATGCAAGACAATTCAGACAAATTTTATCTGAATTCCGGTTTCCATCAATCATTAGCTTTGCCCCCAATTAATTGAGATCGAAGATATCACCAATGGGACTTTTGGTCAATCGAATATTGAGAGGGTAGGGTAGGTGTGTGAAAAGAGTGGGTTTTTGCATGGGCGCAAAATTTGACAAAAGTGCAAAAATTCAAAAAAAATTCAGAATTCCAATTGTCCCGAGCTGACGTTTTCTCGAAAAAACAGTTTCACAAGGCATTTTTTTTTTCATCGTTTAAAACCACGTCCTTTGGGCGTGATCAGAGACCAGCATCAAAGAGTAAATTCACGTTGGCATTGGCAATTTCAGAATTCCTGGTATCGATGGTTTGCATTTTCTCGGAAAAGGGCTTCAAAAGGTAGTTTTCTGATTTTGGAATACTTTTCGGTTGGATTTTATCCTGAGACCAACTTACATAAAACTAAATCAGAAGATCCCTTTCAAAGCAAGTTGCCATTTCAATAATCAGAAAAAGGGTATCAAATTTAAATCCCCGAGATTGGTAAGTCTGAAGTTACGTGTTTTCTTGGAAAATATACCGATCCAACTTCATTTTGATCAAATCAATGTTCTTGGGGTGACGCACAATTTTTTGGGATCGGTATAATAACTACATTAAAAAATCGGAAGGTCGATTTTCGCGACCTCCCGGTTTGTTTTAACAGAGTTTAAATATTATTTATTAGCTGCTGCACCCTTCAAACGGTAATATTCGTTCTGGGCTTTTTGCAGTTCGGGGAAGAACTTTTCGGCTTCGCTTTGTTGACCAGACATTGTTAATCCAGTGTAATATTTGTATGCATTCTGATAGTTGGCAAACGCAGCTTGAACCGGGTCTGAAGAAGCAGTAGTAGGATTGGAAGGCCCTCCTGTCGTAGGTGTGGAAACGGCGGTTGGGTTTGCTGAAGAAGTTGTGGTGGAAGTTCCAGCCTTTCCGATGGAGACTCTGCCACCGGTATAATTACCTGAAGCTGGGTTAGACCCGACGGGCATGGCAACTGGGGTGGGGGTGGCAGCGACTTGAGATTTTTTCCCTGAGAGGGCTTGTCCTATTGCGCCACCGATGTAACCACCAACCATACCACCGAGCATGGTTCCAAATGGTGGACATATTGCGGAACCTAACATCATTCCAACCGTGGCGCCTATGCTTTGACCTGCTACAGCGGCCCAGTTAATATTCTTGAAAGCGTTAGAGATCGAGAATTTTCCTTTGGAGGCGTCTCCAGCTAGGTTGCCTCCGATTGTGCCTCCGACAACTGATCCAAATGTTGGAGCGAGAGCGGCAAGAACTCCTCCCGCAACTGGAATTGCAGACAGGAATGGGACGAAGAAAGATCCAGCTGCTGCACCAGTTACTGCACCAACGGTGCCGCCAACAAATTCTGCGGAACAAACTGTTTGCAGTGCTTTTTTTACGCTTGGCTTTTCGCCACGTGCCATTTGGTTTACGAAATCAAGTCCAACTGTGATTCCTGCTGAAACCAAGAGGTTTTGGGGGGTGAAGCCAGAGCGAAGGCTTTCTTTGACATTTGCAATTCCTGCATTAGCGGTTTGGTTTCCCCAGACCGCACCTGCTTGGGCTCTTGCGGAAATATATTCATGATACTGTTGTTTATATGCTTCGTAATTGGGGTCCCAGGGTGGGACTGGTTTCGGAGGAGTGAGTGCAGACCCTCCCTGCGTGGGAAGTGGTTTTCCGCCTTCCATTCCTGGGGCTGTTGTTTGTTCCCCAGGAGTGGTTGGAAGAGGATTTCCGTTTTCATCAACTGCCGGGGTAGTTGTTTGTTCTCCAGGAGTGGTTGGAATAGGATTACCATTAGCGTCAACAGCAGGAGCAGTGGTCGGTTTAGCAGCAGTAGTGGTTACAGGGTTGCCGTTTGCGTCAACCGCAGGAGCGGTGGGTGTGGTTATCGGATTACCATTTGCGTCAACAGCAGGGGCGGGAGTTGGTTGAGCAGCAGTAGTGGTAACAGGATTTCCGTTAGCATCAACAGCAGGTGCTGTCTTTGGTTGCGCGGCAGTTGTGGTTATTGGGTTACCATTAGCGTCAACAGCTGGTGCTGTTGTTGGTTGAGCAGCAGTAGTGGTAACAGGATTTCCGTTAGAATCAACCGTTGGTGCAGCAGTTGGTTGAGAAACGGTAGTAGTTATCGGATTACCGTTAGCACCAACAGCAGGTGCTGGTGTTGATTTCGCGGCAGTTGTGTTTATTGGGTTACCGTTAGCGTCAACAGCAGGTGCTGTTGTTGGCTGAGCAGCAGTAGTGTTTACAAGATTATCGTTAGCATTAACCGCCGGAGTTGTTGGTTTCGCTGTTACTTGCCCTGGTATGGGAAGAAGTGTTCCATCTGATTCAGGGAGAAGTGCTCCGGGGTTGGCGGAAACTTCAGGTGCTTGAGCTGTCTGTCCCGAAGTTGGCGCGGGTGCCACCTCTGCCAAAGTGGGTGCTGGTGAATGATTTGAAGTATCAGGATTGCTGGTAAGTGCAGGTGTTTTCTCGATTGGTGCAAGCTCGCCCGAATCAACTACTGGTTTCGAAACTTCGGGGGTTTGCTTTGTTGGAAGGCCGACCAGGGAGGAATCGCCACCGTCTCCTGGGATGCCGCTTCCGTAATAATCTATTGGGGGATTATTGCCTTTAGAAGCTGTAGGAACAGGTTTTGTTGTTGGTGGCTTAGGTGTTCGAGGAGTTTTTGTTCTGGCTGTGCTGGCTTTGGGGGCTTTTGCAACTGGTGTCGGAAGAATTTCATCGCCCATATCGCCGGGAATTCCACTTCCCGAGTAGTCTACTCCGGTGTTAGTAGGATTGGTTGTGGTGATTTCCTCGCCCATATCCCCTGGGATTCCACTTCCATAGATTTCAGTAGTTTTTGTATTGGGAGTGGTTTTAGCAGCGGGAACTGACGTATCCGGCATGTCGCCGGGAACTCCACTTCCGCCGTAACCTGTCACAGTATTTTTAGTAGAATTTGATTTTGTACCTGGGAGAGTCGTCACTCTCATGTCGCCCGGAACGCCGCTTCCGTAATAACCGGTGGTGGTTTTTGTGGGGGTTGGTTTCGGGGATGCAACCGTTACTGGATCCATGTCGCCGGGAATTCCACTTCCGCCGTATCCTTCAATCGTATTGGTATCAGGTTGAGAAGTCGTTGTTGGTTTGGCAGCTTGTTGAGTTGTTTGAGCAGGAACTGGAGCTGGTTTTGGCTCGGTTTGGGTGGTCGAGGGCGCTGGGGTTTCTGGAGCTGCTGTGGTGTTTGTACTGGGAAGAGGGGTTTCTTTTAGTTGCCCAGTCATCACTAAACGGGTATACTGAGTTGCCTCTAAAGCAACGGGTTGCCCGTCTACATATCTGATGTTGTAATTTACATATTTTGTACCTTCAAGTACTGTGATCCATTGTCCATCAGATACATTAATTACCTGATTGGCAACTTTTACCTGAATAACACGGGTGTTGCTGGTTGTCCCCGCTATTAGAGGTTGAACGAACATGATTGCAGTGATTACGAGGCAGATTATCTTTCGAATGATTCGAAGCGTTGTTTTATTCATACATCCCCGCTCCTTTCAGCGTCCTTTACAATTTAATCGTTTTTTTATTCAAATAAGAACTAGTATTTCTTAAATTATACATAAGAAATAAAAATTCGCAATACTAATATCTCACAAAATGAATTATCAGTGAGGAACTTCGACAAAAAAAAATTGGCTTCACCATTATTAATCATCTTTTGAAAAAATTAAAATTAATTAAGCCTTAATTAACAACTGCCTTGCAATCTACGATAGCGGAAAAACAACTGTGAAAATGGGGGAAAATTTTAAAGACTGTCGTTAGATTTTGTACTGATAGTTGGAAATAATTTTTTCACAAGTGAATTAAAGACCTGTAATAGTTTTTGTTGCAAATATAGTGATTCGTTTATTTCTTTCGGTTCAGGTGCCGCTGAAAATCGACTTAAATGATCAGAAAGCTTTTCCTCTATTTCCCAAAATTCTGAAGTCGAGGATGCGAGTGGTAAATTTTCCCACAAAATTTTTCTTGCCGAAGCAAGTTCCGATGCAGCATTCCGAAATAAACCATTTTTGATCATTTCTTTTAAGTTCAAAAAAATGAATTCCTGAGCTAGGATGGAGCTGAGAGGTTTATTTTCACAAAGCGTGGCAGCAGTTTCTGAAAGTTTGCAGACTACAAGTTCCAGAAAATCATGGGTAGCTTGAAAATCTCCTTTTATAAAAAGCTTTCGCACTTTTCCCAATAATTCCCCTAATTCCTGTTTTTTTGTTTCCCATGCTGTTGTAGAAATATTTGAACCCAGCCACTTTCCGCCGGAAGTTTCAATTTTTATCCAGGAATCAATTATTTCTGACATGTTTGTTTCCGCTGCTTCCTTGTTGAATGCATCAATTTTTTCTGCCATTTCCCTACAATGTCTGGCTATTAAAAGCATTTGATGAATTAACTCTTCAGACTGATTTTTTTCGGAAAAAAATGCCAGGATGCTGTCATCGCATGAATAAAGGACGACTGAACTTGAGAGAAACGCTATAAATAAAATAAACAAAAAAAAGTTTTTCAAGTATTTTCCCTAAAAACCTTACTGAAAATTCTGCGTTTAAACAATTTCATTCTCAATAGTCTGGCAGCAACAAAGAGTCAATTCATATTGACATTGGCAATTGACCATTCAATTCAAAAAAAAATCCGCGAACAATTATTTTTTCCGGATTCCCTGAAGGTGTGAAAAAATATAACCATTTATCAAAGTACAACATTTGAGAGGGCCGCTGGCAAAAGATTGAGATATTTTTCACAGCCATTTTTAACCTATTTTTGACATTTTTTCACAGCTTCCCTGCACTTGCGTTGATGCAGGTTTATAAGTCGAGTGTTTTTCTCTTTTTCACTGATAGTCTGGGAAGATTGTTGCTTTTCAGGAGAATTTACCATTCTATTTAATGGTGTTCTTTTTTAAAATTAGTGCTGAGCGGAAATATTTCTCCTACATCCAAAACTATGCGTCGGCTGTCATTTTTCTCAAGGTGAGAGAAATATATTCCATTTGGAGACCAGAGTATATCGCTTATGATTGTTGGTGAAATTTTGATTTCATCAAGAAAAACAAGTTTTCCGTCCCCGTCAAGGATTCTAATTATTCCCGAAATTTTCTCGCAGAGAATTACACGAATGATTGCCCAAGAAAAAAAAATACGGTCCACCAGATTGATTTGGCTTGTTTCCAGTTTTTTTATTTCCAGAAATGCTGAAAATGAATCAGGTGTTGATTTGGCAGTCGCCTCCAAAATTGTAAAATCGTTTTGGGATGAAAGATTTGCTTCACATGTTGTCCAACCAACTGGTGTAATTTTAATAAATTCCTTTTTCCAGGGATCTGTGATTTCAGTTACTTGCGGGTCGGAAAAAATTCCGCGAAGGATAATAGGTTTAAGCTCTCGATTTGTATCAGAAAGATATTTTCTTAATTTGGTATCGATTTGATAAAAAAACTCGGAAAATCCAAAAGTACTACCAAAACAATCGCACGATTGAATTGAAATAATACTCCAATCATGCGGGATGTCAAAGCATCCATCAGAAGCGGCTCCCCAAAAAACAAATGCCAGCAAAAAAAGGATACTAAAAATTTTTAATCTTTGGGATCTCATGTCTGGGAAATGGATTTTTTAAGCAATAGCACACATTGTAAATTAGGTTCGTTCCGATTGTTAAAAACGGTCTTGATTTGAGAGGAGTTTTTCAATTTGACTATATTTTGAGCCATCTACTTTCCATTTTGCATTCGATCGAGAACCCGGACATCCAGTTTTGTTGCATAAACTTTAAAAGTGCAGTTTATTTGCCGAATATTTGGGGTAGCATTAGCTATAGTCGGATTATTATATGGGTCGTTTGGCCACCCAACGGCTGTATCTTTTACTTGTGCCACCAAACTAACAGTGTCAGCTTTCCGGAAAAGATAGCGAATAGTGTTTGTTGGCGGAACGACAGATGCAAGAGTTGTGTTTCCACTATCAATCAATTGAAAAGTCGTGAGTGTGGGGGACCCAATGTTGTCTGAAAAAGAAGCAGTGAAAAATACCGGAACATCAGTTTCAAATTCATTTTGAAAAGTGTTGGTTAATAGTCCATTGGTAGTTGGACTGCCTATATTGATTTTGAAGGAAGGATTTATTCCTGCAATATCAGCGGAATCCCAGTTAATTACCCCGTTATGAATTTCTTCGGTCTGTCCCTGGGCAAGAAAAGTCCAGAGTGCCATGCAACTCTTCGTGAGATTGGTTGGACAATAATATTCAAAATCAGGGTTTTTTGCTTCCTTTCCCTGTATAAACAAGTTGGGACGATCATTATCACGAATGACAATCTGTCCCAAAAGATAAGGACTTGTCGCAAGGGTGCATGATTCCGTCCACTCGATTCCAAATCGAAGATTTTTGTACCCGGGAGAATTATTTGCGTAAGTCAGATCCATTTTTGGGGAATCAACTGACTTAATTAAACTGGAAAAATGTTCAAGGTCGCTCACTGGAATATTATACATTCTGTAGGAAAACGCCTTATTGTAAGCAGCAGCAGGAAGCCAGGTTTTATTGAAATCTAATGAAGTAAGGTCCAATTGATCAACTTTGAATGTTCCACCATTCTGCTGATTGGGATTCGAACCATATTCATTCCTTAAAGTAACTGCAGTTGGGGAAGTATCTGTTGAAGAGGGCGGGATTGGCCCTAGTTTGGCGGTATTGTAATTGAATCTGGCATACCGGTTTTTTATCGAATGATTGACTTTGCAGCGTGGCTCTGAACTGAAATGAAATGGATCGGAATATGTCAGAAGTGAGACATCATCGCTTGCGGTATCATTTCCCATTGGATTGTTGTCCGCAACTACAAATTGAAGAGTGGATGGATTTGTTGTGGGTGATGATTCGGCGTTCGCAAGAGTCTCGCCAGTGGTTCCATACAACAGATCATTTGAAAAAAAGAACCCTTTTACAAAATTTCCTGAAATAAAGGGATCTGGAAATATCAATTGAGGAGGAGTTTCGTCGGTTACTACAATGTCGCATTCGGAATATATATCTATACTCTTTTGCATTGTCATCTGTTTGTAATCAGTAAAAAGTTCACCTGCAACATATGTAGTTATCGGGATAAAGGTTTGGTACTGGTAACTTCTTCCTCCATTTACTTTTACTTTATATGAACGTGGCTGGGAAGGAACTGGTACCAGCGCTTTAACTTGTGCCAAGGAGAGGGTTTCTGATTCAGAAATTATCTGTCCTGTAACAATTCCTTCCGTTCCACGAGTTAATGAAGAGGTCCAGGTGAATTTGGGTTTATCCATCCATTGAAGTGATCCTGTTACCATCCTTGGGTCTTGGGGATCGGGTGGGTTTGTTGAAAGTATCATTTGTATTCGATCGTATGCTGGTCCCTTGGAAGAATTATAATCGCATTCACGCAATTTAATTGACCAATCCGATACTTTTTCGGGAATTACAAATTTTGCTCCGGGGGGAAATTGGTTTGTCAGCGAACATTGAGGGGTCGCGGCATCAGTAGGGCGAATTGGGCGATAGTCATAAGTCCCGGCTGGACTGGTAGGTCTTCCGCTCATTATTACACACCAACCACCAGGAAAGTTAACCGGTGGAACCTGTTTGATTTTTATTATTCCCCAGGAATAACTTGCTGCATCCTCCCCTTGGCCGGTCATTACGTCTGAAAGAACGGTTTCTTTTTTGTCAGATAATGATCCTAAGGGAAGCTTATCGTAATCGTAAAATTGGAATGAAACTTTTACGCCGATTCTATATTCTCCTCCACCCAATTTAACCGGAAGCAAATAGTTTTGACTTGGAGAATTCGCTGCTTCCAAATCCAGGATTGTTTTGGCAGTAACGTTTCCGTACAAGTCTTTTGTTTGAATAACTTTCCAAAAATAATTTACTGAGCTTTTTTTGGTTGTCGACGGAAAGTCGCCTATGCGCCCGTTTCCGTTTTGGTCTGCGTGAGTTGAACCAACGTTGACTCCGTTAATGTCAAAGTACGGAGCATTTTCAACTGCGAAAATATAAGTATCCGTGTCTTTAAAAAAACCATCAGTATCCGGGGTCGCCTTTTGAAGGCCGCTTGAGGTAGAAATCAGCGGGCCATTAATATCGGTAATGGCATTTTTTTGACTGACTTGGGGTGGCGTAGAAGAATTGATGACGGCTAGTTCGGTTCTATAGGCTGTTGTAACAACCGGCCCATATTGAGTTGAAGAATTCAGCCAGACCCAACTGGAAAGAATTGTTGGAGTGTTAGTCTTGAAATCTCGGTAAAATGTGTTGGTTCCAAGTAAAATTTTTCCCGGAACGTCTGTAAACACCTTTGAATAATAATCCCGTTTGCTTACAGCTTTATAGACATTTTGATTAAAATATGCCCGATATGTTACATTTCCATAGTAATCAACCTGTTTAACATAGGAAGAAGCGTCTTTGGGTTGGAAAGAATCGGGTGGATTGTCAGGTTCACATTTAGTTTTAACAAGAAATAAGTTGCCGAAACCATCAGCTTTGATCGAATCCGGAACGACTGCTCCATCGTAAACTATAATCTGTTCAGGAATTGATGGGGTATTGGAAATTTCATCCCGGACAAACTTGTACACTTTTTTTTGACTCTTATCGAGGGCATAGACAATTCCACCGGTTAACCACCATTGATCAGAAACGGCTACATCATCCAATTGATTGATCGTAAAAGGGGCATTGGCGTCCTTGAGCCACTGATTGATTATATCCTTGCCGATCGTATATACAAAATCGCTTGTAGAATCTCTTGAACTTATACCGATTGATTTAGTTGTAAGATTTTGTGGGTCACCGACTATCTTGGAATTGGAATTTGTGCCCAATAAAAGATAAGTTGTTTTGGAAGGCTCACGACGATACAAATAAGCATTGTTTAAGCGGGTTGAATAAACGCAGGAAACATATGGCATCTCAGAACCCGGAAGCGGAATCCCTGATTGCGCACGTGAACAGCCGTCGGGACATTCATGAATCTCATCCATTGTGGATTGTTGAGCGGTAATAACGGTTGCTACGGATTGTTGGTCAGTGGGGCCAATTCCTTTGTTAACATAATAATTATAAAGATCTATGAGGCGATATTTTGCCTGAATGTTCTCTCGAACAACCCAATGTGTCCATCCTCCGTAATAGGAAGTATAGTCCCGAACGCGAATAAAACTATGATAATATTTTCCGACTGGTATCAGGCAGTTTCCTGTAATACTTGGGTCAGGAGTTGGAAGCCAAAAACAAGGATAATCTCCGTCATATCCGTAAATTCCCATCATATAGTTTGATGTTACAAAATCGGTTTTTCCGTGAGGTCCAATTCCTGTGGCCGATTTGTAGGTGCTTCCACAATGATAATACGTTATGATTTTTTCATCAGTTCTTTCTCCGGGGTAACCAACTTTGGCTCCCTTCCAATCAACTGTATTGACCTGCCTTGAAATGTTTCCTGTCACAGGAGTCCATCCGGTATCCTGTCCGGCAAAAGTGTACAGATACTTTTGACAAGCGCTTCCATCCCAGACTTGGTTGGCTGTAATTCCATACGCATCCAGTGGATCATATAACCGCGTAACTGTTCCACCGGTGAGGTTGTTCAGAGCATACACGCCGCGATAGGGGCCATCCCCGATCAACATGTAGCAATCCCCATTTTGTTCATAAAAAGGGTGAAGCGCCAGAGTTGGACCGGCCATTAACATACATCCCAAAAGTAGCCACCACACTGCGTTCACTATTCTTTTCATGTTTCCTCCAAAATTATATTTGTTGTCGTTCCGCACATCGTTATTTTCAATTTTTTAAAGCTATTTTTTGTTTATTTTTCCGTAGAGGGGGGTGGGGAGGCCATTGGAGATTGAGGGATGGCAGAGCGGTTTATCGCTTGTGAAAGGTATTCCTGTAGTACATTGATCAGAGCATTTTTTACTTCAACCGGGATTTGGTATTTTTCAAAAATTTTCCGGGCAACTAGTGGTGTTAAGTCATAGCCCCCCATGAGGAAAATATTTCCTGGGGAAAAATGTGCTATGTTGGATGTAAGATAGGGATTAAAATCAAGATATTGTCGGAAATTATCAAGTTTTTCCTGCATTAATCTTGGAACGACATGACTTTGATAATCCACTGGAGGGCCTCCAGCTACCGGAATTTGTTGTTTTTTTGAAGGGATATCCCAATTTGTAAATGAATGAAAAAGACTGCAGGATAGATTTTCAAATGAGTCAGGTTGCGATGGAATGGTACAAATATCATTTGAAAGTTTTATTGTGGGTTCTGAAAAGGAAGTATCAAGGACAGTGGAAATGCCTGATTCTTGCGCTGTCTGCGACAAAATTGCCGATAACTCAGTTCGAATGTTTTTTACTACTTCATTTGTCTCAGGAGTTGTAAGATAAATTGGCGAATAAGCACTTTCCTGAGCGTTTTGGAGTTCAACCTGTACCTGTTGTAGTTGAATATCAATCGCAGCTATTTTCTGAGCTATTTTCTGTTCTAAAAGTACTGCCTCTTTAATATTATTTTTTTGAGGTCCACTGGACGATGCTCCGGGGTTGATCGAGATGGTTGCTGTACCTGGTGAGGGGCTTCCGGAGGCTGGAGAAGAAAAGTCGTAAACATCAATTTGTTCAGAAGGGGATTGAGGTTGCAACGCTCCATTCGCCTCTTCGATTATCCTGCTGCGAATGTCATACCGATTCTTAATCAATCTGGATTGTTTGTCGAGAAGGTTTTTTATAACCGGTTGAGAAGTTTCCCATGCCTGATTCATTTCACGCTGGATTTCCTGTCTGTTCTTTTGAGGTGTGGAATCCCGGAAAAAACGCCCCATTACATAATCAAATCGTGACATTTGCGGGTGGAGAACCATGAGTAGGCGCATGTTGACAATCGCCCAACCTCCCGTCTGTGACGCAAAAATGGATTGACAAAAAATCAATAGAATAAATAATGTAATTAACTTTTTCATTGAACGGTTCCTTGTTGTGATATAAGTTTTGCTGCTTCCTTCCGAAGATCTTTTCCTCCGAATGGTACAGGAGAAAACCTGTTAAATTCGCGTTTTGTCCAGTAATTTCCCGCTTCCTGAATCCATGGGAGAACTGTTTCTTTTTGCGGGGATTTTCTTGACCAGAGTAAAAAATGAAGATTTTGGCTTAGTAAATCCTGTTTTGGTGCTGGAAGATCTTCGGGGAGTAATGGAATCAGCGAGGAAATATCAAGAACAGGAATCATGCTGTTTTTTCGACTCAACTCCTGAAGAACTGTTTTGATGTCTTGGGAGATTTTTAGAACTTGGGGAATAATAGAGGAGTATGGCGTCATCCCGGGGCTTCCTGGAACCCCTATCGCTTCTGAAGACCTTTCGTCGAGCATTTTTAATCGATTTTCAAAAAAGGATTTTTCGGCAAAAAATTTCTTTTCCAAGAGCAATTTGTCAGAGGAATTTGCTTTTTCAAATTTTTTTGAATAATCGGCCACCAAACCGGAAAGTTTTATTCTAATCTCTCCCATTTCTTCTTTCAGCTCTGCAACTCCTGATGCACCACCAGTTACTGGTTCAGAGGAGGTTCCTTTAAAACGATGGGTTTCGGGATCAAATTTTTGTGTCAATGGATGGGCAAGAATCATTAGTCTCGAATCAATCACCAACACAGATTGTGCTGGTAATTCGGAAGCGAGAAAAATAAAGGAGAAAAAAAACATCATTTTTAAAAATAGTCTATCAGCCAACTGGAAAAACATTTAAATTATTCCTTCAAAAATTTTTAATTTATTTAAAATAAAAAAAAGGCTTTCTTGGAGTAGCCATTTTCTTTAATGCAAAAAATAAAACTATTATTCTTGTGTGATGAAAACTCGTTAAACTGGCGATGAGGTCATTTCGGTTGCATGAGTTCAAGAGCGGCTCAGATATCAAGATACTTTTCTGTAAAGTAATTCAATTTTGGCATAGCATCTAATATTTATGAATAATTACTAATTGGCAAAAATTGTAAAATTTTTTACTCTAATACCATTTTATCACAAAAAATATTATGGAGAAAAAGTTTTTACACTAAAATCAGCAGCAATAAGTTTTGCCAAAATTTTTTCGCTGAGTAATGCTTGGGGAGGTTGATCACCTACCCGGCGTCCTAGTTGAACGGCAACTTCAATTCCTTTTTTCCCATCTGCAAAAAGAATCTGATTTATCGAAAGAGATTCAACATCTGAAAGGGAAACCGTAAAATTAATGTCACTTCCGTCTTCATCAAACCCTCCAGCGGGAAAAATAAAAGCCGTCGGCATCAGAAGAAGACTTCGATTGCCAGTGCGTACCAGAGTAAGAGTTCGGTTGGAGGTGGTTAGACTTACACCAGACCATTTTCCACGAACTTCGGAAGTATTTAGTAATGGGTTGGCTGCTCGATAGGGTTTGACGATTGAGGCGAAAATTGCAATTTTATCCATATTGCAATCAGCAGAAGTGTTATTCCACCTTTGATTGATGAACAAATCCAATGTCTGAGAAGAAATCCCTTCAGGGCGGATTGTTGTGGCGTAATTTGCTTTTTCAAGATTTTCTCGCAGCCTGCTGAGAAAAAGTTGGGTGTTTTTTTGAGTTGAAATTCGCCAGGTTCCAGTATTGAAAGAGTTTGTACTACTCCTGAACATTACTAATACTGCAACCATTACCATCAAAAATATGGAAGCAGCGATTGTTATCTCCATTATTGTAAAGCCTGAAACCATTTTACCATTTCTTAACTTGTACTGAAGAAAAAAAATAATCCTCACTGGTAGAGTCGGAATAACTGGTTGGCTAGGTAAAGTGGGTATCTTCATAATATCCTGGTTCGACTTGCTTCGACTAATGTTTGGTATGATTGTTGAAAACCGTTTGGAATCTCATTTGTTGGATTCATTTTTACTGTGACTGTTATTAATAAACCATCAGAATTGTAAGCTTTTGTATTTGTTAATTCGTATGTCGTGGAATACATGGATATAGGGATGCCACTGGAGAGTGTTGCATTGTTTTGAAGTACTGGATTTAAGCTTTCTTGGTGAAAGACCTGCAATGGAGTAGGTGCGGGTTTGGGAGGAACATTTTTTGGGTCCTTTTTGCTCGCAACATCATAAAGATAGGCATGGTAAAAATCAGCAGGGAATTTCTTGAATTTTAATAAAGCTATTTTTGAAATTCCCTGTGCGAAAAAATCTGCTTGAATTCGTTCAAGATGAATCGGATTATTCTTTTTGTAATTGCTGAAGGATTGAATATAGCTAGTCCCTAAAATGAGTATTACCATCGAAAACGTAAGTACTACCACCAGTGCCATTCCATGTTTTGTAAAAGATTTCAAAATCAATTCTCCAAATCTACAATATAAGTGAATGCATTCATTAATCGCGGGACTTTAACATATTCTTCCAACCAGGCTACGGTTATTTCCGCACGTATGATTTTATCTGGGAAATACCCACCAGTAGTAGTTTCTGGAAGGAAAGTCCAGGTTTGGGTTGCTATTGAAATGTAGTTGGGGTTAGTAATATCTATTGGACTATAACCAAAAGTAATAGGTATTCGTGTGAATTTGAGAGACACCTTTAATAGGTTTTCTCCTGTTCCGTCATCTCCAAGTTCAATCCCTGGAATAGCTGAAGAGGAAGCGTTAAAAGTTCCGGTAGTTCCTGCGAATGAATTACTTATTGTGCTGTAGGAAAGCTGAAGAACTTCGTTCATTCTTGATTCAAGAAGTTGCAATGCCCTAACGTTCCTAAAATCTTTTTTGGTTCCCTTGTGACCAAAATTTATTATCCCGCACGCGGCTAAGACAGCGACTACGAGAATCAAAAATGAAAACATTATTTCAATAAGTGTGAATCCTAAGCGCAAGTCCAGCCATGAAAATGAATGTTTTCGAAAGGGTTTTTCAAAACGTTGCATTATTTTTTCAATTTAATTTCAATTTGTTTTTATCATGGTCTCAACGACATGCAAAAGAATTTTGCCATTTAGAATTCGGGCCAGAGTAATTTGTCAGAGTGGATTGCTGCGACGAGAATCAGTTGGTCCGAAAAAAATGTTTAGGGAGTATAGTAAATAGTATCACAACTATTTTTTGAAGTATAATAATTTTTAAAAAGTGAAAGTTTCATCATAAATCCGGTCTTCTGATAAACCGATTGCGTTAAAAGCTTTTCGAAGTCCTATCATCATTCCGGGTGGTCCGCATTGAAATATTTCGCGTTCATAAATGTCCGGTACAAGTAAAAGAATTTTCTCTTGGTTTAAATGTCCCTTTTCACCAGTCCACTTATTGTCATTAGTGATTACATAAATCACTTTTGCACGCTTATACTGTGCTAATGAGTCCAATTCGCTTCGGAGTGGTATATTTTCCTGATTTCGGTTCGAATACAATAAAATTGTATCTTTGTCCATATTTATAAGCTCTTCAAACAAAGGCCTAATGGGCGTTATTCCGATTCCTCCTGCAATAAGAAGAATTTTTTTCCCAATGACCCGATCAGAGGTAAATATCCCGTGAGGGCCATCTACCAAGATTTTGGTTCCGATTGGAAGCTCAGGGATCTTTTTTGTAAAATCGCCAATTTGTCTGACTGTTAACCTGAGAAATTCGTTATTCTTTGGGAGGGAAAGGGAAAAAGGATGAGATTCCCAACGGAAACCTGGTGCGAAAAACCTTACAATGGCAAATTGCCCGGTTTTGAAAGAAAAATTCTTCAAATCTCGCCCGGTTAGGTAAACCGACGTTACATCAATTGTTTCCCGAGTAATTCGATCAACTCTGAACTTATGTTTGAAAAAACAATAAAAAGGCCTTAAAAACCTGAAAGTTAAAAGGAAAAATAGAGCAGTACCGAAGAAAACATACCAGTAAATGCTCAATCCGGATTGTTGTACAAAATCTTTTCCATTCTCGACTTGATGAGAAAAAGAAAGGGCAATTCCAAAATAAGCCACTAAATGAGACAAATGCCACCTTTCATAGGAAAATTTGGCCCGCAATGCGTTAATTGAAAATAGGGTGGCGGTTGCAAAGAGAACGAATCCGATCATTGCTCCTTGCAACCCCTCCCAGGATTTCCAAAAATCCTGAAATTGCTCCATCAGAGTGGAATCTGTATCTCTCGAAAGGCCAAAAGTGATTAGAGTGACATGAAGAATCAAAAAAAACAGGATAACAAAACCAATTGAATGATGATATTTTGTCAGTCTATCTAGGCCAAATTTCCCTTCTATGAATTTTGCCCGGCTGATAAAAACAATTTGCCAAAACAATAAAACTGCCGCTGATAATCCGGCCAGGCGTCCAAAAGCTAGAGATAGAGCTCCCGAATCCAAAGAGGTCAGGCTATTATGATTCATTTTCCAGAAAAACACTGGTACAAAAAATGAAAAAATAATAACCAACCAAATTTTCTTTTTATTCATTTAAATACCAATCCCAAAAAATATGTGCATCACCCCAAGAACATTGATTTGATCTAAATGAAGTTGGATCTGTATATTTTGCAAGAAAAGAAGGAACTTTCATGAAAATTAGAAGCCCTTACTGGAATGGTTGAAGCATTCCTTTCTGTCAGACCCAACTTCAATTTACGCAGACCTGAAGCACGAAATAGATCGGATGAACGAAATAATTGAAATTGGTATAAGATACAACTTTTCAACTTTCATTAGCCACATCAAACCAAACTCGACTTTTGTCAACCTGGCATTTCTTAACAATGATACGTACCATTGTTTAAACCGAAGTTCCAAGTCTAAAATGGCATAAAGCGCAAGTAGGATAATTGTTTGAGCCTATTTTTCCTAAAAAAACCTGTCCATGTAATACCTTGAAGATCATGATCCCAAGAGAATATCCAAAAGTTCACATGGACAGGGTCCTTTTTTGATTAACGCGAATTTCTCCTTCTTGCACTGCTCCAATCAGAACTCTATCAATGTACCGTGTTTGGAACTTCGATTTAAAATTTGATGTATCGGCGATAATATTCGAATTTTAACTTGTCTGAAATATTTACTTGATACTCTCAAATTTTGATCTGGGAGAACTGCAAACCGGACATTTTTGTATTCCTAGATCGA
The DNA here is from genome assembly GCA_015233565.1 of Candidatus Rifleibacteriota bacterium. Taxonomy (GTDB): domain Bacteria; phylum Muiribacteriota; class Ozemobacteria; order Ozemobacterales; family Ozemobacteraceae; genus JADFXM01. The sequence goes on from JADFXM010000010.1 coordinate 96,791, forward strand.
TGGTAATGTAGCCGCAAACCGTGCAAATTAAATAGTCCGTCTTTAGTTCCTTCATGTTTTCCAGGTTTGAGAGAGCTTCCGTATAAAATTTTGCATGTTGAACTTCGCCCGCCTGCGCTCCTTTAAAAGTTTTCATTGCGAATTCCTGTTTTTCTTCTTCAGCTTTTTGGGCAAATGCCGGATACATCCTTTCCATCTCAAATTTTTCATCCCTCAAAGCCGTTTCCAAATTTTCTCTCGTCGATTTAACTTCGGGAAGCTTGATATCCACCGAAAAGGAAGCGCCCATTTTTTCGATGATTTTTGCATGATGCAAAGCGTGCAATTCTTCAGCCCTTGCTATAACTCTGAAAAGCCTTGCAACCTGAAGGTATTTTTCCTCATCTGCTTTTTCTGCAAAAGCTTTGTAGCGCATTTTTGCATTTGACTCGCCATTTAATGCCGCTTTGAGGTTCTCCAAAGTTGTGCCTACCTTTAATTCTTCAATTGGTGCTGCGGGTGTTGCAGATGCAAGAGTTTGCGTTGCTTCAGGTTCTATTTCAAGAACAGTGGTTGCAACAGAAGTGTTTGAGCTGGTAGGAGCTGCCACAGCTTCACCTGAGGACGTAGAACTGGAAGTTTGTCCCCAGATATTTCCGCAAAGAAGAACAAAAAAGAAAAACATTACAAAATAAAACCGTTTCATAGTTTCCTCCCAAGGATAAATTTTTCCTAATGTGTTTATAATTTATTTAACTCCGGAAACTTTATCATACAGCAATTCCAGGACAATGTGAAGACTTCAAAAACCTTGCAAAATAATCTTTTGAAAACTCGATAAACTCTAGCTTTTTCGAAATTAGTCATTGTTCTTTTTAATCACAAAGATCTGGTAATTGAGCGTTGACGCGGTACTGAAATCCAGCTTGCAATTTTCATGAAATTCCTGGGGTTGTAAAATCCTTATTTTCAATTTATAATATTCAACAGTTCTATTAAAATTTCTCTGAAGTCGCTCAAAACTTGATTTAATAGTGATTTACTCTCTCTCAAAGTGATTTTCATTGAATCATGTTGTGCCTACTATCATATGCAGTTTTAAAGAGGTTAAGTGGGACTTTTGAGATACTGTGTAAATCGGCCCTTTCCAAAAAGACATTTCTTTAGAGGATCTTTATGAATTTTTCCTACTTTTCTATGAGCGTAATTTTTTTATTGATTGTCATGGAAACAATTATTATTTATTTTCTCCTTTCTCGAAAAAAAAACCGGGAATTGGCATTTGAATCCCTTGCAAAGAGGGAAGAGAGATATCGTTTGATTTCTGAAAATATTGGGGATGTTATCTGGGTCTTGGATTTATCCACCAAAAAATTAAAATACGTCAGCCCTTCAATTCATCGACTAAGCGGCTACACCCCCGAAGAGATTCTGGACCACCCTCTTAAAGAAATTCTAACTCATGAATCATTTCATAGAGTCTCAGAATATTTTCAAAAAAAACTTCCTGAAATAATGCAAGAAAACTTTTCAGGCCATTTGGGAACAATGGAAGTTGAGCAAATTTGTAAAAATGGTTCGATTGTGTCCACCGAAGTTGCGACAGTGGTTAATTCCGACAAGAATGGTAAATCTATTGAAATTCTTGGGGTTGCTTACGATATTACAAAACGAAAATATGCTGAATATTTTTTACGCCAAAGTGAAGAGAAATTCCGTTTGCTCGTTAAACTGGCCCCTCTTCCACTTGGAGTTATATCCAGCAATGGACAAATCGAATTCCTAAATGATCAGTTTGAAAAAGTATTCGGTTATTCTCTTTCTGATATTCCTAATATTGATCAATGGTGGTTGTTGGTATATCCGGATGAAGTAAACCGGAAAACCGCCCGGGAAACCTGGGAATCAGCTGTGAAAACAGCAGCCGACGAAAAAACAAATACCAAACCAATGGAATTTAGAGTGACTTGCAAAGATGGCAGAGTTCTACTTCTGGAAATCTCAGGAATAACAATCATGGACAAAATTCTAGCCACTTTTGTTGATATTACTGATCGCAAAATAACTGAAGAAACCTTGCGAGTAACTAAGGAGCGGTTGCAAATTGTTTCTGACGTTTCATCCGATTATGCCTACTTAATAACAATTAGCCCGGAAGGGAAATTAAAATGGGAATGGGTTTTTGGAAATATTCAACAACTTTTGGGTTATTCCGAATCTCAAATTTCAACTTCCCTGTCTATAATTGATTTGATGCCACCCGAAGACCAGGAACACTTTCAACAGGTGGTGAAAAAATGGCTTTCAGGGCAAAGATCTATCTCTGAGTATCGTCTTCGCCATAAAAAGGGAAGTGTTGTTTGGGTTCAAACCTGCTCGACCCCAATTTGGGACGAAAAAAGTGAGAGAGTTGTTAAAGTAATCGGATGCTTGAAGGAAATCACTGAGCGAAAACGAATGGAAGAAGCTCTTTTGCAGGCGAAAGAGCGAATGGAAATGGCTATGGACGCTGCCTTAGCTGGATCATGGCATTGGCACATCTCCACGGGCCAGATGGTTTGGTCCCCTCAGTTGTTTGAAATTTTCGGCCTGGATCCATGTAACAAACATGCTTCCATGAATACCTGGAATTCTATTTTGCATCCCGAAGACCGTGAAATTGCCCATTTCAGGCTTAAGCAACAAATGAGGGAAAAGAAAAGTTTTCCCAATGAATTTAGGATTATTCGCCCTGACGGAAAAATCAGGCTAATTTGTGCTATCGGAAAATTCGATTATGATGAACTGGGAATTCCTATACGAATGATTGGAATTTGTGTTGACATTACAGAACGCCAAAAGAATCTCGATGATTTAAAATCAAGCGAAGAGCGGTTTAAAATTCTTGCTGAAAGCTCGTTTGAGGGAATAATGATAATTTCACAGGAAAGTTTAATAATAGAAGCAAACCAACAACTTGCTGAAATATGGGGATACGAGTTACTCGAAATCATTGGAAGACCATACACTCAATTCCTTCATCCGGATGTCTGTGAACGTGCTCGTGAAGCAATTGAAAGTGGCCGGGAAGCTAGTGATGGTTATCGAGGAATTCGAAAAGATGGCTCAGTTTTCTATTTTCAAGCTCGTGGCCGACCAGCTCAATTTGGAGGAAAGTTAGTTCGAATTACAGTCATTCGTGAGGTTAATTTCCGAAAACCGTTTGAAAGCACCAGATTCAAGCGCCCCAGGGTAAAAGCCAGGCAGTTAAAAAATTTGAGGAAAGCCCCTTTTCAGTCCCTTAATGACTAGTCCTCTGTCACAATTGAATTATAGTATTTACTCAAATAATCTGCGGCTTTATACGACGATTTCGACTACGCTCACCGGCCCGGTCGCTGAGCGGAGTCGAAACGACCTTTGCGATCAACATCTAAACTCATCTGTGACTGAGAACTAACTATTCTTTCAGAATAGACCGAGCGAAAAGAAGGCCGTTTTTTCCTGTATCACCTAGCATCCTGGCAATCTCGAGCTCTCGTTGTTTTCCTGCAACCCGATCGATTCTTACGCTAGTTTCATCCTTTTCAACTGATTTGGAAACTGTGAAATGGCGGGATCCTTCCTTCGCTATTTGATGAAGGTGGGTTACCAGGATGACCTGTTTTTTTCTTGAAAGGTTTTCCAGACTTTTTGCAACAGCCTCAGCTGTTTCACCGCCTATTCCAGTGTCTATTTCATCGAAAATCAACGTTGGAATTTCATCTGAAGTTGCCAAAACACGCTTTATCGCCAACGCTATTCTTGACAGTTCCCCTCCGGATGCTATTTTCTTCAGTGATCCAGGGGGGGCACCGGGATTTAAAGTGGCTACGAAATCAATGCTTTCCTGCCCTTCCGCCCCTTCTGATGTTGGAGTGATCAATACTTCAAACTGGGCTTTCGAAAACCCTAAATCTTCCATTTCCTTCATAACCATTTTTTGTAGCTTATCACCTGCTTTTTTTCTTGTTTTGGAAATTTCATCGAGTAAATGAAAAAAAACAATATTTATTTCATCTTTCTCTTTCATCAAGCCATTTCTAGTTATGTCGGGAGTAGATAATTCTGAAATTTCTTTTTCGGTTTCTACCTTTAGTAGAAATAGTCCTTCGGTTGTACAACTGTATTTCCTGCACATTCGGCCAATTTTATTGAGCCTTTCCTGGATCTCCGAAATTTTTTCAGGGTCAAAAACAGAATTTGAAACTTCAACCGAAATCTCGCGTTCCAAATCCTTTGCCTCGTTGAAGATTTGATCCAGTCTTTCGGCAATTTGGGCGAAATTAGGATCATAGTTTGCAATTTTTCTTAGTGCATCTCTTGCACGTTTGCTTTGATCTATTAGCCCGGAAGAACCCTCTGTTCCGGAAAGCAAACTTCCTGCCGAATCAAGACAAGCAGCTATTTCTTCAGCATTTTGAAGCTTTTTTGCTTCGTCTTTTATTTTTTCCTCCTCATCTGGTGTAGATAAATCTAACTTTTTGAGGTCCTCCAAGACTTCTTCCAGTCTTTCAAGACGCTCAGAACCATCTTTTAGCCGTTTCTCCAATTCCTCAATTTTCTCAAAAATCTTTTTTCTTTGATTGAAAACTTTTCTTAGTTCAAGTAGGTTGTCTATATGGTTTTCCCCGCAAAATCGGTCCAATAACTGTTTTTGAGTTTTCCCGTCTAAAAGGGTTTGATGCTCATTTTGTCCGTGAATTTCTATGAGAGATTTTCCAAGCTCTTTTAGGAGGGAAAGGTTCGCGAGGATTCCGTTTATATGCGTTTTTTCGGAACCCTCTGCTTTAAATGTTCTGGATATACTAAGATTCTGAGGATCTTCTTCATTCAGAAATCCTGATTGGCCTAGTAATTCATAGACCTGGGTACTCGGTGAAATTTTAAAATTAGCTTGTACGCGTGCCGAGGATTTCCCTTTCAATACTGCACCACTTTTCCCTTTTTTCCCAAGTACTAATTTGATCCCTTCCAGTAATATACTTTTTCCCGCACCTGTTTCTCCGGTGATTACATTAAGGCCGTCAGAAAATTCCATACTTCCTTTGTTGATAAAAAGAAAATTTTCAAGTTCAAGATCTATTATCATTTTGTTCTGTTCCTGGAATTAGAGATTTTTTAGTTTTAAACCGTCACCCTAGCAATACAATTAAAGTTCAAAAAAAGTGATCGTCGAATGTCCTACATCAACTTGATTTCTTAGCCATTCCTATCTAGCTTAAAAACTGGTTTTTGACCATTGAATTGAAGGAAAGCTCCCCTTCGAAGAATTCACAATTAATCGACATTTTAGGAAAAATACACATCTGCGATGTTGACAATGGCATTCCAAAAAATAGTTTTAGTGACTCTTCCGAGTAAATTTCTTTTGCTTTTTTGTGTTTTTTTTCACCTTTTTTTCAATAATTTTTCCTGATTTTAGTATTTTCGTTTCCAATTTGGGAGAAATCGGGCTCCAGAACCACTTCCTAAAATCAGGTTTGGTTTCCTGACTTGAGAAGTGTTTCACTGATTTTTTTTTTAGGCTTTTTTCTGACCCTTTGTTTGAGTCCAGTTTTTTTAATTTACTTTGAGTATCATTCTTCGAGGAATCCATTTTTTCGGAATTTGTTGATTTGCCAGGTTTCAAGAGTTGATAGGCCCTAATCGGTTTTTCAGATTTGTTTTCTTTTTGTTGAAGGGTTAATGGTTTTTTCGAAAGTATTTGGGCTTCTGGGGCGGTTATCGAAGATGGATTTTTTGAAAATTTTATTCTGATTTGTCCAGGTTCGGGCTTTAATAAAATCTGGCTTTTGATCAGTTTTGTACCAGGATAATAAAAATCAAGAATTTCTTCAGTGGAATGTCCTAGATTTGCCATTCCAATAGCCCCATCCTGACACATTCCTACTCTATGTCCCCGTGATTTGGTTTTAATTTTTTCAAAAAGATTGGGAGCTTCTTCAGAATCATATAATAGCTTTTTGATAATCGACATTGAATTGTTTGGATCGGAATAATCTTCGTCGGTTTTATTTTCTTTTTCGGAGTTAATATTTAAAATTTCCGAATTTTTTTCAAAAACAATCTTTCCATTTTTTGCCATTTTCCAGGAACAAAAAAACGGCCCATTTGGAGCTCTATCTTCGTGATTTCTAAGATAAGGGAGGTCTTTTCCACCCCACACATGCTGCGAGGAAAATAAAGTTCCACCGCAATGTGCATGATAAACTGTCTCCGCCGGTTTTCCCTCAAATTCAAGATAAGAGCCATCGGTTTCTGCAACTGCCAGGTTTCCCTCGTGGAACTCCTTTTTAACACCTTCATAGTCCTGGCAGTGGACCCCATCACAAAGATCAAATCCAGATGCACCATGCTTTCCTAAATGTCTCCAAATGTAGGTTCTGGCTGCAATTGCCTGTGCCTCTAAGGCAGTTTTGGGGGCTTGATCACCAATTTCTGATGGGACAACTGATCTCAGATAATCTCGGATTCCAATAATATTTATCCCCAAAAGCCTTCCTTTTCCGGGAATTATAGCAACAGAGCCTCTGTAGGCTTTACGCGTGTTCTGGTTGTTCACTAACCACATATACCTAGGAGGTTTTCCGACTGGGGAGAAAAGCAGGGTATGATTGGATTTGAACCTGTTTTTCCCATTTATTTTTATTAATAATTCTCCACCAATTGAGATTGCTTCTACAATTCTTGCTTTTCCGCTGAATATTGCTTCACTTGAAAGAGGATCAAAAATTTCCATTTTTTCATCGGAGGGGAACATCAAAAATCTTGAAGGAAGTCCAAAAGATAAAAGGCCTATTCGGATTTGGTCGGGAAAAGGTTCACCAAATGCTGTAAAATGATGAAATAAATTCAACAGGACCAGCAAAAAGGCAAAAAGTCGTAGAGATGCAAATTGCCTAAAAATTAGAAATTTTTTTCCGGGAGAAAACATGCGCGAATTCTAGCTTAAATGCTAAATTTGGTCAAGAACTCAAAATGAAATAAAATTACAAATAAAATTGGAAAAGAATTTGGAAAAAAAACAAAAAAAACTTGATAAAGATTAGTTATTAAGTTATCATATAGCGATTTTTTTTGGAATTAATTGTACATAGAATCGTTAATTTTTTAGTGATTTAGTAAGGTAAATTTGTTGGAAAGGGGAACTGTTCATGCCGTTGGTCTTTGAGAAGGGAACGGTTTTTTTTCAAGGAAAATTTCAGCAATTGGGAAATTTGGTAGTTGAATCAGGAAAAATTGCTGATATTTCTCTAACTTCCGGAAAGATAAAAAAGCAAAAAGCTGGAAAAACTAAAGAAGATAAGGGAAACGGACACGATTCCCAGGATTCTGCAGCGAACGAGAGCTCAATCGTTGATTGTGAAGGCAAATTTGTTCTTCCTGGATTTATTGATTCCCATACGCATCTTGGCTTGGAAGAAGATGGAATTGGTTGGATAGATGCAGATTTGAATGAATCCTTTGGTTTAGTGACACCTCAGGTGAGGGCTTATGATGCGATCAAAATGAGAGATAGAGCTTTTAAAGATGCTCTTTCCGGTGGTATAACCACTGTTATGATTACCCCCGGGTCCACAAACCCCATTGGTGGGCAAACTTGTGTAGTTAAAGCCCGGGGAAATACCATTGAAGACGCGTCAATTAAGGAATTTTCCGGAATTAAACTTGCTTTTGGAGAGAATCCTAAACGAACTTATGCTGAATTGAAGCAATTTCCTTCCACTCGAATGGGAACTGCTGCCGTAATTCGCGAATGGCTAATGAAAGCCCAGGATTACCTGAAGAAGAAAAAAGGAAAAGACTTTAAAGAACGTGAAATTAAGTTGGAAGCATTGATTCCATTGATTGAAGGTAAAATTCAAGCTCGAGCACATGCCCATCTTGCCGATGATATTATTACCGCTTATCGAATTGGACAAGAGTTTAACCTTGATCTCGTAATTGACCACTGCACCGAAGGTCATTTGATTGCCAAAGAATTAGGCCGATGGAAGGCAAAAGCAGTGGTAGGGCCAACCCTTTCAACTCGTGACAAACCGGAGTTGAGGCACAAAACCTTCGACACAGTAAGAATCCTACTCGATGAAGGGTGTATCGTTGCTTTGACCACTGATCACCCAGTGATCCCAATCGAAGCTCTGAGTATTGCCGCTGCGATGTGTGTCAGACACGGCCTTGATGAAGAAAGAGCAATCAAAGCCATTTCCGAATATCCTGCAATCATCCTTGGAATGGACAAAAAAATCGGAAAAATCGATGTCGGTCTTGATGGAGATTTAGTCATATGGAGCGGCCATCCATTAGATGCCAGGTCCAAAGTTGAAGCCGTTTACATCGAGGGAGTGAAAGTTCTCTGATAAAGCGGTTTTATCTATTCTTCCGAAAGGCTTTCTGATGTCCATACTTTTTGATAATGTCCGAGTTTACCTCACTGGCGCTTTTTTCCCAGGACAAAAAGTTCTTATAGAAAAAGGAAAGATTGCTGCTGTCGGCTCAAAAATTCATAAAACTGCCGACTACACAATCGATGCTCAAAAGAAATATTTGATTCCTGGTTTGATAGATGCCCATACCCACTTGGGCCTCACCGACGAAGGATATGGCTATGACGGGTCGGATTTTAATGAGCGTTACAACCCGGTAACTCCCCATGTCAGGCCACTTGATGGCTTGAAAATGCGCTCTAAAGTTCTCGACGACGCCCGAAGAGCTGGAATTTCGGTTTGTATGGTTTGCCCAGGATCGACTAACCCAATCGCAGGGCAGTGTTCCTTAATGAAGACATACGGAAACTCCGCTGATGTAGGATTAATTGTAGAACAAGCCGGGATCAAATTTTCCTTTGGAGAAAACCCCAAAAATCAACATGCCAAAAATAAAAGGTTTCCTGCAACCAGAATGGGTGTCGCAGCTCTTATTCGGGAAACCCTTTTTAAAGCCCAAGATTACCTTGATCAGAAAAATTCTAAAAAAGGATTAAGGGAAAGATGCATCGAGTATGAGGCCCTTATCCCCCTCTTAGAGGGAAAAGTACCAATGCGCGCCCATGCACATCGCCTGGATGACATCATGACCGCGGTTCGTATTTCTGAAGAATTCAATCTGAAGATCGTTATTGAGCATGGTACCGAAGCTCACCTTATCTCTGATGTTCTTGCCAAAAAAAACATTCCGGTTGTCCTAGGGCCCATTCTCATCCCCGATCTGAAATTTGAATTGACTGGCAGGGTGTTCGAAAGCGCTAAAATACTCCTTGATGCAGGTGTTAATGTTGCTTTGACTTGCGATTATCCAGGACTCCCCGTCGAAACTCTTCGAATTGCAGCAGCAATGGCTATTCAATTTGGCTTGGATGAAAAACGGGCATTACAATGCATTACTGAAAACCCAGCCAAAATACTTGGACTCGATCATCGGGTTGGACAAATTAAAAAAGGTTATGACGGGGATGTCGCCTTGTTCTCGGGTTCTCCTCTAGATATTCGTTCCAAGCTTGAAATGATTGTTATTGACGGTGAAATTTTTCAGTTTTAATTCTATATTGAAGATTTTCTGGGCATAAAAAAACAGAGCAGATGATTTGTTGAAAAAATCTGCTCTGTTTTTTAATACTAAATTGGATTTTTACGCACTAAATGCTCTATAAAAGTCTTTCTTTGCTCCACAAACCGGACATTTATCTGGGGCCTCGTTTTCTACTGTGTGTCCACAGAGCTCACAAATTTGAATTTTTGAAGCTGGGTAATCCTTTTTGGAATTAGCTAATTCAAGTGCTTTTTGATACATTGTCGCATGGATTTTTTCAGCTTCTAAAGCATAAAATGTCGTTCTTACCGCATCTGTTTCCTTCTGAAATTTAGCGGTTTCATTATAAACCGGATACATTTCTTCGATTTCATAAGTCTCACCGTCTAATGCATTCTTGACGTTTTCTGTTGTTTCACCTAATTTTTTCAATGCAATAAAATGGCATTTAGCGTGCACAAATTCTGCATGAGAAATGGCTTTGAAAAGATTCGCCAAATTTTTCAGACCCTTTTTGGCACAATCTTCTGAAAAAATCATGTATTTCACGTGCGCTTGTGACTCACCGGCAAAAGCAGTCGATAGAAATTCTTTGGTCATACTTCGCATATCAAAATCTCCTGAAAAAATAATTTTTGGGGAAGAACCAATTGAAATGATACAAACTTTGTTTGATTTCTTCTTAAGATTTATAGCATACTATTACTTAACAGGCAATAGTTGGGAAACCCCCTAAAGAAGGTGCGAAAAAAGCCTGAATCCTTAAAATGAGAAATGTTTTCCTTTCCCGCAATTTAAATTATTCCAAGAAGAGAAGGACTTCACTTAGAGCCAATGACCTGAAAATTTTATCAGAAGTGCTTGGGTGACTTGATACAATATCATATGCCAATGTTTAAGAGATAACTCCAAAAGAGAAAGGATTTTTTGCTTCAATGTTGCTGGATATCTCTTTTTTTGAAGAAATTAAAAAAATTGAGAATGAATCATTCGATTTTCCCTGGAATGAAGAAACAATTCTTAAATGCCTAAATTTGCCGGAAATTAAATGCTTTGGAATTGTTGATTCATCACAGCTTTGTGCTTTTTCCTTTGTACTTCCCAAATGGAAAAGTCTTCATGTGGCAAAATTTGCCGTAAAAAAAAATTCCAGGAGAAAGGGACTTGGGATGAGACTAATGAATGAAATCAAGTCATTCTGGGAAATGAAACGTGGGAAAGAAATTACATTGGAAGTTCGTTCAAAAAATCTGACGGCAATTAAGTTTTATTTGAATTTTGGTTTCTCAATTTGTGGAAAAATAAATAAATATTACGCAGACGACGGTGACGATGCTGTAAAAATGAAATATGTTATTCCCCATTTTTTTAAAAACTTTTTTATGGCAAAGATTTCTGATTTGTAAAATTCAGAATTTCTTGCCCCGAAAAATTGGAATTTCTTGAAGATAAGCTCCGTAGCTGCTTTTTTCCGGCCATGTGTTTTGTGCCGGATTTTTCCTGAGACTAACTTTTGTCGATGTTATAGCAAAGTTCCGTCTGAAAGGACTTTTCATTTTTACTTTTTGAAAAAATGGTCTCAGAATTTTATCCTCGAGAGGTGGAAGTCTGAAATTAGCGTTACCATTCCCGATAGAGTGATCCATCAAAAGCCCTTTCATCACTTTGTGAGCGGACATCAAAAATATTAACCCCATTGGTGGACGATGCTATTATTGGGTCAACCGATGAAATGGTTCGCCAATCCAATTTTCCAGTCATTGGGTCAAGGGGAATACTTCTTAATACCCGAGCTTCAACCAAATTCTCAAGATTTTTGGGATACCACTCCTGGTCGTTCCCATTGGGATTATCGCCCTTTCTTTTATCATAATATCGATCAATCGCTTCCCTGATTTCCTTTAGGTGTTCTCTTAGAACTGATTCTTTTTGTGATTTTACATAATTTCTTGATAGGGGAAGTGCTGTTGCTGATATTATTCCGATTATTAGTGCGCAAACCATCAGCTCAATTAAAGAAAGTCCGGTATTAAATCTTGCGTGAATAAATTCAAAATTTGAAGATAAAAACTTGGGTTTCAAAACTTCTTGCAAGAGGGTAAATTCCTTTCTAATGATAAAATTTAACTCTTATTCGGGGTTGGAAAAAGTTTCAAAAAAGTCAGGACAGTTTCTCCAAATTCTCTCTCATCGATTAAATTCAGATTCATCCTTTCCTTTAGATTTAACTCTTCTTTTTTCCTTCTTTCGATAACGAAAATGGTTTTTTCATAGAACATGGAGCACACATGCAAAATTTCAAGAATTGGCGCCAAATGGCCTTTTGAATAGGGGGGATCAATACAAACAATGTCAAAGGGCTTAACTTGCGATCTTTTGATAAACCGAAGGCAATCTTCCTGAAAAATTTGGGCTTTTTCAATTAATTTGGTATGAATTAAGTTATCTTTGATTGCTTCGATGCAGAATGATGAAGAATCCACAAAAGCCGAATATTCAGCTCCCCTCGACAACGCTTCAATTCCCAGCCCTCCCGAACCTGCGAATAAATCTAGAAATCTTGCTCCTTCAATTCTTTGAACAAGAATTGAAAAAAGGGATCCTTTGACTCTATCCATTGCTGGGCGAGTTTGGTTTCCCTTGGGCATTTTAAGATTATGTCCCCTTGCAATTCCTGCAATTACGCGCATTTCAGCCACCCTCCATAAATTCCTGGAAACTCTCTCCAAAACTTTCACGCATTCTGTCTAAAAACCAGCTTTGTGTGTCATGATTGCTTTGAGTAAGAATTTCCAGCGCTCTTCGTCTGGCTTTCAAAATCTGCTCCGGGTTCTCAAGTGTTTCCATCGCTGGATGATTTAAGCCACTCTGCCGTACTCCACATAAGTCTCCAGGGCCACGATTTTTTAAATCTTCGAGCGCAATCCTGAATCCATCATCACTTTCCATAAGAACATTTATTTTGGAAAGTGCATCTTTGTTTGAACAGATCAAAATGCATTGAGAGTCCCTGCTTCCTCTTCCAACCCTTCCACGTAGTTGGTGAAGCTGAGATAATCCAAATCTCTCCGCATTTTCAACTACCATCAAACCTGCATTGGGATTATCAATTCCGACCTCAATTACCGTAGTCGTAACCAAAACTTTTATTCTGTTACTATTGAAATCTTCAAGTACTCGATTTTTTTCATCAGATTTTAGCCTACCCGAGAGTGTCCCGATCAAATTTTTGGAAAAATATTTTTGGAAAAATTCCCCTGCTTCTTTGACTGATGCAAAAGTGCTCTTGTCAGATTCTTCTATCAAAGGGCAAAGAAAATAAACTTGTCCATCGGATTCAACGTGGAATTTAATTTCCTTGAGAATTTCCTCTCTGGAAAAAACAATTTTTGTTTGTACAACCTTTCTTCCAACCGGTTTTTCGCTTATTGTGATCAGATCCAAATCTCCAAAGATAGTTAAAGACAGAGTTCTTGGTATCGGTGTTGCCGAAATCATCAGGAGGTGCGGAAGATGATTCTCCGCATCGGAGGCTTTTTTCAACAAAGCTTTTCTTTGCTCAACTCCAAATCTCTGTTGTTCGTCAATGATACAAAATCCCAATCGTGGGAGTTTCACTTTTTCCTGAAATAAAGCATGTGTGCCGAAAAGAATCGAGATTTCTCCGGACTCCAGCTTCTTATTTAATTTTTCCCTCTCTAAACTGCTTGTGTCACCGGTCAATATTGCTATATTTTTGGAAAAATTGGGAAAAAATTCCTTGAATTTTCGGAAATGCTGCGCTGTCAATGGTTCTGTGGGGGCCATCATTGCAACCAGGGAACCCGGTTGGATTCTGGTGAAAAAAATTATTGATGCAATAAAGGAGACTATGGTTTTTCCACAACCTACATCGCCCTGTAACATTATATTCGAAGGGTGTTTTTTGGAAATCAGAAAGGATACTTCCGAAAGAGCAGTTTTTTGAGATGCTGTTAATTCAAAAGGAAGCCCAAAAGATTCGGCAATGTGATCCTTAAATGTTGGATTCAAGCGGGCCATATATTGTTCGATATTTTCTCCGCTTTTCCATTGAAATTCGGATTTGGTTTCCTCATTTTCGTTTTCAATTTTCCCACAGAAACGTTCCCGTCTCTTCAAAACGGCCATTTGAAACAAAAGTTGATCCAAAAATCCCAGAGTTCGTGCTGCCGCATTGGCATCTTCAAGTGTTTTAGGAGAATGTAAATCAATTATAGCCTTTCGAATTTTCGGAAAAGGTGTTTCTGTCTTAAGCGATGGGAACGATTCTTCCCAAATTATTTTTCCTAACATGTCAAGAATAATCTTTCTTAAAACCCTTGGGGAAAGTTTAACCTCCGAGAACGCTTTGCTGGAGGAATAAACCGGGGTCAAAATTCCCTCACAAGGAGGCTCATTCTCGTCTTTGAAGGGCTCAATTTCAGGATTGTCCAATGCTGGTTTTTGTTTGAACAAGAACCCTTCTCCAAAAAGATAATATTTTTGGCCTTTTTCCAGGTTTTTTATTAAATAAGGCTGATTGAACCATCTTGCTTTGGCGGTATTTCCAAAATCATCCTGAAAATCACAAATTAAAATACATTTTCTGGGGCCAAAAAAAGAAAGTGAGGTGTCAGTAAGAACCCCAACGAAGACCCCTTGTGAGAATTTTTCGGGCACCAGGCTGGAAAATGGAATAATCCGGGACCTGTCTTCATATCGTTTGGGTCTTATTTTGAGGAAATCCATTACTGTGGAGAGCCTCAATTTGCAAAATGCCGAGAGTCTTTTTTCCCCAATTCCTGAAATTTCTTTTATCGGGGAAGTTAATACGAGCTTTTTCGAATTTTTCAGCGTTTCCACCAACCGCAATATTTTTCAACAATTTGTACAATTTCTGGGAAAAAATTCCCGAAATGCCATTTTAAGCCATGTTTGTGACTTGAACTTTTGGCACACTCTTTCGGTGGCTTCTTAAAATAATTCTGTTCCATTAAATTGCTTAAATAGAATTCGATCTTGAAGTGTAATTCATAGAAAGAAGCTAATGGTTGAGAATAATCCTTTTTTCTTAGGTTTCTTCAGGTTTGATATTATTTTTAATAAAATTATAACTATTTAATAGTATTCGAAGAGCATCTTCAGGAGATGGCGATTGGGCGCAGGAGGAAAGGGCGGCGTCCAGTGTAGTAAAAGCTTCTTCCGGCATATTAATCAAATGGAACGAATAGGCCAGCAGGACATTGGACTCGACATCGAGCGGGGATAGTTGTACAGATTTTTTTAGTACTTTTACAGCCATATCGTATTGTTTAATGTGAAGATGAAGTAGTGCAAGTTTCTGATAAATTATCGGATTTCTTGGTGCAAGTTCTACAGCTCTGGATAAAAGTACAATGCTTTCTTTTGTCCTTGAAGAGATTTGGAAAATCTGCGCCAATATCAAGTAAGCACCAAGCAATTTGGGGTATAAGTCCAATGCTTTGGTAAGGTGGTTGATTGATTGTTCAAAATCTTTTTGGAAATAATAAATGGTCCCAAGATTGTAATGGGCTTTTACCAGGTTTGGATTAATGGCAAGAGCTTTTTCATAGTAAACGGAAGCCTCGGAAAATTGTTTGATCAGGAAAAACAAATCACCTATTCCAAGGATTGCTTTTAAATTTTCCGGTTGCTGAGAGAGGATTTTCAGATAAATTTTCTCGGCCTCTTTGTACTCTTTTTCTTTTAAATAATTCCCAGCCAATTCAATTTGCGCTGAAAAAGCGTCTTCAGAATGTGTTTTGACGGTTGAATCAGATGTTTGCTTGCCAACGACTCCTGAACGTTCATCTTCTCCGGTTTCCCCGCTTGAGGTTTCTGTATTTTCAGAGGAAGATTGGGTTTTTTCACCATCAGATGTCCCAGTTGTTGGCCCTTTTTCAACCCCGTCGGACTCAACCATTTTTGCTATTAGTTCATTGATGGATTGTGATAATTCAGCATCTTCGCTTATTTCAGTACCAATTTCACCCAGTACAAATGTCCCTGAAAGGCGATGTTTTGGTTCCTGATGAGTCAACAGGTCTTTGAGATTGTCTAATACTGCGTATTCATTCCATTTCCACAGAGCGTGAATGGAATTGCTTTTTACTCGGTTATCCTCGTTATATAGAAGCTTTTTTATTTTTTCGATTGCAAGGGAATTGGGTTTTGATTGAGACAGCTTCTGAATGGCGGAAATTGAATTAGCTATTACTCTTGGATCGGAATCGTCCAGGAATGGAATTATTAAGGTTATTACTTCAGTTCCGCTGGTATCACCCAAACTTGAAATAATTGTAGCTCGGACAATTGAGTTTTTCTCTACTTTTAGTCTTGGTACAAGTAATTCAATTATCTTTTTGGAATTGCATCTTGAAATAGCCAATGCTGCTTGAACTCGGACATCGAAATTTGGATCTTCAAGTAAAGGAATAAGGTATTGAAGCGCATTGGGAGATTGAATTTTTTTAAGTGCCTGTGCTGCGTTCCTGCGGACATCTGAATCCTCGTCTTTTAAGGCTTGTGCAAGCTTGGTTATAAACCTTACATCTTTTATCTCTCCCATGGCGAATGCACCTGAGGCACGCTGCCATTTTTCTTTGGAACTGAGCATTTTGGAAATTGTATCGGTTACATCAAAGTCACCAAATCGCCATATCGCTTTGGCCACATTTGCTCTTACGCGGTTATTTGCGTCTTCAAGATATGGTTGAAGAATGCCTACAATTGAAGCTGATTTGATATTTTCAATCGCTTCAATGGCATTCGCTCTCACTCTTGGGTCTTCATCTCTCATTGCTCCTTGAAAAATCGGGAGCATTCGTTCGGTGGCCATCATTCCAAGTGATGAAATAATTGAAGCTCGAATACGTGCACTTTTTTCCTGATTCAGAATCCTTTTTAATAATGCTCCGGATAAAGGGTTTTTCAATTTCCCCAATGCTGTAATTGCGGAAATAATTGCTTCTTCTTCAAGAAATAATTGACCTTGCTTCCCTTGCGAAACACCGGCAGTTGCCGAATCTGCATATTCTGTCAGCCCTTCCATTAGGACATTGAAGGCATCATCAGATTTGATCATTCCAAGGGCGCGTGCTGCATTGAAACGAACTTCCGATTGCGAGTCGTTTAAGCCTTTAACTAAAAGATCCACTGCTTTGGAATTTTCAAGATTTCCCAGTGCAAGTGCCATAAAATCCTGGATATTGTCGCTTGCGTAGGTTTGAAGCAAAACGGTCGCGGCCATTTCTCCTTTAAATTTGGATAATGCAATGGCTGACTCTTTTCTCAGAGCGTAATCCCCGGAATTAAAATTTCTTATTAGTATTTCCAGGGCGGGTCTAATTTTCTCATTTACTATCGTTATGTCATTTGATTTCATAGCTTATCCATTTTTTCGGTTTCTTATGATTCTATCGAAAAAATGTTTGAAAATCAAAATCTATTAAGTATTTTTTATCAGATTTAATTTTTATGACACTGTTTCCAGATTTCGAGGGCAAAATCACAACCTTTTTTATGCGATTCAATGTCTTTATGCCAGCCTTCTACTGCTAGACTTAACTCAGAATCAGTTTTAATCGCAAATCTGATATTTGCCGGTAAAGTGTAGGTTTCATAAGCTCGGCCAAGATTATGCGTACAAAATGTTACAACCTCCGGTTTATAGCCTTGTTCCAGAAGTTTCCATGCTATAAAAGCTTCAGCCCAGAAATGATAATATCTAGGATCGTCAGAGGAGAACCCTATTGGATAGGAAAAAATATACTGCGTTGCTGTTTTTGAAAATTCGTTGACTTCCTGAACCAAAAAAAAGTTCGAGGCTGACCTGATTAGAGGAGCAATCAAGGGAAGTTGCTGCTCTTTTGATTCCACGCGAGGAAGTATGGTTTTCCCCAAGGTTCTGTGCTGGGTGGTGAAAACTCCGATTAATTCCACCGCTTCCGAATAATTTCCTGTAATTTCTACCGCCAGAGACCATAAGGTGTAATGGTTGAAATTTTTTCCGTTGTTGTTTTTGAAGTCCTGTTGAAGGGAAAGCAGGCGATCATAGAGTGTCACTATATTGCTGCGCAGCTTTGGATCCGATAATAAACGCTGTTTGGCATAATCCGTAAAAATGGAAGCAGTAAGGTCTTCTACTCCCATTAGGTTAAGGGTATATTTAATTGCTTGGCCATATACGCCGGGGACTTTACTTAAAGCGTCAATACCTGTTTGAACCAATGCAGGAGGGGTCTTCCCCGGTTGTTTTTTGAATGTTTGATCAAGATAGAAAATTTGGGATACCATTAAGTGGGTTTCAGAAAATAACCTCCGTGCTTCAAGGTGTTTCAATAAATCTGAACCATCCGAT
The DNA here is from genome assembly GCA_015233565.1 of Candidatus Rifleibacteriota bacterium. Taxonomy (GTDB): domain Bacteria; phylum Muiribacteriota; class Ozemobacteria; order Ozemobacterales; family Ozemobacteraceae; genus JADFXM01. The sequence continues at coordinate 114,699 of JADFXM010000010.1, forward strand.
ATCAGATCTTTAACCAGCTCTTTACCCAGATGTGAATGATAAAACGAGTCAATTACCAAATAACCGTTTGCCGCGGTTTGTCGTCGATTGGGTGACGAAATGTAAAGTGCAATAAGTAGATCTGAAAAGTCGAAATGGCCGCCTCTTTGGTTCATTTCCAATAATACACTTTTGACATCGCTAACGAATTTTCTGATTCCCTCAATTTCGCTCATGTATTTTCCTTGAATATTAAACCATCCAATTTGGAAAGTTTTAAAAGAATCCGGAGGAGTTTTTGGAAGTAGCCCCGGATCCATTTTTCCAAGATTTTCCAGCATCGCTTCGTTTTTTTGTATTTCGCAGCTTAAGTTGCGTTTAATTTGTTCGGATGTTTGTGCATACAGGCATGCCAGAATAGAAAAATACCCCACTACTAATAGTGAAATTATTCTTGTTTTGCTTATTTTTTTCACTTTTTCTTTTTGAAACTCCAATCCCTTTTTTTTGTGTAAATGAGAAGTTTTTTTTAATTCTCTATTATACATTTATCTTAACAAATCTTTTTTAAGATCGCCACAAAAAAACTGTGACAAATTCTTCTCTCTGTGTTATTTATATATCGATTTTCATAAGCCGGAGGGAAGGATGTACAAAAAGAGCCTTTGTAGATTAGCGTTGGTATTTTTCTTTTTAATTTTCGCAAAAGATGGTTTTTGCCATCCATATCCAAATTCCTACTATAAACTAATGCCCGGAATGCCGTTTTCCTATTTTGATCTAAAGGACCTTTATGGACAGCATTGGGTAAGCACATATCTTCGCGGAAGGCCTATTATTCTTCTGACCGCACATCGAGATTATAGATATGAAGTTTTAAAATGGGCTGAAACCCTGAAAAAAGAATTTGCCGACACTGGCATGGCCCATGTTCTATGGGTAATTAATTTGAGGCGTTTTCCCTGGAATACAAGTCGAAAAACTATTGAAAATCAGTGGCTTACCTTTTCTCCGCCTGTCCCATTTCTTCTGGATTGGAATGGAATAATCGGGCGGGCTCTAAGAATAGACTACTCCATTCCGAACATCATTGCTATCGATGCTGAAGGACGCCTTGCATTTCACCAGACTTTTCCTTTTTCCCCCTCGGCTTACGCGGGTATTTCAGCACAAATCCGTGCATTGATTCCTCCCGTCGCGCCTCTTTCTCCTGTGACCGGGTATTCGATGCCCTCCGCAAACAATGTGGCTATTTCCCCAAATGGTACTCCCATCACTTTGTCTCCCATAACCCCTCTGGTTGAAGAAAAAAAGCCTAAGGGAAGAACTGGTTATTCATATTGATTTAGACTCTTGAAAGAGCGAGTTTTTAGTTAATGTACATAATCCTTTGGCGATACAAAGTTCGTCCGGAAAATTTATCTCAGTTCGAATCAGCTTATGGCCCGGCTGGCCGATGGGTTCAGTTGTTTAAAAGAGGTGAAGGTTTTATTTCAACTGAACTCCTTCATTACTCAGAAAACAACAACGAGTACCTTACCATTGACCGATGGAATTCTCGGGAAGCTTCAAAAATGTTTCTTGCTAATTTTGACGGCGAGTATAAAAAAATCGATTTCGAGATGGAAAATCTGACTTTGGAAGAAACCTTTTTGGGTTCATTCGAATCGATTACTTAACTCGCATCCTGTGTTTTGCTCCACGACTGACTTTCCCACTATGAGTATTTGGAAATTTTGATTGTTCTATTTTGAAATGATTGTGTGGGTTGAATTCGGAGTAAATAATACCAGATCTTTCAAGAGTAATAGTCTTTTCTTATTCTTGCGGGAACGGTATACCAATTTTTTTAATCTGGGGACTTTTGATTTAACTACAAATTTGGAAATTGTAACATGTGGTTTATAATTTATCCCATCTGTATTGGGAAAAGGCTCTAAAAATTTTCCCAATTTATCAAGAAGAATTTCATGCATTGTTTTGAGAAGGTCTTCGGAAACAACTTTAAAATATGCGACAGGATCCGCCTCTGGACTCTTCCAAAACATATCTATTCCCCTGATTGCGACTTTGGCAGGAATATAAGGCCAAAGTAACTCTCTTATTTTGGGAATCAAATCGATTGCAAGCTTTTCCGGAAACTCCTGTGATGGATATCCCAGATATTTAATTGTTAAATGAAGCGTATCATTAGTTTCGAATTTATAACAAATCCCCTCAAGCCTTTTTTTGTAAATCGAAATTAGATTGAGGGCCTCTTCGGGCAGTAAAAACGCAACCGTGAATGGGAGTTGTTTGTGTGGTACCATTTAATTTGAGAACAAATACAAAACCCGTTCACCCAACAAAATTCAAGGATAAACGGGCTGTATTAGTTATTAAAGAGAATTTAATACACCAGTTTGTGAATTGAAATCTTCGATTAGTTTTTCCCATTTTGGAACAAGCGTGTAAGCTTCATCCCAGAATTCGGGATCCCATAATTCATTGATTTCCTCAACCGATTTCCCCTGTTGTTCGACCCAGGTAAAATACTTGAAGTTGTGAAGACGTTTTCGATCGGAAAAATTCAATTCCATGAAATTCTGCGTGCCATCGCCAAGCAAATATCTTTCCCAGTCTACTTTCGCTTGTCCAGGGTTGTATGCTCCATGGGATTGTGTTAATTCCTGAATTCGTGACTGGTACATTTCTGCTGAATCCGTGAAAACCGTAAAGAGAATATCGTTTTCATTCATTTCAAAATACTTGGCAGTTTTTATTGCCGATAGTACGTTACTGATACTGCTGATTCCAAGCAACGGAAGAACATTGATCAATTCTTGACTGATTCCGGATTCTTTCAATATTTTCTGGCCATCCGGTTCGTTAAAGACCCGCAGAATTCTCATGCAATTTTCGTCGTCAATTGCCACTACTCCATCCGTGTTTCGAACGTTGTGAATCCAAGGAATATGCTTGTCGCCGATCCCTTCGATTCTATGCCCCCCAAATCCACAGGAGAGAAGGGTTGGACATTGCAATGCTTCTGAGGCAACAATCCGGCAATTTGGCGAAATCTTTTTCAGATAATCTCCTGCTGCGATTGTTCCGGCAGAACCGGTTGCTGAAACCCATGCGGACAGACGTCCTGAACTACCCTTGATTTGATTGTACAAGTCTTCTACCGCTGAAGCTGTGACATGGTAATGCCAATTGGAGTTTCCAAATTCCGAAAATTGATTGAAAATTACAATGCTTTCACCGCGTGTTTTGACCAGTTCCCAGCATTTGTCGTATATCTCTTTGACATTCGATTCGCACCCTGGGGTTGCAAATATTTCGCTTGTCCCGATTTGCCTTAACCAGTCAAACCGCTCCTTGCTCATCTCTTCCGGAAGAATTGCAATTGCAGGAGAGGCTAGCAAAGCGCAATCATATGCGCCACCACGGCAATAGTTCCCTGTACTTGGCCAAACTGCCTTCTGAGTAGTAGGGTCAAACTCGCCGCTGACAAGTCTTGGAACAAGACATCCAAATGCTGCTCCAACCTTATGTGCTCCGGTGGGGAAGTATTTGCCGATTAATCCTACAATTCGTGCTTTTACACCTGTTAAAGCCGGGGGAAGCTCGATATAGTTCACTCCACTGTAAAGGCCTGTTTTGACATCGTTTTTCCAGGATATTCTGAAAAGATTCAATGGATTAACATCCCAAAATCCTAACGGTTTTAGGCGATTCTTCACCTTCTCAGGGATAAGGGAGGGATTTTTCATCTGGTTGAAAGTCGGAATTAAAATTCCCTTCTCTTTACATCGTTGGATGGTCTTTCCAAGAACATCCTTTCGGAACTTCATTTCAAATCTTTTTGAATATTTTGACACTTAAAATTTTCCTTTCGACCTGTTATACAAAGTTGAAAACTTCACTCAGGGAAATATATGTGTTCCGGCTTCACCTCTTACTGCTCGGGCCAGATTTTCAGGATTCGTGATGATAGCATGTTTTCCACCCTCTCTGAGAAAATTCAGTACGGCTTTACACTTTGGAAGCATTGAACCAGGCTTGAAGTGCCCCTCGGCAACATACTTTGTGAGTTCAGCAGCTGTTACTTTATCAAGCGCTTTTTGATCCGGTTTTCCAAAATTTAAATAAACTTTCTCAACTGCAGTTGAAATTACAAAAACATCTGCTTTTATTCGGCCGGCAAGCAGTGCCGAGGCGTAATCCTTGTCGATTACTGCCGAAGAACCCTTTAAAACACCTTTTTCATCGCGAATGACCGGTACTCCACCACCACCGACTGCAACAACAATGAAATTGTTATCAACAAGACTTTTAATTGCCTTTTCTTCCACTATTTCAATCGGTAAAGGCGAGGCAACAACTCTTCGCCAGCCCCGTCCAGCATCTTCCATTATGTCCCAGCCGTCTTTTGCTTGTCTCTCTTTTGCTTCAGCCTCAGTGTAGAATTTCCCGATTGGTTTACTGGGTTTTTGAAATGATGGATCATTTTTGTCAACCAAAACCTGCGTGACTACTGTTACCGCTTGCCGGTCAATTCCCCGCTTTTTGAATTCATTTGAAAGTGCCATTTGGAAATTATATCCTATGGCTCCTTGTGTGTCTGCTACGCATGAATCAAGTGGTACAGTATGCAGATGATTACGGGAAAGTTCTGAACGAAGAAGGATGAATCCTACTTGCGGACCATTTCCATGAGTAATTACGACATTGTAGCCTTCAATTATCATATCGGCAATATGTACCATTGTGTTCGCCGCGGCTTGGTATTGGTCCCCGACACTCTGTCTTTTTTCATCTTGAATCAGAGAATTGCCGCCGACTGCAACTACAGCTACCTTTCCATTCCTTGGTATGTTCACTTTTTTTCTCCGTGACTTCAGGCCATCGTTAAGGCCATTATCGCCTTTTGAACATGCAGTCGATTTTCAGCTTCATCGTATACCACGCTGTGAGGACCGTCGATAACAGCTTCTTCAACTTCATAACCACGGTCAGCCGGAAGGGGATGCATATAAATTGAATGCTTGTTTGTCAAGTCCATCATTTTTGTTGTGGCTTTCCAGGTTGGATACTTTTTGATAAGATCCAATCCGGCTTTTTGATCCAAATTCTTTTCTTCCATGTGTACAAGAGGACCCCAGGATTTTGGAATAACGATATCGCAACCACGGAAAGCATCTTCCTGTTCATAGGAAATTTTAAAGTTGCTTCCATATTCTTTTGCATTCTCTGCGGCCAGTTTTTCGAATTGCGGTTGAAGCTTAAATTCAGGTGGATAAGCAAGCACTGTGTCAATTCCCATTCTTGGCATTAGCAGGGCTAGGGAAACCGGAACTGATAGAGGTCGGACATAATTCGGTGCTGATGTCCAGGATACACCGATCTTCAAACCTTTGGTATTTCGCCCAAACTTCTCTACAATTGTCATATAATCGGCTAGAACCTGACATGGATGATATTCATCGCATTGCATGTTGATTACAGGGCCACGACTATACTTGGCTATCTCTCGAATGTAGGGGTTTCCCTGTTTATAAGCGCAGTGCCGGACTGCAATTCCATGACCGTAACTTGAAAGGATTGTACCGGTATCTTTTGCATTCTCGCCATGGCTGATTTGCATTACGTTGGGCGTCAGAAAATGAGCATGTCCACCCAACTGTGTCATTCCGGCTTCAAAGCTGTTTCTTGTTCTTGTGCTGTTATCAAAGAAAATCATGAACAGGGTTTTGTCTTCGAGTAGTTTTGTTTTCTGTCCAAGGGCAAATTTCATCTTAAGTTCAAATGCTAAATCCCAGGCCATCCATAATTCTTCGTTTGACCATTCCTGGTCAGTGATAAAATGCCGACCACGTAAATTTGTTTTCATTTCTCATTCTCCTTCGTATTTAAATTCCTAAGTCGACTCTTAATGTTCAATAAATTTTCTATTATAGAAATCAAACCTGACAAGGTTCTTTTTATCAATTTTTTTTACTTAATTCCCATTTCTCGTAAAATTAGTGGAAGGGTTGCATAAAACTCCGTTGCTTTTACAACTTCTTCAATTGGAACCTGGTCATTAACTGTGTGCGCGTAAATCTCATTTCCTGGTCCAAAGCCTATTGATGGGATATTTGCTTTCCCCATCCAATATGTTCCATTAGTGGAAAAAACCCATTTATCAACTACCGGATCGTTATTGTCGCATACTTCCTTGTAGGCCTGAATCGATGCCTGAACCAAAGGATGCTTTTGATCAAGAGCCCATGGTGGGTAATATTTACTAACAGGAAATTTGAAGTTTGTGTAACTTGGGGTGTCATAAAATAGCTCTTCGACTTTTGCGTCCTTCATCGATGAAAGCGATTCCAATTCCTTTATTGAAGATTCTTCGTTTTCTCCGAAGGTAAGACGTCTGTCAAGATAAATGGTACATTCGTCAGGAACAGCATTTAAACTGGGTGTCTTGCACTCAATTTTGCTCACCACTATTGAGCCTTTTCCTAAAAATGCATCATCCTTAAACATATGGCTCATTTTGCTGATTTCCTCAATAATGGGTGACATTTTGTAAATTGCATTCTCACCTCTTTCAGGTGCTGAAGCATGGCATGTTCTTCCTTTTGTTGTCACCTTGAGTTCAACTCGGCCTCTGTGGCCACGATATATTCTCATGCAGGTGGGTTCCCCAATAACAACATAGTCCGGTTTGATTTTTTCTGTTTCAATCAAGGAATTGGGTGCTATTCCATCGCAGTCCTCTTCCATATTTCCAAAGTAGTACATAGAAAAACCGTCCATTAGTTTGAGGTCTTTCAATATTTTCAGAGCGTAAATCATGGGTGGAGTGGATCCCTTCTCATCACAGGCTCCCAACCCGAAGAAAATTCCATTTTCTTCTTTTCCTTTAAAAGGATCCCATTTCCATTGGGTCTCATCTGCAATTCCGACTGTGTCAATGTGACTGTCGAAAAGAACCTTCTTCGAGCCCAATCCTACTCGGCCTACTGAATTTCCCATTTTGTCTACAAATACTTCGTCAAAACTGAGTTTAAACATCTCCTCATTAATTCTTTGGACTACATCCCCAATTTGGGAGTTGTAAGAAGGTATTGCGATAATTTCCTTCAAAAACTGAATGATTTTCGGACGATGTTTTTGTACTTCCTGTTTAATTTTTTTAATAATTTCTTTGTCCATTTGATTTCTCCTCAGAGCCTTTCCCAGAGAGATTTGGCTAACTCTCTTGATTTCGCGCAGATTTCAGATTCTTCTTCTTCGCTGATAAAGGAAAATTTGCCGTCTTCATAAACAGTTTTTCCCTGGCAAATTACTTCCTGAGTGGTTGATGTTGAAAGCCCGAAAAGCAGGTGTCCCAATGTGTTGGTGGATGTTAATGGCGTGGGAGGATCATAGTTCCAAATTACCAAGTCACTTCCAGCTCCTTCTTCCAGGGTTCCTAGTGGGATTTTGAAAAGTTTGTGTGCAAGTGATGGGTTATTCCTTGAAAACACTTTCCATATTTCACTGTAAATTTTACGAGGGTCTTTTGCTTGATGCTTGTGAAGAATGTTGGCCACAGTCAAATCCTCGAGTGGTGAAGCTGAGAAACCATCAGTTCCTAATGCGACAGGAATTTTTTCGTGGATCATCGCTTCCAGATTAGCGCAGCCCACAGCGTTATTCATATTTGATCTGGGATTGTGCACCACGTTAGTGCGTGTCAAGGCAAGAGTTTGAAGGTCGATTTCATCGACATGCACGCAATGGGCAAAAATTGAATCAGGGCCTGTAAAACCAAATCGATGAAGGCGATCAATTACTGATCGATATCCTCGTGTTCTTGCGTCATCAAGATCAGCACGATCTTCGGCGGCATGAATATGAATCCCGCATTTAAGCCCCTTAACCAGTTCCGCAACTCTGCCCAAGGTTGTGTCTTCCAGTGTGAAACTTGCATGTAATCCAAAGAGAGCGGCAATATCTTTTTCATTTTCCAACTTCAGGCCTCTGATGAAATTTGCATTTTCTTCGATTCCAGCTTCTTTGCGTGAGGTTCCATCACGGTCTGAGACTTCGTAGCACAGACAGCCACGTAAACCACATTTTCTGAATACCTTCTTCAAGGTTTCAAGAGATCCAGCTAATGCGTGTGGGCTGGAATGATGATCTATGAGAGATGTCACTCCACCTCTGATTGCACCAAGAAGAGGAATTAATGCTGAATATTCAACATCTTCAGGTTTCAAGGCTCGATCCAGTTTCCACCAAAGTGTTTCAAGAATCTGCGTGAAGTTTTCAGCAGGAGGGTCTTTCAAAGAAATTCCCCGCGCAAATGTGGAATACAAATGCATATGCCCGTTTATTAGCCCAGGCGTTATCAGTTTTCCTCTTGCATTTTTTACTTTTACCATCGGAAAACGTTTTCTCAGTTCATCTGTTTTCCCAACTGCATGAATCTTTTTCTCGTCAAAAGCCACAGCCCCATCTTCTACCACCTGATGATTCTCACCAAAAGTTAGAACTGTAGCATGGCCAATAATTTTCATCATTTTCTCCCTTGTTTTGCCGCTTATTCTTTGAGATCAAAATCTAACACAAAAAAAATATAAAATTCAAGTAAACTTTCGCAATTTTTAAACCTTTCTATTATTCGAAGCCCTTTGAAAGACAATAGGTATGTATTTAAATTGGTCTGGTATGTTCAAATCGGGGCAAATTAGTGGAAGAAAAACCGTTTGGAGAAACATCAAGTGGAAAAACTTTTTTGTGGAAAAAACATCAACGGAAAATCTTGGGTTCGTTTAAAATTATTCCTCGCTGCGGGGAAGGCGAAATTTTGTTGGTATGTTCAAAATAGTGTTCAAAAGACAGATTTCAAATATGTTTTATATTTAATTTATAAATTTCATTTCAATTACTGGGAATTTTGGAATCCTCTATTCTGAGAATTTAATACGGATCAAATCTGCTTTAATTAGCAATTGTAAATAGTTTTACTGTTCCATTTAAACTTCTCTTAGGCTGTTCAAAGCTTGATTTAATCGTGATTTGCTTCCGCTCAAAGTGATTCTCTTTGAATCGTGTTGTAACTAGCATCCTGTACAGTTTTAAAGAGGTTAGAGGGCTGTAATGACAGTAGATCGATAGTGTGAATGTTTCCGAGCAGGGTTGGTAAAATTTTTCCCCAAAAACGACCGAAAATGTTGGGACTTTTTTTTTGAAAATTTTTTTTCTCTTAAAATTTTCTTTGGATTTGCCGATAAAAAGATTGACTATTTGCTTCAAGGAGTTGAAGAATGGAGAGCAGAAAAAAGTACTACTTTGTTGGAACATTAGCGGCTGTAATTTTAACTGCAATTAGTTTTAATCTGAGTAATTTGGAAGCATTTACTCAGAAGTTCAATCTTGCTTCCCTTAATCCTGAGGTTCGAATGTGCATCGACCTTGGAATAATCAGCAGTCAGGATGTAAAAAAAGCGAATCTTGATTCGCCTATTGACTGTTTCAGTTTGGGAAACCTCTTGAAAAGAACCCTTCAAATGCTTGGAACTCCTGCCGGGTCAAATCTTGGAGAATTTGGAAGAACAAAAATATTTCCTGGATTTTATTCCCGAAAAAACATTTTGCGGGGAGAGGCTGTTGAAGTTTTTGGGCGATTGGTTCAGTACCTCGCCCACAACAATAAAATAGTCCTAGCGGCTACGAAAGTGTTCACTTTCTCAGATTTTAATTCCACCCGGATTGATCAACTTTCTTTTGGATATTTAAAAGAAAAAGGGATCGTAAGGGGATATAAAAATGGAAAATTAGGTTCCAATCGACCACTTTCCAGACGTGAAGCCTTCTGCTTCATCTATCGTCTGTATGAACAGGTCGCCAAGGAAATGACTTCCAGATATCGCAATCGTGAACTTGTTTTTGTTGATATACCAATTGATCACGAATTTATGTCAATCATTAAAACTGTTTCCAAAGCTGGTGGTTTAAAATATGTCATCATGGGTCCAAGTTTTGATGGAAACCGAATACTGCAAAAAAGGGACATATCAGACATTATGAAAGGAATCTATGAAAAAATTAACCAAGGTGAAAAGGTTAATTTAGTTTTCAATGGGAAACCTTTTCTTTCAAGAATTGAGCTTGCTTTAATTTGTGAAAAGTTGCTCTCAGGTATCAGGCCGGGAAATTCCACTAATTACTTTTCTTATATTGATGTTAAACCAGGATCGTTGGAAGAAAGCGCACTTAGACGGCTCCAGGAAAATGGAATCATGCTTGGGTACGGTGATGGAAAATTAAGAGGCGAAGAAGGTGTGACATGGTATGAGGGATTTGGAATTCTTGCCAAAGTCCTTGAATTACACGGATATTCTCAAATTTCTAATGAAGAGTATATTCCTGCTGACAAAAGAGATTTTGAGCAATTCGCCGAAATTTTAAAATCCAAGAGAGCAAAAGTTAGATCGATTCTTAGAAGACAGCCATCCATAAAAAAGTGAAGAAGTGCTAAAAAACAAAAAGCCTACCCACGAGGGTAGGCTTGATCCCTGATGGATTAAATACCCATCTGACTCGTAAAGGCCCTGGATAAAAATTTCTTGGAGTCTTTTAAAACTGGACGACGGAAAATTTGAGACAATTTTAGGCCTGCTTCTTCGGCCTCGTAACTTGAAATGCTTTCAAAGAGCCGAACCCCGGAAATAACTCCCCCCCGATTAAAATAGGCTTTAATTGTCCAGACATAAGTCTTGGACGTTATCAGCCCTTCTGCAATTGGACTCACTTCTAAGTGCACTAATTCGGAAAAATGATATGTAGCTTTCTTTCGGCAGAAAAAACCTGATTCACCATAGTCGATTCTGGATCGCATTTTGTTGATGATCACTCTTTTTTGATACGCCATTATTACTATCCCAAGGAAGATGATTCCAAGAGCAACCAAAAACGAAGAAAATCTTACAATCGACAATTCACCAAAATACGCTGTTTCACCGAGTATTTGCCAAAGAAAGGAACATCCAAAAAAAGTACAAATTATTCCAAAGGCGCTACAACTTCTGGAAGTCCGAAAAGTTAAATCAACCGGGCAGTTATCTTCAATATTCATGCCCTTTAAGATACTAAGAAAACTCATACTCTATCCTCCCCAGAGTTCTCTGGATCGCGGTTCAAAGGGTTTTCAAGAACCGCAGTGGTTGAATATTATCAAAGTGAAAATTCCAAGTCAATCATTTTTTTTTGTGAAAGTGGCGTACAATGAGCATTAAAGTACTGCTCTCAATTTGAAGTAAAAATTATTTTTATGTACATTTGAGGCATTTGTATTTAAGAAGGTGAGTAAGCTATTTTTTTGCAACAAAAAAAAAGAATGATTTGATTGCGCGGTTTTACTTGAAAAAGGGTACATATGTACACAGTTTAATTTCTTATGGTTTTGGGAAGAGCTTTTGAAAAACTTCTTCCCCTTCATTATCCCAGTAGGTCAGAAATTCTTCATCGGAGAAAATTTGAAATCCGCATTTACTAAGAAGAAAGCAGGTCAATCCCATGCCATCAATTAAATTTCCATCGAATTTTCCCGAGTAAACCTTTCTTTTGCCGCAGGATGGGCTTTTTTCCTTTAGTATTACTCCGGAAACTGAGAATAATTCACAGACCTTCTTTGTTTCCTTTGCTCCCTTGATAAAATTTTCAGTCACATCCGTTTTGGAAATTGAAACGATCTTGCCACGATTTTCCAAAATATTTTCTGCATTTGTTTGCAATTCTGCAGGTTTTCTGGGGGTTGCCAAGCCACCCGCTTGCTCTGGACAAAATGGAATAAAAGAGTATCCCAATTTTTCTGCTTTCCCGAAAATTTCCCTAAAAACTGTTGATTTTTCAGATTTAATCTGACCGTCGTATGAACATGAGAGTCCCGCTAAACAGCCACTGATTAAAATTTTCCCACAGTGCAACATTGATTCCTCCTTTTTTCCAAAAAAAAAATCCGGCAAATCGCCGGATTTTTTTGCTTATTTCTTATTGATGTGGAAGGCTCATAATTACGTGTGTAAGCGAAGGACCCATTATCAAGACAAAAATACTTGGGAAGATAAAGAAAACTAACGGAATCAAGAGCTTTACTGGAAGTTGATTAACTTTTTCTTCTGCAAGAATCATTCTTTGATATCTCATTTGTTCTGCCTGAGCTCTAAGGGTTGGACCAATTTCTGCTCCGAGGCGTTGTGCCTGAACCAAAGAAGAAACAAAGGAGAAAAATGCAAGAATTTGAACCCGATCAGCCATATCGGAGAGACCTTCCTCCAGTGTTTTTCCTAGTTTTATATCATTTAGCAATGTCTGAAACTCAATTACTATATCTGTTGGTCGTGATTTGTCACATATCTTTTGAATTCCGCCAACTAAATCCAGACCAGCTTCAATTGCCAATGACAAAAGATCAATTGTGTATGGAAGTTCAAATTCGATATTTCTTTGCCGTGCCCTTATTCTTTGAGTTAGATAAACTCGAGGAAGATGGAAACCCACCGGGATGAGAACTAACAGCAAAAGCCAGCCAAATAACCCATATTTGAAAGGATTGAAGAAAATTATCACCACGCAAACAAAAAATATTGCGGAAATTTCTTTGAGTGCAATGAATTCATCCGGGGTAAAGCCTCCGGGATTGCCTGCCAGGGCCATAATATAGGACAAATCATCCCTGTATTTTTGGAAGAATTTCAATTTCATATTTTGATTGAATTTAACAAGCAATTGAAGGAGAGGCTTGATAATTATCCATTGCCATTCTTTCCTTTTTAAAGCTGCAAGGTTCAACTTTGCCATTTTATCTTCAGTTTCCGGAAGAATTGTAGTTGTCATTCTATTAATGAAGAAAATTCCCAGTCCTGCTGAAGCAATTGCCAGTATTAATACCATGAAACCCATTCTATTCTGAAGCATTGGTTGAATATACCCTGGGTGCCAGATAAACATCACAAACGCCATTACGATGGGAATTACTCCAACTACAAATCCGGAAATTCGCGCATGTGCTGTTCCTGCAATTATTTTTCCGAAAATCTTTTTTCGTTCCGCTACTGTTGCAACAATTTGCTTGTACAAATCTTCAAGATTGCCGCCCGTTTCCTGCTGGAAAATCGTGGCATTTATTGCTAGCTGAAGATCCTGGCTCCTCACTCTTTTTGAAAGATTTGTAAGTGCTTCGATCATAGGAACCCCTAGTCTTCTTTCCTGTACCAGAATCCTGAACTCATTACAAATCGGGGGCGGAGTTGAAATAGCGACTAATTCAAATGCTTGATCAAGATTTCTTCCGGCTTTTAGGCTCGAATTTATCATCAGGAGCGCTTCGATTAACTCATCATCCAATGATTTATTGGTATGACTCCTTAGGAACTTTTTGCCTCCCAGTCCAGTGGGGTCTTGTTCCCTGCGCTTCCTTCCACCAATTATTTCAATTTGCTCTTCTACTACAAGATAAATTCCGATAGTAATTGCCAAGAGAGCAATGATCTTAAAAAGAAAAAACAAAGAGTTCGCATCCATCTAAAATATCCTCCTACTCAAATCGTTACCTGTTTTGGAATAAAGAGTTTAGAATAAGATTCTCCGATTTCACCTGGCATGGATCGAATAAATGACGGAATATAACCTGTTGGAATTATTTCCCCAAAAACCCGACCTTCTTCATTGATCCACTTCTTTTCAAAACAAAAAACCGGTTTAACTAAAATGTTTAAATCTTCAATACCAATAATTTCAGCAAGTTCGATCAATTTCCTGGAACCATCTGATAAACGTGCAGTTTGAATCACAATATTTACCGAAGATGCAATTTGTTCCCTTATCGCTCTGAGTGGAAGATCAACTCCTGCCATCAAAACCATGGTTTCAAGCCTTGCAAGAGCATCCCTCGTGGAATTTGCATGAAGCGTGGTTAGGGACCCGTCATGTCCTGTATTCATCGCTTGAAGCATATCAAGAGCTTCATCTCCGCGACATTCTCCTACGATGATCCGATCCGGTCTCATTCGTAACGCGTTTCTGACTAAATCGCGAATCGTGACCTGATTCTTTGCTTCTGTTCCCTGTTGCCTCGCTTCCAACCTTCCAAGGTTTTCTAAATTCAATTTTAATTCTGCTGAGTCTTCAATTGAAATAACTCTTTCCGTTGGAGATATAAAAGTTGAAAGGACATTTAAAAGAGTTGTTTTCCCGGAACTTGCTCCTCCTGAAACAATAATATTTTTCCTTAATTTTACGCACAATTTTAGAAACTCCCCCACTTGAGGAGTTAATGTTCCTAATTGGCAAGTTAAATCTTCAAGTGTGATTGGGATTCTTGCAAATTTGCGGATCGTAATCATTGGCCCGGTTAATGATAACGGAGGAATTATTGCATGTGCCCTTGAACCGTCTACCAATCTTGCATCAACAAAGGGAGTCCGCTCATTCACCGTTCTGCCTACCGGCATAAGTATTCGATCTATTACTGCTTTGACGTGATCCGAATTATTGAAGACTTTCCCTGTTAATTGAAGCTTCCCACGCTTTTCAATAAAAATTTTGTTAGGGCCATTTACCATTATTTCATCAACTTCAGGATCACGGATAAATTCTTCTAATGGTCCCAGGCCTAAAATTTCATCCGACAAAAACTTCCTGGTTTCAGCTTTTACATCGCATCCATTAATCGTGGGGGGTGGGTGTTTCTGAAAGGCGTTCTCTATACTTTTTTCTACATTCCTTTTTAAATCTTCGTCGGTCAGGCCAAATTTTTTTTCCATGCTCCCAACGACTTCTGTTCTCACTAACCTTTGGTAATCCCAGAGGGCTTGTTGAGATTTTGGAACCAGTCGTGTTTCAATTTTTTCATCTGCCTTCTTTGGAATTTTTGTTAGACCCGATACACGAATAACCAAATCTGAGAGCGCTCTTTCTAATGGATCGTCCTGGGAAGAATCGGAAAATAAATTTCCGATTGGTAAGACTGTTTCATTTTTAAAAAAACCAAGCGCACTCTTCCCCGAATCGGGATCATTAAGATTTTTTAGAAAATATAAGTTTTCTTTGTTATCAGATAATCTTTTCCATTCCCATTCGAATCTTGAGGCAAATGAAGGCGAAGGGGACTGATTTGTATAGATGTAGAAAAGGACGTCTGCATTTTTCAGCATAAAAATGGGGAAAGGAGAAAATGATAGCGGTAAATCTATTACAAGAAATAAATCAGTTTTGCTTATTACGTTTAATAGACGTTCCATCGGCGGAATCGAGTCGGAATCGATAAAATTGAAATATGGATAAAGCGTCTCTTGAGCTCTTATTCCTGTGAATGGAATAGGAAATAATCCATCAACTTCTGTAAAAAATCTTTGTAAATCCTCTTCTCGAAAACCCGACCAATTGGAAATCATGAAATCCATAAAACTACTTTTCAATCGATCTTTTAAATTCAGGGATTCCACTGTAAAAGAGGGGGAAAGGCGATTATATTCAAGTAATACTCCTCTTTTTCCAGTTCTTTTTTGATAATGCTTGGCAAATTTATAGGCTATTGTACTTTTTCCAACACCTCCCTGGAAGCTGGTAAATACAAATACACTTACTTTTTCACCGGGTTTTTCCATCTTTTGCCTCTTTGAATTTGATTCAACGAATTTTGCCATTAATTCCAAATGCATATTATTATATTTGGCGAAGAAAAAAACAAGTAGTTTTTTCTTTTTTTGTAGGAAAAAATAGGAAATATTGTTCAAACTAATTGTGGATGCTTTGTTGCCCGGTGGGGGCTGAATATTTCGAGAATGCCTTGGAGCTTCGGTCTAATTTGAATTGAAAATTCTGTCCCTGTGAAGGTGAATTGAAAAAGCCGCACCTATTGAAAACACAAAACACATCGCCAGAGTTCCGCTAACTCCGAGGATGGGAAAAAGCCAAATTCCCGATAATAAAGAACCGAATACTCCCCCACAATTGTCTGTTATTAACAATAAAGATGCAATGAATTCTTTTTTGTAAATTCTTTTTTTATTCTTTTCAAGTATCTTTTCAATAATAGGAAATTCAAATCCGGCCAAAAATGAAATGGTGAAAATTCCTGTGGCTACAAAAATGAGAGTATGAAAATCTGATCGGTAGCTGAAAATGAAAAAAAACAAAAAGAATATTCCTTGAAATATTTTTACCAAAAAAAGTGATTTTTTGAAAATTTCCGTTCTACAGTTTGAGATAAATTTATGCCCAATTACTGCTCCAAAAGAAAGTCCCAGCATGAATGTACCAAAGAAAAAAGCGGTCATTCTGTGCATAGCACCCTCTCTGATTTGAAACAAAAAGATAAAGCACATCTCCCCCAATAACGAAATAAAGCCAGAGATTCCTGCGCAAGTTGAAGGAACAAGAACATCAAGCTTCCAATTAAATTTCCAAAAAGCATAATTTGCTATTAGAAAGCAAAAAATTATTATTAATAAAGTCTTTTCAAGGGTCATTTTGGAGAAAAAGCCTATCAAACCGGAGAGTTTCGAATTACTATAAATATCCCAGAGTTGAAGTTGTCGGCTGAATGATTTGGGATTGACGTCTGAGTTTATTGAAAATTCCTTTTTTTGGGCCAGCCACTTATGAAGTTCATCCATTCTGAATTGGAGCATTAAATTTTTTATCGAAAATTGACTAAAAGACAAAGTTGGAATTTTTTTTTCCATAAAATTTTTTATAAAACCCTCAGGTGTCTTGGGAAAAGAATCTTTCTCATTTGAAGCCAAAAAAGTGATTCTTTCTCCTGGAATAGCATACACCTCCGGAAAAACTCGTTTTAATGTCTGGTCAAAAGAAAGAATTACTTCCTGCATTTCTTCCCCCAAATAATTTTCACAGCCTGAAACAGTGGTTGCAAAAACCCCTCTTTTTGCCAATATCCGCGAAATAGAGTCATAGGCCTGGAATGTAAAAAGGCGATTATCCGCGAGATATACAGGGTCTCCTCCCAAAATTAATATTCCATCATATTTTTCAGTAGTGAAATTGATAAATTTTCGAGGATCCTCGCAAATGAATTTGACTTGTTTGTCAGAAACAGAATTTTCCGTAATTGTTTTTAATAAGATCTCATCAATTTCCACAACGTCAATCTTTGTGTCAGAATATTTTTTTAGTTCCCTTAAAAAGTCGGGATTGGGAATGCCCAAAATCAATATTTTTGATGGAGAGGAAATTGCGCTCATAAAAAAATGAATTTTTTCTTCAGCAGATGTGTAATCTGGCCAGCTGTCAACATAATGGCCATTTAGAAAGAGACTTTTTTGTCCGGAATAATTTCCTAATTGGATTTTTCCATATGGAGTTTCGGTGCTTTGCTCCAGTTCCATTGAGGGTTGAAAAGTTTTCCAAATGAAAATTTCAAAAAAATCTTCGATTTTTGATTGGGAGAACGTGATTAATAGAACAAAAATTGGAATTGAAAGTAATATTAGTTTGTTGAAATTCCAAAAAAAAACCATGATGAGGAGAATTAAGATTGGAAGGGCCAGAAAAATTTCGATGGACAGAGCTTTTCCTTGAAAAATAAAAGAAAAAAGAAATCCTCCCAAGAATGAACCCAATGATTCAAATGAATATGGAAATGCTATTGTTGAATTGAATTTTTTCACTAAAAGAGGAATTAATGCCCCTATTGGGATTGAAATTGGAGGGACAAATAATAGAAGAAACAACAAACTCTGTGCCGCAGAAATAAAAGCGCCCTTTTCGAAATTCACATTTTTCAGCATCAATAAGCCAAAAAACAATGAAAAAAAAGGGCTCAAAAAACAAAAAAACAAAAGACTGCGAATTGAAAAGAGCGAACGATTGCCTAGAAATGAACCAAACGCAATAAAAAATAACCAAACCCCGAGGAAGAGCCCCAGATGCAATTCAGAACCGCTAAAAATACTGAAAAATAACCTGAATGCAGCTATCTGGGATAAATTTGCATAAATCCCTAATAACATTGAAACGACAATCAATTTTGTCATTTTTCAGTATTTTGAGGTTCTTGCAAAATTAGCAGGCCCTCCTTTGAGAATAATTCACAATACTGACCGCCATTGAATTACTTTCTGGCTATTGTGCAAAAAATATACAATATTGCAAGAAGCTCTTTTAAGAGATTTTTTATCTTTCAAGGAATCCATAGATGCAATGTGCTAAATTCTGCATTGCAATGCAAGCTTTCTCTGGCATTGTTTCTTTTTGGGCATCCTGAAATTCTGAGAAAAAATCATATGGGTCATTTTCTTTATTTAAAAGTGGCAAATTTGTGGCCTGAGAAATCCGCCTAACAATGTTAGCCCAGGTATTTTGCAGGGGCTTGTCGCATTCTGCACGGGTTAATTGATCCATGTCATCCAGGACGGCTTTTGCGAGTCCCTTTTGATCTCTTTCCTGGAAGGATTTAATTACGGGAGCCAAAAATTGTGCTTGGGAAGGTAAACCTCCAAACCCCACACGCTTTTTGTACAAGTTTGTTAGTTGTTTGGTTAAATTTTCTCCCATTTTTTGGAAATCAGCTTCAAGTTTGTCATTTTCGGTTCCTTTCCCATCTTCACAGCCACAGTCCAGTAATTTTGGATATTTTATTACGCTGGCTTTCCATTTAGGAAGAACTTCCAATGCGGTGGTTGTTAAGAGAAAACGTGCAACTTGGCCATTTTGCCTATGTCCTTGTTTTAGGGCTTTGTGGGGGTTAATTAATAATAGTTCATCCGCTAATTTTGGCTTTTGTAACTCGAAATCCACTTTTTTCAAAGACCTGATCTTGTCGGAAATTTTGTATAGCCGATTCTTTAGATCTTCCTGAGTGGATTTACTCATCTCACCTGCTTCTTCCTGCATTTTAATCATGACCTTGTCCAAAAATTTATCTCCGCGGGTTTTCCATACATCATCAGGTGCGAGAAATATCAACTCTGCAAGCTTGATTAAATGCCCTTCATTCCCAGCTTGCCCGACTCTTACCGGGTTTTTCAAATCCTTGGGAGGGATCAAACAGGGTTTGAACCCATCCAAAATGGACATCTGAGCTTCGGTTAGAATCTTCATTGTGTCATCTTCAAGCTGAGCAACCTTATCTTTAGCAGCTCCGTTCGTATCTTTCAGAGGTTTTTCTGCTTTATTTGCTTCACTTTGAGCTTTTTCTTCCAAACCAGGTGATTGATACAGCGAATCTTTAAGGCTGGAAAAGTTGGAAACGACATCCTTTTTTAGATTCTGGAGGTCTTGAAAATGTTTTTCCCTGATTTCCTCAGCTATTTTCGCTTTTTCATAAAGCTTGTCAATTTGATCAGTTGTTAAATAAAGTCCTCTTAACAGATTTAATAGGGAAATTTCTTCGCGAAGTTTTTCTATTTCCGGATCGGGTTTGACTTCACGCGCTATAGTTGCCAAACTTTCAGAAAACAAGAAACACAAAAAAATAACGAAAAATACCTTTCTTTTTCCCATAACTCTTTCCTCTTTCAGATAAATTTTAAATTACAAGAATTCTAGAAAACAATCCCTTATGACCATACACCTGGAATCACTTCTCCGCAGCTTGGACATTTTCCAGCATTCAAATTGTTTTTGAGAATTTGAAAACCTAATCTCTCGATTATCGTATTTTTGCATTTTGGACAATATGTGTGGTTCCCTTCGTGCCCGGGTACATTTCCGGTATATACATAATTCAAACCCTCTTCCTGAGCAATTCTTCTTGCAGTCTCCAGAGTTTGAATCGGAGTTGGAGGAAGCCGTTTTAGCTTATATTGTGGAGAAAATCGGGAAAAATGATAAGGAATGTTTCTGCCAAACAATTTTGCAAACCACTTCATCCCTTTTTTGATATCATCAAAGTTGTCATTCAATGTGGGCAGAAGTAGCGTGACTATTTCAAAATGATTTTTTGCTGCGGCAACGGTCTCTATAGTTGAAAGAACCGGTCTCAGGGTGCCTCCAATTACTTCCGAATAATATTTTTCGCTGAATCCTTTTAGTCCTATTGTGAAAGAATCGATTAAAGGAAGAAGAGTTTTTAAGGGTTCAGGATTTATGTACCCAGCAGTCACCATTATGGTTGGAAAATTTACTTTTTTAGCCTCAGTTGCAATATCCAAAATATATTCATAGGCAATCGTCGGCTCAGTATAAAAGAAAGCTATCGATGAGGCCTTGTACTCTTTTGCTTTGTCTACTACTTGAGAAGGAGGGAGAGAAAAACATTCAACTTCTTCGGGTTTCTTTTGGGAAAATTGCCAGTTTTGGCAGTAACCACACGATAAGTTACACCCTGCAGTTGCTATGGATAAAGCATTCCCACCTTTTGTAAAATGAAATAAAGGACATTTCTCAACTGGATCAAGTGCCAAAACACATGGGGAAGAATAAACAAGTGTTTTTAATTCACCACCTCTTGTTTCTCTTACTCCACATCTGCTTCTTTCGCCTTCCCCTCTGATACACCCGTTTGGACACAACAGACAATGTGTTGTTCCCTCGCCGGATTTTTCCCAGAATTTTGCTTCAGTTGGTACCAGTTTGCTTTCCGGAAAACTGAATGTTGGCTTTAAACCATAGGAAGCAAGAAGACATCCGCTTGCAAGAAAACTTAGAAATTCACGCCTATTTATCTTCACTTGGAAAACCACCTAATTTAATTATATACCAAGTTGCATTTCAAATAGAATTCCAAATATTAATAATGCCTATTACTTTTTAGACTTTGTTTTTTTATTCTTGCCATCGCTGGACTTGACAACTTGAGAGTTATCTTGGGCCTTTTTTTGAATGGCATTGCTTTTTGAATCCGATGGTTTCTCCGTTTGCTTTTCTTTCTTAGTTATTTCTGTGGAGGCGGAAGAAATCGAGAAAGTTGAAGAGGAGAGAGCTTTGGAAAGCTCTTTTGCTTGGGAAGCAGTTTCCTTGGAACTGGAAAGCTGTTTGGTGTCTGAACTTGTCAGGGATTCATCTTCGGTAGTTTTTAACTCCTTGCCGAAACAGCATAAAGACCACTTCCCTTTCGAAAAGTTCTCCTTTAATTCTCGCCCGGAGAGTTGGGAAAGAAAATCCAGATCCTCTGGGGAAATTAATAAAAATGTTCCTTCAGAAGCTACTGATCTAAGTTTTTCCTTGAAAAGAAGACTATTTTCAAATTTTCCGTCATTTTCAATCGTGTTAACAACCTTCCCGGTATAAAATGGAATTCCATAAAGGCTATTACAAAGATTGATCACTTGCGATGTTGGGGGGAGTTGTGCCACTTTTTTCAGAATCTCTCTGGAACCCGGAAAAAATTTTCCCGCCCAAAATTGCTCATCGCCTGCAATCCCTGGAAGTGCAAAAAAGATTATCCCGGGAACAGTAATTGCCAAACCCAGGATCATTCCTTTTGTGAAGTCCATTTGAATTGAAGAATATCCAAAAATAACCAAAAACAAAAAATGCATTGACAGGAAAAAAGTGACCTTTGCTAAAGACGGATCAGGGATTGCCCCTGACCAAGAGGCGTAAACCAATAGTAATCCAAGAAAAGCCATTGTTACTAAGGTAAAAGCCGATTCAAGCTTGAAGGAAAAGGTTTCATCCTGCGCAAAGTGAAGTTTTGAAGCTAGGTAACTTCCGCAAATCAGTGAGATGGGCAGGGCAAGTTTTAATACATCTCCAAGCTCGATGTTTTTGCTGAAGGAAAGAATAATTGTTGGTATTATCAACCAGGAAAGCAACAGTAAATGGTTTTCATTTTCCGGATTTCTGGCTTCCCGAAAGGATTTGTTAATTCCAGCAAGGAAAAAGAAAGTCCAGGGAAAAAATCCTATTAAGGTTGCCCACAAAAAGTAAAATGGGATTTTTCGATCGTTTATTTGAATAATATTAGTTAGAGGGTAAAGAAACCAGGTTTTAATAAAAAATAAAAAAGCTTCGTTAGTTGTTAAAGCCATCCAGATGAACCATCCCAGGCCTAAAAAGAAAAAAATCAACCAGCCCAGCCTATCCAAAAGAACTTTTTTTATTTGATCTCCTTTTCCGAAAATGATTGAACAAGGAATCAGACCTGCTAAAGGAATTAGGCTGGCTGGACCTTCAGTTAGAAAAGCAAGGGCTGCAAAAAACCAAAAGTATAAAATAAATCCCTTTTTAGAACTTCTTTGTGCTTTAAATAATGAATAAATCATCCAGGTTTGCCATAACACCGAAAAAGGAAAAACACTCAACTTTTTAAATTCAAAAGAAAAAAAACAACTGGTCATGAGAACCAGAGTAGATAATAATGCGGTTCTTGATCCGAAAAGGATTAAACCAATTTTATGGCAACCGATTACGGTTAGTAATCCTGCAATAGGGACAAAAACTCTTGCTCCGAATTCATCATTTCCAAAAAGTTTTAAACCTGCTGCTGATAACCAATAAGTGAGCGGTGGAATTGATAAATCCATTTTCCCGTTGTTGAAGGGGATTGAAAAATTGTTTGTTTCGATCATCAATCGGGATGTTGAGGCAATTTTTGTTTCTGTTGTCTCTTGAAGACTTATCTTGCCAAGTTGATAAAAAAGAAGGGAAAAAACAAAGATAACTAGGCAAAATTGAATTTTTTGTGGATGTATTTTCTTTCCGAGCGAAATTGTTGCTTCTTCCAGGGGGGATTGAAAGAGTTTTTCAATAATTTTTTCGGTAGCATCATTAGACATAAAATACCTCTGCAATCAAAAGGAAAATTTGGTTATTTTTTAAAGGTAGAGTTTAGAACAAAAAAAAAGTAAAAAAAAGACTTGTATTTTTTTATTTAAGGCTTTTGGCGAAAATAGATTAATATTTTACTTGCTAAGTTTCGTTGGAAATTTCGAAAAAATTCCGAAATCTTTTGTTCCAATCATTTTTGAAATTTCATCTTCTTTTTGATGATTTTGAACTCGGTAGCGGTGGCTGATAATCCGTAAAATGAATTCCCATTTGCGAAAACCCACTGAGATGGAAGATAGATTGATTCCTGCAAAGGCAAACTTCCTAACTCTTTTTGAGCTCCATTTGAATCAAAAGAAATAACTGAAAGTGAATTGGGTTGTGAAGCCAGAACGCATCCCACCATTAAAGATTCGTTTGTTTCTGAGTATCCCATGACTTTAGAGAAAACGATTCTGTTTTCCGGCAATTTTAAGTGAGAAAAAATCTCGGGGTCGTTTTTTTCTTTTTCCCACCCACAATAAACTATGTTTCTAGAATCATTTTCGAAAGTATTGGATATTCCGAAAAGCTTTTCGGTGTTCCCGACTGCTTCAATTACTTGGGCGGGATGCAGTTCAGGGATTCCGTTAAAAATAATCCAACAATTTCCATCGGTTTCTTCGACTGCTAAATGGTTTTCATCTACTACCAAAATTCTTCTCGGAGTATTGTAATTGAGTGGGATTGTTCTTTTCACTTTTTTTGATTGGATATCAATTATCATAATACAATCGGGATCCTTTGTGCATAAGAAAACCTGACCATTTTTGATGCAAAGGTCGCCTAATTTTTTGGCAGGGATCTCGATGGAAAAACTTTCTGAAGCTGAAAAGGCCTTCAGCTTTTTTTGAATTGAATCGGAAATCCAGATTCTTTCTTCTTTATCTGGGAAGAATCCGCCTGGACCACAAAACGGTGTTTCCGGAAGAATATCTGGGGTAAGAAATTTAATTCCTACATCTGATTCACCCGGGCCAAAATGTCCCTTAAAAATCGTGGAATACTCCTCTCCACAAAAAGTGGGTGAGATATGGCCAAATAATAAAAAATAGCCTATGAGAAAAAATAAAAAAAAGAATTTTTTTTCCAATAATTTCTTTTTTTTCATATAAATTATATTCGACTTGTTCCTGTATTTTTGTAAGTGTTCAGCTGTTCCGCCTAAAAAAACAACCTTCCTCAAAAAAACGAATCGCCTCAAAATTTGGGGGGTAGAATATTAACCCTTCATACCCCGAAAATTTGAGGCAAACCCGGAGACTATCCTTCTTGAAGACGGATATAATTTAAGCTGTAAGCGAGTCCCTGACCTTATCTAAACCATTCATCCGGAATGTTCCTTGGTAAAACTGTAAATGGTAATCATCTAGAATTGTGTTTACCGGAGTGTCGCCCATGTAAGTAACCTCAATATTTCCCTTTGAATCAGTTCCTCGGTAGATCATGGAATGTCCATATCTGTTATGGCCGTAATCCAGTGTTATTATGTCGCCCACTTTTATGTCAGGAGGAGGAGGCGGTCGGTAACCTGGGTTTACCTCTTTTGTATAATTGCTATCGGTAAAGCCTCTGACTGAAGTTCTTCCGGGGATTGGCCATTTTGCACCAGCGTCTTTATAGGTCTCCTGAAGGACTCTCTGTACATATCCGCTGCAATCAATTCCTCCTATTTTCTGGAAATCTTTGTAAGCTTGAGGAGATTTCCATTTCCAGGTGTTGAGATCTACAAATTTGTCGTAATATTCTTCAGATTCAAGGCCAAGTCGTGCCCCTGAATCTTTTTTCTTTTGGAAATCAGCTACTGTGTCGAATCCACCAAATTTGAAAACCACTGGTTCGTCTATGTAAGGCTTTGTGATTTGGTCAATTTTTTGAAGAAAAGCTTTGTCTTCAAGTTTTCCTTCAATGTTTTTCAGAATTGACTTGGCTTCGTTGTATCGCCCAAGACCGTAGAGGGCTTTTGCCATTATATATTGCGCCTGTAATGGATGGGAAACATCCATTTGTGCCAATTCGTAAGCTTCTTCAAAGTTGCCTTGGGCAAGGGCTTTCCCGGCGCGGGATAGTTTCCAATAAAAGGGGAGTTTGGAAAAATTCAGAAAAGTAGAGCCAAGATTTCTGTCCCACCTTTCAAAGGCTGAATCAAGATATTGTTTCGGTGAATTCTTTTCAGGTTGCGATACTGTACTAACTGGCTTTGTATCACTCAATAAATCACTTCTAACCCAACCAGATGTCCCGTTGTCAAAATTAACTAAGGTCCAACCATTGCTTTCCAATACTTTTACCCCAGATGATCCTTGAGGAAAAGTTTTAATTCTGTCGTAACTGACATTTGGACCTGACCGAATATTAACCCAAGGTTTTCCTATAAAAACTGTTTGGGGTGGTTGAGGGGTATAACCGGTTAAAGAAGAAGCTGATGCAGCATTTATTTTAACTGTCTGGTCTTCAAGGAATGGGTTACTACCTTGGGCGAAAATAGTCAGAGTCGAAAAAATGAATAAGAAGAAAAGTAATTTTTGTTTATTAATAATTTTTAGAGCCATCTTCAACCCTCCATAATTCCTTTTTATAAGCGTACTCATAAAGGGTAAAACCGTCAATTGGTGAAATGAAAATTCTTTCACAGGTTTTTGATTTGTTGAAATGGATAGATTTTTTTCAATTCAATTCCAAATTCAGCAGCAATTCTTGGCGAGTATTTTGGACGATTGGCATTGGCACAAATTTTCACCTTCGAACAAAAAGGGAACCAAATTTTTAGAAAATGGCTTCTCAAGGCATTCTAGCTATTGACCGAGAAACGATGCAAATTAAGACTTCACTTTTCAAGGATATAACTCTGATACCATTTTTCAAAAAGTTAAAAAAGAAAAGCCCAATCAACCTGTACTTCGTTATTTCCCGACAGTTTCTAGTCTTAATGTAGAGGCAATTAATGGTATTTCTAGCGCATCACAAAATTATCCAACCAGAGCTTTTGCCCCTCTTTCATGTGAGTGCAAATTTTTACTGAAAAAGAATTTATTCGCTGCCTCTCTTCATTTGAAAGGTTAAACTCGAAATCGGCTGAATTGTTTTCCCATAAATTGGGTTTTGCAACAAACTCTTTTTCAAGAAGTTTTTTTTCAGATAAATTTAGCAATTTTCCTCCGTCCTGAATTGAATTTATTTTGATTTGGGCATTTATGGAATCTGAGCCCATGTAGCTCCAGGATATTTTAAAATTTTTCTTTTCTGGAATATCCTTGGTCGAAATAGGTTTAAACTCGATTTCAATATCTTTTTCGATCGGTGGGGAAATTAGCAACGAAGCGTATCCAGTTCTAAATTTTTCTAAATCTCTTGCGATGGAATCAGTGGTGCCATTTATTCCTGATGGAGAGCCATTTCCTTCAGTGTATTCAAAATCGCCGTCGGTGATCAGGTTTGGTTCATCTTTTGTCGCCGTCTTTTTCAATCTTAGATCGTCAAACCAAATTTCACCGCTTGAAATTGGCCCGTTTTGAAGCAGAATCTTAATAAAAGCCGTGTCTGGAGGTAAATTTTTCATTTTATCAGATCCTGGTTGAAACACGCCCTCAAAAGGGGTCCAATTATTTGAAACCGGCGCTTTGGAAACTACTGGCCAAATGAAACCCAGCAATTTTTTCTTTTTATCATAAATTTCAGCTCCAACGCTTCCTTTTTGAGACCCATCTTGGGAACGCATCCATCCGGTTAAAAGATAACTTTCTGAAGTGCTTACCGGAATCCATTCTGAAACCACTCTAACTGATTTGACTTGGTTTTCAGCGCAAAGGCAGAGTGATTTTTTTCCCGTTAGTGAGACTTCAGAAGTTGGGTAGGATTTTCCTTCTTTTATTGTCCAAGCATCTGGGAAATTGATGTTTTTTACGTCGCTTTCAAAAGAACTATTTTGTAGTAGGTTTTCTTTTGTGTTAGCCAAAATATTCACTGAAAGTGAAAAATCTTTTTGCTCCGCCACTTGAAGCTTGGCTAAACCTCTTCGAGCTCTCTCCACGCGCTCTTGGGAGGGTGGATGGGTGCCAAGATATTTTAGTAATCCTTTGTCACCTGTTCCAAACTTTTGAACAAATTTCTCCCATAATAATACTTGAGCGGCTGGGTTGAACCCTGCTCGGGCCATTCTTTCCTGGCCCATAGTATCGGCTTCAATTTCGTGCTCTCGTGTGAATTGAAGCGAAGTGAGGGCACCGACTACCTGGCCCCAGGTGTTTCTGTCATTTTTGTTTTTCACTGCCTTCTGCAAAAGGAGCTGGAAAGCTGCGTTAGTTCTTAGAATCTGAAGTGAATGCCTTCTTTCTGCATGGGACAATTCGTGTGCAAGAACCGCTGCTAACTCATCGTCAGAAGTGACCAATTTAAGGATCCCTGTGTAAACAAAGATGCTTCCGCCTGGAATTGCAAACGCATTTACTTCGTTTCCCTGTATTACAGTAACATTGTAGTTTAACCCAAGGTCACGAAAATGGGGTTTCAATCTTTCGAAAACTGAAGAGACCCACCGATTGGTTTCGGGATTTTTTTCTTTCTTGTTGGTAAGATTAATAAACCATTTTGCCTGTTCACCAAATCTCTTTTCTGCTTTTATATCGCCACTTAACCACAGAAGCATGTTTACATCTTGGTAGGTTTGGTAAAATGAGAAAAGAGTTCCAAGCAGGTTTCCCCCAAAAAGAGGGGAAGATGCGGAAAGAAGTAGAAAAAACAAAATTAAGCAGGTTTTTGAAAATTTAGAAAACTTGGACATACGAAAAGTATCAAAATACCGATTGTCACATAATTTTTTATTAATCCTTTCCCCAATTATTTTAACTTTTTCAAGAGGTTTAAAATCTTGTTTTTTCCCTTTCATATAATTCCTTTCAACATCTATTCAATTTTTCGTATTCAATTGGTAAGCAAAATAAAAGCAAACACTAAATTGATGGCAAATATGTGGGACTCCCGTTATTTACTGTTGAAGACAGTTTTTGAGAATTCAAACATAAATTATTATTCTTCAAAATTTCTTGAATTCATGATTATTTCAAAAATTTTATTTGCTAACGAGTCTGACGAAAAATACCTAAAACATGTTTCTTCTTGTACCCTTCAAAATTCTAGACCCAGCATTCATGCTTATTTCAGCGAATCGTTATTTTAGCATACTTCGTGATTTGATATTTTTCAACAGCCTCTAAGCCCGATAGTGAACATTGGGTAGACAAAAATTATTTGAAAATAGAAGAAAAGAAAAATGATTCCTGGGCAACTTTAAAATCGTCAGGAACTGATTGCCCACAGGTAATATAAGATGTGGGTTTTCCGGATTTCACCATTATCCCTAGTAGTGGGCCAAATGAATTAGTCTCATCAACTTTGGTGAAAATAAAATGATCGTATCCAACTTCACCAAATCTTTTTTCCCTTTCAACAAGATCGTTGTACTTAGATGTGGAATCTAATACCAAAAACCTTTGGGCATCAGGAAAACATTCTAGAAAATCTTTTAATTCCTGGAGTTCTTTATAATTCTTCTGACATCTGCCTGCAGTGTCTACAAGTATTATGTCTTTATTAAAATGTTTCTCAATCGCGGGTCTAACTTCATCCACTTCGTAAATTATCTCAAAATCTGCTTCGATAATTTGGGCATATTGTGACAACTGGGCGGAAGCTCCAATTCGATAAGTATCCAAGGTAAATAAGGCAACTCGCTTTGTGTTAAAAAGGTTTAAAGCGAAAGATGCGGCCAGTTTCGCAATTGTGGTGGTTTTTCCAACTCCCGTGGGACCCATCAAAATCATAATAATGGGGCCTTTTTGGTGGTTATCAATTGAAATATTCGAAAATTTCAGCTTTTTTCTAAGTAGATTCTGTATTTCAGGAATCGCTTGATCGTAATTCAGCAGGATGTCGGCCGGAATAGAACTCAGGTCGTTTAATAATTCTTCCTGAATAGATGCAGGAGTATCTATCTCTTTTAATATTGTTTGAAATTTTTTCAATCCTTCAGGAATTTTGGAAAAATTTTTGGCCGGTGGTGGCTCTACAAATTGCCTCATTTCCTGAAGCATTTGACAAACTTCCTTTATTTTGCTTTCAAGTTCTTCAATTGTTATTTTACTCTTTGAGGCTGTTTGAACTAAACTTCCCCTTACTTGATTTGCGTTTGAAAGAGTGGAAATTTCCTCTTTCTGTTTCATAATTTCTTCAAGAGCCTTTTCAAGTGCTATTGAATCTCCGCTGTCCCGAAGTTCTTTTGCCGGATTAGCTTTTGTCGGGTTTGCTTTAGGAAGATTTGTTTTCGCAGAATTTGTTTTGGATTGTTCATTTTTCTTTGAATATGGCAGATTTTCCGGAATTTTTGTGATTTCTTCTTTTTGATTCTCAATAGTTTTGTAAATATCTGAGACCAGTTTTTGTGAGCCCGTTGGCCTAAGGGGAATACTCGGAACAGATGGGGTAGGGAGCGTTCGAGGTTTGTCTTTGAGAATTTCGGAAACTTTAATGGAACCTGTTAAATCTTCAGCAGGGAGAGGTTTGGAAGGGGCGAATTTTTGCTGACGTTCCTCATCAGAACGCAAAACAGCTACAGTAATTTCGACCATTTCCTGAGTAAAAATTCCCCCCCATGATTTTTTTTGAATCGGTTTGGAGGCAATAACGCTTATGTTTTCACCCATTTCGTTTTGAGCTTGCAAGAAAGCATCGAAATAAGTATCCCCGACGAATCTTTTTAACAAATGTTTTGATGAGGGGAGTTTATTAGGCAAAATTATTCGCCTCCTTGGACTTTACTATCATGCTTTTTCCCAATTCCATAGCCTCGATAAGCGGTCAATGAATCCTTCTATTCCTTTGATTTCATTTTTATTGACATCGTTTTCAGTGGTTTTTTCATAAAAGTTGTTGGAAATAATATATCTAATTTGTAGAGCTGCTGGGGACATAGGGGAGAAAAGCATCAGGGGCGTTTGTTGCCTGACTGACAAATACATGAATTTATCTTGGGGAATATACCCAAGATGTTGTACTCGAAATTTTAAGAAATCCCAGGCAACGGTTTGAATCCTGTTCAGAATAAAGCCAGCCTCATCCTGGTTTTCTGCTCTGTTTACCAAAACCCATAGGTTGGAATCTTCGCGTTGCTGGCTGACTACCTTTATTACACCATAGGCATCAGCCAAAGCTGTGGGTTCAGGAGTTGTCACAACAATTATCTGGTCAGCTGCAAGGCAAAAGGAGATCACATTTTGTGAAATTCCCGCGCCGGTATCAATAAGCAAGTAATCTGTTTTGTCCTCTAAAAGCCGCAACTCGCTAAAAAGTCTTTTTGAGGCTTCGGGATTAAGATGTGCCAACTCACTGATTCCAGAGCCGCCAGCAATAATTTGCACTCCGCAGGGGCCTGGAACAATCACTTCTTCAAGTGTGCACGTTCCATTCAGGACTTCAGTGATATTTTTTTTTGGCCGAATTCCAAAAATTACATCGATATTGGCCAAACCCAGATCTGCGTCCAGGACGATTACTTTTCTTCCTGCCTGAGCAAGGCAAATTGCCATGTTTGCAACCAGATTGGTTTTTCCAACACCACCTTTTCCAGAGGTGATTGTTATCACTTTCGCAATTTTTTTCCCTGGAAGTCTGGGACGTCTGGATTCAAGACGCTTAAAAACATACGGCTGAATTTGCTTTCTGGAGTCAGCTATAATCGAATCTATAGGTTTTACAATCTGTTCAACCATGTGAGCTCATTTCTTCTTCAAAAAACTTTCCGAGAAACGAAGAAAAAAATTCCTTGTCCTTTTTTCTATTGAATTAACAATATTTGTAAATTGTTGAGGGGAACTAAACTCGTCAGATTTTCCGCTTGAGATTAACATTCCACCATACAATAGGTCAAGTGAAAGAAATTGTCTTGCAACGCCCTGTAATCTTTCAAAAACCCTTTCCCCATGCTGAATTTCATTTGAATTTGCACAAAAAATAATAAATGGCGAAAAAAATCCCGAACGGTGTAAGGACTTGATTAGTTCATAAGAATAAACAATTTCCTCAAGTTTTTCAGAAATCAAAACGCAGGCAAAATCAGCGGATTGTATAAAAGGATTTTCAACTGAAATTTCATTCTGTGGAAGCGTGATCCAAAATTCATCCAAAAAATTTAAATGAGAAAACAAATCTCTAGCAAGATCCACTCTTTTTTGGACGGGGTAAGAATAAATTTCTTCTAAATCACAAATCTTTGGAATCAGGCGAACTTTCATCTTTTCGCCGATTTCATGGTCTTCAAAAGCATTTATCACTTTTATTTTTAGATAGTTAATCCCGGAAGTGGAGAAAAGTCTCTTTTGGTCAATGATGGCTATGCTATTTTCGAGTGGAACGATATTATTAAAAAACAGTTCAACTCTTGAATTCAAATATTTCAATTTTTCCGGAACCAGGAGCAAAAACGTTGTAAATGGTGTGGGACGAGGTAAGCCGGCAAGAAAGCTTTCCACCTGATTTTGCGGGATGGGGAAACTCGAATCAAAAAACCTTTTCAGTTGCCTTAGAGATTGGGCTTGGTCTGACATTATTCTCTATTCAAACCCTTACCAATCCAACGGATTGAAGTTGGACCGAGGATGGAATTTCATTGTATCCTAGGACAATCAATCTGGGAGCCATTCTTTCCGTAAGCCTTTTCAAGCTTAATCGTAGGGGAGAAGAACATAGAAGTATTGAATTTTTTCCTTCAGCGGTCAATTCATCAATCTTTTCTTTCAACTTATTTAAAAATTCCGAGGAAAAATGCGGTTCTAAAGCAAGTTGAGTTGAACCTTCAACTTTGGTGAGGGCTGAAGAAAGTCTCTGTTCTAATTGCGGATCCAGAGAAATTACAGAAAGCATGCCTGATTCGTCTAATAATGTTTTGCAGATATGTCTGGAAAGACCTTGTCTGGCTACTTCTGTTAGAAAATCTATTTCCGTGATTCCTTTACAATCAGCTAAGGATTCTAAGATAGTAACCATGTTCCTGATGGAAACACCTTCTTTCAAAAGGTTTTGAAGGACACGAAGCAAGATGGAATTTGGAACAATAGAGGGAACAACTTCTTCGACGATTAATGGATAAGAAGCTTTAACACTGTCCAGCAAAGATTTAAGCTCCTGTCTTCCAAAAATTTCGTGTGCGTTTTTCCTTACCAATTCCGTGAGGTGGGTTGCAATTACAGTTGAAGGATCAACCACTGTATAACCTCCCATTTCTGCACGTTCCCGCATTGCTTGAGTCACCCAAACAGCAGGAAGTCCAAAAGCCGGTTCTCTGACTTCTATTCCGGTAACGGGGGTAGTGACCGTTCCTGGATCCATGGCTAAGAATTGATCTGCAATTACCTCGTTCCTATCAATTTCCACGCCTTTTATTTTGATCACATATGTTGATGGCTGCAGTTGAATATTGTCTCTTATACGGATAGGTGGTACAACTAAACCTAGATCAAGAGCCATTTGTCGACGAATCAGGGTTATCCGGTTCAGGAGGTCTCCGCCCTGATTAACATCTACCAAAGGGATTAAATTATAACCTATTTCGATCTCTAATGAATCAATCGTGAGGAGAGAAGAAACATCTTCTGGCTTGGTAGAAGCTTTTTCTTCCTCTTTCTTAACTTTCTCTTCGACCGCTTTTTCTTCTTCCTTTTCATGCTTATCCATTAAATATGCGAGCGAGCCGAAAATAATTGCCAACAATCCAAAGCTGAATTTTGGAAGGCCGGGTATCAAAGCTAAAAAACCTAACAGAAAAGCTCCGATCCCTAGTATTTTGGGTCGGGAAAACAACTGTTCTGTCAATTCCATTCCCAGGTTATTTTCCGAACTTGCACGGGTGACTATGATACCTGTGGCAGTCGAAATCAATAATGCGGGAATCTGTGTGACCAAGCCATCTCCAATTGTGTATAGTGAGTAAGCTCTCAATGCATCAATTGCAGGCTCACCTCTCTGAAAAACTCCAATTGCCAGGCCACCAAGGATGTTAATTCCAGTGATTATCATTCCGGCAACCACATCCCCCTGGACAAATTTACTGGCGCCGTCCATTGATCCAAAATAGTCCGCTTCACGTTGAATCTTTTTTCTGCGATCTTTTGCTTCTTCATTTGTGATCAAGCCTGTGTTTAGATCGGCGTCAATTGCCATTTGTTTTCCAGGCATTGCATCCAGGGTAAATCGAGCTGCCACTTCAGCAACGCGCCCGGCACCTTTTGTAATGACCATGAATTGAATGACCATTAGAATGAGAAAAATTACGAAACCGATAATATAATTTCCACCAATTACAAAATTCCCAAATGCCTGGATAATGCTGATTTCCTTTCCCTGACCAGCCAAAATTACCCTGGTAGTGCTAACATTCAGGGATAACCGGAAAAGAGTTGTTAAAAGCAAAAGGCTTGGGAAAACCGAAAATTCAAGTGCTTCTTTTGTGTAAAGGGACATTAAAAGTATTCCAAGGGATAGGGCAATGTTTGCTGCCAGCATTAAATCAAGCAAAAAAGTGGGAATTGGGACAATCATCATTACCACTACTGAAACAAAGCCAATAGCGAAAAGAATATCTCGGTTCTTTAATAGTCCCGCAAAGGGAACGATTGACAACACCGGATTCGCTACTTGTGCATCAGCCATTCTTGCTTTTCCTTGGAAGTCCTATAAACAAACAAATTAAATCTACTGTGCCCTTGTTTGGATGTTGCTTCTTTAATAGTTTACATTTTCCACAGAACGTTCAGATAATTATTTCATCCGTGCATAGAATAAACCAGATTTCTAGTAAAAGGTAAAGGGGATCTTAAAAAATTGTTTTTCAAGGTTTGTGAACCATTTCTCAAAGGGGATAAATGCAGGAAATCAGTATTAGACCTGTGTAAAACTTATACAATTTCGCACGAAGCTTCCTTTACAATTTTCAAAATTTTAGAGTTCTTCTTTCGAAAATGCTTAGGGGAAAAATTTTCAAAATAAAATTTTTTTTCGAGTTTATTTAAAGGATTTAGTAAAAACAATTTGAAAATTTTCTTTTTAAATTAAGTTTTCCTTCTGCGGTCACACATGATGTATTTTCATTTCAGGAAAAATTTAGGTCAAAATTTCCCTCTCATTTTGTAGACTTGTGCAAGGAGTTCTGCAACCGTGCCCCACAATTCCTCTGGAATTACATCTCCGATATCCACCATTTTATATAAAGTTTGTGCCAGAGGTTTATTCTCGATAATTGGAACGTCATTTTCTCGGGCGATATCTTTTATTTTTTGTGCAATTAGCCCGGTTCCCATTGCAACAACTTTCGGGGCTGTGCCGGAAATCTCCTCGTAACTGATTGCAACAGCGATATGTGTCGGATTGGTTACTACAACTGTGGCTTTAGGAACTTCGGACATCATTTTTTGGGTGGCGATTTTTCTTTGTTTTTCCCTGATCTTTTGCTTGACTTTTGGATCTCCTTCCATTTGTTTAAACTCTTCTTTGATTTCTTCTTTGGACATTTTAATGTTTTCTTCATATCTCCATTGTTGGAAATAAAAGTCCAGGATTGAAATTATCAGGAAAAGAACGATGATTTTTATTACCATCCAAAATGCAATTTCTGAAAAGGAACGCATTCCCCGTAGAGGTTCAAGATTGATCAATCTGATTATAGAGGGCAATTTATCGCGAAAAGTTGAATAAGGAACGTAGGAAACAACTGCGATTTTCAGCATTGATCTGCCTAATTCTCCGAAAGAATTCCAGGAAAAAAGATTTCCAAAATTGGCAAATGGATTAAACCGGGAAAAATCAAAAGCGAAAAGCCTATCTGCTGAAAACATGAAACCCATTTGGTAAATATTTACTGCTATTACTGCAAGAACAGCGATGAAAAGAATGGGGCCCAAACACTTTAAAGCAATTATCGATAAACCGTTGATTAATTGTGATGCATTTGCTACGTCGAGCTGGAAAAATATTGCATGACTCAAAACAAATCTCATATAGTCGCTCATATACTTCATGAGATCATTTCCGGTGTAGTTCAAAACCATTAATATTGCAAAAAGAACCACTACGGAAGAAAGGTCGGCGGATTTTGGAACGTTTCCTCTTTTTCTCTCTTCTTCACGTCTTTTTCCCGTAGCGGGCTCAGTTTTATCCCCGGCAAACATTTGAATGTTAAAGGGAATCTCAGAAAAACAGAGAGTTTTGTTCGAAATCCTCATTTTATTTTAGGGGACATCAGATTTAAGATTAAAGATACATTCCCAAACACTTTTTGAATCAAAGCTTTTGTAATATCCGAAATGAATGGGAGGCAAACAATCATTAAAGAAAAACCCAAAGACAACTTCAATGCGAAACCGATTTCAAAAACATTTAACCTTGGAACTGTTCTGGCAATAATTCCAAGTGCGATATCAGTAAGCATCGCAGCACATAAAATAGGCATTGAAATCTGCAATCCTAACCAGAAAATGTTTGAAGTCAGGTCCATTATATTTGAAACTAAATCACCGGTGAACACCATCTGAGTAAGGGGGATCAAATCAAAACTTTCAAAAAATACTCTCAATAAAATCAAATGTCCCTCAAGCATTAAAAAAATCAGAATGGCAAAAAGTTGGAGAAATTCAGCAAAAACTGCTTGTGAAATGTTGGATTCCGGGTCGGCAACCTGGACAAATGAAAGGCCTATTTGCACTCCAATTAGGGCACCCGCAAATTTTATTCCCTCTATCGTGATAATGACTACAAAACCCATTGTTAGCCCTATGCCAAGTTCTTTTATTGCCATTAAACCATAGCCCAGGGTACTCATTGTTGGGAGAGTTTGTGTTTGAATTAAATGGGGAAGCATTAGAAGACAACAAATTGTGGATAAACCAGCTTTGATCGTAGCGGGAACAATGCTTTCGCCAAAAGCGGGCAAATTCATGAAAAACCCTGAAATTCTTATAATTGTGACGAAAAAAATACCGGAAGCTTTTATTAAAAATTCTTCCGTCATTTATTTTGCAAAACTTGCCAAATTTGAAAGAATTCGGATGGTGAATTCCATAACTTTGTTTAAAATCCAGGGCCCCAGGAGGAAAATTGTAACAATTGTCGTAATCAGTTTTGGAACAAAAGAAAGACTCTGATCTTGTATGGAAGTAAGGGTTTGAAAAATGCTTACCGCAACCCCTACCACCATTCCAATGCCCATGACTGGCACGGCAATTACGAAAGTCATGTAAAGCGTTTCGTTTAAAACCTGAATGATGGTTGTCTCGTTCAAGCGCCTCCTCCAAAACTTTGAACTAGAGACCTGATTATCAGGTTCCAACCATCCACCATGACAAATAAAAGTATTTTAAAGGGCAATGAAATCATTGCTGGTGGGAGCATCATCATTCCCATTGACATTAGAATACTTGCAATAACTAAATCAATTAGAAGGAAGGGAAGGAAAATTATAACTCCCATTTGAAAGCCGGTACGTATTTCGCTGGTCAGAAACGCAGGAATTAATGCTATTGTAGAATACTCTTCGCGGGTTTTGGGTTTGGCTCCCCCTTCGAGGCTTGCAAAAAGTCCAAGATCAGCTTTTCTTGCGTGCGAAAACATGAATTCTCTGATGGGTTTCAAGGTTCGGCTAAAAGCTTCATATTCGTTGATTTCTCTTTTAGAATATGGCAGATAGGCATCTTTATAAATTTTATCAGTCACTGGGGTCATGGTATAAAAAGTAATGAACAAGGCTAATCCTATCATAATTTGATTGCTAGGTTCTGTCTGGGTGGTGAGGGCACGTCTGACAAAATTTAAAACAATAAGAATTCGAGTGAAACTTGTAAGCATTATGAGAATTGAAGGAGCAAGACTCAAAATTGTAAGAAGAATTACGATTTGAAGAGAGGTTGTAAGTTGACCCCGTTCTTTAGATGGATCAACTTCAAAACGGATTCTGGGAATAGGGAAGGGGGTTTCCCCTGATTCTATCTTATCAACTTTGGTTTGTTTTTCAGTGGAAATGTTTGCCCTTGGAGTTGCAGATGCCGTGCTCTGTGCATTGACAGTGTATGAATTAAAAATGAAAATGAGCAATGCACAGAAGATAAATTTTTGTTGGGAAGAAAACTTCATACCTATTGATATAAGACAAAAATTGAAACTTTTCAATAGGCCAAAAAAACAATCAGCAATAAAGAGTAAAATCAAAAAATCTGTGATAGATAACTTTTTCATTTTTAGGAAACAAAAAATTTGCTGCTTTTGCATGGATTTTATTTTATTTGCAAAGGCTTCTTCATAAGAGGGGTTGCGAGCTTTTTGTGTTATGAGGTGTTTAACAATCAGCAACAAAGAGTAAATTCTTTTTGACATTGGTAATTACCCATAAAATTCAAAAAAAAATCGCGAAAAATATTTTTTTCCAAATTTTCTGCACTGGCGTTGGTGCAGGTTTATAAGACAAGTATTTTTACTCTTTTCCCCTGAAAAACAATGTCAAAAAAGCAACTCAGTGCAAAGTCAACAAAATTGAAAAAATATGATCAGTATCCCATTAATACAAGTGGTGCCATCTTCAATCAGGAATTATCAATTGAGTGTTTAAGCTAAGTTCTGAACCCTTCCTATGGTTGAATTTACCCGTTATAGTGCGGGACTTGTTTATTGTTTTTTGCTAAATTTCATCTCGGGTGATTCTATTACTGCCATGCCGAGTAATCTTAACCCTTCCCAAAAATGTTTGGTATCTACTTTGAAGTCTTTGGAGGGCAAAGAAGAAATATTTGAGTATCCTTCTTTGGTGGAACCTATCTCTCTCGATTCCCAATTCAAAAATAATTTTCCCCAGTCACTTCGCATTACTCTTTTTATTTTATTTTTCGCATAAATGGGATACCAAAACAGATCATGATAGATTACTGACGCGATATAAGCCCAGGGTGCTAACCAGGTTTTAAGAGACCATTCAAGAGGTTTTTTTAATGGTCCCCAGTAAATTCTGTGTTGATTTCTTGAAGCAAATGTCATTTCTTTAAAAGGGCCAACAAAATTCCATTTTTCTTCAAGTGCGCTTTTGTCACCAACGATTTCGATCTCTTCAAGATTTCCAGTGCCTAAGCCCAATTCATGAGCAAGTCGAATGAATTTGATATCTTTTAGTGGATCGAAACCCATCAATTTGGCTGCAACTGCATCAATTGCGACTTGATCCGAAGAAGCAAGTATGACATTTTTTGTGTATGGAATCATACACCGGGGGCCGGGACCATCTCCAGCGAAAGTACCGTCCATTACAGCAAAAACTCCTGAATGAATCTTTTTTTGAATCATTAATAAATCGACGAGTGTTTCGTGAATAACAGGATGGGTCCAGTGTCTATGCTCATTTAACAAGCCGCCAAAGGCGTTTTTCATTGCCCCGGTTGTTGTTGTGAAAACGTGGGTTTTCACAGTTGGCAAGTGAATAATATTTTCCCCAATGAATCTTTTTGGAATTGAAAAGCCCTTGGGAAATACCTCATTTAAACAGATAAATTTTTTGGTTAGATCGCCAACTGCATCCTTGATGTTTACCCAATCTTCGTTTTCGTATAAATGAACATTTCTTAAATTGTATTTTGAGATAACATCTAAATGCTTATTTTCTCGTTCTCCTAAATGGGAATCAATAACCACCGTCCTGTTGTGGCAACCGTGAATTTTATTGTTGGGATAGCCATCTTTATTAAGGGCGGAAATGACTCCCTCAAGTTGCCACGGGGTAGTTGATGCTGCAGGATAAAAAAAGTGCCAGGAAATGTTTATCTTCAACGCAGTATCAATTGAAGGTGAAAGGATTTTTTGGTATCCCGCAAGATTCATTAACTCATGATAATCACGAAGAACCGTTTCTGGCTTCGTTTTTAGAATGGCTACAACTGATTTTGCCATACTTCCTCCCGAAAAAAAATTGAAAGTAATACTAATTTGATTTTGGAATTTTACTAATGATTCTGAAATTTTACTAGAATTTATCTAATAATTCACTTTTTCTTCAAAAAGTCTGTGAATTTCCAGTAAGATTTGTTTTAAGTAATAGGAAGGATGCAATCTCTGCGAGGTCCAATTATTGCTGGGTTGGGCAAAATTTAGGCTGATTGATGTTGAGACAGGCTCTAATTTGTTGCTTTCTTCGGAAAAAATAACTCATCAGATCGTTTGAAATATTCTTTTGCAACCTCGCGTTGATCTAGTTTTACCAAAATGTTGCCAGCCAAATCATAATATTTATAATTCAATGGATCTTTTTCTATCAACTCACGGGTAAGCTTGAAAGGCTCGTCCAAATAGCCTTTGGAAATCAAAACCTGTATTAAAAACCATTTGGCGGCGGGAAAATCTGGTTTAAGCTTGAGGCATCGGCGATATTCTTTTATTGCTTCGTCTTCCATTTGAAGACTGAAATAAAGATTCCCAATTTTGTATGTGGTCAAATAATCATCTGGCCGTTTGAATCGGATAGATTTTAACCTTTGCAGCATGCGTTCCCGGTCTTTTACTTCAATTTCTGTTATTTTCCCATCAGTTGCGAAATTTTTTTCAAAAAAAGAGGAGAAAATAAAGAAAAATAGTACCAGGAAAAATAATTTAAAAATTTTATAGTAGTAATTTTTGTTGGAATTCATAAGAAATTTATTAACCCAGTCATTTTA
Organism: Candidatus Rifleibacteriota bacterium; assembly: GCA_015233565.1. Lineage (GTDB taxonomy): Bacteria > Muiribacteriota > Ozemobacteria > Ozemobacterales > Ozemobacteraceae > JADFXM01. Next base: position 154,142 of record JADFXM010000010.1, read on the forward strand.
ACTTTTCGAAGTTACTTACTTATCCTATCGACATTTTTATTTCGTATCTTGCGATATTGTATAAATAATACACATCCATTGAAAGAAATTTAGAAAACTTAGAACCAGCCACAATTCCCTTCAGATAATGACCAAATCAGGAAATAAATTGAACAAAAAAAATATTGCGTTGACCCCTTTCGATTGATATGTTAGACTCCTTCAATCTTCTAAAAGGAGAATATGGTACTTATGATTATCAGTAATTTTAATAGAATTGCGAAGGTTTGCTCCGTTTTTTGTTTTGTTTCGCTTTTCTTTGTTTTGCCGGTTTTTTCAGGCGATTCAGCTTTGCCTGGTAGCAGTAAAGTTTCCATTGGTGGTGAAGGAAATTCCGTTGAACCTGAAGTTGAGCTTAAAATGGGCGACCCAGCTCCCGATTTTACTCTTCCCAACCTCGCTACAGATAAAATGGAGAATTTGAAAGATTATCTGGGAAAACCGATTATTCTTTTTTTCATCCAAAGTGCTTGTTATTCATGCCTCCAGGAAGCGAAAGCCTTGAAGACTCTTAAAGAGCAAACTCCTGGAGTGGAAGTTATCGCTGTCGGTGTTGATTTATTGGGAAAACCAATGTTGGTTTCTTGGGCCGCTCACAATAATATTAACTATCCCGTCCTTCTGGATCCCATCTTTTCTGTTCCAGAAAAATATGGATTTTCATACACTCCCAGCTCAGTTATTATTAACAAAGATGGGAAAATAGCTTTTATTCATTCTGGTTTTAGAGCCGATGATATTAAACTTTTTGAAAATAAAATTAACGAATTGTTGCAGAAAAAGTAACTTTTTAGAAAAGAATGCCTCCCTTACTGGGAGGCATTTTCTTTAAATATGGAAGATTGTCATTCATTCAACGATTTGTATAAAAAACTTGTAAAAGAAGAAGATCGAAAAGTTGTTTTTTTACAAGGAATTGTTGATACTGCAATTTTAAAAATTATGAATTCGAAAATGTCCAGATCTGAAGCTCTCAATTTGGTCTTAAAAGTCAGAGCAGTGGCTTGCGAGCTTTTTCCGGAATCTGTCCAAACTTTTGACCTGGTTTTCATGAATCGCTTTAAAAGAGTGATTGACGAATATATTCCTGAATAAGTAGTAATTTTTAACACTGGTGGTCCATGCAAAATTAGCAGATTTTCGTTTGAGAAAAGGTTTGCAAATCAGGCCATCATTGAATGGCTTTCTGGCCCTTGTGCAACAATTATACAATATTGCAAGAAGCTCACTGTCTTTGAATTTTTTTCCACATTTTTTTATTTTTTCGAAACAAGGAAGTTTCAATGTGATGTGTCGAACTATTCAACTCCTTAAAGATTTTCCTGAGATAATCCTGAAATGAATAATTTTCTAAAAGAAAAAATTCTGGATTTGGTGGTTTTATTAAAAACCAAATCTTCGATTCTCAAAAGGAATAATTCCACAAATGAAAATCTTAAAGAAATAGATTCACTGCTTGAGAAGATTCAGACAATTAATCAGGAAATTAACCAAGAAAAACATTTTGAAGATGATCCCGAACCAGATTTAAAGGAATCACAGGATCAGATTCAGGCATTAAGGGAAAACAACAAAAAAATTGAAAAATCTCTAATAGAAGAGCTTTATAAGAAAAGTCAACTTGAAGAACAAAACAAGCAAAATTCTAAGTTAATTGAAAGCCTTACTGCCCACTCAGTTGAATTGAAAATCGAAAAAAAGGACCTTTTAATTAAGGTTAATTCATTGGAAGAGGAATTAAAGAAGAAAGAAGGATCTCTTATATCGATTGAAATGGAAGGATTTCAAAGAGCAGCTTCGAAATTTCAACCAAAAGTAAATGAACTTCAGGAAAATCTTTTTAAACTACAGGCTGAAGCCCAGCAATTCAATAATGAAAAAAAGATCCTGGAAGAAAAATTGAGTTTTGCGAAAATGCAAACAGGGTTTTTTCAGGAAAAAGTACGTGATTTTGAACTTAAGAATAAATCACTCAAAGAAGAATTGATTATTTCTCAAAATCAACCTCCGAGAGGACTTCCCGAAGACAAAGAAAGAATTATTGAGCTGGAAAAAGGAGCCGATCTTCTTCGAAAACAGATTTTATCGTCAAATTTGGGTGAAATCGAGCAGAATATTACTTCCTCTTTTAGAGCGAAAATTGATTTTTTAGAAAAGCAAAACCAGAAGCTCTCAAAAGAAATGGCTTCCCACGATACTATTTTCCTTGAAAGCCAAAAAAATGAAATAAAACAATTAACTGAAAATAATGCGAGATTGAACAGTAAAAATAAAGAGTTGGAAAAGAAATTGGGAGACATTTTAGCCCGATTTGATAATTTTGCTTCGGAAAAAATATTTGATAAGAAAATAGAAATAGCTTCAGACGAGCTGGTAAGTTTTTTTTACTTTTTCCAGGATGTCCAAAGCCAGATTCCAAACTCTCCTGAAATAATTGAAATTCAGAAAAAAATATTGGAAATATTTCAACTCTATGAAATGAAAGGCCATTTTAAAAAAATACCAAGCTTAGGTTTAGAATTTAATCCCAAAATCCATATTCCAGTGAAATGTTTTTTTTCAGATGTAATTTCAGATAAAATAATTATTAAAGAGGTGAATTCTGGGTTTGAAATTAATGGAAAGGTTGTAAAAAAAGGTTATGTTTGGGTTAGCCAAAATTCCTTTTTATGTGGTAGTTGTGGAGTGGTTTCTCGAAATGCCGAGAATTTTTGTTCCGGATGTGGAAAAGAGCTTTTTGCCGTGGATGAAAAAACTTCAAGAAAAAAAATGACTTCAATACCTGAAGATTTCGATTTACAATATAATTTAACTGAAAAATTGTTCAAGAACGGACAAAAGAAGAGTGCTTTGGCAATTATTGAAAAATTAAAAGCCAAACATAAGATGAATCCTAAACTGCAAGAATTTTTAAGAGAAAATAATTTGATTGATAACGGAGAAGAAGATGGAAGAAAAAACTAGCGAGAACATTTCCCAAGAAGGAAAAAGCGAAAAAAAAGTTGATTTAATAGATTCTACGCCTTTGGGAGCAGTTACCGAGCCATCAAATGACGAAATTTCCGATCCCAAAGATGTCATTTCAGGAATATCCGGAGAATCAGCTAAGACCATCGACCCAAAGGAAGGGTTGGATAATTCGGAAAAAACAACTGAACTTGCAGGAGAAAATGGGTTAGTTGAAGAAAGCAAGAGAGAAAACGCAGAGGGAGGAGCTTTTTTTGAGCAGTTCGAGGAATCAATTGATTGGAATATTTTGTTGTTGGGTATGATTTTCTGTTTTCTTCTTGTTACTGCGTTTTTTTAGCAACAATACCCTTCCGAAAGTATAGGTCGATTGTCTCATTCAGCCCTTTTTCATAGCAAGCACAGTGAGGAAAACTCAGCAACAAAGAGTAAATTCATATTGACATGGACAATTAATCATACAATTCAAAAAAAATTTGCGAAAAATTATTTTTTCCAAATTTTCTGCACTTGCTTGATGGAAGTTTATTAGACAAGTATTTTTACTCCTTTTCGCTGGGAAAGGTTGACCGAAAACTTTCAATAAGGCATAAAATACCAATTTCAATTAGTTCGTTCCTCCGACCAATTTCGTGCTTCAGGTCTGCGTAAATTGGAGTTGGGTCTGGCAGAAATGGAATGCTTCAACTATTTCAGTAAGGGCTCCTTATTTTCATGAAAGTTCCTTCTTTTCTTGCAAAATATGCCAATCCAACTATTTTGATCAAATCAATGTTATTGGGGTGATGCACATATTTTTTTGGATTGGTATAAATTCTTTTCTTAAAGAGATTTGTTTCTAAAAAAAATAAATTCAGATTTCCGGTAATGTTTAACGAGTCTGTCGAAAAATACCCTATTTTTCATGTTTTTATGTACCAATTCAAATTTTCGCCTCGCTTTCTAGTATCAACAGCGGGCCGCTTTGAACCGAACAAAATGTGCCGAGATTTTTCGACAGCTTCTAACGAGTCTGTCGAAAAATCCCCTAAAACTCGCTTTATTGTGTACCCGCCCAAGTCTACGCCTCGCATTCTCGCATCAGAAGCGAGCCGTTTTGTACCGAACAAAATGTACCGAGATTTTTCGACAGCTTCTAACGCGGCGTTGAACAGATTTATTTCTAATCCCGTGATTAGAGGGTCGTGTAGGGGTCCGCTTTTTTAAACATTAAAGGAAATCTGAATTTGTTCTAAAGTGATAATTACTTATTGAGTTCTTTTTTCAAAAGCTTGAGTTCTTCATCTACGGTTTTTGATAACTCCAGTTTTGCGAATTTCTCTTCAATTGAAACCTTCTCAATTTCTTGGACCGCTGATGCCAAAGCTTCTTTGTGGTCGATTTTTTCTGCCATTCGTTCAAATGTTTCAAAGAGCTCAGCTTGATTGTTTATTGTGGAAATATTGTCAGTCATTTCGAGCTTTGTTTCTGCCCTTTTCTGCCTGCTAAGCAATACCTGTTTTTTCGATTTAGCTTCGTCGATTTTCACTTCTAGTGCTTTATAGCTTGTTCTCAAAAATTCCACTGATTTTTTCTGCTCTTCGAGCTCTTTTTTCAGAGATTCAACTATGCTTGAATAGGATTTTTTCCTTTTTAAGGCTTCTCGGGCAAGATTGTCATCGTTTGATTCTACTGAATTCAAGGCTCTTTTTTGATATTCCTCAACCAATTTTTCATTCTCTTCAACTTTTTTTTCTAACATTTTTTCGTCTTTCATGGACCTTGCTAATTGTAACTTGATTTCCCTCATGTTCTCGATCATGTCCGCAGTAATTTGTTCGAGCATCTTTTCAGGATCTTCGGCTTTATCGAGAAGCGCACTCAGATTAGATCGAATGATTAATGAAATCTTTTTGAAAATACCCATTTTTTTCCTCCTAATTTTGAGTTCTAATGAATATTCAAGCAAACTTGATGCCAATAATAAATTATTGTACTATAGCCTCTAAGAATTATTTTGTTAATACAAATGCTATTGCCTCTATCGAGTTTTAATCTTTTTTCAGTGGTATTTATTTTTTTACACTAACCTTTAAATATTGAGAAAATATCTTTTTTGATATTTTTTGTGTGACAAAAGTGTCCTAATTAAAAATAGGTATTTTCTATTGAAAGAGCCTGGAGTAAATGAATTGCAAAGGCAATCTAAAAATTGGGTGCGTCATTTTTTTCGCATTTGGTTTTCGAAAACTTTTTCAATTTTTTGCAGTACCCATTCCAAAACTATCCGACCAAACTTTAGAGTGAATTCGACCAGCCACCCCAAAATTTTTCAATCATTTTTTTCTATGTGGTCGGAACAGAAGTTTGAACTTTTCGGAATAGCCAGGTTCTGCGAAATAAAAAATACTCAGCTCTTTCTATGTAGTATCAGAGTTTGAGGGGAAGAAAAAAAATGACGTGGAAACAGGATTGATTTTGACAAGAAAAAAGTCGGGAAGAAATTTCAATGTCGAAATCCAGCATCTTGGTTTTTTCCGAATGGCAAACTCTTTTCAAGTATTGGCTTGTCACCATTGTTCAGACTGTCGGAAAAACCCTAAAAATGGATAATTTCATGTACCAACCCGTTTTTTCGCTCCGCTTTCGCGCATCAAATCAATGTCGTTTTGTAACGAATTCAATGTACCGGACTTTTCCGACAGCCTCGTTATCCCGGAAATTTATAGACTTTGGTAGTTGAAAAGGGATTTTTCCCGAAAAGCTGTTATTTTTTATTCCTTTTCTATCCAATCTATATCCAATTGATTTGAAGAACATTCCCCCCTCTTTCTTGAAGTGTCCAAGCAGATGTGCTAAATTTTAATGGTGGAAGGTTTAAAGAAATTAAAGACAACACTTTTTTTTTAACATAAGGAGATAGTAAAATGAATTTATTTTTAAAGAATGTTTCTTTCTTCTGGGAAGGCGGATCTGAGCCTTTAAGAGAAAACGTTTCAATTTTAATTGAAGGGACAAAAATAAAGGAAGTCGGACCAGAAGCTGAAGTTTCCAAAAAAGCTGCAGGAGCCAGAAATATTTATTGTGATGGACTAGTTATTATTCCGGGGTTGGTCAACACCCACCATCATTTTTATCAAACTTTAACAAGAAATCTTCCGAAAGTTCAAAATGCTGAACTGTTTGAGTGGTTGATTAATCTTTATCCAATTTGGGCGAATTTTACTCCTGAAGATTTCAAGCTTTCGACAACGATAGCATCCCTGGAACTACTCGAAAGTGGCTGTACTACAGCTGTTGATCACTCCTATTTAGTTCCACAGGGACAAGCTATTATTTATCAAAGGCAAATTGAAGCTGCAAAACAAACTGGTCTCCGTTTTCACCTGTGTCGGGGAAGCATGTCAAGATCGAAAAAAGACGGTGGATTGCCTCCGGATTCGGTTGTTCAAACCGAAGATACTATTATGCAGGAAACAAAGGAACTCGTTTCTCACTATCATCAATTTCAGAGTGGTGGAATGATACGAATTATTGTTGCCCCCTGTTCACCTTTTTCCGTTACGCCGGAATTGATGATCGAAGCAAAAAAATACGCAAACTCAAAAGGATTGAAGGCCCACACTCATCTTGCAGAAACTAAGGATGAAGAAAATTACTGTATTAGGGAATATGGTTGCCGTCCTTTCGAATTAATGGAGAAATATAATTGGATGGATAAAAATTCGTTTTTTGCACATTCCATCCATTTTTCCCAAGAAGAAATCACACGCATGGGAGAAGCAAAGGGGGGAGTGGCTCATTGCCCCACTAGTAATATGCGTCTGGGGTCAGGAATTGCTCCAATTGTGGAGATGCATAAAGCCGGTGTTCCTATCGGATTGGCAGTTGATGGCTCTGCAAGTAATGATTGTTCCAATATGATGCAGGAAGTTAGGCAATGTCTTCTTTTGCAACGGGTGTTGAAAGGGGCGAAATGTATTTCAGCCCTAGATGCGTTAAATTATGCTACTTCTGGTGGGGCACGAATCTTAGGGCGTGACGATATTGGCTATATAAAAGCTGGTTATGAGGCTGACCTTGTTGGATTTCCACTCGGCCGACTTAGACATGCTGGTGGCTCAAGTGATCCATTGGCCTCATTAGTTTTTTGCTCCGCTGACAAAGTCGATCTTTCGATTGTGAACGGGGAATTGTTAATTCATAAGGGAAAATTTACTCGTTTTTCCGATGAGGAAATTAATGAATTGCAGCAAAAACAAAATGAACGGGCGTTACAATTAGGAAAATTGTAATTTGCGATAATTTATCAAGTGTGGTACAAGATCTGTGCACTTCTGAAAGAATGACTTAATTTTGAAAGAACAACTTTTCAAAAAAGGAATTTTGAATTTGAAACGTTTTTTTCAATTTTTGAAATGGACTTTCGACATTCTTTCCTGGCAATCTTGAGAAATTTTCTTGAAAGGCAATTAAAAGGCATTTCTAATTTATCTTAAAGCGAAACCTGCCAAAAAGAGAGGTTGCCCGCTAACGTTGAGCTGTGAAGAGTGGGACGATTGCGGCTAGTGTCACATATCTCAACTAACGTGCGCGTCCTTTTTTGCTTGGGCGACTGTTCTGAGGAGCGATGGCAATTAGCCCTCACGAGATCGAACTGGAACTGAGCATAGAAAGGGTGCAAAAAGGTGTCCGAAGGCTAATACCAAAAACAGGCCTAAGTCAACCTTTGATAAAGTGTGAAATATTTGCTGAAGGCAGAAGTGAAAATTATCAAAATTTTGTTTCAGCGATGTTCTTAATTGTTGTATTTTTATGAATCATTTTATTTTTCAAGACCTATGAGTTGCTGCTATTCAAAATAAATGGACAAAGGAGGCTTTTGCAAAATTAGCAGACTCTCATTTGAAAAAAAATTCACAATACTGGCTGTCATTGAATTGCTTTCTGGCTATTATGCAAAAATTAGAAAAAACTGCAAGAAGCTCAAAGGTTTTCTTTTTCAACCAATAGGAAATGTTTCCATTATTAAATAAAGTTCCAGTACAAGATCGAAAAGTTTTTATCATCGATTCCCTTTCTGGTGCTTACTATGGGATGTTCATGGGTTTTTTCTACCCATTTGTTCCCTTGATTCTCAAAAAAATGAATGCGTCCCCACTTCAGATGGGTTTGTGCATGGGGATCCCTTTCTTTGCTGCAATGCTTTCCCTCCCAGTTTTAAAACTTTTCAATGGGTTTAAAGCTATCAATCTGGTTGCATTTCCAACAATGCTTTTTCGGCCCATTGTTTTGTTAATTGCTTTGTTTACCGATCCGTGGGCTATCCTTGCGGTTTTTATGGCAAATCAGTTTATCGAAATGGCGACAACTCCTGCCTATACAAGATTGTTAAGAGAGATGTACTCAAACGCTGGAAGAAGCTCTGCAATGGGGTATGTCAGATCCTACCAAGCAGTTTGTCAAATTTTAGGTTCCGTTCTCAGTGGGCTTTTAATTGATAATGGAAATGGAGTTCTAGCTTTTTTCCTTGCTGGATCGGCAGGGCTCATTTCTTCAATTAACTTCTTGAGAATTATGCCTCAAAGCTTCTCGCCGGTTTTTAATTCAAAGAACTTTAACCTTCTTGATGCTGGAAAAGCTTTTAAAGAAAATCTCCCTTTTCTCTGGTTAAACCTGACTATTATGCTATATGGTTTTGGAAATCTAATTGTGAATGCCATTCTTCCAAACTTTTTAGTGGAAAAGTTCGAAATTTCCCATTTTCAACTAGGATCTCTAACTGCTGTGACGAATTTTTCTCTTGTACTTTCCTATGCCTTTTTAGGACGTTTTACTGGTAGAAGAGGTCCACAAAGAGGGCTTTTTCTTTCGTTTATGTGGGGAATTTTTATTCCTTGGCTTTTCATTTTTTCGCCGAATACCAATTTTCTTGCTTTCCCATATTTTCTTCTGGGAATCCAAAATGCTGGTTTTGATTTGACCTGGCCCCAACTATTGATTAAAAATGTTGAACAGGATTCAATTCCAACTTATACTGCTGTATATTTATTTTTGATGGGAATAAGGGGTGTATTGGCTTCCCTTGTTGGAAATCTTTTCTATCCATCATTGGGAGGCAATTTTTTCCTGGTTTTTGCAGGGATTTTTATGATTTTAGGGCTTATTTTAGGGCTGTTTTCAAGAAAAAGTTGGGAAGGGAAATGATTGAAAAGGAAGATTTGAAATTATTTTTGGCTCACCTCCCCGGAAAACCTGGGGTTTACATAATGCAGGATTCCAATGATCAAATAATTTACGTTGGAAAATCCAAACACCTGAAAAAACGTGTTTCTTCCTATTTTAAAGTAAATAAACGAAATGATAAAACTTCGAGACTTGTTTTTTTGATAAAAAAAATCGATTTTATTGTGACAAATAATGAAATCGAAGCCCTAATTCTTGAAAACAACCTAATAAAAAAACATAAACCACGATTTAATGTACAGCTTAAAGATAGCAAGACCCACCCCTATTTGGTTGTTACTTTGAAAGAAGATTTTCCGCGAATTTTGAAAGTCCGTAAAATTTTTTACGGTGATGGAAACAGATATTTTGGCCCTTTTCCAGATGAATCAGGTTTGAGATTTATTCTTGAAATTCTTGGAAAATCGTTCAAATTATGCACATGCAATTCACCGATAGATTCCAAAAAGAATAGAAATAGACCATGCTTAAAATACTCTCTTGGCTTATGCAAAGGCCCTTGTCTAGGTGTGATCACTAAAGAGGAGTATTCTAATTTCGTTAAAGGTGCTCTTGGCTTTTTAAGCGGAAAAAGAAACCCTGATACCGAGGCGATGAAAAAAAGAATGGCAGAATTGTCCTCTCATTTTCGGTTTGAAGAAGCCGCCGAAATGAGGGATACTATTTTTGCAATTGAGAGCTTTTTTACGAAACAGAAAGTCGAAATGCCAAAGCCTTTTAATAACGACTTCTGGGGAATTTCAGAAAGTTCAGATCATCTTGTTGCCAGTGTTTTTTTTGTCCGAGGTGGAAAGTTACTGGGAAATAGAGTAATCCACGTTGAAAGAACCTCTGGCAATTCATCAGAAGAAATATTCGGCGACATATTTTTCCAATTTTATGAAAAAAATTTAATTCCCAAAACAATTTTTGCTGCAAAGAAGCCAAAACCTTTTGAAGCGATTTTGAGTTTTTTGAAATCTAAATCCGGAAAAAATGTCCGAATCGGAAATTTAAAATCCGGAGCACGGAAAAGATTGCTTGATTTGGCTCAGGAAAATGCTGTCGAAGTTTTGAGAAACATCAAATCGGAAGAGCAACCCAGGGTTGCTGAAGGTATTATTGAACTTGAGAAGAGCCTAGAATTGAAAAAAACTCCGTGGAGAATAGAATGTATAGATATTTCTCACCTCCAAGGAACTGATTGTGTGGCATCTCTCGTCGTATTTTTTAATGGTTCCCCAAAGAAATCAGAATACAGAAGATTTCATATCCGAGATGTTTCCGGTATTGATGATCCCGCCTCAATTCGCGAGGTATTGGATCGAAGATTAAAACGCTTGTTAAAAGAAAAATCCATGTTACCTGACCTTATTATTGTCGATGGTGGAGCGGGTCAGGTAAGTTCTGCAAAAAAGGCACTTGATGAAAACGGGGTAGACATTCCACTTTTTGGGTTGGCAAAAAGAGAAGAAATTCTACACTCGGTTGATCATCGACAAATCAAATTGCCGCTTGCATCCCACAGTTTAAAGATACTTGTTCACTTAAGAGATGAAGCCCATCGCTTTGCCAACAGTTTTCAGAGTCAAACTCGCTCTAAAAGAGTAATACGCTCTGCATTGCTCTCTTTGCCAGGAGTGGGGATGAAAACGATTCAAAAAATACTTTCGATTTTTGGCTCATTGCAAAACGTTTCAAAAGTTTCTTTCCAGGAATTTAAAGAAAAAACAGGAATTCGGGAAAAATTGGCCGAGTTGATTTTCAATTCAATAAAGACAAAATCTGTTTCATGAATTGATTCTGCTATTCCACCCGCATTGAATGCATGTTGGTTGAGTATTGTCAATGGGTGGCAACAAATTTTGATTTTTTGAAAAATCTCAATTTCAGAATTCCTGGTATCGATAGTTTGCATTTTCTTGGAAAATAGCTTCAAAAGATATTTTCCTGATTTTGGAATACTTTTTGATTGAATTTTTTCTGAGACCAACATTCACAAAAATAAATCAGAAGATGCCTTCCAAAGCAATTTGGTGATTCATTAATCGAAAAATGGTATCAAATTTAAATCCCCGAGATTGGGATGTCTGAATTTAAATCCCCGAGGCTGGGAAATATGAATTTAGGAATTTTTTCACTTTAATAAGATGACCAGAAGCCAGATAGGTAAATCAAGAGATAATGGGACAAATTTAAATGTTTGAAAATGCACCACCCTGGAAGAGAACCCTGAGATTTCTTTGGGTTGCTCAGTTAATTGCCATGTCAGGAATGAACATCATCACACCGTTTTGAGTGGAGCCAAATTATTTCATGGGAAAAATCAAGAATCTGATCAAATTCCTCAAGGGAGTAGGCAGAATCCACACACCTTCTGTTGAAAGGCTTTTCCTTTAGTCGCTAGCTTTTGTTTTTAGTGCTTTTCGCCCTAATTTATTTTGATCAAACTTCCATAAAATATCGTGCTCACGCTCATTTCTTCCATTTATTTTAAAGGAAATGGGTGTTTCAGATGATGCTCAATTAAGAATTTGGGTTGGAATCCTAATTTCAGTCAATTTTATGGTAGCGGCAATAATGTCCCCGATTTGGGGATCCTTGGCTGATAAGTTTGGAAAGAAAGCAATGGTGCTCAGAGCGGTATTCGGAATCTCCATAACAGTTGGACTAATGAGCTTTGCGACAACACCTTGGCATCTTCTCTTTCTGAGAATATGTCAAGGATGTGTTGGTGGTTTCATTGCTTCATCTATTGCCCTCATGGCGAGCCTTTCTCCAAAGGAAATCATTGGATATTCCCTGGGAACTCTAAACTCAGCGATTTTGGCAGGGACTTTTGTTGGACCGCTTTTGGGGGGTGTATTCGCTGATTTTTTGGGTTTTCGAAATCTCTTTTTGTTTATTGGTGCATGCTGCTTTGTTAGTGGAATTTTGGTTGCCTGGAACGCGAATGATGCCCCATTAGGTGATCCGGAGACTCAAAAAAAGAAAAAAATTGGATTTTTTGTTATAGTTGGTTTGATAAAGATAATTCCTGGGCTAGGGGTTATCTGTGCCGCACAAGTTTTAATAAACACTTCTTTAATGATGATAAATCAAATTTTACCCCTCTTTACTCTGGAACTTTTAGGTAAAATAAACCTGATTACTAGTGCAGTAGGAATAATTACCGCTGCGTTAGGAATCCCATGTGTTCTTTTGGTGGCCAAGTGGGGAAAATTGAGTGATCGCATCGATTCGTCGAAGACTTTTTATCTCACAGCTTTTGGGATGAGTTTTGGGGCTATTCTTTTTATTTTTTCCAAAGATTTTTTGAGCCTTGTTGGGACTCGCTTTTTTATGGGGATATTTTTGGCAGGATGCGCTACGTCATCTCAATCGCTTGTGGCAAAAATTACCCCCGATGACAAAACAGCTTCTGGGTTGTCCCTTTTGTCTTCCTCCCAACTTATTGAAAATGCTACAGGTCCGCTATTAGCTGGATTTCTTTCCTCACATTTGGGATTCAGGGCTGTCTTTTTTTGTTCTTTTTTAATGTTGTTTTCAGCGGGTGTGATTTGCTGGAAAAAACTGGGTTAACGAGTCTGTCGAAAAATTCCCATTTTTCATATTTTTATGTTCCGATTCAAATTTTCGCTTTGCTTTTTGGCGTCAACAGGGAGCCGCTTTGTACCGAACAAAATGTACCGAGATTGTTCGACAACTTCTAACGAGTCTGCCGAAAAACACCCTGATTTTCATATTTTACTATACCCACACATTTTTTCGCCTCGCTTTTTGGCATCAACAGCGAGCCACTTTTTACCGGAAAAAATGTACCGAGATTTTTCGACAACTTCTAGCACCCAGAATGAACAACGAACATGTGAGTTTGCTAATTTCGATTGATAACAAAATTTGCACACCCACCACGCACCTGATCTATCCCAACTCATTCTGGGCAATAAGCAACGGTATTGAGGGCCTATCGGGCGAATTCTACTCCAATTTTATATGCCCCTTCCAATAATCCTTTGTTTTCAATTGCTTTTTCGTGGCCCATGAACCCGCATCCAACGATATTATGTTCCACTAGAAAACCCAAATTTTTAAGGATGTCTTTGACCGAATTAAAATACGGCACAAATGCCTTTTCATTGGGATTTCCCTGTGTGAACACAGTAATTGTTTTCTTCCCATCTCCAAGACGATGAGAAAAATCGTCATTCAAGAAACAATAGAACCTGTCTAACAGTAATTTAGTCTGACCGGTCATACCATACATATAGATTGGAGAACCCAAAACTATTCCATCACTATTGGTAATGTCCTCAAAAACATTCTTGATATCATCTTTAACTGAACACCAGCGGTTTTTTCGGCAAAACATACATGCCTGACACCCTTTCACGTTCAGGGAGTTAAGGTGATACTCTGTGACTTCAGCTTTTTGCGACTTAATACCCTCGATAATTTGTTTCATAATAGTGCCTGTGTTTCCATTTTTATGGGGACTGCCGAGAAAAGAAATAAATTTTTTCATTTTGCCCTCCAGCAAATTGTTAGTTTCAATTTCAAATTGGTCCGGGTTGCGTGATATAAAAACTTTTTTTAGTGTTTCAAAAAATTATTTAGAGTTTAACACCTGTTCTCTTTATTTGAAAACCGTGCAATTTAAGTTATTCCCAATGATGTATGTCACCTTTTTTTAGACTTTTTATTCTTTGTTTCTGACGACAATATTTCCTGGAAATGCTATTATAACATTGTTTGAAGTTGTGTGAAATTATACTGATTTAACAAAAAAAAATTAGGATATAATAAGCTCATGAAACCTCAATTTGGAATAAAATTTGATACACTCTATAATGAAAATGTTGTCGAAAGCCAATTTATAAAATGTGCGAAACTTCAATAACGCTAAATAAATTTTTTTTGAAAACAATATTCCCGGTAGATTCCAGAAAAGGAGAAATTTATGGAAAACAACGGTTCAATGATTAAGGAATTAAAGCATCGTGCTGCAAGAATTAGAACACTGTCTCTTAGATCTACTAGTGAAGCTGGTTCTGGACATCCCACTTCTTGTCTTTCTGCAGCGGACTTACTTGCAGTCTTATTTTTTAAAACGATGAGGTTTGATCCAAAAAATCCTGGATCCCACGCAAATGATCGATTGGTTCTGTCCAAAGGGCATGCCGCCCCTGCATTATATGCAGCATGGGCTGAAGCTGGTTTTCTTAAGGATGAGGAAGTTCTGACTTTAAGGAAAATGGGTTCGAGAATTGAAGGCCATCCAATGCCTTCCCTTCCTTTTGTGGATGTTGCTACAGGCTCATTGGGGCAAGGACTTGCAGTTGGATTGGGAATCTCAATTTATCAGAACCGAGTTTTAAAAGGTGATCAAAGAACATTCGTTCTGATGGGCGATGGTGAACTGGCTGAAGGATCAGTTTGGGAATCATTTTCCTTAGGAGCTAATCTAAAAGCTGAAAATTTAACCGCAATTGTGGATGTAAATAGACTTGGGCAAAGTCGGGAAACTATGCATGGACATGATTTGAGAAGTTATGCAAGGAAAATAGAGGCCTTTGGATGGGAAGTATTTAGTGTTGATGGCCATGATTTGAACGAAATTCTTGGAGCTTTCGAAAGAGCAATAAAAGTTAAAGGAAAGCCTGCATGCATTATTGCAAAAACTTTTAAGGGGCATGGTGTCTCCTTTATTGAAAATAAAGATGGTTGGCATGGTAAGCCCTTGAAGAAGGGGGAAGAGTTGGAAAAAGCTCTGGCTGAGGTTTCAGGGGATCTCATGAAATCTCCTCCCCCTCCAGAATTTAATATTCCTAAAATTTCTATTAGTATGAAGGAGGTTGAAACTCGGGCAATCAATATTCCTTCAGCGGAACCTCCCTATGAAAATGGAAAGAACTATGCAACTAGGCAAGCTGTTGGAGCAGCTTTAGTAGCGTTAGGCAAAAGTGATGAACGCATCTGGGTAATTGATGGAGACACTGGAAATTCCACTTTTGCTGACGAGTTCAATAAAAAATTCCCCGAAAGGTGGGTGGAATGTTATATTGCAGAGCAGAACATGGCAGGAATTGCTGCTGGATTGGCAGCCCGTGGGGCGATCCCATTCGCTGTTACATTTGGAGCATTTTGGAGCCGAGCATTTGACCAGATACGGATGGCTTCTTTGTCTGGTTTGAATGTTAAATTTTTAGGAACTCACGCTGGAATATCCATAGGCGAGGACGGTCCTTCTCAGATGGCTCTAGAAGATTTGGCGAGTTTCAGAACTCTTCAGAACAGCGCTGTTTTTTATCCATCTGATGCTGTTTCTGCATATAATTGTATCCTAAACTTGGCTGCACATAAGGGTCCAGGCTATGTCAGACTTTCAAGACCTTCTAATCCTTTGCTTTATGATAAAAATGAAAAATTTCCCATCGGGGGGCTAAAAATATTAAGGAATTGTGAAAAACCAAAAGTTACTGCAATCACTTCAGGCGTAATTGTCCACGAAGCATTAAAGGCTTTGGAGAAATTTGGAAAAGATTGCCCTATTGAGTTGGTTGATCTTTATTGTTTAAAACCATTTCCAAGCGCAGAGATGAAAAAATTGGTTTCCAAGAGTAATGGTGTTGTGGCAGTTTTTGAAGAACATGCTTATGAAGGTGGGATCGGCGAATCTGTTCTAAGTGGTGCTTCGGGTTTGATCAGACAATGGACTCACGTTGCAGTTAATAGTGTACCAAGATCAGGAACACCTGGTGAATTGCTTGATTCATTCGGTTTGTCAGCTGATAAAATTTTCCAGACCTTAAAAAAGTTGGCTTGGTAAGTATTTTCCGAATATCTTCTCACTAACAAGAGAAGGAATAATGATGGTTTAGCATTCGGGTTCTTTAATGAAGCAAAATTTCAAAGTTCAGAAAACAATTAAATTTCCTAGTTCGGACTCGCTTCACTAGTCCGAACTAGTAGTTAGTTCGCTAAACAACCTTCCAATAGTAATTAGTACCGCGTAGCTCGGTGGTACGGAAAAAAATGAGTCTTTTTCACGAAGACAATTCATTGTACAAAGTGGCTTTTTGGAGTTGCATTGGATGGTTAATTAGCGAATGTCATACTAGGTTGTCGAAATGCCCCCGAAAAGTTGCTTTTTTGTGTAGCCACCAATTTTTCACCCGGCTTTCTAGCATCAACAGCGAGTCGTTTTGTTTCAAGCAAAATATTCCGAGATTTTCCCATAGCTTCAAATGCCGAACTCTGTAGGCGCGACGATTAAAGCCGGTTGTCCTCGCGATGGCTACTTGCCACCGCCCGCCTGAACAGTTGCTCGAGCAGGAATGGGCCTACTGGTATCGACCTACGTGGCACCAGCCGTGAACACCTCATTCTGCAAAGCTCGACGTTCTATCGAGAGGCTAAAGGCTAACTCCAAAAAAGAAGGATTTTTTCCACGATTGGTTTCCAATGGTGAAGACGTTTTAAAAAATCTTGAAACCTATGATTTTGAGGTTATGAAATTAGGTTTTGGGTGGGGAAGAAAATGAGCAGACAGGAAAAAGGTCATAACGGGGAATTTCAAATTTTACAGGTAGTATTAATATCTGGTTACCTGAAAAAGCAGTGTACCGGAAAAAAAGAAAAAAAAGAAAAAAAGAATATTGACAGTGGGAAGTAAAAGTGGTAAACTCGATTTTACCCTCGAGGCTTGTCCTAAAGGGTACCGCGAAAGCGGAGTGATATTTGAGAATAAGATCGAGAGAATGAAGATCAGAAGCTAGGTGGGCTTCGTAAGAAGCTCTTTGAGTTACTTTTTATAAAAGTTAAGAAAGCCTCTGAATAAGGGGTTACTGAATAATTTTTGTGAAGAGTTTGATCCTGGCTCAGGACTAACGCTGGCGGCGTGCCTAACACATGCAAGTCGAACGTGCTTAGGTTTGGTAGCAATATTGATTCTAAGAAAGTGGCGAACGGGTGAGTAACACGTAGGTGATCTACCTTGGAGAAATGTTAATCGCCCGAAGATTTTCGTAAAATGAAAGCTCGTCGTCAGGATGAATAAATTCATTTGGAGAACGGCCAACTAATTCGGTGGGTTCA
>JADFXM010000110.1 GCA_015233565.1 Candidatus Rifleibacteriota bacterium
AAAAGAAATTCAGGATTGACGATCATTGTGATATTTTTCGCAAACTTGAATTTGCTAATTTTGCAAGAACCTCCAATAATTCAGATTATTTAAATTGCGTTAATTTTTGGAATTTTACTTTCGGAAACCGTTTCGCATTTGCAAACATTATTCACTCTCTTCAAAAGATTGCTCGTCCGAGATTTCCCCTTCTTTCATTTCAGTGAAAATGGATTTAACCCCTTTTGGTTTATAAAATCGTCTGGGAATTTTTGAAGGAATTTTAGTTGTTGGTGAGGAAATTTTAGCTGCACTTGCCTCAGGCTTTCCATTATTAATGATTGAAATGAGGTTTTCGATGTGTTTTTGAGTGGTTGGTTCCACTAGCGGTTTTAGATAATAGGGAGTCAGGTTTGTTGATTTTTCATTTGATTCAGATTGTGTTGGAAGGGCTGCAAGTTCTTTAGCAGCAGCAAGTCTATTTTTTCTTTCCCCCAAAATTGTCATTTTTTGAATTTTTTCAGGGGAGTCTGGAAGTGAAGAAATAATTTTTTCGAGTTCATCAATTCGTTTCTGCTCTTCCTCGAGATTGGATACCTGAACTTGTTGAATTTGAGTTGTAGAGCTGCCAGACGGAGTTTTTGAATATTCAACCTTTAGAGCTTTTCCGCGAATTTTCGATAATTTGGAAAAATCAGGTTTTTGGAACTTCACTGTTCCTTTAAAACCAGTTTGGGGGGAAACAACGTTTTCTGACTTTGGATCCGGATCAATGGGTTCAATAGGCTGCAAGGATTTTTTGTCTGATTGCCCTGGAAATTCTACTTTGTCCATCCAGTCTGGGAAACTTTGTGGCTTTGGTTTGGAAATTGGTTCAGTGGCTTGGGCATTCGATGGTAACGAATGAAGAAATGAAAGCAAAATAGCAAAAAAGAAATAAAAAAAATATTTTTGCAGAATGTCTAAAGTGTGCAATCGAAAACTCAAAACTGCAATTTTAGTTGAAGTGAAGAACTGGCGTTGGTCGCAATGGAAATATTTGGCTTGAGCTAAGTCGAAGCAATCTGGCTTTTCATCTGGGGACGGGCTCTTCACATTTTTTCTCCAAACGATAAATTCTTAATTTGCAAGATTCAGATAATCTAAAAATTTTTAGCATAAAAAAAAAAAAAATTCCAGAAGCTTTTTAAAACACAGGGCAAACATACACTTTTTCCGCTGTTAATCAACCTTTTACGAGGTTTCCTGTTGAAGCTACTTTACCGGGAATTTCGTATAAAAAGCTCATTTTTTGAAAAAAATATTAGCAGAAAAATATGATTTATGAAACGGCATTGAAAAGATTAATCGCATCAGATCAACAAAAAGTAAGCGTTTGCCCTGTTTTAAAACAGGCAATCTGAACAACTCCTGGATTCGAAATTTTGAGGAGAATTTGTTGTAAACAAGTGGGTCGAATTCAATATTTTTTCCGTCAATTCATCAGTGAAGACGGTGTTCATAGCTTAAATGCTGAATTTAGTAAAATAGCATCCCCCCAAAATAGAAAACTGAGATTGTGAAAATCTGGACAATTTCGGTTTATCTAGGGTTTTAAACGTTTATTGACCAAATTTTATACAATGTTGCAAGAAGCACAAATATAGGATTAAAAAAAGCTTGAAATTAATTTGGTTTTTCCTTAATATAACGACACTCCAAGAATATATTTTGGGCCATTAGGAAGAATAGAAAATATGGGAACTGGAATTTCCAAAAGAGGCGGAAAAAGGCCAGGAGCTGGCAGGCCGAAGCAGGTTTACGGCGTTAAAATGTCTGTGTCGCTAATGATGACCCCGGAAGTCTTAGGACAACTTGACAGATACGCCAAGGGAATGGATTTGAGCAGGAGTCAGGCTGCTGAAAACTTGATAAGAATGTCTCTTACCAAGGAAAAGTCAGACGAAGCTGAAGTTCAGGATTTGGAACAGTTTGATTCCTGAGTCTTTCAAAATCAAAACACGATTACAAATTTGCTAAGAGCTGCTGCAAGAGGGTTTTCTTCGTTGCATGAGGATCGAAGTGGTTGGTTTTGCCGCTTCGCTTTGATTTTGTTCTTGTAAAATACGCCGCTCATAAAAATAATCTCCCGAGCAGGAATATGAATATCACAAGTATTGGCGTGTGCCAGAACTACCGTGATATTTACATTCTGAAATGCTTGGTATAAGAGATTGGAAAGGCAGATAGCGAAGCTTAAGAAAAACTTTCCTCAAAATGGGCAACTAAAAATTTTCTTAAACTCTAGTTTAAGGGTTGAAAAAGTTCACCTTGATGGATTGTTTTTCCGAAGCGCATATTGTGCTCTTGTAATCTCAGACTTCCTGATGCGGGAGTATATTGAAATGACACTTTTTATTCGAGAAAGTCTTGAAATGTCGGCAAATTTTTCCGGAAAAAGTGCTTTCTCAAATTCCGCACCAATACGGCAAAATAGCGATCAATTCATGTACGGGTCAGGAATTCTGAATCTGTAATACCGATTTTCTGTGAAATTTTCTAAAAATAAAACAAGATTTATAACAGTGAAAGTTTTGCGGAATTTCCAACAGTACAAAGCCCTTAACTCAAGTTTAGGAAAGGCTTGGTTGGCTTTTGCAGAGCTGCAGAATTAAAACAGTGATATCGTCTGCCAAAGGGCCTGGCTTTACAACGCTTTCGTGCCATTTTCTGATATTTTTTTCAGTTTGGTGAGCATTTTCGCCAACCAGGGTCGGTAAAGCGTTTTTCAGACTGTTATATCCAAGCATTTTTCCGTCATGAGTCATCGCTTCAATTAATCCATCTGAATAGAGCAAAATGATGTCGTTGGATTGAATTTTCATCTGTCTTGAAACAAAAGAATTTTTTTTCCTTGTTCCAAGTGGCGAGCTGGGCATTTCTATGTGCGAAGCATCTCCGTCTCTGATCAAGTAGGGATAGGATTGTCCGGCATTTGAAAATGTAATGGTCTCAGAATTGCAATCAATTATTCCGTAGAAAAAAGTCATCATTTTTTTTCTTTTTAACGTATCGATGAAGAGTTTATTTAAAATTCCAAAAACTTCCGCCGGATCCATTCCTACGTGAGTCGGAGTGGAAATGACTGCTTTTGCCATGGCCATTACCATCGCCGCGCCAACTCCATGTCCTGAGACATCTCCTAAAAGAACCGCAAATTTGCTGTCAGAAATTGGAAAATAATCGAAATAATCTCCACCTACCTGGGAAGCCGAAGTACAGGAACCTGAAACATCAAAATTCCCCATTGTAAAACCGGAAGAAGGAAAAAGGTTTTCTTGTACTACTTTAGCTACTTCAAGATCTGCCAGTCCAACCATCATTTCGTTAAAAGTTGCTGATAAATCTCCGAGTTCGTCGTGATCGAGTATGGGAAGTTGGTAAGAGAATTCCCTTTTTTTAAGCGCTTGAACACCATTGGAAAGATTACCGACAGGTACAAGGAATTTCTTGGCGAGGAATCCGCCCACTGTCAAGCTAATTAAGAGCATCGAAATTGTAAAAATATTAAATTTCCAATTGAGCATTTTAAGTTCAAGTTTGATTTGATCGTCTGAGGTCAAACCGATCAGATGGTATTCGCTTAGTTCCATTCCTTTTACACCGGTTAAAAGTATGGTTTCATCGAGCATTTGGAACCGGTCTGTCTGGGTTTGATTTTTCCCCTCAACTTTCTTTAGAAATTTGAACAAAAAATCTTTGATTGTTGAGAAGTTTTTAAATTTTTCTATTCTGTCGAAGTTGTGATTATTTAAGTTGCTTGCATAGATAATCGAATTTCCCCATTTTTGAGAAATGAATAGTTTGGAAGTGTCTACGAAACGTCTTTCAAGAAAATTCCTGTTCCAAGCAAAAAGTCCGAGATATTTGGTTTTCCCTTTCGAATCGGTAATTGGAAAAAAACCTGTTAATTGAGTTCCTCCTCCCAAGTTCGTTTGGGATAATTTTCCCAGGTTCCTTGTTAAATAGGAAAAAATCGTTTCGATGCCCACTCCTCCAATGGCCATCGAAAGTGCTGAAATCTGATTATCAGTTTCCATGTCTATATCTTCGTTTGCTTTCTTCATTATATTAAAAATGCTTTTGGTTGCCTCCCTGAATGGACGCATGGAAACATCTTGGCTTTTTCCAAGTTTTGAATCATTCCAAACTTCTTCTCCCTTTTCATTCAAAATTCGCGAATAAGTTGGCTCATATTGTTTACAAATCTCTTCCATTAATTGTTTTGCTTTTTCAAGAACATCTGCTTCATAGTTTTGAAGAAACTGAAAACCGTCAGTTAATTTCATTTGAAGACGGCCTTGAAACTGAAGATAGTTTTTATCAAACAATAGTAGTGCCTTTTCAACGTCAGCATGTAATTGACTTTCGAGAACCTTTCTTTTGTCTTCGATGAACTTTGCTGCCGTGAAAGTCAGAATAGCCAACGGAAGCCCCGCAGAAAAAAGAAAAAGCAGAATTAATTTTAAGTGTATAGAAAGATATAGCGCAATTTTCCCTGTAATCACCAGATAGCTAAACCAGGAAAGAAAAATAAAAACTGCAATAATCACAAGAGTTAACCGCTCTCTACTTAGTTGAATTTTTTTATTGTCCGGAAAATCTGAAAATCCACACACTTTAAGATCGGGGGAAATCATTCTTTGAGCCCAGATTTGCTTACCGAAAATTGTTGTTCCGGAGTAGTTTTCTTCTAATTCTTTCATAACCTTCTGAAATTTACTAATATTCTCGGAGATCCACGTCCTTCCGGAAATGATAGTGTTTTTGCTGTCCAGAAGAAATACTTTGAGTTTTTTATTTAGATAATTGTGATTTTGTACCAGGTAACTTGCGCCTATGAAATCCCAGTTATCAGGTTTGGCAATGTGGATTATGAACATTCCATACTGACTAATGCTGGAAATATAAACAAAAGCTTTTTCCCGACGGTAATCCGCGGCGTGAAAATGGTCGTTTAATGCTGCGATTTTTGGGTCAACGAGTGGCCCGAAAAAAGACTGATATAGTTTCCACTTTTTATTGACTTCAGTATTCTTTTCGAGGTTCAGATCGCGAAAGTCAGCGTAGAAATTTTTAAGAAGCGTTCGTGGGATTAACCTTCCTTCTGAATCTGTTAGAGGTTCGATGAGGTTTCCAGAGGCATCAAGGTAAGTAAACTTGAAAAGTCCGGGAAATCTTTTGTTAAGGTAGTTCTTTATTTTTTTTGCTTTGACAAGCGAGAAATCTTTCCCATAAGTCCAATTGAAGGCTTTACCCAAAAGACTTTTGAAAAATCCAGAAGTACTTCCTCCCGGATCAAATTTGCTTAAAACAAATTCGAGATGCTTTTCAATGTTTGAGTTTGACCGTGACATTGTTTCTTCCTGTACTTGGAAGGAACTATACCAGATCAATAACAACGGAATTCCCCAAAAAACGAGACAAAAGAAAAACCACCTGATTTTAGGAAATTCAAGATTTTTAAGTTCGGAAAAATCAATTTTCATTAGGGAAAACCAGAGTTAAGGTTCTATGGCTGGATAGAAAAAGTGTATTACAGAGTTGTTTTTTGATTCGAGGAATTTTAATGCTTTTGCTGAAAAATACGATACCGTAATAGGCTTTTTGACTGGCCTTTTCAATAAGGAATTTGTTCGTGCCAGTTTTGCAACTCTAAGCTCTTTTAGCAAAGTTTCGTCAAAACCAATTGGGTAAGGCTGTGTCTGGATGCATTGAATTTCAGATAAAACTATCGGAGAGGTAGTCCGTGAAATTGCAATCCCGGAAATCGGATCAAGTACTTGTCGGTTTTCTGAAATGATTTTGATTGCGTCATCGAGATATGTAATTTCCTCAAATGCCACTTTTTATGCCGCTCAAATCCACTGCCGCAGTCAGTGGTGGGGTGTGGGGCGGGAGGCCCCAAGTAAATCACGAACCAACATTGTTGGTGAGTGTTTCTGAACAAGATTACGTAAAGTGGTAGAATTTCTTATGTCACTAAACCTCGGTAAACACTCCATTCCTGAAGGAACGCGAAGGGCATTATCCATAGAGCTCCTCCCCAAAAGCCACCGACAAGGTCGGTGGTAGTTTCCTGCTGCGGGTTGTATGAGGAGAATTGTTCTAAACTGAGCCTCTCCCAATTCAACGCGCCTGTAAATTCTGAAATTTTTCTTGCTTTGTACGAACTGGCATTTTCGAAAAATCCGGGATGCCTCACTGGTGTTTTTCAAGCAAATTAAAAAAATAGTTAAATAGACACTTTAGCAAGCTGGCTGGTAATTTTAGCTCAAATTTAAGGCTAAATGCAGAAAACCTTGGTAGAACAAAAAAACATATTCCTCCTAATTTTGTATTTCTCTGTTCATGCGGATTTTAAGGTGATTTTTTCAGTAATTTTGCTACACTGTCGTGAAACATGAAAAAATGAAACCTCACTATTCTTTTCCTGCGGTTTAATAAAATGTTAAAGCCCCTATTTTGTCATGATCTGAGAAAATAAGTTTTGCAGGCAAAGAATGGCAAAATGCATTCTAACTAGCTTAACCCACAATTAAAACCAGTATCAATGTTTAATAGCTGTAAAGCTGGATGCCACTACTATTGCTAGTTGTAGTATGCCGATTTTTACGAATTTTGATTACTTGCCAGGTTTTTCTTCGGGCAATTTGTCTTTTCCGATACAACTTGGGCAGCAATAAAAGGTAATTTTATCCCCTCTGACAATGAAAACCTCACCAGATGCCTTTTCTCCGGTTGCGGGGCATTTTCCATCTAAATTGGTGATAGTCAAAGGAATTTCTTTCGCATCCTTGATTTTTGCTATTACAGCTTTTGGATCTTTTTGGAAGGAATTCAGGCAATCGTTACTGCAGAAATGGTAAATTTTTCCTTCAAATATTGCAGAAATTTCAGGTTTAACTTTTTCACCCGATAGTGGGCAGTTATCATATTGGACATCAACGATAGCTGCTGGGATCGCTGCTGGATTTCCAGGCATTTCATTTGAAGGAGCTTTCGTTTTGGCAACTTCTTGAGGTCTTCTTTTTTCAGCAGTATTCCCGGTGTTGTCTTGGGCAAATGCAGGGACGATAACTTCGCAAAAAACAAAAAGACAAACTGCTACAAAAATAAACTTCCGAAACATTATTTATTTCCTCCTTGGAAAAAAATTTGGTTAACTCGATTGCATATTAACACGACTTTGCAAAAAAACGAACTCATCAAAAACGAATTTTATAATCTGTGCGGAAATTTCATGAAGATGCAAAATTTATTTGACTTTTCTCTGATTTTATTTACTTCTTCTCAGTAAGGGTTACTTTAGTACAAGCGTGGAACTCATATTCGACTTTTGATGAGGAACGGGACCATTTATATGGCTAAAAGAAGGAAATTTGATTTTTTAATAATTGGATTTTTTTTGATTTTTTTGGCTTTCCGGCTTTTTGCCAATGACCCAGCCGATTTTATCAAGGAAGTCCTAAAACATGATCCAAAGAATATAGCGGCTCTTAATGCCTACGGAATTGAGTTAGCGAAAAGAGGGAGTCTTTTGGAAGCAATTAAACTTTGGCGTTCAGCATTGGATATCAGTCCAAAATATATCCATCTGTACAATAATATTGGTAGTGCTCTTCGAAGGATGGGGTATTTTAACGAAGCCCTGGATTGGTATAAGACCGGGTTACAGTTTGAGCCAACTTTCTGGACCTGGTATAACCTGGGGCTTCTTCGCGAAGATTTGAAGCAGTTTCCCGAGGCGATTCAAGCTTATGAGGAATGTTTGAAACTGAATTCCGGTTTTTCTCAGGCCAATGATCGGCTGACAGCAATTCAAGTGGAAATCAGCAATTCCAATACCATTCCAACCCCGATAAATGGATTCAAACCTGGCGAAGATCAATTTAAACCACCGGAAAACATTATTTATCCCGGAATTGAAGAGAACTTTTCGGAAAATAAGCCCCAGGGGGAAATCAAAGAAAAAACTGAAAAAGTAGTAGAGCATATTCCCAAACCTCCTGAGCTAAAAGTGGATTCTCCTCCTGTTCCATTGCGGTTGTCCGGTGATGAGGGCGGAAGCGTTTTTTTGACCTTTGATGGAGGCGCTGATGCAGATGGTTTGCCCACAATTCTGGAAGAGCTTGGTAAAAGAGGGGTTAAATCGACTTTCTTTTTGACTGGAAAGTTTGTCACTCACAATCCGGAATTGGCGAAAACAATCATTGCTCAGGGGCATGAAATTGCAAATCATAGCATGACCCACCCAGATATGAGCGGCTACAGCTCTGAAAAAATAGCGGATCAAATCAAAAAAGCCGAAGAGTCGATATCTTCCGCCACTGGACGGCTTCCAGTTCCCTTTTTCCGGTTTCCTTTCGGTGCGGAAAATAAGAGAGTCGAGAAAATTGTTGAATCCCTCGGTTACAAACCCATTTACTGGACTATTGATACACTTGACTGGAAAGAACCAAGCGTAGCTTCCATCGTTACGAAAGTCAGCAAAAAGCTCAAAAAGAACGCGGTAATTCTGATGCATTGCGGAAGCAAAAACGGGTCCAAAGCTCTAGCCTATGTTTTGAACGAAATAATCAGCCGTGGATATTCTCCGACCACACTTTCAACGGCTCCCTCCGATATACAGGCATCATTCCCCAGAATTGATTCTTGACCTTCAGCAATTATGGGTTTGTGATCTGGAGCAGTTTTTTAATGTTTATGGTTCTGTTTGATTATCATTTCTTCTGAACAAAAAAAGTAAAAACATGAATTTACTGGAAAAAGTAATTCTGCAAAAAAAAGCAAGGCTCAATCGCAATATATTGAAGATGTCTCAGGACGTGAATTATAATAGATGTTCAAACTAAAGAACCATAAAAGTATGCATGGAGACTCAAATCCATAATTGCTGCTTGACCTTGTTGAAATTAGCTTTGTACTGCAAAATGGGTGTAAAATTTGCAACGGGAAACTAGTTCAAAAGGTTATATTCCGCGGCGAAAATTGGGCACGAATTATATATGAATGGTATAATACTGAGTGAGCTTCTTTCGATGTTGTATAAAATTTGCACATCGGGCAAAAAGAAATTTAGGTTTGATGGTTATTGTGATATTTTTCGCAAATCTGAATTTGCTAATTTTGTAAGAACCTCAAGTGAGAATTTAATAATGAAAAATACTTTTTAAGGTACAATTTTGTTTAAGAATTTTGTCTGAGGAGAAAATGATAAAATGTTTTATTGGAGAAATATCACATCTGTTTTTTTTGCTGTTTTTTTTGCGAGTTTTGTAACATCCCAAACTTATGCTTTTGAAGAAAAGGATTGGTTGGGCAGGACAATTTATTTTATCCTGATCGATCGCTTTGTCAATGGTGATAAAACCAACGATCGAAATGTGGATATCGCATCAGGGACAACTTTTCATGGCGGGGATGTACAGGGAATTGTTTCTAAATTAGACTATCTTAAGGATCTCGGAATAAGCGCTCTTTGGATCAGTCCCATTTTTCAGAATAGACCGGATGAATTTTTCGGAAAATGGGCTTATCACGGTTACTGGACCTGGGACTTTTTTTCTCCTGATCAAAGATTCGGCAGCCTTGCGGAACTAAAAGGTTTTCGTCAAAGGCTTGCGGAAAACAACATCAAATTGCTGCTTGATGTTCCGGTAAATCATATGGGATATGACGCTCCGTTTGTACAATCTTTTCCCAACATGTTCCATTCAACCACGGAAATAAAGGATTGGAATGACAAAATTCAAGTTGAAACTTACAAGCTTTATGGATTACCGGACTTTGCATCAGAGAAAGGAATTGTGCAATTTTTCTTTTTGACAGTTGCCAAACATTGGATAAAAGAACTAAACCCGGATGGATTCAGATTGGACGCAGTAAAACATGTGCCACTTGAATTCTGGGGAAAATTTCTGACTATGCTCAAAGGCGTTACAAAGCCGGATTTTTTCTTGCTTGGGGAATTGCTTGACGGCGATCCGTTAATTCTTTCCAACACTTTTAAAAATGGAAAGTTTACTTCGCTTTTTGATTATCCGCTTCATTACACACTTCTCGATGTAATTGCAAAAAATGGCGATTGTCGGCAGCTTTCTCTTCGTTTTTTCCAGGATTTTAGATACCCTAAACCTGAATTAATGGCCACTTTTTTAGACAATCACGACACAAACCGTTTTTTAGCAGATTGTAGTGAAGATTTGGGTAAGCTAAAGCTTGCCCTTGGATTAATTCTTACAGCACGTGGAATTCCCACTTTGTATTATGGTGACGAAACGGGAATGTCAGGTGACTCAGGGCCGACTTCCTCGAACCGTGCCGACATGAATTTTAATTCAAACCCGAATTTGAGGGCTTTCGTGAAGAAACTCATATTTGCTCGGCGCAGTTTTGAAGCTCTTCGAGAAGGAATTCAGCAATGTCTCTTTGCCGATAAGGATATTTTCTCATTTTTAAGAGTAACTCCCTCTGCGTTGGCGGTTGTTATTATGAATAAGGGTAAATGCGAATGTCCGGTAAATATTCAGTTACCTTCTGAATTGCCACGTTCAATCGAACTCAATGAAATTCTGACGCAGAAGGCTTGTGCAGTTGAAGACGGAGTTGTTCGATTTGTTATACCTCCCGAAAGTTTGTTAATCTTTCATACCAATTCCAATCAAAAGAAGGAAGCATTCAAGTATTTTCACAGTAAACTTGAATGCTCCAAACGGAATATCAATGCATTTGGAACAATTAAGGCTAGTTTTGAGGTTGAAGGAGCGAAGATTCCCGCAGATTCCGAAATGTTTCTGATCGGTGGTTTGCCGTCGTTAGGCGACTGGAACGTTAATAATCTTAAGCAGCCTATGAAACGACTTAGTAAAGGCGTTTTCCGCGGGGAATACCAGCTTCCGATACGAGCGGTTTTTGAGTACAAGTTGTTGATTAAACAACCCAATGGCGAAGTTAAGTGGATGGAAGGTCCGAATTTCCTCATGGAAACTCCGGATAGAGGGCTTGTTACAAGACGGCATAATTGGAATTTTTGAGTAATGGTTCGATTAAAAAAGTGCAACAATTTTGTGCAATTTCATGATACCATTTTCAATTAGCCCGAAGTTCCCGAGTGAAAAAGCCCTCTTGTTATGACCTGAAGCCAAAAGAAGCCTTTTTTGCCTGCTTTTTCTGTCCATGTAAATTTGATGCCTGAAAATAGCATTTGAAGATGGTTTCAAGGGTTTTCCTACTGTCCAGTAAAAACCGTCAGAAAAATGCCTTAAATTCGTTTACAGATCAGGATTTCAATAGATTTTGCGTCCGGAACTTCGGATTAGCTCGTTCTTCCAACCTATTTTGTAATTCAGGTCTGCGTAAATTGGATTTGGGTTTGACAGAAATGAATACTCCTGCCATCCAGTAAGGGCTATTTATTTTCACGAAAATTACGTGTTTTCTTGGAAAATATACCGATCCCACTTCATTTCGATCAGATCAATGTTCTTGGGGTGATGCACATGTTTTTTGGGATTGGCATTATTCCTTATTCCAGGGATTTGGTTGTGATACAACTTCATAAAAAAGCAAAGGAGAAAAGCATTTCTAGATTGAGTATTTGTTACTTTGCTGTGACATTTTATTTTTTTGTCTTGACTCAAGTAGCGAATTCGTTATAAAATATCCTCATATTGGGGAGTCGTCTAATGGTAGGACGACAGACTCTGGATCTGTCTATTGGGGTTCAAGTCCCTGCTCCCCAGCCGTTTTTTTGGCCCCATGGTGTAACCGGCTAACACGCAGCCCTCTCAAGGCTGAGAGCGCGGGTTCGACCCCCGCTGGGGCTATGTTAAAATCGCCTCCTAAGACATACTGGAGGCGGTTTTTATTTTACGGTGAAAATCCTTGTATACGGTTTTGTATACGGTCGATTTCGATTTTACGAAAATGGAGGCAAAATATGAGCACGCTATTCTTGAGAGGGAAGGTTTGGCATCTGGTGTTTTATCGGGACGGAAAGCGATACAGCAAAAGTAAGCGTCTATTTAAACCCTAGTTGAACTATCAATTCCGTTGTGATTTTCCGAATCCATAAATTTGGAAAGTATGTTCCAATCCAGATTCTGTGGCAACAAAGCTTTGATTTCTTCTCTCGAAGTTGCCTGGGGCAATTCGGTAAAAAGAAAACGTAAGTAAGCATAAGGCTCCAGACCATTTGCCTTGGCTGTTTCTATAATGGAATACAGGGTTGCAGTAGCAGGCAGACCTCGAGGA
>JADFXM010000111.1 GCA_015233565.1 Candidatus Rifleibacteriota bacterium
AAGGCATTGGCGGTTCCGGTTGTGAGGAATATTCTCGCGTTGTAATACCTACCACTTTATATGACAGGTAAAAGATCGTGAGAATTTAGGCTCAAAAAATGAGATTTAGGTGCGGAAATTTACACATTTGGGGGAACCAATGCTGATTCATTGGTTGGATTAGCGTTAGAATCAGATGGAAGTTTGGTTTTTTCCAGTTCAACGAACTCCAACAACGGCGATGTCTCCGGCTATCACACTAATGGATCAAATTGGAACGACTGTTGGGTTGCAAAAGTTCAATAATCAGATACTGGAGTAAAAACGAAATTGATCTTTATTTCTTTGCGAATTAAAAAGATCTACTTCAATGACTAGTGGGTTGATTTGAAAAAGAGGTGAAGTTTAGTTCAAAGAGGCTTCATAGGAGCCTCTTTGAAATTAACTTCGAAATGTCGGAATTATTACAAGAACAACCAAGGTGGCACAAAAAAAATTTTTTGGGAACCACTTGAAAGAGGTAACAACAACAAATCACAAGTTTTCCGTTAAGAGTTCGGGTGTCCATTCAGAATAAAGTTTCGAATCACGGGAACCCAATAGGGAGGAAAGCGTTCTCAATCTTATTGTTGCGGTCCAGATCAACACAAAGAGAAATTCCCGGGAAAACAGAAAAGTAGTTGTTACATTTGGTTTGGTTGTGGAAAAGCAATAACAATAGCCACCACCAAGTTAGAAATTGTTTTGTGTTTTGTTCAAAAATTAAAATTTTCGGAGGAAAAATATGGGAAATCAAAATCCAGTAGAATATGAATTTAATGGATCTCTAGCGGAACCAGGACTTACTGATAAACTTATCCATGAAACGATCGAACTTTCCAGGAATTCTAAGAATGAAAAAGAAACAGATCCCAAGGTAGGGGCTATTATATGGTTCCCAAGGCAAAGAAAAATAGTTGCCGCCTACAGAGAAGATATGACGGTGAATAAATTCGGCTCACATGCCGAAGAAATTGCCATAAATTATGCGAAGTTCCGAGAACTTCCATTAGAAGAGGCAACAATATTTACCACACTTTAACCTTGCACTGATAGACCCAAAAACCGCTCCTGTACGAACCTGATTGTAAAAAACAATATTAAAACTGTTGTCATTGGTATGCTCGACCCCGATCAAAAAGTCAGGGGAAGTGGCGCTTGGCTTCTTTCACTAAATTCTTCTTTAAGTTTTTTTCCTTCGGGGAATTTACGTACAATCCAACAAATTAATTCAGATTTTATTGAAAGTAGAAGTTCCAGTCTTGGCGAATACTGCAAATTTCTTCCAACCAAAAAAGAAGTCTATGAATTAGCCGTCAAATTAATTGAAGCAAAACCTCCCAAAAATAAAATCCTTCTTGGTGCCCTTCACGGTTTTGCCCGAGGACGGAACCCGCAAGAGCCGTCTAGTGGCGTTTTTCATCAAAAATTTGCAACTGAAATGCATCGATGTTCCCTGGAATCAGATTGGGAAGTTAAGGAATTGTACAATATTACAACCATGGATCGATATAAACAAATTAATGATCGATTAAGTAAGCGAGGGCCAGCAGTAAATTATGAAGTAAGAGCTTTTTGCAATTGTACATCATTGCCCGTATTATGCCCTTTAATAATTGGTGATCAAGATGCGTTTTTGGGGATTGAAGATGACAAATATTACCAAGTTAAATCTGCTTACCATCACCACGGTAAAATTCAGATTAAAATGGCTGAAGAATATTTTTCGAAATTATGGAATTTGGAGAGTACTTTAAAAATTTGGATAGATGGAAAGCTGAATCTTTCAGAACTGGCCAAGCTTGAAGAGCAAATTAAAACAATTAAGATTTGACCTACAAACATTAAATAGCCCGCAAAAATATTAAAAATTTCAGGAAAAAAACCATGAACTGCACTGGAATAAAGATCTGATACAATTTTTAGTCTTTGTTTTTTTCTTGGAGGGGGCCAACAGTTTTGAATATTAAATCGGGAGGAAACCTGTGAATAGAATGCTTCGAAATGAAATATTACTTTTCTCATAGTAATAGGCATTGCCAGCGTTCTTGTTATTACCGGTTGTAATTTTTTTGGAAATAACCCAAGTGGCGCTGACCTGCCAAGCAATCATACCCCAGCGGCAAATGCCACTACAGTTTGCTTTCAAGTTGTATTGCCAGATTCATTGGGGGAAAAAGCAAATTCAGTAAATTCCCCGCTATTCCAGAAAAGATGGAAATTGACTTTGGAAAAAGCTGCGGAATAATAATTACAGGAGATTTCAATACATTCGATTCCCCAATGGCCAGGCTTTTTTCTCCGCGCCAATCGGTTGGAGATTCTTTCAAAAAACCATATTGGAGTAATGAGTGCTCCTATTGGAAAAATGTCCTACTTAGCAAAGAAGTTTTCTCAGATCCATTCTCCATAAAGGATTGGACATTTCAGTATACTCCATTGTTTCGTAGAAAACTTGATTGGATAACATATCGCAGCGTACAAGTAAAA
Source organism: Candidatus Rifleibacteriota bacterium (assembly GCA_015233565.1). GTDB lineage: Bacteria > Muiribacteriota > Ozemobacteria > Ozemobacterales > Ozemobacteraceae > JADFXM01. Next base: position 2,509 of record JADFXM010000111.1, read on the forward strand.
AGATGCGGGGTAGGGCTATTGGGGGCTTCAGATCACAAACCACTCTGGGCTGATTTTGAAATTTGAGTTGAAAATTCCCGACATCAATTCTATCAAAACAATGTAATTACGGCTCGTTCACCAAATTACTTTCCAACGGAAGAAGTACCGGAAACTTCAGTGATAGGAAAAATACGAGTTTCTTTCCGGAAGAATGTTTGTTGTACGAAGCACTTTTGGAGTTACATGAACGGTTAATTTGAGGACGTCATACTCGATGATTCCACCGATTTAAGCTTAATTCACCAAACTCTTAATTTCTTCGATGCTTAGACCGGTAGCAAGAGAAATACTTTCGTGAGAAAGTTTCATAGATAGAAGATTTTTTGCGGTTAATTTTAAGGCTTCCTTTTTTCCTTCTTCTCGACCTTCTTCCCGGCCCTCATCCTTAGCATCTTCCCATCTTTGAGCTTCATCGTGTCTGGCTCTGGATCTTGCTTCCATTAACTGGCGTATTTCATCTACGGAATTTACTTTTCGAAGTTCTTCTACTGCCATGTCAATTCCCTCCTCTTCTTTCAGATTTCCCGGTAAAGAAACCTCTGAAGTCCCATAAATTTCCCCAAATTTTAATATGTACAACCATTTTTCGAACGGGGACTTCAACTCGTCTGGACGCGGATTTCCAAATTTAGTCAGTTCATAAAATCGCATTTCCAATAAATCGGAAAGTTGGTAATAGGTATGAAGGTTTTTCATGCGATAAACATTCATCATTCTTGAAAATTCAGGGTTCTCACAAAACAACCTAATTCATTTCTTGCCAGTTCCCGGTTGATTGGAAAACATGTTTTTGTAAACGTTTCGGACTTCTTCCAGTGAGGTTGAAGATTCGATTGTATCAACGATTCTTTCGAGAATAGCTACATTATTGATTTTGTCAATTTCCTCAACTAAGCCAAGCCCTTCGAATCCAAATTTCAATTTCAACATGCCTCTTATTCCTATCAACATACCCTTCTCAATGCCTTTCTCAATGCCTTTCTCAATGCCTTTCTCAATGCCTTTCTCAATGCCCTTCTCAATCCCGTCTTGTTCGATCAATGAGCAATAATCCATTTTGTCAACCTCCGACGCTTTTTTAATTTCATTTACAACTTCGCGTTCCAATGGCATTGGCAAAGCCATTACACTGGAAATAAAATTGAACAGGTGTTTCACCGTTTCTCTTGGAAAACCTGCTTTGAACAAGGCTTTGCTGATCTTAATCTTCCATTGTTTTCTTTCTTGAAGAGAATTTACTGTTTGCTTTGTTTTTAAATGAGCTCTAACTGCTATTTCAAAAGGATTCTGAATTTTATTCTCTTCTGAATCCGGGTTGTTTAAATCAATCAATTTCACCGTGGAAAAATCAAAGCGCAAGCGGCATTTCCAGGTTTCTTTTTCGTAAAACTTCGGGCGCCAACCGGCATCGAGATCACCAAGAATTGCAAAACTTGCCACATCGCTACGACCAACAGATAACTTCCGATAATAATCGAATATGCGATAATGATATACAAACATTCTTTCTGAAAAGCTGGGATCATACCCGCCCTGAACTTCAAGATGGACAAAAACCCACAATTCATTTCCAGATAAACGCCTTACTTTTACTAACTTGTCAGCAAGACATTTGTCCATTTCACTTTCATCGATAAAAGTTTCAAATTCCTTATCCAGAAACTCGTAGGGGACAGCCCAATCGATGTCTTTGAAGACTTCTGGAAAAAAATAGCTCATGAAATCTTTAAAATAGAGACCTATAATGTACTTCCAAGGCGAATCGTATTTTCCCTGTAAGTTTTCATTGGTGGAATCTGAAGATTGAATATCGCTATTTTCTATCAATAAATTCTCACCTTCTTTCGAAGAAACACTTTTTCAAAAAAATTCCAGATAGTAGTGAATTTATAGCACTTCAAGAGTGTTTTGGCAAACAGCTAGTAATATGGATTAATCCAAATTCAAAATTTAACTTCATTTCCGAACCGGTCTATCATTATTTTCCCGCGTTTAGCTATGGCAATACCTGCCTCACTTCGGAAGCTCCTATTGGAAGAATGTCCTACTTAACCAAAATTTAAAGAAAAACCATAAACCGATTAAATAGCCTCTCCTAATTGAATTCCACAGCGATTCTTGGTGAGTTGCTACGATTGTTTTTGAGAACCATTTTGAGCAGTGCTCAGAAAATGGAATTATCCGGATAAGTTTCGTAAATAAAAATCACTAATAACTATATTATGCAAGAAAACTCACCAAGAATCGCTGTGAATTTCCTTTGCCTCTTTTGATTTTTTTCGGTCGGTGTTATAATCAAATATCATGAAAGAAAAGACAAAGAAACCCAGGATGAGGCACGATCAGAACTACAAAGAACTTCTGACAGCTTTTTTTCGTGAGTTCATCGAATTGTTCTTTCCGGAAATTGCAAAAGGATTGGACTTTTCCGAGATTCATTTTGAAGACAAGGAACAATTTCGTGACGCCAAGAAACGCCGAGGTAAAATTGTTGATTTGCTAGCAAAAGTACGCCTCTCAGACAATGAGGTGTATGTGTTCATTCACACTGAAATTCAATCAGCGCGATATCGTGGGGATTTTTCCGAACGAATGTTCTGGCTTTATTGCCGATTGTATGATAAATACCGTTGTCCAATAATTCCAGTTGCACTCTTCACCTATCCAAAGAAGTCGGAGCCGAAAAAAAATACTTTTGGAATTTCTTTTCCGTTTGGAAAATTTCTGGATTTTCGATATCTTAAAATTGAATTAAAAACCCTAAACTGGCGAGATTTTCTCAGAAATCCCAATCCTCTTGCCGCTGCACTGATGGCTGAGATGGGAATAGATCCCAAGGATCGCCCAAAAGTTAAACTGGAATGCCTGAGAACAATCGTAAAACTTCCAATTGACGAGGACCGTCGACTGCTTTTGGGGGATTTTGTCGATTCATATCTTGCTCTTAACCCTGAAGAACAACAGGAATTTCAGAAGATTGTTGAAAGCGATTTTGCAAAGGAGGAACCGTACAAGATGCGCATGAACCAATGGACCCAAAAGGGATATGACAAAGGGAAAGAAGATGGCCTCACTCAGGGCCTCAACCAGGGGCTAAATCAGGGGCTAAATCAGGGGCTAAATACCGGTCGTGAAGCTATGATAAAAACCTTAAACGGTTTTATTCGAATCCGGTTTCCTGATTATTTGTCCGAAGCGGGTCAAATGCTAGACCAAATTGATTTTAAAGGACTCGCAGAAATCGGGGAAGCCCTCTCGGGATTCGAAACCGGTGAACAAGCAATTCTCTTTATTCGAAAGCGCCTTCCGGCAATGTGACTAAAGAGTTAACAATATTTTTTGAATTTTTCGGGAAAAGGGATCAATTCGGCTGAAAAAACATCGCTTTAATTACCCAGTATTTAATTTTTGAAAACTTCCTCAAAAGTGACTCACTTGTCTACGCAGAAGGCTACCGCCTATTTGCGCATATTTGTAATGGGCGTCAGTTCTTCGGATCTTTGATACTTGAGTATCTGTTTTTTTGCTTCTACAAGTTTTTTTTCGCGAAGAATGTCTGTATAATCACCCTTTGCACTGTATTTCAGCTCTATCATTGCAAAAAACTTGGTCGATGTATGGGTTGGCCCACGACTTCTAGCAAAAGTTTATTGTATCGCTAGGCCGACGATTGCACTGCGGGACAAATTGCAATTTCAGGTATCCCCAACCGTGGCTCTCTATACTGGTGTAGATGTTCAAGTAGCTGCCGAGGTCGGAATTTAGGATCTCTTGAATTGGAAAGTATGAGTTTCCCACGATTGATCTCATTCCGGAACAGTTGATATGGCAGAAACAGGCGGTTTCTGACGCATCTCCCACAGTTTCCATAATGCAACTAACCAACGGCGCAAGCTTCCTTTATGGAAAAGACATACTCATAACTTCTGTGGCACAAGACCCGGTTGGGCAAGTCAGCAGGGTTGATATTTATACTGATGGAAAACTTTTGTCGAGCATTTGTTCAACCCCGTACACCTGTGTTTGGTTGAAGCCCTCGGCTGGTTCCCATCAAATCAGCGCAGTGACTTTCAATTCTTCAGGTCAGTTCACACTGACCGCGCCCATCAATGTCACAGTGAATTCGCCTTCTAAACCTGATTTCCCAGAAAATTTACAACTATGCCGAATTTTGTTAGATTTCATCAGCATATCGTACAAAAAATCGTAGTTGTAATCGCAACTATGAATTTCATGACGATATATTTGCAAATATAGTAAAGATGATTATTAAGAAACGGCTAGTTACAAAATCAGCAGGAACTCAAGTCTAAACAATCTTCCTCAGGGTTCCAACACTTTTCTCAGGTTGGCATTTGCGAAAATTATTTGCTAAACCCAGACCCAAGTTTCCTTGGGATGATCTTTTCGAATATTTCTTACCGAATTCATAACATGCTCTGGAGAAGATGCCGAAGTTTTTCTTGAAATGATCTCGACGTGGACACATGAATTCCGAAATTTTTCTTAAGCTAGCAAGGAGTTAAAATATTGGGGCTCAGTCTTTTCTCCCTCACAAGCCAGAACAAACAACTTGGGGTCCCGAATTCCAGATATTCGTTTGAATAATATGTGAGGGATACAGTCTTTGTTTTCCAGCAACCATAGAAAACTCAACTTGCTCATAGAAAGAGTAAAAATTTCTAACACGAAAGGAAACAAGCATTTTGAATCTCCAGTCAAATCTTCACCAAATTACCATGAAAATTCAATGTACTCAATTCTTTTTTTGTTTTGATGGTGAAATTTTCACCAATTATCGAAAGAGTGAATTCAAAAAAAATTCCATCGAAAATTTTTTTATTTCAGCGAAACGCAAAAATCCAGTGGTGTCCGCCATTTACTGTTTTTCCCACCCTGCTCACGACTTGGTTTGGGTCCTAGTGGGGTTTATTAAGGTGTACAAAAAAAGCTAAAAAAGGCACTTGTTTCCAACCTTTGGAATAAATCAGTTAGTACACACTGAGCGGGATATTCGAATTTCTGGTATTTTCAGAATTCAAGAACATGGTGGCAAGCTTCTCCCTAAGCGTTGCAAGCCAAATGGATGAGAAATTTTCCATTAATTGTATCAAGGAAACCTTTTAACCGGATTTTTCAGTTTCTTTTATGGCACCAGTTGCCAAAAGACAAGCCAACACGCAGAGAAATTCACTCAAAACCTAATATCTTCCAATGGCCACCTTTAGGAGCCCCTACACGTTGCAGTAGGTTTTGTTTTTTGAGCTTGGCAATTTGTTTCAACACTGTCCGCTTAGATTTGTTGAGCTTCACACCTAACTGTTCCGTAGTTATAGAAGGTGTTTTTCTTATCAAATCCAGAATTTGAATCTCAATTTTTGGTGAACTTTTTGGTGAACTTTTTGGTGAACTAGCTGTCGCTTCCGATTTATCAATAGAATTACGGTGAACAATTACTGTGAACAGACATCCGTCCCGATCGTCGGTAAAGTCAATTTGCGGCCACAATTCTAGAGCACGTTTAATCCCGGAACCCAGACCATGATAAGGTAAAAGGCCCTTGGCAACATAAGAAACCAGAATTGGGTTGCGAATGTTTGAAATTCCAGTCCGAATTTTATCCACAGTTAGGTTGTTGGGTAGATGACCTGGACTTATGATTTCTATCCGATTATCAAAAATGAAAAGACGAATCGGTGCGCTTACGAAATAATCCCGGTGCACAATTGCATTTACAACTAGTTCTTCGAATACGGAATTCGGAATCTCAAGGGTCCCAGGCGAATTAACTCCTCGACCTGCCTGAATCTTGTGAAGATTGCGCATTATAAAAGCCAAGGAGTCATCAAACACTTTGCTAATTGGGCCGGAAAAATCCTCTGTATCAACATACTCGCTAACATGCACCTGATTTCCCGGGAAACGAATTGCCTTGAGGACGAATTGCGGTTGAATCCATTCCGGGCGCTCTGCAAACATCAGAACACCTGCCAGATTCAACATACCATTCTCCGTTGCAAGGTTCATGTTTTGCAGTAAACGTGTCAATTCGCTGGAAGAATCAGGAAAATCCAGTTTGTAGAAATCTCTTAAGAAATCGCGAAAACGCAACTTATCAAGCCTATCTATGCCAGCTTTGGTGGGAAGTTCATCTGCATGAAACTGACCTGATATTTGGAACAAACGGCGAAGTTCTTCCTTGGAATTTATCCGCCGCTTATCTGCACCAGTTTTAAGCCATATTACTCCGTTCTTGTCAAAATATGGTTTGTCGATTCCCTTAGGAACGGTCAGTACAATCACCACACGCCCATTGGCAAGCGCAACATTCTCTGTTTGTACTGTAAGTGGACTGCGAATTTGCTGGCTGGCGGCATTACTGATCAATTGATTGATTCGAGAAACATCTCCCGCAGAAAGCCCCGGAATGCTCCCATCATCTGCAACACCGATAAATATTTTTCCCCCGTTGGAATTGGCAAAAGCTGCCATTTCCGAAGCAAGCGATTCAACATTACGCACATCGGCCTTAAATTGACGAGTGCTATCTTCACCGAGAGCAACTTTAGAAAGGATGGGTTGGAAATTCATATACTTCTCTAACCTGTAATATAAACCCTTAAAGCTCCGCCTAGTGCAAACTCTTGAAAAGCTTCTTTCATGCAATATTTAAAAAAATGGAATTGTCTGCCATATACTTCCATAAAGGTTTTCCCTTCCATTGAGAGCATTATGCAATCACATTGGACGTTTAATCGCGGCTGAAATTCTTTCTCAAACGTAAGATTTTCGCTTCTTCCATAAAGGTCTTCCTGAAAATAATAAAAAGACTTTTCTTTTGCTATTTCCATCCAATCAGATGGTGGGCTGTTTTTCAATTTTTCCAGGATTCCAATAACAACGGTATTTTCTTTCTTACTTCTATACATTATTTTATAGAATTTTTCGAGAAAAGGGATCAATTCAGCCGAAAAAACATCGCTTTTCAACTTAAAAACAACCGTGTCGTCATTCTCATCTGCAGTATAAAGATTATTTGGAAAATACAGAAACTTTTCCATTTGATCCAATAATTCTTCTTTGGAAATCTTACCCTTTTGCATCTCAGCTTTTGAAACGATCAATTCTGTAACTATTCCGATAGACAAATATTGCCCCATATTATTAATCCTTCAAATTTCAGAATTCCAATTTTTTACGGTCGTATGTTTTTCTCACTTAATACTAACACGCTAGAAGAATGAATTAAAGAGTGGATTTAAGGCGAAACGTTTTCAACAAAACGAAACTCCTTGCCATCGATGAAGGCAATGACGGCTGTTTTGAGTGTTACTCCGGCTGGCTGAAGCATTTTTCGCCAACGTGGGTCTTCTGTGTAATGCTTGAGCTCATTTTGTCCTTCTGTAATTTGCTGTTCTATTTCTAGTTCTGAGGAATTGGCTTTCAGGTATTTCAGTTCGATGATCCAATTGTACAATATATCCGGGAAGCGGGCGTCGCGTTTCAGAATCAGATCGGCATATCCGCGGCTCATTTCCGGCTCTGAAAAAATCAGATATAATTTGCTAAGATGCAAAAGTCCGACCATTAGGCCTTTAACTGCTTTTTCGTTCATTTTAATAAAATCGCGGTTTGAGAAAACGCCAATTATTCGGTCAAAGAAATACTGAATAAACGGTTCGATTTTGCCGGAATAGGCTAATTCTTGTATTGTTATACTGAGCTCTGATGTGTCGAGATTGGTGGCAGACAGTTTTTCCAATTTTGATATGAGGTGCTCCCAGTGTAGTTTTTCAATAACCAGGTTTGGAATTCGCAAAACAATATTGCCTCTTTCAATTGAATCGAAAGTCAGAAGCCCAAAATAAGTTAAGAGAGAGAAAAAATGTTTTTCAAGGTAAAGCTCTTCTATTCTGAGACGTTCTGACACTTCAGCGGCTACCTTGCCATCAAAGGCTGTTTGCAACAATTTGGGAAAAAGAGCTTCAACGCGCTCCGCGCCAAGTAGAAAGTCTATTTTCCCGAAGTCGCTTCGGACATTCATGTCAAGAATTTCTTCCGGGTAAGTACCAGACGTCGAAAATGCCATGGCAAAATACAATACCATATCGGGGTTATACACTGTATATTTAACCTTAGGATGGAACTTGTACCCATTGTAATACTTTCGTGTATCTTCCATTACTTCGTCAATTTTGAAGGGAAGACTTTTTTCGGCTATGACTCTTTGCAGCAAATCTTTTGTTTCAGCTTCCGTAAAACCAAGCATCCCCGCAAACATCGGCTGAAAAGACAGGCTGGTGAAAGTATTTGCGCCACTGGTCAGATCATCCAGCACCAGCGGGGATACTCCGGTTACATAAATGCGGTCGAAAACACGAGTTTCCGATTCAGCAAGTTCCTTAAGTTGCTTAAAAAAGGTCTTATAAAAACCTGTTCCTTTGGTTAATTCGAGATATTCCGAACTCTTTTTTGCGGACAGCAACTCGTTGGCAAAATTGTCGTACTCGTCTATTAACAGAAAAATTTTGCGATCGAAAATTCCTACCGAACTTTCAAGTATCTTCATAACAGTGTTAACATCCGATGCTCTCATCGTCATTTCAGATAGTTCAGCTCCTTTTGGAATCAAGGTTTCGTAACGGTGAAAAAAAACAGATATCTTAAACCGAAGTTCCGTAAAAAAATCCTTCTGAATACGCTCAATTCCCTGGCCAGTTTCCAGCCCGGCAAATGAAAGTTTCAGAACAAAATACGAATTTTTCAGTGGAGTCGGGTGAGAATGAATGTATAATTCGTGAAAATAGAGGTCAAAATTGGAGGACTCAGAAACATCGTAGTAGCGTGCCATCATATCAAGAAAAAGACTCTTTCCGAATCGCCGTGGACGAGCCAGGATGTGAAATGAGGTATGCAATTCTTCCAGAACCTCAATAAACTTAGTGCGATCAACGTAGAAGAAATCACCTTTTCTTAATTTTTCATAGGAACCAATGCCATAGGGAATTTTGATCATGACAAAAACCTCTATCATCCAAAGTAATTAATAAAAAATTATACCACGAAATAAATTCATCCAAATCAAAAGAAATTTTCACCTCAAGGTTGAATTGATCAGTAATTTTCGTCTTTTGTTCTTTTCCTTCAACTATTTCATCCAGTACTGACATTCGCTCCGAATCGAAACCACCGATGTCAAACAATCTTCCTATTTTTCCGTAGTCGCTAACAACGTTGCGGTCATCCAAATCATCCAGTTCTTCGCCCGAACTCTGAACATCCTTAAAGTAGTAAAGAACCATGTCACTGTTAAAAAACACGATTTTCGCTTTTTTGACAAAATAAATAACCGTTGTAATAAGCACGTAATTTGTGAATTTTTTCGGTTATGTCAAGTTTCCCTGCAACTGTTGCGTTTTCCGGCGGAAACTGACCGCCGAATCCGGAACAAACTGACCACCCGTTCCGGTTGAAAGTGACCACCTATTCCGGTGGAAACTGACCACTTTTTTAAAATTTTCCGGAAATGGTGGTCAG
>JADFXM010000112.1 GCA_015233565.1 Candidatus Rifleibacteriota bacterium
CAAGCAATTGGCCCATTTGGTGACTCCTTTGTTTTTGAACGGAATGAATGAGTCACCATTGTGCCATCTTTTAGCAAAATTGGGTACTTTAATTTTCGGGATAATTACTAATTTTGCAAGAACCTCACGTATAAAATGTTTTTTTTATTGATTCTATTAAAAAACAGCGAAAAAGAGTAAAAATACTTGACTTATAAACCTGCATCAACGCAAGTGCAGAAAATTTGGAAAAACATTATTTTTCGCGAATTTTTTTTGTGTATGGTTAATTGCCAATGTCAATATGAGTTTACTCATTGTTGCTGATTAAAAAACGAATTAATCTTAAAATTCCTGTTCCTTCAAATCGCGGAACATTTCAGAGTTGCCATTCGTAACTACCTTCAGGATTTGTTGAACTCCGTTTTCCGATAAATTATCAAAAGGATTTGGTAGGGGGTTTGGAAATTAAATCTTTTTTATAAACAGAATTCCCGAAATGTTGAGAATCTCTATCAGTTGTGATTTTGAAATATTAGCCTTTTCGTTGACACCTGTTTTTACTTCTGCTATTTTTATAGCGCAAAGGACTTGAAAAATTTTGGTAAGCTGATGATTGCCTCGATAAGCTGTGATCTGATTCCGCCGCTCAATTGGAGCCACAGGATCCCTAATATGGCTCCTTTGTGTTGTTTTAAGCGAAGTGAAGTAATCGTAATAATTTTGCTGAACCAATTTCAGCAAAAGGAGCGATTTTTTTTTGAAGCTTCGTGGATCAAGTTATTTTTTTGAGAGAAGAAACGTGAAAATTGCTCTTATTGACCCCTCATTTTACCACCAGGGACGACTTGCGAAATTCAGCAGAATTGGGTATTTTCCGCTGACTTTGGCCAGAATTGCTGCCTATTTTCCTGAATCATGTGAAGTTCAGCTTGTTTACGAAAAGTGCCAGGAAATTCCTTTCGACGGAAATTTCGATTTAGTTTTTTTCACCACCATGGGCTCTAACATTGTTCGCGCTGAAGAACTTTCTGCTGAATTTCGAAAACGTGGAGCTATAACCATTGCAGGTGGATATACTGTTCTTCCATTCATGGATAGAATTAACCCTAATTTCGATGCCATTGTCCAGGGAGATGCAGAAGACACAATTCCTTTTATCCTTGAAGACGCAAAAAAAGGACCTTTAAAGAAATTTTATGAAAGTGCATCCCCATCAATAGCGAAACTTCCGCCCCCGCGCATTGATTTGATCCCACTTGAAATTGTTGGAAATGTAATTCCTCTTGAAATTTCACGGGGATGTCCGAATGCATGTGATTTTTGTGCCATCACAGCATTATACACCTCAAAATTCCGCCGCCGGGACGAAAACGAAGTTTTAATCGAACTTGAAATGTTGATTAAAAGATTTGGTAAACAAAGGCTGATTTTTTTTACTGATCCCAATTTTACCGCTGATCTTGAAAATGCCAAATCACTCCTCAGAAAATTAATTGGAAAAGGTGTTCATTGGCTTGCAAGTGTTGATATTCGCTGCCTCAAAGATGATGAATTCCTCAAATTAGCGAAGAAAAGTGGCTGTATTACTCTCCAAATCGGCCTGGAAACACTATCATTGGATGAATTGAACGGAATTAACAAAAAATTTGCCACAAAGACGAACTACGGAGATCTCATTAAACGGGCTCACTCATTCGGGATTCCCATAACAGCGCTATTAATGGTTGGTTTTGATACTGATACCCCCGCAAAATTTAGGGAATTAGTGAAATTTTTGATCACTCACAAAGTTTCAATGTCAGTTATTCATCCAATATTGCCGATTCCCGGGACTCCGCTTTTCAGGAAATGGAAAAGCGAAGGGCGGACTCTTCCTGTCGATCCAAGGGAAGCAGACGGGCTTCATATTCACTTTATTCCAAAAAACTTTACCCCTAAGGAACTTGAAGAAGCCTACTGGCAGATGAATAACCAAATTCTTAGTTATCGTTCAATTTTTCGACGTTTTATTGGAGGCCATATTTTTAATAATCCCAGGGCTTTTCTTATTATGTTCCTTACAAATATTTTTGCCCGTAAAGTAGCTGCTGGAAGGTTGCCTCCTGGGTCATACGAATGAATTCGAAACAACCTTTTGTAGATCCACGCTCTATCTCAGCCCCCGTTACTTCTGAAAGAATAACCCACATTGGTGGAAAGGCCGCAAATCTGGAAGCTTTGCGGGATGCAAATTTCCCTGTGCCTGAATTCCGCGTAATTCCTTCCGACAGATTTTCTGACTTTTTAAGAGATAATGGTCTTGAACTTTCCGACCAACTTTCCGATGAAGATGCTTCCCGATACCTTCAAATTCTGCATAAAAAGCCATTCTCTGCCAAATTTTCAAGCGAATTACATGAAATCTGGACTGTTTTTCAGCTATCGCCAATTTGTGTGCGATCTTCAGGTACTTATGAAGACCTCGGAGATTCTTCCTTTGCGGGACAATATGAAAGTCAGCTAAACATCCATTCTTTCGAAGAATTTCAAAAAGCTGTCCGCGTTTGTTGGGGTTCCATCTTGAACAAGCGTGTAAGAAGTTATTTTTCATCAAAAGGATTGTCCCTTTCACAAGCGGGTATTGCCCTTGTTGTACAAGAATATGTTGATGCCGAATTTGCTGGAGTAGCTTTTACCGTAAATCCTATTTCCGGAAGACAGGACCACCTCCTTTTGGAATATTGCGCCGGAATTGGCGAAAAACTTGTTTCCGGGCAAATTACTCCCAAGTCGGCTATTTTTGACCATTCCAAAGGAAAACTTGAACGTGGAGAATTTCCGTCTGGGCTGGAGAATTCGCAAATTTCAATTTTCCGAAAAATACAGGCTCTGTTTGGACGTCCTCAGGATGTTGAATGGTGTCTGAAAGATGGAAAATTGTGGATAGTACAATCCCGTCCTATCACGAAAATACAGGTCGATGCCGATTTTGGAGTTTGGACGACTGCCGATTTCCGGGATGGTGGAGTTTCCAGCACTGTTGTTACACCTTACATGTGGTCACTTTACGATTTCATCTGGCAGCGAGCAATGCCAGGGTACATCAAAATAATCGGGTTATTGGATCCCGGTCAGGAAACTCGTTCATGGGGTGACGTCTTCTTTGGCCGTCCCTATTGGAACCTTGGCGAAATTAATCATTGCTTGCTGAAATTACCCGGGTTTAAAGAAAGTAATTTCTTTTCAGACCTTGGAATTCAAACCAATGCCGATTACAAGCCCCGGGAAACACCTATTACAATTAAGAATGTGGTGAATGTTCTTCCCACACTTTTGAAACTCGAGAGATATTACATTCGTCGTATTGCAGAAGATCGCAAATTCCGGCAGGATTTTCCGGCTCTTGTTGCTCCATTTACCAACTGTGAAATTCAAAACCTCTCTCAAATTGAGTTCGCAAAATTGTACAAAGAACTGATCACTAAGGTTTATTTCAAGACTGAGACTTCCTACTTTTTGAATATATACAACTCCAGTAACGCAAAGTTGGATTTCAAAGTTCGATTGGATTCCTTAAACCAAGGTGGATATGGATTGTCCTATATCAACCTGATTTCTGGACTTCTTCGAATGAAACACCTTGCACCGATGAGGGGTTTTGCACTGTTGGCGAAAGAAATTTCGGAAATTCCTTTACTCAAGGAAAAGGTTATTGCAACACCCTCTTCGGAGATTGAAGACCTTCTTGATAACTCGCCTGGTGGAAAAACAATACTTGCTCACATGCGCAAATTCATACAGGACTACGGATACCATAGCTCTCGTGAGTTGGACATCTCAATTCCACGTTGGACTGACGACCATGTAACTGTCTGGCGGGTTTTGAAGACTTATCTCAAAGAACCTAGCTCTGATAGCTTAATTGCCCATGAAAAACGTCAGTATGCCTTGTACCGATCTGAAGTTGCAAAAGCCAGGGATGCATTTTCCAAATCCTGGCTGGGGTTGGTTCCATTTCAAAAAACGCTGTTTTTTAGAGCACTTCTTCGAACTCGTTCCTATTGCTGGTGGAGGGAAGAAATTCGTGATTTCTCATCCAGGGTTTATGGGATTGTTCGAAAATATGCCGTTGAAGGCGGGAGACGCCTTGGATTACGGGATGGTGAAGTTTTCTGGCTCACCTGGCAGCAATTGGGAGATGCGCTTTTTGGAAAAATCTCAACCGCCGATGTTCATGAGTTGATTCAGAATGCCGTTGAATACTCCAAAATGTACAGGTGCTTTGACAATCCAAATGAGCTTGGAGCCGGTTTTTTGAACAAGGAAGTTGCTTTGGCATTACCTGGCAAGGGAAGCAAACAATTGCAGGGGGAAGGCTGTTGTGCTGGAATCAAGGAGGGAATTGCCCGAGTTGTACCCTCCTTTGAAGGAATAGACAGAATTCGTCGAAATGAAATCCTCATCACCAAATTCACGGACCCTGGTTGGACTCCGGTATTTCATATGCTGGGAGGGGTTGTGACCGAAACAGGTGGAGTGTTGTCTCACGCTGCGGTTATTTCCAGGGAATATGGAATTCCGGCAGTTTTGAATGTTACCAATGCTACACAAATAATCAAGGATGGCAAAAAAATACGTCTGAATGGCACAACCGGAGTGATTGAATTATTGGAGTAGTCAATTGATTCCGGAAAAGTTTATGTGTTGATTCCAAAAAGTCATTTCGAATCCGCAACGACCGGATTTGAGTTGTTTGCTAGGTGAGCGGGCTGTAATTCACCGAAGTAAGCTGGGATTAAATAAGAGATCATAATTTCAGCTGTGACTAAGGGCTGAAAGTATGTGCACTTACTGGATTTTGGTGATATCATTTTTTGGATAAACTTTGGCAACAGGAACTAATGGGGGAGGTATGACCTCGGATATCGACTTTTACACCAAGTTTTGTAAACCGGGATTAGGAAAACTTCTATCGGCGTTTTCCCTGGACGTACGTTATGAGCGGGCTTTCGGAGATTTTCTTTCCTACCACGACGAAAAAGGGCAGGAAGTAGAGGTTCTCGATCTGGTTGGCTCCTTTGGAGCTACGTTATTTGGGCATAATTATCCACCTCTCGTTGAGGAAATGAAATCCCTGTTGGCTCAGAACCAACCGAACTTCGTTCAAGCCAGTATTCGGGGAGGCGCGGCATTTTTAGGCAAACGACTCAATGAAGAAGCAATAAAACGTCTGGAAGCTGATTACTGTTCTGCTTTTTTCAACACCGGCTCCGATGCAGTTGAGGCGGCAATAAAGCACTTGGTTTTGATCCAAAATTCCCGTCGCAACTCACTACGTGAAAACATTCTTATTCGTTCCTCACAAATTATACGAAAGCAAGGCTCTGTTCAAAAAAAAATAAGGCTTGGAAAAATCTCTGATTTTCCAAAAGAAATTTTCGAAAGTGATTCGGATTTACTTTCCACAATAGACCAATACAATATTTCCCGCCAAAGGCGTTCATACAAAATACTTGCCCTGGAAAACGCATACCATGGACAAACTCTTGGGGCACTTGGAATGACCTTTAATGAGCGTTTCCGAAAGCCATTTGATGATTGCCTTATGGAAGTGAAATTTGTTCGTCCGCTGTTTGAAGCTGTTGAAGAAGCAATAAGCCAGTTAGAGGATTTCTTAGTTGAAGTTGTTGAACATGAAAATTCCTTATGTTTGGTGCCTGTTCCCATTTTTGATGTCCTTGGACTTTTTGTTGAACCGATTCAGGGGGAAGGTGGCGCGATCCGGGTTGATGAGAACGAACTTCAAAAGATTACAAAGTTTGCATGTGAGAAAAATATCCCTCTGGTTGCAGATGAGATCCAGACTGGAATAGGGCGCACCGGAAAGTTTTTCGCCTGGGAAAGAGTTGGAAAGAAAGAATTGGCGCCAAGTTTTCTTTTGTTGTCCAAGTTTTTGGGAGGTGGACTATGCAAAATTTCAGCTGTAATGAGCAGACGAGAGATAACCCAGGACGAGTTTGGAATAATACATGCCTCTACTTTTGCCGAGGACGAAATTGGCTGCTTGATGGCTCAGAAAACCATC
Organism: Candidatus Rifleibacteriota bacterium; assembly: GCA_015233565.1. GTDB lineage: Bacteria > Muiribacteriota > Ozemobacteria > Ozemobacterales > Ozemobacteraceae > JADFXM01. The sequence continues at coordinate 6,047 of JADFXM010000112.1, forward strand.
GAATTGCTTTTGGAAAACGATGAACAAATGCTTCGGAAAGTTGTACAAGCAGAAACTGAATGGAAAAAACGTCTTCAAGCTCTGGTTGAAGAGTTTCCTGATGTCATCTGTTCAATCCGGGGACTTGGACTTTTGCTCGGAGTGGAATTTCAAGATTTTTCAGAATGTGAGAGCCATATTCTCAGACTCATTTCTCTTCAAGGAGATTTAGGGTTTTTAATTGCCGGTTTTTTGCTTCGTGAACATAATATTAGAGTTGCTCCATCATTCAATACCAAAAGGACTGTGCGCATCGAACCCTCATTGAATGTCTCTTTTGTGGAAATGGACAAAACTATCCAGGCATTCAGGACGCTTTGCCAGGCTTTGCGAAATCGTGACATAGGCTCCCTTTGCAGATTTTTAATGCCAGGGGAAAACTGTCAAACGCCAATCGAGATCCATGATTGCAGGCGTGACCCTGAAGACTTCAGACAGGCACCTCCTATTGCTTCCGAGAGGGTTGCGTTTCTGGGCCATTTCATCAATCCAAGGTTTTTTGGCCTTAATGAACCTGGATTTTCCAGATTTCCACCTGAACAATTGAAGGGATTGATTGAAAAAACCTGGGAATTTTTAGATCCCTGTCTTTTTGTATCCCGGGACATTGTTTCCAAAACCGGTACAAAAGTGAACTTTAATTTTGTAGGAATTCCTGTAACATCAGAAATTTTTTTGGAGCGTTTTCGACAACGAAAGTTAGGAATTGTTCGTGATGTTATTCGTAAAGCGGTAAATGTTGCAAAAGATTTCGGATGTCGCTTGGTAGGCTTTGGACAATTCACTTCCATTGTCACTCGAAATTGCCTTGAGATTGCTGTTCCACCTATAGGCTTTACAACTGGCAATTCGCTTACCACGGCAATGGCTATTTCCGCATTAAAAGATTCATTGGCAAACAAATCTCTGGATATCAAGGATGTAAGAGTTGCCATGCTCGGCGCCGGAGGAAACATTGGTGCGACTTTTTCGCGTCTTCTTGCTGATGCCGCGAAAGGAGTCGTTCTTGTGGGCGGAACCAGCCAGGATTCGTTGACCAGGTTGTACAAAACCCTTGGTGAAATTCTTCTAGATCAATTTGTGATACTTGAAGGCCCCCCCGGACCTTTTGGAAACGTTGCCAAATGGTTTGACTCATTGGTTCCGCACGAGGAACGGCGAAAGATCCTGGAAAACCATTTTTCTGAAAAATTGTTACGCGAAGGGGTTCCTTTTAATTCAGAATTTTTGGAAAAAGTTTCTGTCGATGATCGCAAAAAGATTTGTAATATCCTATTGGAAAAGGTAAAACCTTTTTTGAAATCCGATTCTCCGATTCAAATTGGCACTCTTAATGATTGCCTGAATTGTAGGGGTATTGTAACGGCCACTAATACAACCAACCCGGTACTTTTCCCAAAGCATATCAAACCTGATACCGTTATATGTGATGTAAGTGTACCTTCAGCTGTTGCGTCCGAAACTTGCAAGGTTTCCGGGGTTGAAATTTTTAAGGGTGGCGTTGTTCAACTCCCCAATAAGGAATTATTAAATATCGGAGCGCTTCCTTTGGAACCTGGTTTGGTATATGCCTGTATGGCCGAAACAATCATACTGGGCCTTGAACGACGCTGGAATGATTATTCTATTGGTGATATCTCAAAGCCAAAGGTAATGGAAATTCAAGCATTAGCTGCAAAACATGGATTTACTCTTGCCCGTGCAAAATTCGAAGATTCCCAGTGATATTTTTTTTCGAGCTGCAATTTTGCATTTTTTTTTTGTACAAAAAAAAAAGATTCTAAACCATGGACAAAATAGAATAAAATGAATATAATTTCCTCGTTGGAATTTTTTTCCATAGGAAACCTACTTTTTAGGAGGAATATTTAATGAAACGATTTCTGGGGATCTTGGTTCTTCTAGCTTTTTGTGTGGCTCCGTCTTGGGGTGCTTTAAGCGCAGATTATATCGTAAAGCATTTTGAAGACAACCAGAAATGGGTCCAGGCTGGAATGGTAGCTTTTCAGGTTCAGAAAAAAGCTTCTGATGCCAAAATTGCTGATCTATATGATTTTACTTCAGAAAAAACCTATGGTTATGAAGGCATGATCATCAATGGCGACGCTTATAAAGCAACAGGCCCATTGGCTAAACTTATGGCCACAATTGGCGATGGCGTTCTCGGGGTTGTTCAAAAACAAACCACCAACGATAGAAATGTTCTCTTCAAACCCACTTGGATTGGTTATCACACACCTGGCGATAAGCGAGTTTCCAACTGGTTCTGTTTGATGATGGGCGACCATGTAAAAACCTATTTGACACGCATCGATCAAAAAGCCAAACTCGATGAGTTAGGCGCTGATCCTCTCGTCATGAATGTTTTGAAAAAAGACCTTTTCGAGTATGAATTGCTCAAAGATCTTGGCGATCATGCCATTCTACGGGTTACCCCTCGCAAAAATAACAGCTCCACAAATCTTCGCGAAGCCGTAATCGAACTTGCTCGAATCAAAATCGGTTCAGCCGAAACCTGGTATGCAACTAAAATTTCCGGAACCCTCACCACTGGCGCCAAAGGCGTAACTGAATTCGGAAACTTCCGAGTTGCTATTGCACCAGTCGGAAAATATATTGCTTATTCCAACGACAATTCTCTTAAGAGCGATGTTCCGGTTATGGATATCGCTACTGCCATGAACCAACAAGTTCAGGGCGACCAGAAGATTTACATCTTCGCCACCCAAATCAGAAATACCACCTATCAATCCTCAAAAGAAATTTCCGAATACGAATGCGATTTCTTGACGACTATTCAGAGACTTCACATTAACCCACCCTGCGACCTGATTGCTAAATATTTAGATTCCGGCCGTCTCGAAATGCTTCAAAAAGTGACTGAAAAAGTTGTTCGGAATCACTGATTTTCTTTGGTAAGTCAAATAAAAAAGCCTGGCAGAAGCCGGGCTTTTTTATTTTTCTTTGGGTTTTTAAAAAAAATCCTTATTTGGCGCCGTATTTCTCTTGTCATTGCTTTTCTTCTTTTGCTTATTATTGGATCTGGCGCTGGGAAGGTGGATGTCGATTTTAACATCGAAAGCTTGTTTCCAAGAAATAATAAGTCCATGGAAGTTTTTTCCAATTTTATAAAGCTTTTCGGACGTGATGACGATCTTATTTTGCTTTTGTGCAAGGCAAGAACACCCTGGACAAGCGAAACGCTGACAGCTTTTGATTCCTTGGTAAAAGGTCTTCGGGAATTAAAACCCCTGAATGAAGTCCACTCTTTACTTGATGTACCCTATCCACTTTTGAAGGATGGAGACGAGATCAGCATTCGTCCAACAAGGGAATGGCTTTTCCCCAATGATTTGCCTGACTTCGGAAGATTTAGAGCTTTTGTTGCCTCGATGACTCCTGAAGGGGCATTCCTCGGAAATTTTTTTAAGCCAGCCTCAGAAACGGCAATCATCCTGCTTCGGTTGAATCCCGAATTTGTTGATAATCAGGGTCGAATCAAAGCCACTGGGGAGATAAGAAACTGGTTGAAAAACAGTGAGTTTTCCAGATGCTTTGTCTTCACGTTAGGTGGAATGGCAGCGGTTCGAGCAGATGGAATGATACTTGTACAAAACGATCAACGTCGGCTTCTTCCAATTGCCTTGATTGTTATTATGGTTGTTCTATACTGGATTTATGGCCGTTTTATAGATGTGTTTCTTGTAATAGCACATGTACTTTGTTCATTGTTAGTTACTTTGGGTGTCATGGGATACCTGGGAATAAAATTTTCAGTGCTTTCTTCTGTTATGCCTGTGATTCTCGTCACTACTGGTTCTTGTTATAGCATTCAAATGCTGTCGCGGATACATCTTAGACTTCAACTGGATCCCCCTTCCGATTTCCTTAATAATTCGGAGAGATTTTGGGAAACAACCTGGTTTGCCGAAACCTTTGCTGAAATGCTTCAGCCGATTTTCCTGGCCAACATTACTACAGTAATTGGATTTTTATCCCTTTACATTGCAGATATGCAGTTGATCAATGAGTTTGCAGTAATTTGTGCCGGAGGTGTTTTTTCGGCTTTTGTACTGGTTATGACAATATTTCCGTTGTTTGTGGCTTCCTTTCCGCCACCTAAACCAGGAGAAGTCAAACCGTTCGGAATTCGTTACATTCAACGAATTATTATTCGAATTGTGGCTTTCGACTCGCGATATTCAGGAAAAATTACGGGAGTTTTGCTGGTATTCGGACTTTTGGCCATCGGAGCCGCGGGTTTGGTTAAAGTTAAGGCATTTATTTTTGATGATTTTTATAAAGATTCACCCTTCATGCAGGATATTCGGAAAACAGAAGTAGTTTGCAATGGAGTCCTTCCATTATCGATTGTAATCGAAACGAAGACGCCTCGTGCTGCACTCAGACTTTCGTGTCTGAGAAAAGCAGCTGAAATTGCCAAATTCCTTCGAATTCAGCCGGAAGTTGGTAAAGTAAACAGCCCTTCTGACATGATTTCTCAAGTTTGGGGTTTCATGTTTCCAACCGAGAGTGACATTGCTTCAAATCAAAGTTACCTGGGACTCCCCAAATCAGATCAGAACCTCATGTATGTTTTACAACTTTTCATGGCCAATGGTTGGATTGATCCTGGTATTCGGCTGGTGGCCCGGAATTTATCTGCAATTCAGATTTCATTCCGGATGTGGGATATTGAATCAGGGTTGGCTATACCTTTTATTGATCGATTAAAAAATTATCTGTCACAGTATGAGGATAAGGAAACCAGCGTCCAACTAACCGGAACAGCTCAGATGATAGAGGAGTCCTATAGAAATGTTTTTGCAAATCTGGTGTCCAGTTTTGTTGTTGTTATTGCCTTTACTATTTTTATTTTTTTAGTATTCTTTCCGCACCCTTTGACAGTACTTGTCGCATTTCTGGGAAATTTTTTCCCCATGATGTATGTTATTTCTTTGATGGCTGCTCTTGAAATCAGCTTCAAACCTTCTACCGTCACCATTTTTGGAATCGCTCTCGGCCTTGCTGTCGATAACACAATTTATTTCCTCAGGGAGCGAAAGAACTATATTTTAAAGGGTTTCAGTCCACAAAAAGCTGCCAGACTTGGACTCAGAAAAGCAGCACTCGGAATAATCATTTCCTCCTTTTCCCTGTGTGCTGGTTTTCTTACCTTGCTTTTTTCAGAGTTCGAAGCGCAATATCTAATTGGACTATTATTAAGTGTTAGTGTGACAATGGCCCTTTTTTATGATCTTTTTTTTGTTCCATCAGCTATGATGCATCTTGGAAAAATCATCCGGGATTAGTTAATCAGCCCGCATTCCAATTTTTTTTAATTTCAATTTTCAGCGAGACTGTAGAAAGTAGCTGATCAATTGTCGTCAAAACCAGTTTTAAACCGAAGTTCCCGAGTGAAAAAGCCCTCTTGTTATGACCTGAAGCAAAAAAGAAGCCTTTTTTGCCTGCTTTTTCTGTCCATGTAAATTTAACGCCTGAAAATAGCATTTGAACAGGCATTCCGCTAAAACGAATTGAAAATTTGAATTTTTGAGAAATGCTAAAACTACAAGATAGAGATTGTACCTCTACAAAACCTGGTGTATACTTTTTAAAAATTTTAGACCAGGAGATTACG
>JADFXM010000113.1 GCA_015233565.1 Candidatus Rifleibacteriota bacterium
TTTTTTTATAATGAAATGAATGCTGAGGATGTTGCGAAGCAGTTCGGTTACACCATCCATGCCATGTATAATTTGATTAAAGATTTTAAACAACTTTTAAGGGAAAACCCTGATCAAGACCCTTTTTCACACAACTGTTGATTACCTTTTAACCGGAAATCAAACGGAAACCCATTCTTTGCATAACCGACGTTTGCTAGACCGCTTCAAAGCACTTGAAGGCTTCCAAAATGACGATCAAGAAACAGTAATAAAGCTGATTGACGCATTTATTAAAAAACAGCAAATTGAAACGGTCCTCAATAGATAGGAAATTAAATGGCAAAATTTTTTTGCCCCTATTTAAAAGGGGAAGTAGAACTGACCGATGAGCGAGCGCAACATATCAGTGAACGGCATCCAGAATTGTTGCCTGAAAATTTGAACAAATTGGTGGAAACTCTGGCAAAACCTGAAGAAATTAGACGTAGTGCCAGGTTCCAAAACGCAAAACTATTCACCCGATGGTTTAGCGATCTCATGGGCGGAAAGTATGTGGTTGCAGTTGTGGTTACTAATTCTGGAATTCCTAAACAGCATTGGGTCGTAACGGCTTATGTGGCCCGTAAACTGGCGGAAGGAGAAATCGAATGGAAGAAAAATTAGCTTTCCGATATGATCGAGAGGGGGATATTCTTTACATCGATAAATGTGTTCCATATCGCGACCAGGAAACAGAAGAGCTCGGAGATGATGTTCTTGCCAGAATGAACCCCAAGACAGGTGAAATTGAAAGTCTGGAAGTCTTGTTTTTTTCCACAAGACTTTTGAGAGGTAATTTTTTTGATATTCCGGTCGTTGCCAACATGCATCCAGTTGGAAAAGTTGGATAAAATCAAAAGAGGCCATGCAGTCGAGGAAAAATTCCGTTCCACGTTTTTTATTTTACTTTTTTGACAATATCGCCTGAAAACCTTATTAGCAAGAGCTTTACTTCTAAACTTTCCCATCAACTAAACAAGTGATACGTATTGCTGTATTTTTCCGACTTTGGTGCAATACAGTTCCCTTCCTAAAAACCCTAAAACTTTTCGGCTCGAAACAAGTGTGCTTTGCGAGAGAAACAAGACACTGGTTTGGCAATGAGCGAGGCAAGGGGTCCTTGCTTGGTGATGGAAATATATATATTTGTATACTGCCGAAGGTTCCGCTTCACATCCAAATGTTCGGGTCGAGGAAAAAGAAACCAGAGATCGGTTTAAGATAGACCTGGGTTAATCGAAAACTTGCGATCCTCCTTCCCGCCTAAAAAGTCTTTCGAATTTTAACCTGGAATCCAGCGTTAAATCACAGTTCCTGTCGAGCACCAAAGAAAACAGCGGCTAAAAGCTATGGCGCTCTGCTAAATTGATACGGTTTTTCTCTGCTAAATTGTTACGTTGATTCACAAAAGTTTCTGATTTGGAGCTTAAAATTTCTTTCTTTAAAAGAGATTGTTTTTGCTTTTTTTCTTTTCAGCCAACAGAAATTATGAAGCCCCCAAATTTCTTTTCAGGAAATCTGAGGGCGATTTTAAAAACAGATAAATGCAGGATTGAAAGCAGAAAATGGCGATATTTTATAACCGTTGATGGTTTTGCAAAAGACAGATTTGGAAGAGCTTGGAATTTTTCATTTGAGTCGGGTTCTTAAACTCACACATTCTTTCATATTTATTACATGTGTGTTTTCGGTCAGTCTATCGATTAGAGCCGCTGTTAACTGATCATTTTTCAAAAAGGATGACCATTGAGCAAAACCAATATTTGATGTGATCAGAGTCGTTTTGTTTTTATGGCGTTTTTGCATCAGCGTGAAAAACAAACCAACTTGTACTGGTTCGACTTCTACATATCCAACCTCGTCAATTACCAGGCAATCGTAATCAGCAAATCTTTTTATTACTTCTTTTTCTGAATAGCTTCCCACTGATTTGTGAAGCAAATCAACAAGTTCTGGGAAAAATATAAACCTTCCCGTGTTACCACGATTGATTGCCTGAATGAGAAAAGCAGTTGCAAGGCCGCTTTTTCCAGTGCCAGTAGGTCCAATCCAAATAACGTTCTGATGTTTCAGCATATAATCAAAGGAATCATAAATTGACAGAATTTTCTTTTGATTCAATTTTGGTTGTCGATCGAATGGAAATGTTTCCATAACTAGTTTTTCTGGAATTTTTGCCTTAACAAGTCGCAGTTTTCTGGAATTTTCAGTTTTTAAATGGTACTCTTCCTCAACGATATATTCCAAAAGCTTGACATGAGAAAGATTCTTTTCTCGCGCTATTTCAATGTATTGATCCCATTTTGCAAGCAAGCCAGTCAAATGAATATATTTGAGCTTTTTCTTCAGTTCTTCATTCATCTTGTTCCTCCATAAGCTTGTCATAAAAGGACAAATCAACCTCACCAGAGAATTTGCCCTCAAGATAAGAATCACGATTTTCAAACTCCTGGTCTATTTGCGCCTGAGGCATTTCAGTATTTCCTTCTTTAATTTTATAAATAGCAATGCTTTCAATGATTCTTACATTTGTGATACTGTAATGATGAGCTCTTTTGACGCTCTCAATGAAAATTCGCAAGTCGAGTTTTTTGTACAAAGCATATAATTGGCGAATAAATCTATGCTTTGCAGGGTCGCTAGGTTTGGTTGCGAAATCAAGATACTGTGCCACTTCAATCGCTGAATTTCTTAAAGCGCTTTCTTCCTGCGTTGTTGGCCTTTTGCGATTTTCAGGCTCCCGCTCAGGTTTACTCTGTCCCTTTGGATAAAATTTTTGATTCTTGACAATGTCTTCCGGCAATTCATACTCTCCGAGCATGTGGCGGTGCCGAAAAATTTTTAAAAGATTACTGAATTGAAGAACCGTTAAAATTTCACGCCTAGATCCGGGTATCCAATAGAAATTTCCTGCAAATGAAACATAACCATACTGATCTGTGAATCTTTCATGTTCCAGATAAGGAGGTAAAACATGCGGGGAAATCTTAATAAGGTAGAACTGCTCATGTTCAAAAGCCTTGGCTGGAATCAAACCTGTTTTTGCAACCGCTCTGTTTCTCATTTTAATGGTTGCCCAATCAAGCGCCTGTTGGTTTAAATCTTCCATTGTTTCAAAGGATCGTCCTGGCAAGAAGTTTGTTTCTACAGTAAAAAAACTTCTTTCGTTTCCGGCCTTTCTATTTGGATGGTTCAACTCATGGCATCGAAACGCAAAACCATATTGTTTTGCAAAAAATTCCATTTCAGACGTGATCACAGCATTTTTTCCGGTTCCGCGCAGACGCGCCAGATTCGTATTATCGATTATGCAAATCGGCGCAGAATAACCCAAAAAGACCAGCGCTTCATGAAAAAAGCACTTCATGTTCCAGCGATTAAACGAGCGGTAGAATTTCAAGTAACGTATTTTTGAATACCGGAAGTAAAGAACACTGGCCACAACCTTGTACTGTTTATCTCCAATTTTTACTTTATAAATTGTTGTATCGTGCTGCATTTCCGCTCCAGGAATATCAGCAACCTGTTCACAGCGTTGTTTTTTAATCGTGCCAATTTCATTGTCACGCAAAAATCTTGATAATGTTGAATACCCAATACTCGTGCCTTTTTCGCAAAGTCTTTCATAGATTCGCTGGGTATAACCATTACATTCAGTATAGAGCTGCCTTAAAAGCTCCAAATCAATCTCAATCTTGTCTTTTCTTGGCAAACCCGGAGTTTCACCTTTTTGATGAACTATTTTTACTACTGTGGTCGGACTGACATTCAAACTCTGAGCTATTTCCCGAATGCTCATACCTTCCTGGCTCATACAGTAAATGCTTTTTCGCTTATCTGGTCCTATCATAAAATTCCTTTATTTCAGAAAAAAAGCTGTTTGAATTTTTAAATATGTTTTCTAAAAGAATGTTCGCCAAAGCATTAAATGAACCGGATTTTAATCGTTCATCTTTAAATTTGCAGGAAATGCGCTTCATATATTTTTTTAAAATCTCAAGATCTTTAAGCATTGATTGCTCAAACTCCGAGCAATCACCCGCTTTTGCTGCGTTTTCTTTTAATTTTTCCAAGCCCCAAAAAATATTTCCAGTTTTTATTTGTGCCCGAAAATTGTCAGAACCATGAAAATAGCCATGCGCAAGTCTCTCAATATCCCGGAGGCTCAAATGTTTACCTGATACCAAACGAACAAATTCATCAATTTCTTCTTTGGCAATTTTGTTTATGCGCATAAACTGACGCAAAGTATACATGTAGGCATAAGTTGGAAAATTCCCCTTCAGTATCTGCTCCAAAATGAAATCACTCATTTCTTCAACACCGATTTTCGCAGGGCGCTAAATCTTCGGATTTTTACCCCAAAATCACGCCGTCCATTTTATCTCCATTGGTACATTGTTTAACCATGGCACCAAAAATGGCTTTGACAATTTTTCGACCCCTTGAATGATTGGTGCGTGCGATCTTTTCCGGATTTTTATCGTGAATTTCCGTCCATCATAGATCACCTTCCCTGGCATATCAATAAATTTTTTAAAAATGGTGGGGGCTAGAATATCTTCAAAACGCCTTAAATCTTGAGCAAGTCGATGATATAGAGTGTCCGCAATCACCGACCAAAGAACATCAAAATGAATCCGAATCATTAATGGTGAAGAAAGAGCATTCAGGTTAAAGAAAGAAACCAATTCTGCAAGCTTGTTTTCAATTCTCCAGCGCTTGGCATATACCTCCAAAACCGTGTTTACGGGTAATTCCCAATTGTTTGTAATCACAAATGTGGGATTTTCCCTTCCGTTATCCTTGATTATTATTTGTCGAAAAGGTTTTTTGCTTCCCCTTAAATACACTTTGCTTTCATTTATAGATAAACAGCAATGCTTTCTTTTTGGAATAACCAGTTTTATCTTCTTCCATTCTTCTTTGGGCAGAGCATAGGTTTCTTCCAATAGCTTTTGATTGCGCTTTCGAAGGGTAATGAATTTAATGTTGTCTTTCGCTATTTCACTCAAAGTGTCATATTTTGTAAATTTGCAGTCGAAAACTAGGGTTTCAGTTATTTTGCCTTGAATTTTTTTCCAATAATCAATGAATTTCTTGATCTCAGACGCCTCCTCTTTTCTCAAAATGTCAGCTCTTGTGTAGACGATAATATTACTTCGGCTGTCTTGGGCGAATATTGTACAAGCCCCTTTAAGGGCTTTCCCTCTTGCGCCACACCAAATTTTCTCCATTTCCGATTCATCGCCAAAATGTGGGATTGAGTGAAAGTCCAGATTTATGTATTCGCTTTCATACAATTGCGGGAAAGCTTTTCGAAAATGACTAACGACATCAAACTGTAATTCCTCAATCATTTTTTCAGAGGTTCGACAAGAATAGGTGCTCATAAAAATAGATTTGGGTAGAACATTTAGTCCTGCAAAAGTAGCCAATCCAGGTTCTTGATCATATCTTTCCATATGACTCAATCTATTGGAGCCAATTAGTTTCAAAAGAAGCATAGCTAAACATGCTTGTATTGAGCCAATGTCGCGGGATTCAGGAAGTTTACACTTGCGAACAATATCAATAATACCAGATTCGATAATATAAGGTAAAAAGAAAAAAGCTCCTGCAACTGGGCAATCTACGTTAAAGGGCTCAAGTTTACTAAAATCCAGATTTTCAGATCGCTCGGGGATTGTTTTAAATTTCTTTGTAATACCTAATTCTCTATTGCTTCTTCGCTTAAGTTTTGAAAAACCGACGGATTTTAAGACTCTTTCAATAGTTGTGGTGGAGATGTTAACTCCTTCAGCGGTTAATCTTTTTTGAATATCGGGGGTGGAAAGATTTTCGTTGCGGTGTTGAATTATTTTCTCTCGGACACCTTCAGAAGCTTTTTTAGGGGCCTGAATTCTCTTAATATTTGGGAATAAAGATATTTTTCCTGTTCGGGCGTCCTTAATCAAAGAATAGACAGTCGAAGTTTGGTATGAAAATTTTTCGGCGACTTCCTTGGCGGATAAGTTGTCCACAATAAAAGCCCGCACTGCTTCATACTGTTTTTGTCTTTCTGAAGTGGGCTTGTTAAAATACTCGAGCAAATTTATTTTCGGGGTATTTTGGGTATCAGTTTGGTGATTAGACATTTCAATATTTTGCCATAGTGCAAAATTTTTGTCAAGAGCAAAATGGCGGCATGGTTGACTTTGGTACAAAAGGAAATGCGATTTTCAAGTACAAAAGCGGGGTTTTGTACTTGAAAAATATTTTTTCCTAACAACCAAAACACCCCCTTAATTTTCCAGAAAAAAAAAAGAANNNACGTGCCACGGGCCGCCAGGGATGGCGGACTGTGGCGCGGGCTTTGCTCTTCCGAGCGATTCGACCCGCCGTTTTGCCGCCATGCGTCCCGCCGCTTGCGGGCGTTGGGTGTAAACTAGAGTGCGGAGAAAATTTTCAAAACATTTTTAAGCGCATTACAGTCAGGGTTCCCTGACTGGGCGCTACCAAAATAAAAAGCTTTTAGGATAAGAAGTAAAAAGCTAAACCCCGAATCTTAATGCTCTGAAACTGTTTTAAGCTTGAAATCTTCTACCATGTGGTATCACTTGCGGTTATAATTTTCACTTTGTTTGGTGGTAAAACAACATTGTATGGATAAGCTCTGCTCTTTTTTTTTAAAGTCGGATCAGCATTTAGGACTTCATTTTCCAATAAATCATATTTCTTTTCTAGATTTAATTGAACTATTTCTTTTTTGGTCAAAAAATCTATTTTTCCATTATTAGGATGAAAAATGCTATATAAAAATTTTTCAGAAATACTTTTACCCTTTCCCAACAATATTACATCATTCCCATAAAGTTCATAGTTAATGAAGTAGAGCAATTCCTTTTCATTCTCACCATCAATGGACCAAAGAGAATAGCAATCCATGTATGATCGAATGATAAATTTTCCATTGCCAAGCATAGTAACAGTATTCATCGTAAAGTGCTTGTAATCAGCTCGGTAATAGAGTATGACTGCTGCGAATAATAGAAAAAGAATAAAAAAAATAGTAAATACCCGAAATATCATTACGGGTATGTGTATTTTCCAATGTCAGCTTTCCATTTAAAAGGATGAATTAATCCCAACTTCTGCAACTTTCCGGCTGCAACAACCATTTGTGCAACTGGTGGCGGCCCAAAAAGTCCTTCCCATCCCTTTTCCTCAAAATTATAAAAATCTGACACAACAAGCGAATCCAACGAAAAAGCCATATCCTCTGTTTTCCCTGAACAGCGTTTACCGTGAAGTGATACGTCGGCGCCATGCATTGCAAAAAAGAAGTCTGATGGAAAATCGAATTGAACATGAACAGTGGTATCAATCTCATCACTTGAGGAACTTCTAATGATTTCAACAAGTTTGCCCCGCAGTGAATCAGATTGTTTTATTGCTAAAGAAAAGCTACTTTCTGGCGTGAAAAACAAATCCCTGGGATTTGCTTCAAGCGAATGCATGAAATTGGCATAGGCGAATGGGTAGTTTGCCCTAAGAAATGTTTCAATTCTCATTTGGTCCCATGACTCAGGAAACTCTAGGTACATTCCATTGGAGTCAATGTGGAGGATTGGATTCTGATTTGCATAGGACCAGGGGTTATTTCCGCTTCCAAAGCCGATCCTATCACGAGAAATGAACCTCCCCACCTGTGGTGAGTAGTAACGGTTGCGGTTGAAGAACAACCCCGTCGCAGTGCTATATCTTCTACCGGTAAACTGAATATGTTGATGTATACTTACGGTTCCGGGGGGTTGATCCCCGGCATTGGAAACTGTTTCCGGAGGTTCGGAAGCCGGTTGCAGGTCTTCGAAAATTGAGAAAACACCTTGACGCGACTTTTCGCTTATGGATGCGAAAAGCGTTGAGGCTATGACGACGAAAAAGAACAAGATCCCTAATTGTTTTCTGTTTTTCATGAAAATATTTTACCTCTTTTAGCAGCTAAAAGAAATAGCCGGAAAATGTTTGTTGACATGGATTTCCCGGTAATCAAAAAGGGCACGGATCTCATCCTTCCCTTTAGCTGCTAAAGGAAAAAATGAAAGATAAAAAAATTGGACTTTTCAGTTGTTAGAGAGGTTTTACCAAGTGGCCGGAATCCCCATCACCCCAGGCTTCATCATCGTCATCGGATAAAACGCCGTCATCAACAGCGAGTTTTGCTATTTCCGAATTCCGTTGTAATCTGGCTCCCGGATGAGTGGCCATGAAAATTTCCTTCAACTTACGGGTTGAAACCTGGGTGTAGATTTCAGTTGTAGAAAGCTGCGCATGTCCTAACATTCGCTGAATAAAACGAAGACCCGCGCCGTTTTCCAGCATTAAAGTTGCCATCGTATGTCTGAACATGTGGCAGGAACCATCTTTCCCGACCCCAGCCGCTCTTACATAATCCCTAACCATGCAACCTAAGCGAACCCCGGAGAAAGGAAACCCTTCCCGTGTTATAAACAAGGTCCCGTTGTCCGGTTCAACTACCAGATGAGGTCTAATATCCTTGAGATATTTGTTAATCCAGGCTATCGCCCGTTCACCTACCGGGATAATTCGATCCTTATTACCCTTGCCATCCCGGATGAGCAAGATTCCATGCTTCATATCAAGGTCCTGGCATTTGATTCTAAGTAACTCCTTTCGCCGAACTCCGGTCGAATAAAAGGTCTCGAGTATGGCACGATCCCGTATTCCCATGGGGTTGGTGATGTTAACCTGGTTCATGATCTTTTCCGCTTCCTCGCCGGTCAACGTGACACGCGGCAAGTGCTTGCCCCGTTTTGGTAAATCGACATCCGCCGCAGGATTCGAAAGCAAAAAATTATTTTTTGTCAGCCACCGAAAAAAACTTCTGATAGGAACAAGTAAATGATGAATGCTATGAAAAGCCAGCGGGTAACCGTCAGTTTTCCGATAATGGAAAAGATGTCGTTGATACCTTTCCAAAACCGGCCGAACCACTTCACAAGGTCTTGTAATACCTCTTTCCGCACACCATTTTGCAAATTGTTCCAGTGCTTTTTCCTGACCATAAATGGTTAACTCTGAATAAGCCTTGATTTGTTGCCATTCCTTGAATTTCCCAATTAGGTAACCCATTCCCCGCTGATCACTTGTTTCAACAACCGCCACTTTCGGTTTTTTGGTTCCTCTTAAGGCCATCAATTCCCCCCATCAGCAGGCATTGGATTACGACTGCTTTGAGAGTATGATGATTCCTGTTTAAGCTGACCCCCTATATGCGTTTTTTTGCCATTATTCGAAACTGTATCTTGGAAACCCTCAGCCTCAGCTTCTGGAAGTTGGCTTTCTGAGGCCCGCCAACCCCCCGTTTTAGGGGCGTTTTGGGGCCGTTTTGGCCCCGCTAACTTTTCGATTGACTCCGCCACCCCTAACGAAAAGTCCGCCATGTTTGGCGCGTAGTTCGAATTCATTTTTTCTTTCAACTTCTCAACGTTAAGTAGCCCTAAAACAAAGGGCTCACCACCCTTTCCTTCGCCGTTATAAAGAAGCTCGTAAACAAAACTTTGACCGCGAGAGCCTTTGTGGACTAGCACGTATTCCATATCAACAAGCCTTTCAAGATGAACCCTTACTTGTGAAAGACTCCAGTTCACGTATTCACAGACTTCCCGACGGTGAAATCTATAATCTGCCTGTTCAATATCTTGTTCCTCGCAACGTTTTTTAACCATTTGAAAAAGAAGATCAAGAAAACGACGAGTTTGTGGCAGTAGTTCATCGAGAGAACGGCCTAAAACTTCATTGGAAAGCCGATTTGCCAATTCAATATCATCGAAAGTTACCTCGATAAAGGATTCCGCCGAACCTCTGACCACTGTTTTTTTATGAGGTCTTTGAAATTGATGAAGCAAGGCAATACTTCGAATGAGCGTGAGATATTTCATCTGGTCGCGCCTGGTCCTCATTGTGTCATCAAGAAACGTTAAATGCTTGGCGTAAGGATTAGACACCAACAGCGTTTTTAAAAGTCTTTGAGCATTTCTATGGCGTTTATAAATCCAGTCTCTTTCCCGTAAACATAAAAGCCCTTCAAGGGTTTCCATTTCGCGTTGCAGCCGATGAATTGCGCGGGTCTGTTCTCGGCTCTCATCGACGGTAAGCATGATACAGCGGTTTTGCAATTCCTCGTTGATATCGATGTTAGTTGTAGTAACGAAGAGCATTACCGGACCTTCTACTTTATATTCATGCGTAATAAGCCTTCCGGAATGCGGGTCTTTGCCGGTTGAAGCAATGGTTAAAACGCCTTCGCTCAGAAGGAGTTTGAGGGCATAAGAAGCATTTTCAGCGCCTTTTTCCTCAACAATGGCCAAAATCTTGTTTTTAAGATTGGTTTCCCCCATGTAAAACAGGGATTGTCCGGTCATTGCAGAATACTTCACCTTGTCCTCATCCGGCATGAACTGTAAAAAGCTTTCCATAAGAGATGTTTTCCCCGCCGAAGAAGACGATTGAATGATTATTGCAAGCGGCCTTTCAAGTTTTCGGGAAATGGCCGCTAAATAGCCAACGAGCTTGTTTGTTTCTTCACCAACGATTCCGCATTTTCCGAAATCATCAAGAATCCGGGTTAAAAGATTGGGGTCTTGGAGGAATTCCGTTGCTTCTGTTTTTTCCGCTTCGGTTAAAACAACTTCCTTTTCTTTGGGTTCCAGGGTTTCTTTGATTTGCTTGTCTTGAAGCTCTTCAAGCTTCAGAAGAATTTTCCCCAGATCGCTTTTCAAAATGTCTTCCTTGACCCGGAGTTCCTCTGAAGCCTGCTTGAGAAAAGCAGCTCTGAATCGAGCTGAATACATATCGAAAGTATCGACATGAAACTTTTCCTCGAGAGAAACCAAAAGATCACAGATTTTCATGGAAATTAGATACCCCTAAATCCAGATATTAAATTTGCAGGATTATTCACAAATTTCAGATAATTTCAGAAATTTTATTTGCCCGACTTGCTTCCGCTAAAAAGTTTTTTT
>JADFXM010000114.1 GCA_015233565.1 Candidatus Rifleibacteriota bacterium
AAGCCGCCACGATGGCTGATTTCTGGCGCGGGCTTTGCTCTTCCGAGCGATTCGACCCGCCGTTTTGCCGCCATGCGACCGCAGCTTGCGGGCGTTGAGTGCAAACTAGAGTTCGGAGATAAGTTTTAAAAATGCTTTTTTGCATCATACAGTCGGGGCTCCCTGACTGGAGCGCAACCAAAAAAACTTTTGGGTTTTTCTCAACGCTTACAATTTTTTGCATCTTAGTAGTTGGAAATAAATAAATCATCGGTTTTGAATATCCTCAAAGCGTGAAAAGTTCATAAAATCAGGTTTTAATTCCATCTTAAAGCAAACAAACGATGAGTTATTAATTTCCAATTCCTTAGGACAGAATTATTGAATTTTCCCTACCTTTAAATTGTTTTTACTCAACAAAGCTACAAGAGTCAAATCACCAATTTGCTTAGCAAAATCAAGCGGTGACTTGGAATGCTTATTCTTTTGAAAAGCATCACCACCACTTTTGGTGAGCATTTCTACAATCTCGTAGTTACCTCGGGCATTAAATACAGCTGTCCAAAGAGGGTTATTTCCGTGGTTATCAACAATAAGCAAATCACCGCCATGCTCAAGAATCAATTTTGCTAGAACCTGATTTCGGTATGAAGCGGCAAAATGTAAAGGAGTTAAACCTTGCGAATCTTGCGAATTTACATTGATTCCGCATTTAATCAATTCGACTCCTGCTAAGGTATTTGCACATGCGATAGCCTCGTGAAGAAGATTTTGGCCAAACTCATTCCGGATATTCAAATCAATGGTCTTAAGCAATGAAAAAAAGCGATCATTGTCTTGGGACCTAATTAGTTGAAAAATATCCATAAGTATTCTCTCCTACGGCTCCTCGTAAACTCCACTTCTATTTGGCCCAACCGCCTCTGGTCTGTAATTTTTGGGGTTCTTGTAAGTTTTGATAAATTCTTGATATGAAATTTTTCCATCTATATAGTCCTGATGAAGTTTGCGATACTCTTTTCCTGGTATGTGCCCCATATCCCACTGTCCCGTTCTTGGCTTTTTCTTGTCCCAAATGAGTTCTTGTCCAGTGTTGGGGTCGTAGACTTTTCCGTCCAGTTGTTTTGCATTTTCCCACGTTGCTTCCACTTGATTCGGACCATATGGGGGTCTACTTTTTGGGTTTGAATATGGCCTTTGAGCAGCTCCGACAGTATTTGGGCCAAACTCGAATTCCCCTGGGATTTCTCCCGGTTCGGGTTCCACCAGTGGAGTGGCCATAGGTTGTTCCGCTGGGCTGGATGTAAAGCGGGGGCCGGGAATTGGTCGTGGATAACCATTGAGTGCCTCTCCACCAAACCAAGCAGCCGCGCCTTTCAACACAAGGGCTATATAGTTAAAAGGATTCCCTGTATTAAAATACTTATCTTCAAAATGCCTTTGAATAGTCAATCTTTCTTGATATTCTGGATCACTGCAAAGTCCAAACGGATCCACCCAACGCATCGGGTTATTTCTGGCATATCCGTATCTATTCTGGCCGCCCAAGAACCCGATCGGGTCGCTGCTGTAAAAGCCACTTCGGAAACGAAATTTCAGGGAGCTAAGGTCAAAACCCGGTAGTGATCTTGATTTCCTGGTGGTAAAATCCGGGTGCGACCTTTCAAATTTCAGCTCAAACCCTTGACGCGGAATTTGCGAAACGAAAGGTTGGAAACCTGAAGGCGTCGCGGTTTCCGAAGATTCGGAAACCGGCGGAATGTCTTTGAAAATGGAAATGGGCTTCTCAAGGCGGTTTTCAGCGACGAAAGCAAAAAGCCCGGAAGGAATAAGCAGAACAAGCAGGAGAACCGTTAAAACCGCTGTTCTGATCTTTATTTGCACGTTCTTAAATCCGCCTTTAGAAAAATCCGGTTTTCTTTTTCGAACCCGATAGGAGATAGTTTACCGTTTTTTGCAGCTAAAAGAAATAGCCTGAAAAGCGCTACCGATCCTGATTCCCCAAAACCATCTAGGGTACGAATCACATTTTATATTTTAGTCGCCGGAAAAATTACCAATTCCGGAAGGGAATCTGGGAATGGTTGATTTCAATTTTGCTTAGAAAACTTCGACTGTCTTTTAACAGCCTTATTGCTTGCTCAGCCAAATTTATGTTTGGTGAAGGCCCGACAATAATCCTCTTGAGGAGAGAATAATCCAGTTCAATTTCGACATACGGAATTAAATTTGAATGACCCTCTCGAAACTTTAATTTGTCACCAGGGAATTGGATGGTTGATATGATCCTGAATTCATCCTCATCTTTAAAAGAACGCTCTTTTATGTAGGTTAAATGGCCAATGCCTCTATCAATAATTTTTTGCCAATCTTTTGGGTTTGTCTTCTTGATTAAATCATTCACCAGCTTGTTTGTTCGCTTAGAAATGGTTTTCCCTGGGTCTTCTTCCTCGAATTGATCCCATCTTTCCGGATGGGATACATAAAGGCACTTTTTTAATTCAAAAGGTTTCGAGTTGTCATGCAAGTATTTTTCTAGCTCATCTTTTTTGAATCCAATAGCGTAACCATTGTTGCCCCCATAACCTCGCCATTGGCTAAGATCATCGCTACGTGTTGTAACGGAGCAAGTAAAAAATTGTTGCTGCTCCCCTGGAGAATTCTTTTTCTTCTCAAGTTCTGACTTGATCCCCTCAACAATTTTTCGCGGAATTTTTTTCTTTGTTTCCAAAGCCAAGACGGCTAAATCAAAAGCAAGGGTAAACTCAGAAGAATCGTTTAAAAAATTTAAATTGGATGCCCAAAGTCTTAACTGGGGTGGCTTTGCTGGGTTTGCATTTGCATCCAAAATTCCCAATAGTCCGCCAATTGATGTGTAATGATATATTACGTCATCCGGCCCGAGAGGCGGGGAAGAGGAAATTAATACGCGTGGGGTTGCTTTTGCCATGGCCACGTTGGGTAATGAAATTAGCCGATTACGATTTCTTGAATCTTCTTTTTGTCCTTTTTATCCACCAAGCAAAGCTTTTCACGAGAGTGTGCCGGGTTTTTGCCCACGGCAAGCTTCATGAGTTCAAATGAACTTCGCATAATATCGCTTTTTGAGACGCCTTTTTTTTGAGCGACCTCTTCCAACTCATTGAACATTTCCTGGGTAACATCTACAGACAAACGAATCTTTTCCATAAAAATCGGCGGAAAGCTTTTTCCGCACCTCCTTTCAGAGATAACATACTTATAAAATAAGTAATTCCTAAGTAAAATATACCAAAAAAAGAGGAAAATGCAAAACATTACTTCTCTCGACAAGTTGCTCTTTTTTCCTTAAAAAATGCTCCGCTAGGCCGACCAATTCCCGAGCTACCGGAAACCAGCCCCAAGTTTCCCCTCGAACGAAGTTGAGGGGAAGCCGGAGACCGCCGCCTTTTTGCGGCGGTCGTAGGCCGTAGGCGAAAGGGCGGGCGGGGCGATGTCCGCATAAAAAGCGTTTATGCGAGCAAGCGGCATCAGCAAGGGCCATTACAGGAAGGGGGGCGCGGGGTCCACGCCTGGAATGGCCCTTGCGCCGCGGTCGCCCCGCGTTTTTAGCCATTTCGCCGGAGCTTGGGGCGGCCGCCGGAGCCACCCAAGGCATCAGAAATCTTGTGCGTGGGACAGGCACGGGTTCCCCAGCGGGGACCCGACCAGGGCCGCGCCACCGCTTATTTTTTCTCCTGGTCTTTTTCCAGGTGCTTCCAAGGCGGTCTTCCGAGCTTTCGCGGTTCTTCCCCCGGTTTCAGTTTGAGACGATGACCAAGCCGGTTTTTGAGTTGTTCCCGGTGTCGTTGCTGTTCCAGTGATAAAGGGGCTTCCGGCTTTTCCTCTTCCTGGGCTTCGTCAGCTAAAGAGGAAAGAAGGGCTTCTTTTTCCTCTTCCGTGGTTTCCTCGGTTCCGTCTCCCTCTTCTTCCGATTCCGGAAATCTTTCCGGGTTCCGCTTCAAATTCGCTCCCGGATGGGTCGCCTTGAAAATCTCCTGTAATTTCCGGATGGAAACTTGAGTGTAAATCTGGGTCGTATTCAAGTTCGAATGCCCTAACATCTGTTGAATGAAGCGGATATCCGCGCCTCCTTCCAGCATGAGCGTTGCCATGGAATGACGAAAAATGTGACAGGAGCCTTTTTTCCCGAGGTTTGCCGCTTCCACGTAGGCCCGGCCCACTTCCGTTAAGGTGTCCGGGTGGAAGGGCAAGGCTTCCTTGGTTAAGAAGATCGTTCCATCATCCGGCGGAACCACCAGCGAAGGTCGCACTTCCCGAAGGTATTTATCAAGCCAGGCTAAAGCCCGTTCTCCGATCGGCACCGTACGATCCTTCCAGCCTTTTCCTTCCCGGATGAACAGAACGCCGCGCGCCGCGTCCACGTCGAAAAGTTTCAGGTTCACCAGCTCCCCCCTTCGAATTCCGGTTGAATAGAAGATTTCGAAGATTGCCCGGTCACGAATTCCCAAGGGGTCTTTGAGGTTGATTTGACTGAGAACCCTTTCCACTTCCGGAATAGAAAGAACCGTTCGAGGAAGCTGTTTGACCCGCCGGGGCAATTCCAGATCGGCGGCGGGGTTCGAAAGAATGTGATTGTTGCGGGCAAGCCACCGGAAAAAGGCCATGATCGGCTGAATATGGCAAGTCTGACTCCGGAAGGCGAGGGGCATACCGTCCTTTTTCCGGTAGTGATAAAGATACCGTTGATATCGTTCCAGGATCGGCCGTGTAACTTCCAGAGGTTTGGTGATTCCCCGCACATCGAGCCAATTGCGAACCACCGTAAATATTTTTCCCGACCTTCCAGAGTATCCGAGGCATAGCCTCTTATCCGCATCCAGTCTATAAACTGCATGATAAGGTAACCCATGCCGCGCGGATCGTTCGCGCCGGGTATCGGTGGTTTGGGTTTTGTTTTCCCTTTTCGCGTCATTCCGATAACCCTTGAAGCAGCTTTTCAGAGCCGTTTCCCTTGTCTTTAGTTGTCGGCTTTTTGTCGAAGTCATGGGGATTCGACGGTAAATTGATATCCCCTTCCGGTATACGTGAGTTTTCAGGATTTTTTGAAACGATATCCGGGAAACCTTCATCGCTTGCCGGTGAAGATGGGTTTTCCGGAGTCCGCCATCCCCCCGTTTCACCCCCGTTTTGGGGCCGTTTTGGCCCCGCTAACTCCTCGTTTGACTCCGCCACCCCCGGCGAAAAGTCCGCCACCTTTGCGTCATAGGTTCGGGTGATGGTTTTTTCCTTGAGCTTTTCAACGTTGATAAGACCGAGTACAAAAGGCTTTCCGTCTTTTCCTTCTCCGTTATAAAGAAGTTCGTAAACGAAACATTGACCACGGAAACCCTTGTGAACAAGCACGTATTCCATGTCTACCAATCTTTCCAGGTGGACCCGCACTTGGGAAAGGCACCAGCCGGAAAAATCGCAGATTTCCCGGCGGTGAAAGCGGAAATCCTCTTGTTCGATCCCCAGTTCCGCGCAACGGTTCTTGACCATCTGGTTCAAAAGATCAAGAAATTTCCGGGTTTGTGGCAGAAGTTCATCGAGAGTCCGGCCTAAAACTTCGTTTGCAAGCCTGTTTGCAAGTTCGATATCTTCGAAAGAAACATCTATAAAGGATTCCGAATAACCGTTAACGGTCGTGGTTTTCATAGGCCGCTGGTATTGATGAAGCAGGGTGATTGCCCGAATGAGGGTCAGATACTTTTTGTGGTCGCGCCTGGTTCTCGTCGTGTCATCGAGAAACGTTAATTCCCGGGCGTAAGGATTGGCCACTAAAAGAGGGCGTAGAAGCCTTTGGGCGTTCCGGTGAACCTTGTAAATATGGCCCCTACCTCGAAGCCTGGTTAATCCTTCAAGGGTTTCCATTTCCCGCTGTAGTCGATGAATGGCGCGGGTTTGTTCCCGGCTTTCGTTGACCGTGAGCACGATACAGCGGTTTTGCAATTCCGGGTCGATGTCGATATTGGTGGTGGTAACGAAGATCATTACCGGGCCTTCGACCCGGTATTCATGAGTGATAAGTTTTCCGGTATGCGGGTCTTTTCCGGTGGAAGCTATGGAAAGTTCCCCTTCACTCTGTAAAAGCTTCAGGGCGTAGGAAGCCCTTTCCGCGCCGGTTTCCTCGACGATGGCCAGAATTTTATGCTTGAGGTTGGTTTCCCCCATGTAAAAAAGAGATTGGCCGGTCATCGCGGAATACTTCACCCGTTCCTCTTCCGGCATGAAGGAAAGAACGGCGTCCATGAGAGAAGTTTTCCCCGCCGCCGAAGATGATTGAATAATCACGGCAAGCGGGATTTCTAATTTCCGGGAAACGGCGGAAAGATAGCCTACAAGCTTGTTTGTTTCCTCCCCCACGATTCCGCACTTTTCCAAGTCGCTCAGAATGCGGGTCAAAAGGTGGGGGTCCTTGAGCAATTCCAGGGCTTCGCCCCGTTCCTGGTCATTCAAGACTATTTCCGGTTCTTTCGGGGAAAGGGCTTCCTTGATTTGTTTCTCTTGAATCTCTTCAAGCTTCTGAAGCACTTTCCCAAGGTCGTTTTTGATAACATCCTCTTTGATTCTCAATTCTTCCCCGGCCTGTTTTATGAAACTCAGTCGGGAACGGGAGGAATACAGGTCGATGTTATCGACGTGATAGGCTTCATCCCTGGCAACCATCAGATTAACTTTTAGCTGTTCGTAACTCATATTCTTTCCAAGCCCGCGAACGCGCCACCGGCGAACATCGAGCTTGATGATGATTTCTTCCGCCTTCACTTCGATAACGGGTTCAGAAGGCGCGGGCCGGGAAACCGGCGCGGGTCGCGCCGGTTCGGGCTTTTCCTCTTTCGGTGGTTCGGGGGTTTGCGGTTTTGGTTCCGGCTTTGGTGGTTCCACGAGGGCTTTTTTGGCGGCTAAAGGGAAAATATCTTTCTCTTTTTTCGCAGGCTGGGAAGGCGTTTCCGGCTCCTCTGGTTTTTCGGAAGGTTTTTCCGATGGACTCGAAAGCCGGGAAACGCTTTCCGGGTCTGGAATTTCCTCAGAGATATTTTCCCCTTTAGTTGCCGCTTTTGGTTCTTCCCTTGAAACTTTGGGAACTGTTACAAACTTCCGTTTTCCTTTACCGATCCAGGTAGCGTTACGGTAAACAAGATCAAGGGATTTTTCCGGCGGGCCTACTTTCCGGGCGTAGTCGTTGGCGTCCAGGTCGCGGGGAAAGAGGATTTGAAAGACTTCGAAACCTTCCGAAATCAGCTTTTCGGAAAGTTCCTTTGCCGCTTTCTCTCCGGCTTTGTCGCGGTCGTAGGCGATGTAAACCCGCTCTATTTCGTATTTTTGGAAGGTTTCCAGGTGATCGGGCGTGAAGCCGTTCACGCCGTAGGAAGCCGTGACATTCTTGAGACCGGCGCACCAGAAGGTTAAGGCGTCGATGATGGCTTCACAGAGGATGATATCTTTTGAAGCCTGGAAAGCCTGAACGTTGAAAACGCCTTTGTGGGGGCCGGGCAAATAAAGATGAGGAACGGCTCCCCACTTTAGGCAATGATCCGGAATAGTTCTTCGGCCATAGGCCCCGACGATGTTTTCATGTTCGTCGGTAATCGGGAATGTCACACACCCGGCCAAATGTTCATGACCGGTTTCCCTGAGAATTCCGTATTTTGAAAGCCTCTCGCGGATCGCCGCGCCGGTTTTCCGGTTCCTTTCAGGAAGCCGGAGACCAAGAGTTTTGTTTGCGAAGCCGATTTTGAAATGGTCAATCATTTGCGAATTTTTCAAGCCCCGCTTTTCAAGATAGGAAAGGGCTTCCGGGCTTTGCTTCAAGGTTCGGTGGTAATATTCGAAGACCTGTTTCAAAAGTTCTTGGTCGCCGGCGTCGAAATCGACGGGGGAAGAAAGTTTAGGAACGGTCCCCACTTTCGTTACCTTCCCGGAAAAATTCCCTTGGGGAATTACACCCTCTCTCAGGATTTCCACGGCGTGACGGAAGCTCACGCCCTCCGCTTTCATTACCCAATCAATCACGCTTCCCCCAATTCCGCACGCCCCCAGGCAATGCCAAATGTTTTTGGTCGGAGTCAGGATCAAGCTTGGTTCGTGGTCTTCGTGAAAGGGGCATAGCCCTATCAAATCCTTGCCGTGAGGCCGGAATTTGACGCCCCGGGCTTCCGCCAGGCGCTGAACGGAAATTTCCGTCTTCAGCCGCTCCAATTCTTCGGGGGAATAGCGTCGAAAGGCCATATTTTGGCACCTCCTTAGATGCTGTCAAGCAAAAATTTTTCTTTTTTTAAGTAAACCGATTTGTTACTATATTACTAATACATTAGTAACTTGGCAAGGAAAAATTTCGGCAAAAAGGGAGAAAATATGAAGCGGGTATATAATTTCCTCATGGCAAGACCATTGACGAAACCACGAGCTAAACAGGGCGAGCGGCTTTTAAAGCTCCGGCTTGAAGCTGGCCTCAGCCAAGTGGAATTGGCCGAGTTAATCGGGGAACCCCAGCAAAATGTTGCTTATTGGGAACGATCCGAAAAACCGCCCCGTTCGGATTCTCTGCCCAGAATCGCCAAGGCCCTGGGCGTAAAAGTGGAAGATATTTTGAACCTGGAAACCGAAATACCCAAGAAAAACGGCCCGACAGGCCGTCTGCAAAAAATCTTCGAGGAAGTTTCTGAACTTCCAAGGGGGCAGCAGCAAAAAATAATTGAGTTTGTTTCCGCTTTTGTGGCCCAATACAAGCAGGTGAAAACTGCTTGACCCGGGAAACTGGGCTGAGCCTAATTACCAGAGCGAAACCTGAGAGTAAGCTTTTCCTGGAAAAGGGAGAGTTCCATCATTCTGATGACTCCCCGAAAATCATTCTTGGGTTCTGTCGAAAGCATAACATCCCATATTCAAAGGACTTTGTAAGCATCGCTGTATATGCGGGTGAGGAACCACCCCGGGGGCTGGGGCGTTGCTATGGGGATCTAAAAATGGTTTTGAAGCCAGGAAGGATTGTTCCGGACATTAAAGTCATTTGCAAGGATGATTTTCAAGATTTGGTCATAAACGCAGCCAAAAAGGAAAAGGCAGGTTTGCCGATAGAAAACTATCTGGGGAAAATCATTACCGATCTTCCGAATACATTCGAGGGTCGCTACCAATTTTTTTTGAAAGTAGTCCGAGAAGCCAGGGGAAAATATGTTGAGGCAAGGGTTTTCCGGCAATTAGCCATGGTTGACGTTGAAACCCTGGATGACGAGTCATTTTTTGGTAACCTGGAAAAGCACCTAAAATAAAAAAAGAAGTGGTGGCGCGGCTCTGGTCGGGTCCCCACCGGGGAACCCGTGCCTGTGCCGCACACAAGATTTTTGATGCCTTGGGTGGCTCCGGCGGCCGCCCGCAAGCTCCGGCGAAATGGCTTAAAACGCGGGGCAACCGAGGCGCAAGGCGCGCGCCAGGCAGGCCCCTTCCCGACCTTCCCGCCTGTCACGCGCCTTGCTTTGCCTCTTTCGCATCTAAGAGCCGCCTTAGATGGAAATTGCCCCGCCCGCCATTTCGCCTCCGGGTTCCTTCGCACCCCACGGCGGGGACCGCCTGGGGGCTCAGTCACCTACCGCTGAACAAGTTTCAGCGGATACTTGCGGGCTGGTTTGGGGTAATCACAGTCGCCCAGCCCTTTTTGCGCTGTCACGAAGACGGATCAACCACTCGTTTTCCAGATTTTCCAAACAATCTTTCAACGGCCAACCGGGTGCGCTTTCAATCAAATGCAGCAGAGTCCAAGCCAAACCATAGCAATCATCCGGCCCAAACAGCTTGACCAAAACTCTGGCCTCATCGTTGGAAATTGGCTTAGTAATCCGAGCCAGAAGATTCTGCTGCTGCAATAGCTTTTGGTCGTCAGCCTCGCCAGCAGCGGGCAATGGCCCCAGTGCTCCAAAAGCGCGAATCTCGTCTCTGATTGTATCTGGCATGCAATACCTATCAGGGTTTGGTCATTAATTCTGGAAAGTTCTGCCGGTAGTAATTTAACAAATCTCGCAAACCCGCGTTATATTCGCTTCCTGTAAGTCTTCTAACGTCGCGAATATCTCGGCCCAATATTGTTCGGAAACTTAACCCAGATTCCTCCGCAGCCAATGTTCTTCCCCCGATTCCATAAGTTCGGGTTAAAACATGAATATCCTGTGGCAACATAAAAGCCCCGCCCTCGCCATAGCTGGTAAAGCCTAGGGCCGCTTGTGGCATGTGGTGAGGGGTGAGTGCATCACCTGTAAGCCGCAGACTATCGAGTTCTGAAAAACTCCCGGCGCGACCTGGAAGTAGTTGACCTTGCCACATCGCACCCGGGCCACCACGATAACCAATCGGCAGCCCAGTCTGACTTCCGAAATATCGCAACTCAAACCTGAGAGCATTTAATGCTTCCCCGCCAAACTCGGCGGTCATTAGGAAACCAGCGTTTAGCGCAAGTTGCCCGACGGGCGATTGAACGAAATCTTGAGAGTAGGCGGGGGTTGAATTCAGAGGGAACCCGCTCAATTGAACTTGGGCGCTCGGGTCCTGATAATTCCACCAATAGCCCCGGTCATAATCTTGTCTTAAATCCCGGCCAGGGAGGGGGATCGGGCCAGCCGGGCCGATATAGGTTCGGGTATCCACCTGGGGTTGTGGTTGATAAACATCCGGAGTGCAGAGCCCGTATGGGTCGGCCCACTTCAGCGGGTTATTGCGGCAGTACGAAAACCTGTTCTGACCGGCCAGGAATCCAATGGGATCTTGGGACAAAAAGCCACTTCGGAAACGAAATTTCAGGGAGCTAAGGTCAAAACCCGGTAGTGATCTTGATTTCCTGGTGGTAAAATCCGGGTGCGACCTTTCAAATTTCAGCTCAAACCCTTGACGCGGAATTTG
>JADFXM010000115.1 GCA_015233565.1 Candidatus Rifleibacteriota bacterium
CTTTTTTTGTTTCTGAAATGACTGGTGGCTCGCTGATAAAATGAGTTTCAAGGTTCTTAAGGCTTTTCCATTGTCGCTTTATTTCTTCATAGTCCCAGACGACACGCCTTGCATCATTATCTTGCCGGTTCAAGCATTCACAGCAAGCATCCCTTTCTACGAGAAGAGCCTTGATTTCCTTCTCAAGTCGAGCTTTAGTTTTCTTCAGATTAACCAGGTATTTTTTTGTTTGGTAAACTTCGGTGAGAAAACTAGATTTTTCATAATCCTCATCCTTTTCAAAAAAGGCTCTACTCAATTCCACCACTTTTCCTAACCGTGTCGT
Source organism: Candidatus Rifleibacteriota bacterium (assembly GCA_015233565.1). Classification (GTDB taxonomy): domain Bacteria; phylum Muiribacteriota; class Ozemobacteria; order Ozemobacterales; family Ozemobacteraceae; genus JADFXM01. Next base: position 326 of record JADFXM010000115.1, read on the forward strand.
TTCCGCTATATAACGATTTTTTATATCTTTTATGGTTAAAGGAAATACCTGAAAAAAATCGTCGCTGTACAATCTTCTTCATAAGCAATAACGTCACCGTCTGTCGGAACAACCGACTTGTCAACTAGCAATCTATCGCCGCGTAGAAAGTGAAAACTTGGGTAATAATCTACCAACTTCAGGGAAATGAGATTTTCGTTTTTTCATGAGTCCAGTCCCATTTCGATATCAATCCCGAATTTCTTGGCAATGGCAACATTCAGAACACGCCTCGATTTTTCTGTACCTTTGGGCGATAGTGCTTCCAGATTTTCTCTGATATGCTTGGCGCAAAGGCCGTATTTAATCTCTTTGTCGTTGGGGATTCCGAAGACTTCGGGTTTATTGGGTTTATAAAACATTACTGATGTTGCTGATTTGTCGCAGATTACGCACTTTTTCGGATTAATTTTTTTCATGAGTCCAACTCTTTTCTTATGGCTTCAATATCAGCTCCTACGGACTCACAAACCATGTCTAAGGTTACAACAACGTGTTCCCGTCTGATTGTTAGCTCTGGGGGAGCTTCGCACAATAAAATATTGCGGAATGCGTCAAGTTTGTAGTTGATATTGTCAAGATGCTCGTTCAAGTCCCATTTGTTTTTCACAGTTACACCGCTCTTCTTTTCTCTTGCTCGATTAGATAGGACTCAGCGGAATCAGCCTTGACAGTCCATTTCTTTGTAGCTGAATCGTAATAACCGGACAATTCAGATTTTTTTAGGAGCTTTGAAACGGCTATTGGAGAAATTTTGAGAAGTTTGGCGGCCTGATTGAGGGTCAAAACCTTTTCGTTGCTTGGATTCTTCATGCTGCACCGCCAATATTGCCGGCGAGACCGGCCAATTTATTTTGATTTGTATTTTTCCGCTCGGCTATCCACCTGTCCAAATCTTCGGAAAAGATACCCCAGGTGCGTTTTCCTCGCCTGAATCCGGGAATAACACCCTGATTAAGCAAGTCGCGGACGTGCCCCAATGTGAAACCGAGCTTTTCAGCTGTCTGAGAAGCGGTTAATGTCATAAAAAAACCTCCGTTAGTTTGTAGATGATTTTGAAAATCATTTTGGATGCTTTCGCACATCCACTAACAAAGGTTATACAACACAAATAATGCCAATGTCAACAGTAGCAGTCAAATATCTTTAAATGATGCGTTAAAATGCTTTAAGGTGTGTTAAAGTGTGTTATGATGGTTTATGATGTCCTTCTTTTTTCTGAATTCTACTGCTCTCAGTGCATTTCCACACTGTTTTGAGCAATATTCTTGGTTGCTTTGATCTTTTTTAAAGAGCTTTCCGCAGTTTCTTTTGGGGCACAAACCCACGTAGAAACTAAGGTTTGATTTGTTCAAGCCTGTTCGGCTGGTCGATTCCAAAGCCGAGTAAAAAACCATTGCTCTTAGCGTTTCTAAATGGGCATTTTCAAAGTTTTTTAGACGTGGTTTTACCCACCGCTCTTTTAGCGTGATTCTTACTTCAAAATCCCAATATGGTTTTGATTCGTTGATTTTATCTATAATTAGAGCTTTCTTAACGCTGTCATCCTCGTCTTTGGTAATATAACTTTCTGGCCTTGCATCGGTTTCTATTAACCATTTGACAACGAAAATAGTATCTTCTAAATGCTCGATGATTTTTTCGTTTTCTTCCCATTTTGCCGTAATTTTTTCAACTTCTTTGACATAAATATCATCCAGCCCGCCACAATGATTAGTGGTTTCAATCCAAATTTTACGCGCTTCTCTAATAATTTCATCTGGTTCTTTCGCATTGAAAAAATCCAAATGTTTCATTATGAAAAGGGTATCTTCACAAGGAAGGGGTTTCGAAATCCTCTTTTTCTTCTCTGTGGTCATAGATCACGCCTCACTTTTCTTTAATTCTTTTGCGCTCTTTTCCTGCGGGGATAAATTTTTCACTGGAGACAACTTTCTTACCTGATTTTAATTCGAGATCCTTCCTTGCATTCCCGGCAATCTTGCCGCCTGTTTGTGCAGCTTCTTTGTTTTCTTCAAATCCTTGAGCATCTTTTGTTCTGGCAATTTCAGTTGTGGAAGCTTCACCCAACATGGAAAAAATCAGCTCCAAATCATTCATGTGATCTCTTAGATTTTCCCGCTTTAAGCCTTTAACTTTCTTGTATTCCGAAGGAGTAAGCCCAAAAGTGGCCTTGCTGATTTCAGCGGTTAATATGGCGTATTCCCGGTCTTCTCCAACACCTCTATCTTTCCACTCGTCTGTAAGTTCTTCCCGAATGGCAATGGAACGCATCCGTTTTTCGATCCAATCATCGGGATAGCCTTTAGATTTGTAGAGTTCCCTAGCTCTCTGGGAAGCCAGCTCGGGATTTTCGATTTCCTGGACTCTTTCGTATCCGACTTTTGCCAACCATTTTTTGAATGGTTCGGCTTTGCGACTTGGAATCGATTGAATGATTCGAAAGGCACCTTCAGCATTTACACAGTTAAGTTTTTGTTTTCCTTTTGTGGTCTTAATATCAAGGGGGGTGACAAATTGTCCCCACCCTTCGTTTAGCCCAGGGTCACGACTTCGCATTTTCTTTAAATAATCATTTGCGTTGACTGTATCTGTAAGCGCCTCTATAATATCAACCAGGGCAAAAAACCATTCTCCATTATGAAGAACACGCCTTATCTGCTTACCACCAAAAACTACCAATTTATTTTCGTTTTCGGTCATTTTGTCCCTCGTTTTTCTTAAATCCAATCTTCGTTTTTTTCGGTTCAATCGGCCTTATGAGTGTGTCCATCGTCTTAAAAATAACGTCCATTTTCTGATTAGAAGGGTTCAAAGGATGTCCCTTTGGATCTACAATATATCTGATAACCTCAATCGTTGTTTTGATTGCTAGGTCGCTTTTCAATATATTGGCAACCATTGAAAAGCCGAATCCATCAAACACTCTTGGTATGGAGTTCGAATGCTTCAATTTTTTGAACCGGTTGCAACTTTCAACCAGCGACTTAATTTCATTGGAACTGAGCTTAAACATAGTATCTTTGGGAAAACAATTAAGGTTTCTGCTAACAGCCTGGTTTAAAGTTCTGGTCGATACCTCATACAATCTTGCTGCATCGGTATATAAAATTACTTTTTTGCCACGAAGGGGAAGTATCATATCTTCAACTGGGATGATCTTTGTTGAGATCATTGGTTACCTCTTTTTATAAGTAGTTGTGGTTCTGCGTCCCACGGACGTTAAGGTGATTACTTCGCCTTCGAAGTCAAAAAATACTCGCCAGTCTCCCATTTTTAACCGCCATTTTTTACCAGTAAGACGAAGAACGTCAACCTTTTCCCCTGCAAGGAACGCGTCAATTAACTTGGATATTGATTCTTGAACCTCTTTGTTGAGTGCCTTGAATTGTTTCTTAAATTTCGATGGATAAAGAGCTTTGAGAGGCATATCAACTTAATCCACATTCTTTTTTTAGATCTTCCCATGTTCCTTCTGGCTCTTCGGGGTTATCACGGATTTCTTTTAAAACTTTTTGGTCGAACTCATCTCCCTCGGTTATTGGCATGGAAAGTAAATATTCGCCCAGGTTTTTACTTTGCGCTAGTTTGGAGAAGTCTACTTTTTTTGTCATTTTTCGAATAAATTTTGTAAGAATGGCAGACATGCTTTTTTTTTCGAGCATGGAGAAAATTTTAAAAGCTTGGTGGTCTTGCTCAGATAGATTAAAAGTAACTTTTGGCATAATTAAACCCTCACTTGTTACGGCATTACTGTTTACCATAAGTATATATTACCTGTTTTACTCATATATGTAAAGCGAATAAGTACGGAGGTCGATTAACACAGGTTCTTTGTTATCATCTTTTCGATTGGTTTACATAATACATATTATCAACACGTTGAAAACTTTTTTTTCGGCTGGAAACACCTGCAATTAAGCCAAACGAGTTTTCTGGTACTCATTTTACGTATTTTATCGTTGCCTAAGGTAACGTCAGATAATTATTATCAACTTGCGGAAATCAGCCATATATCAACGTTTTTGATGGTGATACCTTGAAACTATTAGTTATTATGCCGTTCTTATAACTGGCACACCTAACATTAGCACCAGAAGCATTAGTTACCTTTTTTCAGCTCACCAAATTAACACGATATTCACAGGAGAGGGATTGTCAATGAGGCTTTTCAGGATAGAGGGAAGTTAGGATTGTGTGTTTCGTTTTGATGATTTGGCTTAAAACCAGTGTTTCTGAAATATACCCCCTGCAAACACTGTATTTATCGTGATTATCTGGTTGTTTTATCTTCCAATTCGTTAGATTTTGGGTGAATTGGGGGGAAAATTGGGGTGTTTTTGGGAGTGTTGATTGTAAGTATCGATTGAATCGATAGATACGATTTATTTATAGGTTGTATTTATGTGTTTGGCCTGATTCTTGCTAGTTCATCCCACCTTGGGAAATGCAATTAACAAATAACCTAATTCTGTAATTTTAATACCAGAGCCCTTTTCGAAAGAATATTTCCTCTTTCCTTTTCTTTGCCATAATTTCATATCATCCACGCGCCCAGGGGAAAAACTATTCCATTCGGCAATGTTTCCATTCGGCAATGTTTCCATTTGGAATATATATCATCCACGCGCCCAGGGGATAACCTCTTACCAACAGACTCAGCATTTACCTTGCTTGCCACCAACTCTTATTTTCCTACCAAGTGAAAAATCGCACCATTGCAGGGAAATTTTCGACTAATTTTCAACGATATATATTTTCCTCTGAAAATTAGAAAGATACTGCCCTGAAAGCGTATTTACTAATCTGCTTCTTCGCCTCTTCAACCCAAATTTCCGGCACGACGAAAGCATTAACCATCTCGCATTTTTTCGGGTTTTCCTTGTTAGCCCTGACCACCGCTTCAAACTCATCAACATTGGAAAGTAATTGATACTCGTCAATATTGATTTGGCGCAAAATGACAGGTCTTAGAAGTCCAATTTTTACAATGGATCTGGAGAACTCATCAAGCGCCCTGGAGACAGTTAGCGAGTAGTTTTTTACAATATCAATCTTGATGCTTTTCACATCCACCAATTTAAAAACTGGTTCAGAAGGCTCTTTTAATATTGTTTTTTTCACAGAAAGGGAAGTATTTTTCACTTCTGCCGGGTCAGCTTGTGTGTTGCCGTCCAAATAGCCATTAACCAGCGATAATACAATGTCAGTCATGGTTTTCTCAGCTTCAAAGCCCGCAAGCTTCAACTTTTTATGAACTGATGCAGGAAATAGCATTGTAACTTTCTTAAAAGCTTTCTTTTTGTCCATTGTTTCACCTCAAAACTGTATCGCCGTATCATAACACTTTTTGCCTTTGAAAGGCAATAACCCCCAGGCCGTTGCGTTTGAAACGTAACGGCTCCCGCAAACGTAAATAGTCCATCTGACTTTTTGCTGTTCAACCGCAATAACTCCCCAGATTATTACAACCCCGTTGCAACATTTCATTTTTCCCGGCCTGGGTCCTTTTGGCGAATTTCAGGAAAATTTCAATCGTTGTCGATAGAATTTGCAACCAGTTGGTAACTTGTTGGCAAGAGGTGGCAACAGTGGAAAAGCTGAAAATAGCCCTGGTAGCTCAAAAAATAGGCGTTTCAACTCAAGCGGTTTACAAAAAGTTGGCAAAGGTTGGTAACGATTTGCAACCGTTTTTAACCAAAAAAAATGGAATCACTTACTTTAATTCCGATGGAGTAGATAAATTATCTGAGCTATTTGGAAAACCGCTTACCTCCAACGTTGCAACCGTTGGTAACCAAGTTGAAACAATTGATTTCCTTAAAGAAACCGTCAAATTTCAACAAGAAACTATCAATCAATTAATTGCCCAGAACGAAGAGGAAAGAAAGCTGAGAGGAGAAGAGCGACAACGCACCGATACAATCCTGCTGAAGCTTTCCAATGATGTCTCAACTCTACAAAAAGCTCTTGAATACCGAAAAGTTGAATCTGCCCAGCCGGATCCGGGAGAGGGTCGCCAGCGCCAAAATATTAAAAAAGTTTGGAAAGATCCTCTGGAGGGAATGAGTTTATTTCAAAAAATATTGATTAAGTGGTTCCGGCCTGAGCAATTGCGACAACATGAATTTTGAAGTCACCAAAAATGCATTAACATTGATTTGTAATTTTAACATCAGAGCCATTTTTAAAGGGATTTATTTCACACCGAATCGTTCTTTTTTCGTGGAAGAAAAACGCCCTTTATACAATCAATATTTCTTATGGCTATTTGCACATGATTAAACTGTTTGAAACCAGAGTTTTTATAAAGTTCTTTGCCTTCCCAGAAGGACGATAGCACGGAATCAAATAAACACCCCGCTTTTTCAGCCAATCCAAGAGCATATCTGATTACTGCACAATCTAACTCTCTCTTTTTGAAATCAAAATCATTTTCACTGAATCCTCTATTTTCAGGTAAAACATGGTTTCTTTCTTTCAAATCGCTGACCAGTAGTTTATAAGCCTTCTGTAGAAAGTCGATATATTCTTGGGAGAGAAGGTCAAAACAATTTCCAAGGTCAAGCACAGCGCCCAAAACAAAGGGTTTCTTTACTTTACCAGGATTCCTTTTATTTTCAAGTTTGGCAAAATCCATGGCTCTTTTGGGGTTATTTTCCCAGAAATAAATACCATTTCCAAGCCAATCATATGAATTTTCGCTGGGTTTGAAATTCTTCTTTCCGTTAAGGATTTCTAAGCCTAATTCTTCATCAGTCCCGTGAAAGCCGAGAACAAATGAAGATTTCCTTGAATACATGGGGGTTTAAAGATTCTGATGCTCTTGATCTTTTTTTATTGTTTCTGCAGAAAAGTATTTGCTGAAAAAATTACCTTTTTTATCAATAATTCCAGCTTTCAACAAAAGATCATCTTTATCTTTTGCGCTTCTTATCGATTGTTTTATCTTTTTTGTCAGTTCTTTAATGGTCATAAAAAAACCTCTTCTTCCATAATTTTACCATATCTTTTTTATAGGTGTGTAACAAATTTCATGATGGCCTTTGTTTAGATATGGAGAAAAAATGCTGATTATAGGTGACTTCGTTTCAGCCTGGATCACTTATACGATAAGAGGTTAAAATTTTATGCCCACATTTCGGACAAACCTTAGCAATCGGCCAACTTCGACCATAGGAATAAATAACAGCAAATAGACAGGGAGCGGGGTTAAAGATGACCAAGGAAATGGCTAGAAGTATAAACCATAGACCATATTCAATTATAGGGCTTCCGCCTAATTCCGATCTGAATTTGCCGTTGTAATCGCACTTATCACATTTCATAATTTCCTTATTCAAACTCAATATCCCCCTCCAGGTTATTACAACCCGATTGCAACGGCCTACCTCAAGACCCATCCAAAAGTGCCTTGTCATTTTGTCGTCTTTTTCTCTTTGGAACTGGTTTTTCAAGCTTTTCGACACTTTTAAAGGTAGCGCCGCATTTTGGACATTTATGGAATCGAATTGTTGCTGAACCTTCGTTTCTGGTAGATGTTATTGGTATTTTCTGACCATGACAAAACGGACATTCGGCTCCAAAAAGCTCGTCATAAGGCGCTGCAAGTGCTTTCAAAGCGAAAAATTTCTTGATTAGTTCGATACTCATGCTCGCTTTCTCCTTGAGAATAGATGGTCAATCGGCCTGTAAAACAATGTTTTCAAGCGTGATTACTGCTTTCCGGCCTGGCAAGTTTTCTAAGAGCCGCCTTGATTTCGTCTTCAATAATCCCCTCGATCTCTCGAATTTCCTTACCATAAATGCCGGGGGCAATTTTCCGAGGAATTCCACGAAAAACCTTTTTTGCTTCCGCAACTAACTCACCTATCCATTCAAGCGGTTGACTCCGATGGACTAGACTTTCCCGGAGTCCCTTGACTTGCAACTGAGCTTTTTCGGCAAGAGCTTTCTCTTTCTTCCGTTTCGATTCAGTGATACTTCCGCTCTCTTCGTTGCATTCAAATTGTGGGGCGATGATGTTTTCTATGTAAAGTCTGTGTGCTACCACCATGTCAAAACTGCCGTATTTCAAATAAGCTGGAGCAAGCCATTTTTTACGCCAGTCGATAATTGTTTTGGAACTAACGCCCCAAATTTGAGCGATTTGTGAAGTTGTTTTAATTTGAGCTTTTTTCTTTCGTGCCATTTTTACACCACCTTCAATTTACATTTACCATTGAAAAAAAAATTGCGAGCTGGAAAAGAGCGAGGTTTCCCGACCCCTGTATGCCAGACCCCTCGGAAGGACCCATTGGGTGCGGGTTTGCACCGAAACGCTGATTAACACTGAATTTGCGTGGCACTTCTAACTCTATGGCAATTTTACTACATCCACGCGTTTGATTCATCATTATATTATTCATTTATTAAAATCCTTGTCAACAGTATCACTTTTTGATACTATACAAATATGAACAACAAACAACATAAAACCCTCGAAAACATTTTCTCGAAGCCAACAAAGGGCAACATTGAATTTAAAGCAATCGAGTCTTTGTTGATTGCTCTCGGCGCTGAAAAGATGGAAGGAAATGGATCGAGAGTAGCTTTCATCCTTAAGGAGTTGAAATGGGAGGCGCATAGACCCCACCCCGAGAAAGAAGCGAAGAGATACCAGGTTGAAAGCGTCAGAAGTTTTCTTATGAAATTGGAGGTAAAACCATGAGCGGAATAATGAATTATAAAGGATTTAAAGCTAAAGTTGAGTATGATGAACGAGACGATATTTTTGTTGGAACTTTGATTGGGATTGACGACATTGTCACCTTCCACGGTTCCAATGTTCAGGAATTGAAAAAGGCTTTTCATGAATCGGTTGATTTCCATATTGAAGTTTGTGAGAAAACTGGTAAGCCTATCCAAAAGAGCTTTTCGGGTAAACTCATCATTCGAATCCCGCCTGAAGTTCACTCTGCAATTAACGCTTCTGCTCAAATAGCAGGTAAGAGCATCAACCAATGGATTGGAGATGTTTTGAAGAGCATCGCCAAACCTGTTGATGTTTGATACCAATCTAATCATCTATTTCAACATCCTTTCCACTTTGCCTTGCATAGTCATCTGCCCTGTCTTGAACGGCTCAAAGTTCATTGAGTTCATTTTCGAATCAATGGTGAGCGTCCTATTGCATGTTTCTAATTTAGGCTGCATCTGTTATCACCTTTGTTCTAATTGCCTTCGGTTTCACTGCTTGCCAACCATCAAGCCCTTCCTGTGTCCAAACTCTAATCTTGCCGGGTTCCATTTCCAGGAATGCGCTCCCCGATATTGTCAGAAATTTACCGGTAATATCAATCACGAAAATATTTTTATTTGGGTCAAAAGTATCTGATCTGTTTGTTTTGGCTATTATGTTTTCAATTGGTTCGTCACCAATGAACCAAACCTTTTTGATATCCACTGGAGGATGACAGACAGCGCAACGGATAGGGTTACTCCCACGTTCGCCCCATGTCCACAACTGCCTTGATCCACAGGCACGACATGGTTCATACTCTGGAGACTTCGCCAAGTTCGTGTTTACCTTTTCGGGTTCGTGATGTAAGGCAACTTTGCACGGTTCGATCAATGCAACTTCCTCGGTAAATTGGAACATTTCAATCACATAGATGAGATTAACCAAATCCTGTTTGAGTACTCCGGTTCGGTATCTGGGAGAGGTAATGCCTTGGTTGATATCTCTCTCAATTGCCGCCCTGAATACTACCGGGTCTAAGACTCGTCCCCAGGATGTTAAATCGAACGGTTCCGATGGCCACGGGAGAGAATGGAATTTATCTACGAGTGCCTGGAAGTCTGGAGGAAAATTTTCTTTTGGTGGCGGGGCTGCTACTTCTGGAGACTTGGCAGGCAAGTTAACAGGCAATGGTATGGTTTCTGTGCTTGCCGTATCTGCCTCCAAGGTTAGAAATAGCAGGCACCGCAAGCCATAGTTTATTTCCGTCAGCTGTTCCGCTGAAGTGGCAACTTTCCCAACGGCCTGGAGGATCTCATAATCTTTCAAATGATCCTCGGAAAATAAATCCATTACCCAGGAAAGCTGACCAACTAGTG
>JADFXM010000116.1 GCA_015233565.1 Candidatus Rifleibacteriota bacterium
ATGACAATATGAATTTACTCATAATAGGTTGAATTTGATGTGATTAAACACCATTTTTCTCAATTGTGAAATAACTCTACTGTTCCATTTGAACTTCTTTGAAGTCGCTCAAAGTTTGATTTAATAGTGATTTGATTCCTCTCAAAGTAATTTTCTTTGAATCGTGTTGTAATTAACATCATGTGGAGTTTTAAAGAGGTTAGGTGGGACTGCAAATACAAAATAGATTTGTATTATTCCTTGTTGGACAGCTCTAAATCAAAGACGAGAAAAATGAGGCAAAAAATTTGATTTTTTTAATGATGCAACTATATACTACTAGAAATGCTTTTTAAAGGGAGTAATAATATGAAGGGAAGAAAAAGAACTTGGGTGCAGGTTTTTCTTTGTTTGATTGGACTTTCTGTACTACCACTTCAAGCTGAAGCAAAAAAGGAAATTCTAGTTTCGTCTGCTATTAGCCTGAAAAATGTGTTGGAAACGGTCAAAAAGAGTTTTGAGGAAAAGAATTCTGATATTCGGATTCTTTTTAACTTTGGGGCATCAGGCGCTTTGGCTAATCAGATAATGAATGGGGCTCCTGCTGATCTTTTTATTTCTGCTGATATTAAAGATGTTCGAAAACTTGATGAAAATAATTTTTTGGCAACTGGTACTGCGGGAAGTTTTCTTGAAAATAGACTTGTTTTCATTGTTCCTGCATCTTCTGCACAGGATATATCAACTTTGCAGGATCTTACTAAAGCGGAATTCAAGCATATTTCTATCGGAAATCCAAGGACTACTCCTGCCGGTCGATATGCTGAAGAGAGTTTGAGACACTTTAAAGTTTATGAGGCGGTCAGAGAGCGTCTGATTTTGTGCGAAAATGTTCGGCAAGCGCTTGACTACGTAGTTCAGGGTGAAGTTGACGGAGGTTTTGTTTATGTGACCGATATACAGACAAATTCAAAGGGAATAAGAAAGAGCATGATGATTCCTTCTGAAGCTCATTCACCCATAATATATGGAATTGGAATAGTAAAATCAACCAAAGAACGAAGTTCTGTCGATAAATTAGTTGATTTTCTTTGTCAATCGGAAAGCCAAAAAATCTTTGCGGAGGCAGGATTTATTATCCCGGTTAAATGAGCTTTTCCTGATCTGCTTGGTGAACCTTTTTTGGGAAGATCATACGCCTCACATAGTTGGCCCAAAGCTTCAAGTCTAAAATGGCATAAAGCGCAAATGAGATGATTGTTTGAATCTATCTTCCCCCCACTTAAACCAATTATCGTCCCCCCGATGACTCCTTGAACGCGTGTTCCGTCTGCTTCATTGGAATCTTTCTTTTTTTTTGGAATTCTGCATGAGTGAAAAAAATTTCACTTCAAAGATTCTTTGTATGTGATGGTTTTACAGCTGAAGATCTCCAAAAAAATGAAAATTTTTCTGAAAATAGTTGACTGTATGCGATCAAAGTAATATCATTTTAATATTACCGGGATATCACTTAAAGGAGAAATATTTTATGTTAAATGAATTGCGTCGCGACTCACTTCCTGGCATCCCCTTGTTAGTTGTTTTTCCGGCCTTTATTATTCTGGACATTGTCTGGATATTCCATACAATTTCAGGACTGAATTATGCCACCACAACCTTTGGAATTGTTCAACTTGTTGCAGGAATAATTCTTTTGGGAATAATGGCTTTTTCTTTAAATGGTTTTTTTATGGTCGAGCCAAACGAGGGAAAGGTTTTGCAGATTTTCGGACAATATAAAGGCACTTCCAGAGCGCCTGGGCTTCGTTGGGACAACCCATTCTTTGGCAAACATTCAATTTCCCTGCGAATCAGAAATTTTGAAACAGGAAAGCTCAAAGTAAACGACAAGCGTGGCAATCCAATTGAAATTGCGGCAGTCGTTGTGTGGAAAGTTATAGACACTGCAGAGGCTGCCTTTCAGGTCGATAATTATGAAAATTTTGTACGAGTCCAGAGTGAATCGGCCTTGAGAAATATGGCAACCAATTATCCCTATGATGCTCACATGGATGGGGACATTGCGTTAAGTGGAAACACTGCTGAGATATCATTGAAGCTTACACATGAGATCCAGGAACGTCTAACAAAGGCCGGAGTGGAAGTTGTTGAGTCCCGAATCAGTCATCTTGCATTTTCTCCCGAAATTGCTGCCATAATGTTAAGAAGGCAGCAAGCCGGCGCTGTAATAGCAGCCAGACAAAAAATTGTTGAGGGCGCGGTTGGAATGGTTGAAACGGCTCTTGATCTGCTTGCAAAAAAGAAAGTCGTTGAACTGGACGAAGAAAGAAAAGCTGCGATGGTAAGCAATCTTCTGGTTGTGCTTTGTGGAGAGCAAAACACTCAGCCGGTAGTTAACGCTGGAACGTTATATTAGGAAATCTTTTTGTGTCCACAAAAAAATCTTTTTTAATCCGTATAGACCCAGTGTTGTATGACGCCATACAACGCTGGGCAGATGACGAATTCAGAAGCATTAACTCGCACATTGAATTCCTGCTTCGTGAAACTTTGAAAAAAAATGGTCGACTTCTCGCAAAGCAAGATGAAAAGAAGGAAACTGATAATAAAATACCGCCAACCACAGATTGACATAGATGACCAAGGGTGAGAAAAGACTTAAAGAAATGTAATATAATTGAAATTGTGCAACCAGCCTGCCAGGATTGCCGAGTTCAGGGAACAAACCCAACAACCTGTTGATCTTTTGTGGCTAGTTTGGCCAGTATTTCTTCCGAGATTGCTGCTTCGGTGGGTAAACCGTTACTGTATCTTCTCAGAACCAGATTTACTTTGATCGAACGTCCATCAGCGTTGTCTATTAGGGAAAATTGCAAAGAATCTACATCCTCAAGGATTGACATGACTGTAGCTTCAGGCCCTGCGTCGTCAAACTTAGTTGAATCAGCACGCCTCCCCTGGGCTGGAAATGGCGAATTGAAGTCGGTTATACTCCCGGTTCTTTTTATCGTCAATTTGCGGTTTTGGCAGATTATTGAAAGCCCCGACCACCTTCCTTTTTCTGGTAAGCGGTAGATGTCTGGTTGCCCCGATTTGTAGGGGACAATTATTGAGGCATATAAAACAGGTTGAGAAACATCGCAAGTTGCTGCGGGTCCGTACCATCTGTTGTTCAGATACAATGGCATGGGGTTTACCGTTGTCACACCGCTTGCTGCAACAAATACTTCATTATTAACTTTTTCCAGATTTTCGCGAAGCAAAGCAAGGAAAACCTGGGCTTTTTTCTGTGCAAGTACACGCCAGTTGCCTGTTTGAAACGACCTGCTTCCGCTGCTAAAAGTTCCAATTACTCCAAAAAACAGCAGCGATAAAATTGCGGCTGATATCAGTATCTCTATAACTGTAAAAGCTCTGATTGGACTTTTCGTTTTAGATGAAAGAATTATTGGAGTATTGATCGAGGAGACAATTAGTTTTAATATTTTATGTTTCAACAAGTTCTTCACCAGATTTTCTGCACTTGGCAATGTGCTGATTGTTTTTTTGATATTGTATCATGAATTATTCCAAAAATGCTTGAAAACCTTTTTCTATGCAGGGAAGATGTGAAATGTTTGAAAGAATGAAAGTGTGGAAATTCGCAATGTTTTTCCAGCGCGGTTTTTCGAGCCAGTACATTTTCGAATTAAAAATTTTTTCATAGCTTCAGGCAAGGTGTGAAAAAATCGAAATCTTTTGAGAAAAATGTGTGTCATTTCCTCGAAAACAAACTTGAATTCAATAGTCATTTTGTACCAACTTGCCAGTTTTCTATTTTTTCACACCTTCAGGGTGAACGCAAATATAATACCAATTTCAATTATTTCGTTCATCCGACCTATTTCGTGCTTCAGGTCTGGGTAAATAAGAGTTAGGTCTGACAGAAATGAATGCTTCAACCATCCAGTAAGGACTCCTTATTTTCATGAAAGTTCTGTGTTTTCTTGGAAAATATACCGATCCAACTTCATTTTGATCAAATCAATGTTCTTGGGGTGATGCACATATTTTTTGGGATTGGTATAATTTCATAGCCCCGTCGACTCTGGTCAATGACAGGATTCCGGTGATTGAACTGCAACAAAAGTTTCGCTCGGGAAAAACACAAAGAGGCTTTACTTCAACAAAAGTGTGCAGTTTCCCTGTTTCCCATGAATAGTCCATGATTTGCAATTGTTGCATTCTTGGGCAATGGTAAGCTTAAAGGCTGAATGTAATCATTTTTTGGAAAATCCAATTATAAAGCAACCCTGGTTGCACCGATCTCAGTTTTAAACTGGTATTCCATTCCGGTTTTCATGTCCACGGTAACTTGTATCTCTATTACATCCTGTGTGTAGTCTTTGTTTGAAATCAAGGAGTAGTTTGTCGAATATTTTGATAATGTGGATAGTCCCGCTTTCAAGGCGGAACTGTTTTGGAGTGGAGTGTTATCTTTCCCCAAAAAGATATCCCAAGGTTTTGGTGGTGTAATGTTACTTACCGATTCTCCTGCGAGACGAGCCTTTTCATGGAGATAGCCGTGATAAAAATCTGCCGGAAATCTTTTGAATTTCAATATCGCAAGTTTCTGAATTCCCTGTGCAAAAAAATTTGCCTGAATTCGGTCCAGTTCTTTGGGATTACTAGTTTGTACCTGTCTTACCGTTTCAATATAACTACCTCCTAAAACAAGTAAGACGGCTGCAAATATGACAACTACTACAATTGCCATGGCTTTTCTGGGTGAATTAGCAAGTTTTTTCATAATTAATTCTCCAAATCAACAACAAATGTGACGGCATTAATTTCTCTGGGGACTGTGTTGTTGTTTTCAAGCCAGGAAACATCGACTTCAACTCTGATTGCCTTGATTGGTTGGGCTGCTCCATCAAAAACTCCT
Organism: Candidatus Rifleibacteriota bacterium; assembly: GCA_015233565.1. Lineage (GTDB taxonomy): Bacteria > Muiribacteriota > Ozemobacteria > Ozemobacterales > Ozemobacteraceae > JADFXM01. Next base: position 4,907 of record JADFXM010000116.1, read on the forward strand.
CCCACAGATGTTTCGTTTTGAAACATCCACGTAGTCTTATCAGATTTGGAATAAATGAAATTTCCTCCTTGTTTGGCGGAAATGTCAATCGGGCGATAAGAAAAAGAAATCACCTGTTGAGAGACAATGGCTTTGACAGAAAAAGTATCCCCTCCCACAATCTCGCTTCCAAGCTGGACACCCGGAAAATTGGTTGAATCCGGTGCTATAAAAGTTTTCGATGAAGCTGCCCCAAGAGCACTTCGAAAATTTGTAAACGGAAGGGTTAGTAGCTGATTCATTCCAGTTTGTAGAATCTGTATAGCTTTTACATATCTGAAGTCCTTTTTGGTCATGGAATGGCCGAAGTTAATTAAACCGCAGGCCCCCAGCGTTGCTATGACAAGAATCAAAAAAGCAAAAATTATTTCGAGTAGAGTGGTTGCCTTTTTTTTGAATATCCAGTTTTTGTAAAAATTTTTATTTTTTGACATTGTAGTTTTTAATTCCCAATTTGCCGTTGCTTCGGTACTATTGATGAGTTGGTTAAACTATTATTTTTCATTCTGGAATTTGTGCCAGCCCGGCTTATTGAACTGAACCAGATTGATATACCCTTATTGTCAAGAGGTTATCTTCCCTGCGGATTCGTATTTTCCAGAATTCTGACATCCAATCTTGTTGCCTGAACTTCAAAGTTACAAAGAACCTTTCTTAATAAAGGCAAACTGGCTGCGTTAGTTGGATCGTTTCTTGGGTCGAGAGTCGGCCATTTCTTAGCGTTGTCACGTATTTCCAGGGTCAGGTGATAGTTAGTACTGTCCTTGAACAATCCAGCTTTGCGAAAAATATATTGGATGGCTGTTCCGCTGGTGTCTGGGGATTCAAGTAAGTTATTGTCATGATCATAAAGAGCAAATGAGTCTGTTGAAATAACTCCTGCGTTGTCTGAGGTTATTGCTCTGAAAAACACTGGTACGTCAATTTCAATTTGATTGTTATCGGGGATGTAACTGCCTTTATTTAAAGAAAAAAGAGATGCTGAAACAGGTGCTACTGATAAAAGAAAACTTGTATCAAATCCGAGGATGTTGTTTGTGTTCCAGTCTTGAATGCCATTCTCTTTGTTATAGGTAGTTGTAAAACGAGTCCATTGTTTTGAAGCAAAACTGGTTGGTTTAACATTCGAAGGGCAATAGTACACCGAATCGGTGTTTTTTGCTTCTCTGACCTCGATAAAAGCATTTGGTCTATCGTTATCTCTAATTACAATATACCCAAAGTAGTAAGGATCTGTGGCTAATGTGGAAGATTCAACCCATGAAAGCCCGAATCTGAGATTGGCATAATCGGGAACATTGTTTGCATATTGGAGGGGTAGTTCTCCACCGATGGTTGCTCCGGTTGGGTCTTTAAAATGTTTTAAATCTGAGACGTTGATTTTGTAAAGTCGATAAGAGAAAGCCTTGTTGTAATCAGCTGCGCTCAACCACGGATAGGCCCCGGAAGTAAAGTCGGCTTCAATTAAATCTTTCTGTGCCAGCGCATAGGTTGTATTCGGTCCTTCGGCTTGTGATGGGTCAGAATTGTACCAGGCGATTGAATCTGAGGTGGTTGCTATTTGGGGTGAAGGGGAATTTAAGAATGTCGAATATCTAAATGTCCCCTTTTTGCCTGATGGTCTATGTGAAATCTTAATATGATGCCAGGGGTCTTCATAGCTATTGATAGCTGAATCTCCTGGGTCGTTACCCATGGGATTATTGTCCACTACTACCATTTCAAGAACGGTTGGGTTTCCTCCGGGGATCGTGTCGGTAGTCGTGTCAGTGTTTTCGATTGTTTCCCCGGTTGTTCCAAATAATAAATCTTTATTGAAGATGAATCCTTTGACTTTTGCTCCGGTGGAAAAAGGATCAGAATATGATATTAATGGCGAGGTTTCGTCTGAAACGACGACTCCGCAAGCCCCTTTAATGTCGATGGTTTTGACCATCCGCATTGGAATCCAGGTGGTAATAACTTCTGATCCGACATAGTCGTATCTGGGGACATAGGTGTCCCAGCTGAAGGACCTAAGGCCGTGAACCGAAAAGTCATAGCTTCTGGGTTGCGAAGGAATAGGAAAAAGTGATTTAATTTGAGATAAATTCAGATATGGGATGTCAGTGACGATGGAGCGATCGATTATTCCTTCACTTCCGCGGGATAATTTGGTTGTCCAGTTGTATTGTATCGACCCCCAGGCTCGGGTGCCGGAGACTTCCATTGGATCACCGGTTTCAGGTGGCATAGTATCTCTCATTATTTTGATTCTGTCTTTACCCGCATCTATATTGGCTTTGGAATCTCGAAGTTGAAAGCTCCAATCTGATGGGAGTTCATTTATAACAAAGTTGCCATAAGTTGGATTGTCTGATGGATTATCAAGATCTTTCGGAGGTTGGAAATCGTATAATCCCCCACCTAACGGCTTTCCGCTCATAACTATTCCCTTGCCGCCCGGGAAAGTGATATCCGGGAAGGTTGCTATTCGGACTGTATCCCACACATATTGTTGAGGATCTAAGCCCTGCGCTTTTTGCTCCGCTTGTAAAACAGTTTCTTTAGCGCTTGAAAGGGCTCCCAATGGTAATAAATCATAATCATAAAATTGATATTTGGCCATTGCTCCGATTGAATATTCTCCTCCTGCTAGCGTTACGGGCAGAATTGACTGGGAATTCGGGTTATTATCTCGCTCAAGGTCGAGGATCACGTTAGGGGGGGTGATGATTCGGCCATTCCTGTCCTTTGTTTGCAGTATTTTCCAATAAAATTTCAAACTGGATTTTTTGGTAGTAGTTGGAAAAACTCCAATTCTTCCATTCCCATTTTGGTCACCACTGGTTGATAAACTGTTCACTCCATTTGCATCGAAAAGGGGGTCATTTTCAACTTTATAGATCAAAAGGGTGTTTTCATTATAAGTTCCGTCCAAGTTGGGTGCTAAGGGTTGAAACCCGATTCCGGGAACAGATTTTAATGGCCCCTGGATGTCGAGGATGGCAAGTTTGTTGCTGACTTTTGGTGGGGTTGCGTTGTTAATAACAGCCAGTTCCGTCCGATATTCGGTTTGAACGACTGCTCCTGTTTGCGTTATTGGGCCGATCCATGACCAGGATGCTCTTGTATCTGGGGTTGTTGAGGAAAAATCTCGAAAAAATTCATTATTTCCCAGCAAAATTCCGTCCGCAAGTTTGGTGGTTACTCGAGTGTAAAAATCCAATTTAAAAACTGATTTATAGACCTTTTGTTTGAAGTGTGCCGTATAGTTATTCCCCCAGCCGCTATAAGTATAAGAATAGGCATCGGCGGCTGTGAAAGCAGAAGAATTTGATGGAACGAAACTTGTTTTCACAAAATAGAGATTTCCGAAACCGTCAGCATTAATGGAATCAGGCAGAGAAATTCCATCATACATATTTATCTGTTCCGGTAGGGAAACTCCTCCTGAGACTTCATTCCTAATGAATTTATATACTTTTTTCTGTGTTTTGTCGTAGGCATAGACGATTCCACCGGTTTGCCACCATTGGTCAGATACGGCAACACCGGTCATACTGGCAATTGAAAAGGGGGCGCCGGCGGAAGACAGCCAGGAGTTGATCGTATTCAAGCCTAACACATATACGAAATCTCCACTGGAGTCTTTGGAGGAGGTTCCAAGGGAGGTGGTGGAAAGGTCAGAAGGATCTCCAATAATCTTACTGTTGGAATTTATTCCGATGAGTGTGTATGCCGTTTGTGAAGGCTCTCGTGAATACAAATAGGCAATATTCAGACTGGAATATGTGCAGGAAAGATAAGGTGATTCCCCTGCAGGAAGAGGAACGTTGTCTACAGCTCTGATGCAACCGTCGACACACTCGCCGCGCATGTCCATTGAAGATTTCTCGGCTGTTTTGACTGAAGCGACATCCTGCTGAACTGTGGGGCCACTAAAAGTATTTACGTCAAAATGGTAGAGTTTGAGATTTCTGTATTTTGCCTGTACATTCTCACGAATAACGTAGTGAGCCCAACCTCCACCCCTTCCTCCGTAAGTGTATGGGCTCCAGACCGGGTGATCAAGCGAATGATACCATTGCCCTGCCGGTACGAAATAATATCCTGATTTTGCAGGATCGGGAGATGGAATAATGCTGCATGGGTAACATGTTCCACCGAAAATATTGCTTAACGAGTGACAGTAGTCCCAGGTTGTGTGATTACCCCGTCCAGTGGGGCTGTCTCCGGGGTGATTATGGTATCGATGAACAATTTTATTAGGAGCACCTGATGAATCGCTTGGATTTTGACCATAAATTCCAGTGGCATCAGGCCAAACAACGACCCTTCTCGAGAGATTGCCTGTTACGTTTGTCCAGCCTGTGTCATCTCCGGAAAAAGTTCTGATCGTTTTATCGCTTCTTCCCGCGCCTGTATTCCAGACTTGTGCGGCAGAGATTCCGTATGCATCTCCGGGATCATACAATTTGGTCGGGACATTAGTTGTGAGATTGTTTAGGGCATATACTCCGTTTGTTCCAGCAGGCGCACCCCCTATCAGCAAATAAGCATCGCCATTTTGTTCGTAAAAGGCTTGTAATGCATAAGAGGCATCAACGTGACAAAAAACAGAAATGCCAATCAGAATAAAACTCAGAAAATAAGGCAGTGACAAACCCCTTTTGGGAGCTGCTTTTAGGAAAATTCCATTTTTAGCAAAAAAGAGCAAGCTTTTGTGACTGAAATTGGCTAAGTTTAGAAAAATTTTTCTATTCATATTTATACTCCCTAAATTTTCTGGAGTTCCAAGAGAAAATCATGCAAGAAAGATTCCATAATAATATTCAAGTATTATCACGGAATTTCACATAAATTTGTAAAAAAAAAGTTCCCTCATTGCAAACCTGTAAAATTTTTTATACGTGTCCTGAATATAGGAAGCAAAGTTGACTCGCCATTCTTAATTACTGTGTTGATGGGGAAACATTGGATCTGATTAATTCCCGTTTCGATCAGTCTTTCAACGCTTTTTCAAGCTCAGTTTACAGGTGAATTGTTGTTTTTGATTTCACTCATTGAATTGAGCTTTTTCAAAATCTGTATAATTCGCAATTAGGGTCATGAAGGAGTTTTTCACTTCTTCAGGAATAGAATAACGGGTAAAAATTTTCCTTGCAACTATAGGAGTGAGATTAACCCCCCCAACGATAAAAAATTGACCGGGAGTAAAGTTTGCAATTCGGTCTCCGATAACATTCCGAAAACTGAAATAATTCTTTAAACTTTGAACCATATTTCTGCCGTACATTGGTGCTAAATGAGTTGCGGAATCGACATCTTTCCCGGTAAAATCCTTGAAC
>JADFXM010000117.1 GCA_015233565.1 Candidatus Rifleibacteriota bacterium
CTAAAAATCAAAAAAAATTTCAAAAAATGCGAAAAAAACGCTTTGAAAACGCCTTGATGAAAACGCCTTGAAAGATAAAAATGAATATGCTATGATGGCCACGCTAAAAAGCAAATTCCTATCACGTGGAAAGGTCGAGAATCAGATTTAGGCAGAAATCACGGTCCAATTTCCACGATTCTTCTAAACGAACATTTAAAGAAACTAGACCTTTCAAGGGTGGAAGAGGAACTTCTGGAATCATTCCGTCCTGCACTCCATGCCATTTTTATGCATAGCCTTTCTCATAAACCAATTGTCCTAGAAGATTGCCCCCTTGGTTATTTTTTGGTATTATGTGACGAAATTCAGGATTGGGGTAGAAACCGTTTTCCCCGAACCGAATTTAACAGAGATGTGGTTGCAGCTATTTCCTCACCCGTGAATTGGCAGGTAAGGGGTGTTCCTGTTCTTTCTGAACTTCTTCTAAACGTTCGAGGGTTTGACGGCCAAGATTTCGTTTTGGAGACATTTCCTTCTCGAGACGACACCCGCTCCTCCTTTGGCAGAATTGATTTATATCAATTTTACCTTCCAATCAGCGAAGATCTTCTTGAACCCTTAATTCTTTGGACCAGTAAAGCGGTGAATCTAGAGAGACTTCGAGCCAGATCTTGGTCTTCAGCAATTAACCTCGTAATTCTCACGACAGTCCCTGAGCAGATGCGACGTATGCAAGTGACCAACGAAAGTCTCCTTGCTCGAGTTGCTGAGCGTGTGCCGCATTTGAACATCAATCGTTTCGTTCATCTCCTTGTCGGGATGCGCGAAAATTGGATACAGCGAATGGAGTCAGAAGTATTCAGCTTGTCAGGTCCTTCGGAAGCAGACTCAGAGGGTGGTGCTGATTTTTGCAAAACCAAGAGGGTGGGTTTTGCCACCCGGTTGGGGGAACAAATTAAAACTCGGACAATAGACGCAGTGGTTCTTAATCTGGAGACCCTTGCCAGTCGAAATCCCTTACGAGGCTTTGAAACTGAAACAGGATTTCCCGTATTAGCCAAAACCAAAAAGGACCTTCTTCGCGAAATTGAGGAACGCTTTCGCTTTCTTGGGGGTCGTCTTTTTCGCCATACATAAGCTCAACCTTGAGTGTGGTGCAAGAAACTGTGGTTAGACTACTGATGATATTTTTTCTGAGGAGGTGAGGCCAAAGAAAATATTTTGGTTTTCTTTTTTGTTCTGAGAAGTGTTTCTGAAGTAGTTTTGTAATATTACTAAAGTAAGGAGAATTATGAAAAAATTAACCATGGTGTTTTTCCTTTTAGCTTTTTCGCTACCTGTGTTTTCTGAAGTAAATCCAGATTTGCCACCTTTTCCAAATGTTCCTCAAGGGGCGGTGACAATGAAAGGGCTCAATTTCGAACCCGGGCTACTTAGCTACCAAGCTCTCGATGACTTGGCAAATCAAACTGCTCATGCAATATTAGGAACGGTTCCATCTGATACTCCAATTTTGTTGGCTAGGTCAGGAGCGATTTCCCCTACAGATATTGCGGAGTACAATGGTATGCTCGAAAGGATCGGATATCACCAAGCTGGATTAGCAAAAGAATTAACTAAACTTAGCCCAAAAGGCAAGAGTTCTTTAATGGCCAATCCGGCAATTGACCAATTGCCAAGTTTGGCACCATATTTCAGACTTGTTTCACTGTTTCAAAAAGACCTTGAAGCACAGGGAGTCGATATAACCCCTGATACGGAAGCATTTGAAACCCTGGTTGCAAAGTATCTTTTACCAAAACCGACTTCGTTTGCGGGTGATTTTCCGGGTAAGAACTCCAAGCTGCGTGAAGAACTCAATAATGCCCTTTCAAACATTGATTCCCCATACGTGAAGTTGACAGGATTGATAGAGCCAGATCTCAAGGCTATTGAAATCCATTCGAAAGAAATTGCCGCAATTGAGAAAGAGCTAAAGGAAGCCAAAAAAGCGCAAAGAGAAGATCTTGAAGGACAATTAAAAAAGGAAAAAGCTGAACTTGCCGAGGTGCAAAAAAAGATAAGTGTTGCTCAGTTCCACATGCAGAAACTTGAAGGAATTAACGATGAACTACACGGCAAAGATGCTAAGAATATTTGGATCGTTGATGGACTGATGTCACAGCTTCTCTGCAATAAAGCGTATGTTGTAAGTTTGAGGTGTAATCTCATGGGCGGTTCAAATCGTTCTTGGCGCAGTTTTCTCAAGCCACCCAGGATTCAACACCTCGGCGGAGCTGTAGTTCAGTACAAAATTTTCAGTAACGACGGAACTCTCAAAAGTTGCGATGTAATTTCGGATTATCGAGGACCGTTTTCGATTTCAAAAAAATGATTATTTGAAAGAATTTTTACTGCAAAGTGGGATTGGTGATTGTTAATACATTTTTCAAAGGAAAAATAAACCGATTTCGTGGAAAAGTTAGTAGAAATGGCCTCTTTGATAAAACGAAAAACAAAATTATTGGAAACTTCCCTGGAACGCTTTGCATCAAAATGAATGTTACGTTCCAAAAATTATTTATCGTAATGATTGACTTTTATTAAATTAAACCTAGGAGATTCTTACAATGTCCGTGAAACTAGATAGAAGCTTAGAGAAAACCGGAACTCGCTTTAAACTGTTCACACAGGCCCGCTATTTGCCAGCATTTTCTCAACCAGAGACAATTTATGTGTCCACCCCCCCCGAAAAGATTCAACCGGGCCCTGCTGATGATCGAATGTTCGTAGTGGATGCGCTGAACAAAAAACCCTACGGTTTCGAAGGTGGTTCACCTCAGTGGCAAGGTCCACGCAATAACCCTGTAGGCCCCTGTTCTGATGGCCATTTTGACTGCATTGACATTAACAGCCGAGAATTTTCCTGTGCAAGCATGTATGCAACAGTACGTCGAGTATTAGACATTTGGGAGGATTACTTTGGACATCGTATCGAGTGGTTTTTCAGGTTGAACTTTGATCGTTTGGAATTAATTCCCATGATCGATTGGGACAATGCTCAATCGGGTTACGGTTTTCTTGAATTCGGTTTTGGTCGAACTCCATTTGGTGGAATCGATTACAACAACCCATATTGCCAAAATTTCGATGTCTTGGCTCATGAACTTGGACACAACATTCTTTTTTCCCAAGTTGGGTTCCCAAAAGCAGAGGCTACTACTACTGACGAATATGGTGGTTTTCAAGAATCTGGTGGTGATCTTACATCTATCGTAGCCTGTTTACATTTCAACAGTGTAGTTGACCATTTGTTGTCAAGCAGCAAGGGGAATCTCTTTACTGTTAACGAATTAGACCGCTTGGGGGAACTTCCCGACGGGAAAGAAATTCGTGTTGCTTTCAATTACGAACGAATGTCTACGGTAAGTAAAGAGCCGCACGACTTGTCACTTCCGCTCACTGGGGCCATTTTCGACATTTTTGTGGATGTTTTTCAGAAAGAACTTGTTTCACGTGGTTTGATCACTCAGAAATTGGCAAACCGTTCGACCCATGGTGCAGCACCTAACTCTGATCTTTCAGCAATTCAAAAGGAGTTTGAACAAGCCTATCTTGGTCATGGGCCAGACTTCAAGATCGCACTACTGGCGGCTCGGGATTATTTGGGTAATTTGCTAGCTAAAACATGGAGTGCGTTAAAACCGGACAATTTAAACTATCACCAAGTTGGCCTCGCTGTAATGAATGCAGATCAAGTGATAACTCAAGGAGCACATCAAAGAAATATTCGTGAGTGTTTTGCCTGGCGGGAAATCACTTTTCCCAATCCAACTGTTTTGACACGACGTTTGTCAGAAAATTTCCGCAAGGCTGGAAAAAATTGAACCTCCTAAGGTATTCGCATAGAAAGCACTATGCGATTCATTTGCCAAAACGCCTAACTTTTGAATTAGAGAAAAGCGGGTGATTCTAAAGAAAACCCATGGCTTTGCCAAGGCGAATTTAAAGAACTATGCTAAATATTTAAAAAACTCCTTTTCAAACGAATTGATCATTGTGTTACGTGGTCAATTCGCTTGGAAGGGGCAGTTATGAAAGACAATCAAATGGTTTACCAGATTTACTGATGGCAATAAAAAATTATCTTTGAAGGAAAAAGGAAAAAAAATGACAGAGGGAACCCCTATTACCAGACCAAGTGGATCGGAAAAAGATATTCCCGAAAAAATTAGACGTATTCTGCAGTGGCTTGATTTTATTCTGAAATATGTAAATATTGCACTTTTTGTATTAATAATTGTGGCTTTGGCTAAATTTTTAAATTGGAATGAGTTTCCAAACCATATAAAGAAAGCGATCATAGGATATTCGTCCGAAGCTCTGCCAGTAGGTACTATTATTCCGACAATTTTTAAAAAAGTTCCAGGAAATTTGTCCGAATTGTTTTGTCCTTGTGATGGTCGTCCAGCTCCAACGGATTCGCTATTCTCCAGGGATATTGCCTCGTTTGTACCAGATCTCCGAGGGGTTTTTTTAAGGGGCTTAAATAAATTCGATGATCTTAAAGGTTCTAGAAATGACGGTATGGAAGATCCAGATGGTGATAGAGTGTCTGGAAGTTCTCAGCAGGATGTATTTAAGACCCATGTGCATAAAGTAGAAGGGTTCGGAGGGGATTTTGGACCACACATCGGAACAGCGCACGTTTCTAGCGACAATGTAAGAACAACAGGGCCTGAGGATTCTGGTGGGGGAAGGGAAACTCGGCCAAAGAATGTTGCAGTCTATTATTACATAAAGGTTCGGTGAACTTTTGTTTACAAGGTGACCAATCGCATGCTTTTTGGAAAAGAAACAATCTTTTTATTCAAAATGTTTAACACAGTTTTAAAATAAAAAGTACAAAAAAAACCTGATTTTTTCCTTAGCTTTGAAAAAAACCGAAAGCACTGTGAAAATCACCAGAAACCTGGACTAAAAGTTTTCACCGAAAAGAAATGGGAAAATTGTATTAAATTTAAATACCTGGAATTACAGTTATTTGAAAAGCAAAATAGGAGATCTGAATGAGTGCAGTAAGCATGTGTCTGGAAAAAATTCAAAAGGAACTTCTTTGCGAATTAAAAACGGTTAATGACGACGCCGAAAAATAAGTTGAGGTTAAGCTTGCAAAATACAGTTGAATGCCTTCTTCAAGAGGGAAAGGTTGGCGAAGCCAGAGTTACATTTGAAACTTTTGAGCCAATTTGTTGTATTTCTTTTACTCAATTTAAGAGAATTAAGGAATTGCCCGGGAAATCTTCAATTTTTTGCGTCGGTTTAATAAATTATTTATTTTCCAACACTTTAGAAGAAAAACTCTAATCAATTGAACTTATGTCGTTTTATTTGACTTTACATCACTCCGTGGAAATTAAAAACAAAAGAGGAAGACAAAATGCTTGTGTTTATTAGTGATTTACATCTTTCAGACGGGACAACTGGTAATACGATTAGTTCTGGTGCCTTTAAGGAATTTGCTGATTCTATTCAAAGGATATTAGACAAGGAAGATGCAAAAATAAAAGAACTTCAAATGGTATTTTTGGGCGACATTTTTGACCTTATTCGGTCGGAACAGTGGCAAAATACATCGATTCGACCTTGGTCAGAAGAAGAAGACAAAGACAAAGGACAACAATCGCTGAAAGATTGGACCGGAAGAGTATTTTCCAAAATTAAGGAAAACGAAAATAATAAAGCTTGCGTTGGTTTTTTAAAATCACTCAAGACTAAAATTTCAGAAAAAATTCCGGTAATATTCCATTACGTTATCGGGAACCATGATTGGTTATTAAATAGATATCCTGAAATTCGCCAGGAAGCAGCCGAGTTCCTTGGAGTTAATGGAAACTTTTCAAATACTCCGTTTCCTGAAGAAATGTTTTTCCCGGAATACCATGTGTTTGCCAGGCACGGTGACAAATTCGATTGGATGAATTATGACGGAAAAACCAGGAACTCATCATCAATTGGCGATGCTATGGTAATTGATATTCTCACAAAATTTCCCAAAGAGGTAAAAAGTGAAACTGAAGCTAAATTTCACGATCCGAATTTGATTGAGCGACTAAAAGATATTGATAACGTCAGGCCGCTTTACACGCTTCCGATTTGGCTTGACTCAGTTTGCAGAAAGAGTTGTTCCCCAAGAGCTATTGATTTTGCAAAAGCTGCTTGGAACAAGCTTGTTGATGAATTTTTCAAAAATCCGTTCGTAAGTTCACACGATTCATGGGGGCCAGACAAATTTGATATCTTCGAGGCAGTTTTCAAAATTAAACCGGGTTGGGGGTTGGGATCGGCTTTAAAACTGTCAGAAAGGCTTTTACCATCAGATTATCAAAGCTTTGCAAGAAAAGAGGCGGGCTTATGGAAAGGTGAAACAAGATATGTGGTTTATGGCCATACTCATGACTTCCAGGTGTCACCAATTGGAACTTATGATGATGGTGGAAAAGATATTGCTGAAGTATATTTCAATTCTGGTACCTGGCGAAAGTTTATGCAAAAGGTAGTGACTTTCGATGGCACAACTGATTTCGTAGGCTGGCAAGTCATGACCTCAGTAATTTTCTATCTGGAAAAAGGTGAGAAAAAGGAAAGGCAAGGAAGACCGTTTGAAATCTTAAATGGCGTGTTAGGATTAAAGGCTTAGTTTTTTTCAAATTGAGTTAAAGGGATAAGGCCAGGATGCCTTTTAGTTTCTGGGTGTCGAAAAACAACCAATAAGCAGTAAGATCCAAACGATTGGAATTCTCCAACAAAGATCAAATCACACTTTAACACAGCAGATTTTCTTTCGAATGACCGAGTTGTTTTTCACATGGGGGGTACCAAAATCTTGCAAGAGTCACCAGCGATTACTGAGAAAAAATCCGTGTTATCATTGCCAATTCCGTGGCAGAGAATAGCAATTGGAGATGGATCGAAGATGTTTGTACCCGGCAACTCCCATTTACGCTACGACATTGAATAGTCTAAGGCGCCCAGTATGATTTGGAAGGAAGGGGTTAATCAGAATGCAACATTTCTTAAACAAAAACTCTAGACGCTTAGTAGGCGGAAATAAATAAATCATCGGTTATGAGGCTGAATAAAAAGTTTATTTTTCCTTGTTTTGGTACACAGCTATGTTGATTTGATAAGTCTTTGTCGAGTTTAGGTACATAGAGAAAAGCGCTTTTTATTTTCAATCAAAAGGTTTTTTAGTATTGTCCTTTTTACTTGAGTGTGCTATTTGTTCACAATGATTGCAAAAGAAATGTTAGAAATAATTCGAAAAAAATTTATAGATTTGAAATCCGAGCTTGATGAGCGAGGCCGTAGAATGTGGGCTGCAACCGAAGCAAAGACCTTGGGCCATGGGGGAATTGCTTTGGTCTCCAAAGCAACCGGTATTGCTGAAAGCACAATTCGAATTGGCCGTCATGAAATAGAAGGGCACTCAGATGATGAAATGGATGATAAACCCCGACGCATCAGAACAAATGGTGGCGGCAGAAAATCATTAGCCGGAAAAGATACGCACCTCATTCGTCTATTGAATGATCTGGTTGAGCCTCTTTCAAGAGGTGATCCCATGTCTCCTCTTCGATGGACATGCAAAAGCACCAGAAAGTTAGCCGAAGAATTAAGCCAAAAAGGACATCCCATTAGTCACGCCAAGGTTGGAGAGTTGCTTGAGGAGCTTAATTACAGTCTACAGAGCACTCGTAAACGAATGGAAGGAAAGTCCCATCCAGATCGCGATGCTCAATTCAAATTTATTAATAGCACAGTAATTGACTTTCAAAAGCGTTGTCAGCCTGTAATATCTATTGATGCAAAGAAAAAAGAATTGATTGGATGTTTCAATAATGGCGGCCGAGAGTATCAGCCCAAAGGAAAGCCCGAAGAAGTGGAAACATATGATTTTCCCAGCATTGCGAATGGCAAGGGTATTCCTTATGGGGTTTATGATGTGACCAAAAACAAGGGATGGGTTTGCGTAGGAACAGATCATGACACTGCCCAATTTGCAGTTCAAACAATTCGGCAATGGTGGCACCAGATGGGAAAACAAGCATATCCTGATGCAAAAGAATTGTTAATCACTGCCGATGGGAATTATTTTTTGTCGAGGAACTCCTGCACCATCAGCAAGTTCAAGGTTTCCCTTAAAATTATTTTTTGTCGAGGAACTCCTGCACCATCAGCAAGTTCAAGGTTTCCCTTGATCATATCGCAATAAAATTAATCTAGTACCCCACAGATGGTTTTGACCATAAAATTCAGGTGTTCCTCCAGCAACCCAGGGTAAACTCCAATCCAGAAAGTGTCATTCATAATTCGATCCGTATTTTTCAGATCTCCGCCGATAACGCGATAACCTGATTTCGAAGCTCGAAGCGAATCAAAGCAGGGATGTTTAATAAGATTGCCGGAAAACAGCATTCTTGTTTGTATGTTGTTCTTCTCTAAGGTGTTCACAATTTTCTGTCGGTCAAGTTTAGCATCATTTAAAGTAATTAAAAAGCCAAACCATGATGGTTCTGAATTCATTGTTGCTTCAGGAAGAATGATACTACCCGAATATTGCTTGAGTGCTGATTTTAAAAAGTCGAAATTCTCACGACGTTTGCAAATAAATTCAGGCAATTTTTCGAGTTGTGCACAGCCGATGGCAGCTTGAAGATCGGTAGCCTTCAAGTTATAACCAAAATGGGAGTAGATATATTTATGATCATACCCCAGAGGCAAATCGCCTAATTTCCGGTTAAAGCGATTTCCACAACGATTGTCCTGGCCGGACTTACATGTACAATCTCTCCCCCAATCACGAAAGGAGAGAAGAATATTTGAAAGCGTCGCATTATTTGTATAAACAGCACCACCTTCCCCCATGGTTAGGTGGTGGGGAGGGTAAAAGCTACTGGTACCAATATCGCCGTAACCGCCAGTGTAATTCTTTCGGGAGAATCCATTAAAGGATTTCGAATAATATTTGGAACCCAAAGCATCACAATTATCTTCAATCAGCCAAAGCCCTCGTTTATCACAGAATGACTTTATTCTGTCAATGTCAAAGGGATTACCAAGAGTATGAGCAACCAGTACAGCCTTTGTTTTAGGCGACAGAGCCTCTTCAAGCCGATCACAATCAATATTGTATGTGGGAAGGGTCACATCTACAAAAACAGGGACAGCACCATATTGAACAATTGGTGCAACTGTTGTTGGAAAAGCTGCTGCTACGGTAATGACCTCATCACCCTTTTCAATTTTACGTTTTCCAAGAACATCGGATGTTAAAGCCATGAAAGCAAGCAAATTAGCAGACGAGCCGGAGTTTACAAGATGGCAAAAATCAACCCCTAAAAAGTCTGAAAATCTCTCCTCGAATTTATCTGACCAGGGACCAGCAGTTAGCCAAAAATCAAGAGAAGCATCAATAAGATTGGTAAGTTCTTTTTCGTCGAAAACCCGTCCAGCGTAGGGGACTCGGCTTTTTCCAGGAATAAACCTTCCGGAATCGTTATTACGGTGTTTTGATTCATAGAAACTCTTGGAATAATGAAAAACTATCTCTTTAATGATTTTCTCAAAACAACTGCTTTTCAATTTTGCCAAACGCTTTTCCAGAAGCGCAGAAGAGATCAGGAACTTCTTTGAGATGTTCACATACGATATAAATGGCAGAGGAATTCCATCAAAATCAGATTCATTCACTCTTAAACAAACTGATTGCAGATTTGATTTTGTAGTAAGAAAAACAACCTCAACATCACTTTTGCCCTCCGGTTCGTCCAGAGCAAGAACAGGTCGGAAGGTTGATCCCATCGAATCTCCAAAAGGAAATGGAACCTTGAAAACACCCCATCGAGTGCCATCCCAAACCAGGCTTTTTTCAATTTTTTCTCCAGTTGGGATGGCAAATGGTCATTTTTCTTTTCCCCGATGATGGTTCTCAAGCGATAGAAGGTGAACGCTATTTGACCTCCTGCGTTCGGATTCATTTGAAAGAAGCCGCTTATGAAGAACCAGTGGTCTTTCACGCTCGACGCCCATTTCGTGGTATTCACTGGTGTAATGCGCCTGCCTCCAAATGGCTGATGCTAATCCCTCGCCAGTATATCAACCGCGAAA
>JADFXM010000118.1 GCA_015233565.1 Candidatus Rifleibacteriota bacterium
GGTCGAAAAATTGTCAAAGCCATTTTTGGTGCCATGGTTAAACAATGTACCAATGGAGATAAAATGGACGGCGTGATTTTGGGGTAAAAATCCGAAGATTTAGCGCCCTGCGAAAATCGGTGTTAAATGTCAGCAAATTTTTCCGGAAAAAGTGCTTTTTCAAATTCCGCATCAATACTGCAAAATAGCGATCAATTCATGTATGAGTCAGGAATTCTGAAGTTATCCTCGGAATCGGAGTACAACAAGGTCCGAAACTTATGAGGCGTTAGTGACTTTCCTGGTTCCCCAAGGAAAAAAAGCGTTATCCAATCTGACAGAATCGAGCTCTTCATCCGACTTGGCGCGGGACGGACAACGAGACTGTCGGAAAAGTCCGGTAAATTGAATTCGGTACAAAACGACATTGATTTGATGCGCGAAAGCGGGGCGAAAAAACGGGTTGACACATGAAATTATCCAATTTTAGGGGTTTTCCGACAGTCTGAACGCGCAGGGTAAGCTGCTCCTTGGGGTGTCAGCTTCATCCGTCTGATGGCCAATGCTTGGGCTGGCACAAGCTACGGTATGAAACACAGCTTACCCTGCGCGATGGCCGGCCGAAGGGGCGGCCATCGCACGGTTCACCTGCGAAGTCAGGTACAACCGACTTGTTGGCGGGGCTTTTCATTAAATCCCAAACATTCTATTTCAAGAATTCACTATCCATAAGCTTCGTGTTGTATCCTTAACCAAGCATAATCCAAAATATATTGTACCGGGCAAACGCTTTTGTCCAAGAAAATGAATCCAGCAAAACGAAAGAAAAACCTGCCTCCGAAAATATCCCAAAATTATCATAAAGATTTTCAGTTTTCCATACGATCCTAAAAACCCATCCAAAGTTGTTGAGTCTTACTGAAATCTACAAGAAACCGTGCCTTTTGTCTCAAATTAATTTACCAAATTGAGAATATCTTCAATCCCATTTTGAGAATCTTTAAAACATTCATCAATTCCGGATTTTCGTTTTTTCATTACGGAATCCAAAATGATGCAGAAAATACCATTTTAAGCTCTGAAAAGACCTATTCAAGACAGGTAAAACAGCCACAGGAAAAGAATTTCTCTGGTTCGACCCCGCCTTCCCGCCTTATAGATAATGTTTTGGCTACAGGTTAAGCTATTGAGGTGAGGGGAAATTGAAAATATTTCCAGGCGCTTATTTCACAGACACTATCCAAATGTCGTAGAAGCTTCCATGGAGGCCTTGGACATCTCCATCCTTGGAGCGAGTATAGCCTAGCAAAAGATAGGAGCCATCCTTGGACTTTACAAGAGAATTTAGTGTGTCAAACCCACTTCCGCCAAAAAGCCTTTGTCGGAGGATTGCGCCTTTTTCATCAAGTTCAAGAAGCCATGCGTCACCTTTTCCATGGTTCCCAGAGGTGTCTCCATCATTCGAATCGCTGGAGCCAAGAATGAAAAACCTTCCTTTTTCGGTCTGATAAAGGCTTGAAGCTTGATCGGATTTTGAACCCCCGAAACATTTTTTCCATTGAACTTCTCCAGTAGAAGAAAGCTTTATGACCATGGCATCATCATTTCCATGGTATTCAGGAAAAATCCCTTTCCGTCCAGACGTTTTTCCACACACAAGAAAGTCCTTGTCAAGCGTTTCGATGACATCGAAGATCAGGTCAGATTCATCGATTCCAAGTGATTTTTTCCATTCCATCTTTCCGGAAGCGGATAATTTCATCAAGAAAGGAGGTTCAATGACCTTTTCCAATTCCCAGGATCTGCCATTTCCAACAATCACGACTCCTCCATCGGAAGTGGGAGCAATGTCCTGAAAAGAATATTCGTCTTTTCTCGAAAAAACCTTAAACCAGACTGTTTTCCCGTATTGGTCCAATCTCATTACCCATGGGACTTCGGGAATGGGCAATTCTCCGTAATAATCCAGATATTTTCGCTCAAGGGAAGTGCCCCATAATTTGCTGTAGAGCCACCATCCGGTTTCCTGAAACATGTCATAGTCAAAGGAGTCGGTGTTCCCCAACAGAAACGCTCCGCCCAGGGGACATTTTTTAAATCGAAAAACAAAATCGTTTCTCGTTCCTCCAATACAGCTTTGGTAAAGGATTTTTCCGGCATGGTCAAAAGTAAAAATCCAAATATCTTGGTTTCCATGCGCATTAACGACATCCCCATCATTGGAAAAGGTATTTCCGATTATCGTAAATTCTCCCGAAGAATTTTGGAAAAAGCCAAACGGAGTCTCTCCATTTGTTCCTCCAAAGAGATGGCACATCCTAATTTCTCCATTTGGACCCAAGAAAACAAATGCAATTTTCCTATCCTCAGGAACTATTCCAAGGTTGCCATCTTTGGAACTTGTCTCCAGGACAGCCAAACAAGTTCCGTCAGACGCGATTTCTCCAAAGTGGAACCGCTCTCCATCGGTTCCACCTAGGCATTTCTGCCAGATGATATTACCCCCCAAGTCGAGTTTTAATGCCCAAACATCTGGAGAATTCATTGTTATCCCATGGGTTGTTTTGAAATAAAAAGGTTTTCCATGGAATCCAGACACGTCTCCATCATCGGAATACGTTTCGCCAAAGACAAAAAATCCATCATCCAGCGGGAAAACTGCCCCAGGGGTTTCATCATGCGATCCACCAAGGCACTTTTGCCAACGGATCGTGAAAGATGCCTGGCTTGAAGCGCCCATTGGGAGGAGAATGAAAAAAAACAAAAAGGCGAATCTAGCAATGGCATGAGTAATAGTTGTATTATCTTGCTTCATTCTATTCTCCCCGGTTTCAGCGTTCTGATAGCAGACGATGTTCTGTCATCTCCCGCAAATGCCAATGAACCTTTGAGATTCCCAACAACAGGCACTGGGGTATTAGCAACGTGGCAGACAAACCACATGTTGGATTTTTGATAAAAATCCAGATCAGTAAATTCCAAAAACTCTCTGTCCATAAACTTCGTAAAATATCTATCGAGTCTGTCAATTCATCGTTTTTGAATCGGCGTTTCAGTTCAATTAGTACAAAAAAAAATTCATTTTCTTCTTTCAGCCGGAATCAAAGTTTGAAATCCTTTTTAACCGGCTGGCATTTCTCCTCTTACTTCCGTTTGAACCCCTTGGTTCCAATCTTTTCCAGGTTGTGGACCATACAACCTAGCAACCACTGAATATTTGTTTTCATTTTGCCACGTAAACTGAATCTTCGCAAGCCCTTTTGAACCTTGATATATCCGAATACCACAAGTTATTGAGCTGAAGCGGATATCTTTACTTCTGGAATGATATCCTGAAAAAAAATACTTTTTTTGCAGAAATTCAACCTTCCTTTTCAGGCATTCCGACTAGAGTTTCCCAGATGTCTTCGCAGTTTAAGGGGTTGAAAACCCGGGTATCCCTTACCAAATGCGAAAATACCAGGAAACGGTGAAGCGTCTGGAAGAAAATGACTTGATCGTTAAATGGAAAAAGCCAAAGGAGTTTCCAAAGTGGTTGAACCAAGAAGAGTGGGATAGCTTTCCGGACTCATTGCAAATAAGGGAGATAACTTACAACGTTCAACCGAAGGGCTTCCGAACAAAGTTCGTCACCATTGACACGACGGTTCTTGATGAAGCAATCTCGGCAGAAGAATGGGCCCAACTCTATTTTCACTGGTGGAAAATCGAACTGAATCTTCGGAACATAAAGATCACGATGGGAGTGGATATGCTAAAAGGAAAAACACACGGCATCATTGAAAAGGAAATCTGCTTGTATTTTATCGCTTACAACCACATTAGATTATTGATGAAGGAGGCCGAGGAAAAGGCAAATGCTGATTTGGAGAAAATAAGCTTCCAATTCACCATCACCCCAATTAGGGCTTGGGGACCAACTCTCGGAAGAATGTTGGAAAAGGACCAATATGAAAGGCTTTTCGAAGAATTTCTAAAAATGATTGCCTATCCCCGCTGTAGAAATCGAAAAAATCGAAGTGAACCGCGAGTCCGGAAACAAAGGCCGAAAAACTATCAACTATTGATGGGAGATCGGCATGAATTCAAGGGAATAGCTCACAGGAATAAATACGAGAAGGCAGCTTAACTTAGTGCCATTCAATAGTGTCCCCCTAATTACTCGCGCCATCACTTCACTACCCCGAAAATTTTAGTTGATACCTCTCGGCGAATTAATGAGCAGGGACGATTTTTTTTTGCACAGTGTCAATTATTCCTTTTTTCTGAGTCTAATCTGTTTGTCCATTCAAGAACTTTTTCATTTTGGAAAGAATCTCTTTTGCAGAAAATTCCCAATACCTGGACAGTTTCACTTAAATTTGATAAAAATAAAAACATACAAAAGATTGTAAGACTATTTGTGGGTTTTTGCAAAAAGGTTTGTGTTTATTTCTTGTGTGAAAAAATTCGCAAGGCTGAGGGCTGAGATTTGAAAGTGTTTCGGAAGAAATACTTTTATAACAAAAACTGCTTGGGGAGACAAAAATGAATCGAAAAATTCTGCCGCTGATTTTTGTTTTTGCGTTGCTTCCAATTTCTCTTTTTGCTCTTGAAGATGCTTCTTCAATTATTAAAGATTATCCAATGTACAAAGAACTGGAGCAGGATGCGCAAATATCACGGCAATTTGAACAATACATGCAGTGGTTGAGCGATAAAGCTCCCGATGGAGCCATGGTTTACGATTTAATGAAAAATAAGATCGGAACTGTTGACGCAATTTCAACTATTTTTCATGAAAAAGTTGAATTTTATGGGTGGTTAACCCTGGGCCACAAATATGAAGACATAATGAATCCCGAATACTATCGAAATCATTATATGGAAGTTTATCCGATTGCCCATCGAAAAGCGGTGATCGATGAAATAAATCTGATAAAGTACTTTGCCCAGAAAAAGGGATTCCCCAATATTCCCGAGGTGGCGTATAACCTTGTTTCCCCATTGCTTGAGCGGAGAGGTGCAACCGCTGCTCAGATGCAGAACCGCCTGAAATATAATCTGGAATATCAACCCCAGGTTCTTTTCGTAACTGATGCTGACCTTGAAACAGCCGTAAAGATATATGAACAGGGTGGCTATAAATATGTTGACAGAGAGAAGATTCTTTCCGAGGCAAAGACTTTTGTCTCAAACTCAAAGAAATGAATTTCGGGATAAACCGGCCGATCACTGGATCAATAAGGTAAAAGGAAGATTCAGTTGCAGTCTTTCCTTGATCGAGCCTTTTTTCACCAGCTTCACTGAAAATTGTGGATGGACCTGGCGTAGCAGGCGGTTAAGGCTGGTCAGCGAAGTTTTAACTACCGCCAGGCCACTAGTTTGATCGTATGGGAATTGCCTAACGAGCGGAAACAATTGGCCCACCATCAGGATTTCGGGAAAGATGCTCCAAAGAATCAGCAGCAGACGCCAGGGAATGGAGCCTGGTCGGATAACAATCTTATTTTTCTGATGACACAATTCGCCGGATCGAAAGTCGAAAAAGACGATATCTGGAGTTAAGTTTGTCAAAGATAAGGTGTATGTCGTCTGTTTTGCGAAGATGATTTTTCCTTTTCCTGAGATTTGACGGACATTTTGATGGTGGCTTGGGATTTCAAAACCTTGCAAAAATCGCGAGTAGACCTTACGGGCCTCTTAGGTTTTTCCGGAAAAGGTAAGAAGCTTACCAAGCTGTTTGGCTGTTTGGCTGTTTGGCTGTTTGGCTGTTTGGCTGTTTGGCTGTTTGGCTGTTTGGCTGTTTGGCAGCTTGGTCCATGGCTAAAAGGTCGTCCTTGACTTTATAGAAAGAGATAGCGTCGCGATAGTCCTGCTCTGCTGCTGCAAACTTTTTGGCCTGGAAATGGTAAAAACCGCGAGAAATCAGGAATTCTCCTGTTGCTTTTCCTGAGAGGCTGGAGGCTTTTTCCAGGTAAAAAGCCGCTTCATCAAAACAGTCGAGGGCGGCTAAAGCTTGGATGAAGATTGACGAAGTTTCAACGGAAGGGGTAACTTTCTCGCGTTTAAAGAGACGAGCCAATTCCGCCAAAGAATTGTCGTTTGCCCCTTCGAGAAGGAGAAACCCACTTTTAAAAAGTTCCGAGTTGATGCGGGAATAGTCCTGTAAAGCGACCAGGACTGCAAAGGCAGCTTCGATGTCTGCCTGAACATCGCTTTGAAACTGCTGGTCCAACCAGCTATTCATCCGGGGAGTTGGTTATAATTGCTGTGGATGTAATCAAGAAGCCTTTCCTGAAAGTCTGTTGTCAGACTATTATTTTTTCGCCTGAGAGGCAGATGGCGACATTGTTACTTCCGTGTTTTTTTTCTTCGTATAATAAAAATAATTGCGAATGTTTTCACGGATCCACTTTGCTAGAAAAGTTATGCAATTCTAAATATTGGGAGAAAAAAGAGAAATCAGGAGAGAAGAAATAAGCCCGTTGCCCCGTTATCCATTTGAGCGATATCCACTCGCAGAATCTGTTTACCCCCCAACCTGGAACGAAACGAACTTGCCATCCAACCTCCGAGCGAGTCGGATAACGCCTCAGGTTATTGCGGCGCGAAGCCGCCGTAATGACCGTGTTGAACAAACCAAATGGGATAACGAAATAAAAGTAAAAAAATACCTTCGAAAAATCCCCCGAAAACCTCTCTGGAAGCACTCCACAAAGCGGTTAGTTCAACAAGTTTTTATATAGTTTAGGGCTACTTCCATATCTCAAAAGAGACTTTAACAATGTTTTTATAAAACTGAAAAACCAAGAGCTTTGGAGATATTCTCTTCTATTCTTTCGAAATCCTCTTTCTCTATTCTTCCCAAGTTCTTTTGAATTCTATCTTTTTTAACAGTTTGAAGCACGGCAGTAGCCATTGAAGGTACTTTTAAACCTGCTTTTTCCCACTTGATTATTTCTGTATCCCCAGTGTGAATTAGCTTTACATTGCTGGTTATTGCTGAAATAATAACTTCATTCCGGGATTTGTTGTATTCGGTACCGCTTAAAACTAAAGCGGGACGCAATTTTATTCCAAGCCCACTTGAAAAGATAACTTCTACAAGAACTACATCCCCGCGCTTAATCTTTATCATAGATTGAGTCCTGATCATTATTCCAGAGTTCTTCAAGTGCTGAACAGGGATAGCTCATCATTGCTTCAAGATCTCTATCTTCAACTTCTCGGGAAATTTTTTCCCGGATTGATTCAAGGACAAAATCACGAACACTCTTCCCCGAAAGAGCCGCCACTGCTTTCACTCGACGTCTTTCTTCAGGTGTTACATCAATACTGAGACGTTCCCTTGCTCCTGACATATTCTACCTCCTAATGCTTTAATTTTCTCACAAATGTGACAATGTGACAAGTTTTTTTTGGGTTTTTCTATTCCGACACCTTACAGACCACTACGTAGTTTTTCAATGTATCAGCCTCTTCCAAGGAAAAATCCTATTTCTCCGATCCAATCCATCAATGAAAAATCCCAACACAGCAATGCCCATTTTCTGGTTAGTTCAAGGCGCGGTTCACCTGCAAAGTCAGGTGCAACCGTCTTGTTGGGGGAACTTTTGTTTTGAATCCAAACATTCTATTTCAAGAAGTCACTATCCATAAGCTTCGTGTAATGGATCTGAATTCCAATCAATAATTTGACCCGGTTTTTCTTTTTCCATAAAGTCGGCCAAAAGCTGAAATGCTGCATGAAGAAGAACTTCATCCTTATCACACCAACCCTTTTCCAAACTATAAATTTTGAGTAGTTTCATTTATTCTTCTTAAAAAGTGAACTAAAGATAAAAATTTTTCGTTTACACTTCCTCTGTTAAAGGATCTTCAATTTTCAAAAAATCGAATTCTTTGAAATAATCAACATTTTTTGTGTACAAACCACTTACCAAATTGTCTATTGATGTCGCTGCAAGTGAGATATCAAAAACTTTTTTTCGTGTTTTTACGATGTTTGCCACGCCAACGAAGGTTTGAATTTGGATATCTTGTTGAGAAATAATTTTTACGCCTGAATCAATATATTCCTGAACAATTTTTAAGGCTTTTTGCATGGGAAGTGGAGCCTCCAAATGTTTCCATGTTATTACGTGAACGAATTCCATTAACACCTGGGCTGGCAAACAATGTGAACGTGAGAGCTTCTGGCTTCCATTTTGGCGTCGGAGGTAAAACCTCCCCTTGAAATGAAAATGCCTACCTCCCCAGTTTTGGGAAGCAAACCCATCAGTTATCTGAGCTCTTGCACATTTGCGGGAGTTTCTCGATGTTTAATTTGAATTTTTATTCGAGGCGATTCCGTGCCTAAAGGATCTCGGTATGCAATAATGTCAACTCCACCATCTTTGCCGTCACGGAAAACACCCCATTCCTCAAACGCGCATCCTTGGTCGGACATCTATCCACCGAGCGGCATCCAAGACTTCGAACGCGCATCTATCAATCTTCATATGTATATTCGTAGTCTTTTTTCAGATCCATATATAGTTCATACAGTTCGATATATCCTTCATCTCTTTTATCTGGACATTCCTTTTCATCGTTCAGTGCCATATCTAGCACATTGAGAATGCAATCTAAATCCCACCTGTAAAATGAAATAGGTCTCATGCCTTTGTAATTATCAATTTTATTATCCAATCCAAAGGCTTCACACATTTGCCATGTATGTTTTTGAAGTTCTACTAATTTTCTTAAAGAAATTTTGCGCTTTATAGAAATATCGTTCTTTCCAGGTTTCATACAAGTTCCTCAATCACGCACCCAAAAGCCCTTGTCCTAAAACTAATTAGAAGGATTAGCCACAAATCCCTTGCCAAGAATCCATCCCTTCGATAAACCTCTAATCCAAAGATAGCGGATTTTTTCCGATTGTGCAACCATCTCTCTGAGAAAAATACAGTCCCCTGATTGTCCATCCATGCTTCTTTGCCCTAAACTTATCTCAAAAAAGGCTTCGCTACCCACAGCGATTTATCATCCCCCCTCGCCGGAATCACTATCCATTCTTCGAAAGTAACTAAAAAAGCCCGCTACCCATCAAATTTGTGGCGAGCCACCAATGCGAATGCCAAGTTATTATATGGTTTCGTATATCTTCCCAAATCAGATGCTATTCGACTACAGTCACTAATCCCAGGATCTCCACCATTGGGTCGAAGTCTTTATCACCATGTAATAAAGGCAACCGGTTGTGAATACAAAAAGTCCCTATGATGACATCTATCGTCTTCCGAACGGTGATGCCATTTCTTCTGAGGGTCCGGTAGTTATTCGCACTTTCCAAAGCCAAAGCCTGTCCTCCCATTGTCATGAAGGGTAGTCCCAATAGAAGATCCTTTGCGATTTCGAACTCCTTGTCGCTTTTGAATCCCTGAAGAATCTCGGTTAAAATCAGGTCACCCATTAAGATGGGAATATTCCCAAGGGAATTATCCAACCAGTTCGTTTGGCGCGTTTTCCTCCCGTTGAAATAATCAATCCAGACGGATGAATCAACGAGTATCATTTGTCAGACCGCATCTTTTCAAGATCACCAACCCAGTTGAGCTTCCCTCTAAATTCTTTTATCCTCTCCTGGCTTTTCATAAGAATCAGCAATCTCAGGCCTTCTTCGATGGCGCTTTTCTTGGTTTTTATTTTTGAAGCCTTTAGGGCAGATTCCATCAGATCGTCATCGATCACAACATTGGTTCTCATGCTACCCCTCCTATGTGTATAAACTTGTTCTATTATACACAAAAAAGTGTCCTTTCGGCAAAAGTGCTAAAAATTTCCGAAAAAACGGAATAAAATTCGTTCAAACTTTTTTTTGGAGGAATTTTCTATGCCTTCTTCACATCCGGTTTCTATGGACAGTAATCCCCAACATT
>JADFXM010000119.1:0-6598 GCA_015233565.1 Candidatus Rifleibacteriota bacterium
ATGTTGGGGATTACTGTCCATAGAAACCGGATGTGAAGAAGGCATAGAAAATTCCTCCAAAAAAAAGTTTGAACGAATTTTATTCCGTTTTTTCGGAAATTTTTAGCACTTTTGCCGAAAGGACACAAAAGACCATTTCCGAAGGTAAAGTAAAATGATATCTCCAACAGCATATAAAGCTATACAGTTACTTCGCCGGAAATCCCGTTGTTTACGGGCGCCCGAAGTCATTGCCCTAAACAAATCATTGCGCGCCCTTTTGCGAATCTCCCGAACCTCGCGAGGCAAGGTTGATGATCATCCCCAGCTTTTCTGTTTAGACGATATATATTTCCATCACCAAGCAATGACCCCTTGCCTCGCTCATTGCCAAACCAATGTCTTGTTTATCTCGCAAAACACGCTTGTTTCGAACCGAAACGCTTTTTGGGTATTTAGGAAGGGAAAATACTGAAACAAAACAGTTGTAAATAAAAGCTCTCGTAACATTGTCAGGAACAAAAGATTTATTTAGAACCTCAGCACAATCCTAATTTATTGACTTACGTTCTTTTCCAAAAACTCACCAAGGATCTTGCTTATAAACTCTTGCTGCGAACGAGGAAGTTCTTAATTGTCTTTTGCTTTTGGAATCCTGGAATTAAAGTTACGCTACAACTAAACGCGTAATAAAGCAATAGCCCTAAAATAGAGACAAGTTCCAGAACTATAGCAACTATAAAATGTTCGTTTGTGCGATCTTCAGAGTTTTAAATAGAGGCAATTTTCTGAATTTTTAAGCCCCAATTACTTCTCGTAGTCTTTGTTTTGCAATGATTGAATCAATAACAATTATCAATGCATCCCTCTCCCTGTCGGGCAAATGAGAAACTAATTCAAAGCGATGTAATAGTTCTGGATCGAGTTTTTCCCCGGCAACTCCTTTTCCGCCATCGAAAACGAAAATGTCGGTGCTTACTCCAAAAAGAGTTGCTATCTTTCCTAAAACGCTAAGGGAAGGAGTTGAAACCCCTTTTTCATATTTTTTTATCTGGCCAACGGAAATTCCCAATTTTTCCGCTACTTGTGTTTGAAGCAGACCTTTTTCTTTTCTAAGTCTAACAAAGATGTCTTTGAAGCTCATAAAATACACTCCTCAAATAGCTCTTTACTTTGATTTTATCATAAAGTTTGTTTGGTGACATGGTATTTTCTTGCAAAAAAAGTGTTCTCATTGACACCTTAAGTGTAATTTGATATACTTCAGGTTAATAAATTAATCCTTTTTAAAAAAAATGGAGGTTTTCTAATGCCAAGAATTCCCCCCGAAGAAATCGAGCGACTGAAGCAGGAAATGCCCGTTCAGCGGCTGGCCGAAGCGAGAGGAATTAAGCTTTCTCCTCACGGCAAAGACTTGATTGGTCTGTGTCCGTTCCATGATGACCACGACCCCAGCCTTGTGATCACTCCTTCCAAAAACCTTTGGAATTGCTTGGGCGCTTGCGGAAGCGGTGGAACCGTCATTGACTGGGTAATGAAATCCGAGGGCGTAAGCTTCCGGCATGCAGTAGAGATGCTGCGCGAGGGGGCCATTTTCAAGGGAACCACTGCTGTCAAACCGGTTAAGGTTGCCACAGTCCCCAAACTCCCACCGCCGGTTGATTTTAACGCTGAAGATCAGGAATTACTTCAACAAACCGTAAAGTACTACCACCAAACCTTGAAACAAAGCCCAGAAGCGCTTTCCTATCTCGAAAAACGCGGCTTGAAAAATTCCGAAATGATAGATCGTTTCAAAATCGGATACGCTAACCGCACGCTTGGCTTGCGGCTTCCGGACAAAAACCGTAAAGCAGGCGCCGAGATCCGCGAACGGCTAACCAAAACCGGAATCTATCGTGAAACAGGGCATGAACATTTTAACGGCTCAGTGGTATTTCCAATTTTCGATGAAAACGCCCAGGTCACAGAAATATACGGTCGAAAAATTCTGGACAATCTTCGAACTGGAACAGCTTACCATCTTTATTTACCCGGCCCTCACAAAGGAGTTTTTAATTTTCATGCTCTGAAAACATCAAAAGAAATCATTCTTTGCGAAGCTATAATCGATGCATTAACCTTTTGGTGTGCTGGTTTCCACAATGTTACGGCCTCCTATGGTGTTAACGGCTTTACGCCAGATCACCTGGCCGCTTTAAAGGAACACGGCGTTGAAAAGATTTTCATCGCATACGACCGCGATACAGCAGGTGACAAAGCCGCTGAAGAACTTTCCAGGCAGCTAATCGAAGAGGGCTTTGAATGCTTTCGTATTTTATTTCCCCGCGATATGGATGCAAACGAATACGCATTAAAAGAGAAATGCCCTGGAAAGTCGCTGGATTTACTTGTCAGAAAGGCTGTTTGGCTCGGTAGAGGAAAGCGGCAAATCAACGCTTCCGAAGTCTTGAAAACCCCCATTGTTTCCGAAGGAGAGCAAAAAGCTTATGTTTCCAGGGTCGAAATTGAATCAACTGTGGAGAAAAAAATTACAGAGATGTCACCGACGCCAAAAATCTCTTCCCAAGCTTCGGTTCAAACCGAAACCACATCCACAACCGCTAAAGAAGGAATCAGTGCGTTACCACTTGCTGCAAAATATACGCCACAGCCTTCGCCGCTTCCCCTTGTTTTTACTGTCACCGATGCTGAAATCATAATTAGCATAATCGATCGTCGTTGGCGAATTCGTGGCCTTGCAAAGAATATGAGTTACGATCAGCTCAAAGTGAACATACATGTTTCCCAGGGTGAGCGCTTTCACCTCGATACCTTCGATCTTTATTCGGCAAGATGCAGAGTGGTTTTCGTCAAACAAGCTTGTGAAGAACTGCGGCTAAAAGAAGAAGTTATAAAGCTTGACCTTGGAAAAGTTCTTCTGAAGCTCGAAGAGCTTCAAGATCAACAAATCAAATCGGCTCTTGAGCCAAAAGAAAAGGAAGTCAGCTTAACACCGGAAGAACGCAAAGAAGCCTTGGAAGTGTTACAAAGCCCAAATATTTTAGAAAGAGTCTTAGCTGACTTTGAAAAATGCGGTGTCGTAGGTGAGGAAACCAACAAGCTCGTCGGTTATTTAGCTGCTGTATCCCGAAAGCTTGAAAATCCGCTTGCAGTCATTATTCAATCATCTTCCGCAGCAGGAAAGACTTCACTCATGGAAGCCGTTATAGCTTTCATGCCGGAAGAGGAGCGTGTCAAATATTCTGCGATGACAGGTCAATCTCTGTTTTACATGGGAGAAACCAACCTCAAACACAAGATTCTTGCAATTGTTGAAGAAGAAGGCGCTGAACGAGCTTCTTATGCTCTTAAACTGTTACAAAGCGAAGGTGAGCTTACCATCGCTTCTACCGGGAAAGACCCTTCAACCGGGAGACTTGTAACCAATGAATATCACGTCGAAGGCCCGGTAATGATCTTTATTACAACTACTAACGCCGACATCGATGAAGAATTACAAAACCGTTGCATCATGCTTTCTGTCGATGAAAGTCGCGAACAAACACGCGCCATTCACTGGATACAAAGAGAAAAGCGCACTCTTGCTGGGCTACGAGCAAAAAACGGAAAAGATACTGTTCTCAAACTTCATCGCAACGTTCAAAGGCTTCTCAAGCCTCTTCGTATTATTAACCACTATGCTCACAATCTTACTTTCCTTGATGACAAAACCCGCCTTCGCCGAGATCATGATAAATACCTGAATCTTATCGAGACGATAACTCTTATTCATCAACACCAGAGAACCATAAAAACGGACGTTGAAAATGGGAAACAAACCCCGTATTTGGAAGTTACGCTCGAAGATATTGAATTAGCCAACAAGCTGGCTGATGAAGTTTTAGGCCGGACATTAGACGAAATGCCACCTCAAACAAGAAAACTTCTTTTATTAATAGAACAAATGGTTTTAGAAAACTGTCAGAAGCTAACTCTGGAGCGCTTCGAATATTATTTTACTCGTCGAGACGTTCGAGAATACTGTGGCTGGGGTAATACTCAACTGAAATTACATCTTCAGCGGCTTGAAGAATATGAATATTTGATTCCTCATCGAGGTGGCAGAGGTCAAAATTATGTCTACGAGCTGATTTATGATGGTAAGGGCAAAGATGGAAAACCCTTCATTAGTGGTTTGCTTGATGTAGAAAAATTGCGCGGAAAATTTAGCTACGATTCTGAGAAGTCGGCCTTAAACATTGAAAAGTCGGGGGCAAGTCGCCCCCATGTCGGCCTCAAGTCGGGGCCAAGCCGGGTTGGGAAAATTCTTGGAAACAAAGAACTAAACATCCTTTCCGAAGAAAATCAAAAAATTTCTCAAAATTTCACATATATGGACATGGGAGATAAATTTGCATCATACCCTGTAATCAATCATAGTTTAGCAGCTAAAGAGGCAATGAGAGGTTTACTCTAATGGCCAGATTAGAAAAATGCTTTGCGAAATTGGTTGCGACGGATGATCCGCGCTGCCTTCGAAGTATGATGGTCGGGTATTTGGAATGGCTTCAAGTCAAGGGTTACGCGGTAACAACAGTGAACATGCGAAAAGTGTATCTGAGTTATTTTGCGAACTGGTGCGATTGTCGGGGTCTTACTTATCCTTCGGAAATTACAAAGCCAATTTTGGAACGCTATCATCGTTTTCTATTTCATTACCGAAAAGTAGATGGAGAGCCACTTACATTCAGAAGTCAAAAAGCTTTTCTACTTCCGCTAAAAGGGTTTTTTCGCTGGTTATCGAAGGAAAACCATATCTTGTCAAATCCAGCTTCGGAATTGGAATTACCGCCGGAAGAAAAACGCATTCCCCGATGCGTATTAACTCACGAGGAAGTAGAGCAGGTTTTTGCTGAAATTGACCTTGAAACTGCTTTGGGCATAAGAGATAGAGCCATTATGGAAACTTTCTACGCAACCGGAATTCGTCGCTCAGAAATGGCGCATCTATCAATTTCAGATGTGGACATGGGAAGGGAAACGCTTTTGATTCGCGAAGGAAAAGGTCGAAAAGACCGTATCATTCCGCTTGGTGAAAGAGCGCTTGCCTGGATTCGCAAATATAGAGACGAAGTTCGTTCTTCGTTGGTAGTTCCGCCGGATCCCAAAGTTTTGTTTTTAACCAAGAGCGGAGAAGAATTCCTGCCTCATAGGTTAACACAAATGGTGAGAACCTATATCAAAGCCGCTGATTTAGGTAAAAGCGGCGCTTGCCATCTTTTTAGACACACACTGGCAACTTTAATGCTGGAAAACGGCGCTGACATTCGTTTCATTCAGCAAATGCTCGGCCATGCGAGACTTGAAACGACGCAAATTTATACACAAGTGAGCATTCGCCAGCTTCAAATGGTTTATAAAGCTTCACATCCAGCCGCTAAACTGGAAAGAAGTCCTCAAGACACAGAAACATTCGAAGACACAGAAAAGCTTGTCACTGCCGAAGAAAAGCAGACTTCCACAACTAAAAAGAACGACAAAACAACAAAATTTTAACAATGATACGTACTATTATCAGAATCCAGTATTTTTTAAAAACAGAATCCGCATAAAACCAGAGTTTTTACTTCGCGAATCACAATAATTTGATAATAAAACATACCATTACTTTAAGCTCCTTTTTAGTTAAATCCTTTCCACTAGAGGCTTCAATTGGAAAGGATTTTTCTTTTAGCTAGAAAAAATGTTTTCAGTTTTCCGAAAACAATCACTTAAAATACTTTTCAGCTCTTTTTTTTAGTAGCTAAAAGGGGTAAAATATCTTTTGCAGGTTCAAAACAGAGAGCCAAATTTTCCAAAAGAAGGTTATTTCCAGGCGTGAAAACCATTATTAAAACAGTCTTGTTAATGGTTTTGCTATCTTTATTAATTCCATCGGGGGTTTTCGCCTACGCCGGTATAAACCGCCATGCCACAGCTCTATCTATCTCTGCTTTTCTGCAACCGATTTCAGAATCATCGGAAACGATGAGTTCTTCGAGTTTTTCACCTTTTGATTTTCAAAACTCGCGTCAAGGGGTCAGTAGCAATTTTTCAAACTCGCAACCGGTCTCTGATACTGCAAAGCGAGCATTGCTACTGAGTTTGTTCAGTCCATCGTTAGAAATTTGTGTCCCGTTTCCCTTTTTGCCCAATGATTGGCGAAGAATCGTTCGCAAAGCCAGCGGAACGACTTATATTTCGATCTACGACGGCGCAGATGAAAGCAATGAATACCTCTACGCAACCAAGCTTACACCCTATAAAGCATGTCTTTCGGCCCCTGGTGCAGATGACATAGAGGCGGTCAATTACTATGACCGCGAGCTCTCAGTATTGAAAGACGCTTTGGGTTCAACAATCGCTCTCACTAATCGCAGCGGCCAGACAATAGCGAAGGTTGGTTACGACGCTTGGGGAAGTCTAAAATGGCCGGATAAGAAGGGCTACAATGTCCCGCCATGCACGGAAGCGGAGTTACTGGCGCTTCTCAAGCGTCTGGATACCTCAAGAACGCTTGGTTCGTCAACGATTGACCCGTGGTGGTATGGGAAATACTATGCTGCTACACTTTCGCCGCATCTTTATACCGGCAGGA
>JADFXM010000119.1:6604-9768 GCA_015233565.1 Candidatus Rifleibacteriota bacterium
GGAAGCGGAGTTACTGGCGCTTCTCAAGCGTCTGGATACCTCAAGAACGCTTGGTTCGTCAACGATTGACCCGTGGTGGTATGGGAAATACTATGCTGCTACACTTTCGCCGCATCTTTATACCGGCAGGAGATTTAGTCCGGTTACGGGGTTGTACAACTTAAGGAATAGGTATTACCAGCCAAAATATGGCAGATTCTACAGCAGCGACCCCATCGGATTCTTAGGTGGGCAGAATAGATATGGGTATGTAAAAAATAATCCGTTGAGATTCGTTGATCCTTACGGTCTTTGCACCGCCCAATTGGATTACGAGAGAGGAAAAGAACCCTGGGATTATTTGAAACCCGTTATAACGACGGGCGGAAAAGCCGTAGTGATTGCAGGGGCGGTTGTAGTAATAGCTGCTACTTCTCCCGAGGCTGGTTTAGCAACAGTTGCCGCCGGTGGTGCTCGTATTGGCATCGGCTTAGCTGAAATGCTAATGGGGGGTATTGGCCCTCGCGGGGGGGTTCCTGCTCTTCCGCCTGTTGTCTTACCTTCGATTTCAACCATTCTTCCCCAAGGGCGAGTCCAAAACCTCAATCCAAGTTCTATTCGTTTCAGCCAATCCTCAGAAAGCGGAGTGGGGGATATTACGGCTAATATGCAAGCCGATGGTTGGGTTGGAAAACCGATTGATGTGGTCAAATTTTCAGATGGTAGTCTTGTAACGATTGATAATACTCGGGTTCTAGCTGCTCATCGAGCAGGGATTCCTGTCCGAGCAGTGGTTCACGATGCTTCCGCACCATTGCCTTCAAATTTTATTGGACGTTTTACAACTCCCAAAGGTGGGACCCCGAAAACTTGGGGTGAGGGGGTTTTGAATCGAATTGGAAGTCAAAATAGTTTATTCCGACAAACTTATCCTCAGGGTTCCCCGTTCACAGGCTCGGCGGAATAATGCTTAATTCGGAATATTTCATTCGAAACGAAAACTTACCCGAAGGATTCACTTATCCTTCAGAATATACCCGGATTGTTGGGCTTGGCATTATTTATTTGGAACCTTGGTTTATTCTGAAGGGAGAGCAACTTAATGGCACTTTCCAAGGCTTGAAGAGCCGTTTCCCAAATAAAACACTTATTCCATTTTCAAAACGCCAGGATTGTGATGATGTAGCATGTTGGTTGAATAATTCAGCAAAAAGTATCGTTATTATTCATGACTTTGCAACTCCCGGTTTTGAGGAGCGAGAGATTTTTTCGGGTTTCTGGTCTTGGTTTCGACGAGCTGTTGAGGACATGATTCAATTTGAGTGATTTCAAACCTAGATCAATTTGTTTTACAACACCCCACCCAGAGGTTGCTTTTTCTCTGCAAGACCCGCAATTGGATCTAGACCTAATATTTTTGGCACAAACGAACAAGTTATCTTGAATCAACTGTTGACAACACTTTGAGAGGCTCACCCTTTTTGGACTAACCCAAAATCAGTTGTATTCAAAAGAAAACCCCAAAATCTTTTTATTGGTAGCGCCCAGTCAGGGAACTCTGACTGTATGGCGCAAAAAAGCATTTTGAAAACTTATCTCCGAACTCTAGTTTGCACTCAACGCCCGCAAGCTGCGGTCGCATGGCGGCAAAACGGCGGGTCGAATCGCTCGGAAGAGCAAAGCCCGCGCCAGAAATCAGCCATCGTGGCGGCTTTCTGACACGAGCTTTGCGCCTCGCTTGCCAAATAATGCAGCATTATATGGACATCGACCCGCCTGCCGCCATGCGCCCTTGCCCCTTTCGGGGTCCGCTCAACTTCGTTCGAGCGGGCCTTGCGGGCTGTCAGGGGTAGACCGAGGGTTGATAGCCCAACCAAACCGGGACCAAAAGCCTCAAAATTCCCAGCAATCTTAATTTTCCATCCTCCCCTTTTGCCGCTGGTTTCTTTCGGGCTCAACAGGAATTGTGATTTTACCCGGTTTTCCAGGTTGAAATTCGAAATATTTTTTAGGAGGGAAGGAGGAAAGGGAGTCTTTAGTTATGCCAACTCTATCTTAAACCAGTCTCTGGATTCTCTTTTTTTCGCCCTTAACATCGGCGTGTAAAGCGAAATCTTCAACAATATACAAATATTATCGCTTACATCACTTCGCCGAAAGTCCCGTTATTTACGGGCGCCCGAAGTAATTGCCATAAACAAATCATTGCACGCCCTTCTGCGAATCTTCCGAACCCCGCGAGGCAAGGTTGATAATCGTTCCAAACTAATTTTGCTTAAACGATATATATTTCCATCACTCGCTAAAACCCCTTGCCTCGCTCATTGCCAAACCAGTGTCTTGTTTATCTCGCCAACCACGCTTGTTTCAACCCGAAACGTTTTAGGGTTTTTAGGGGGGAAGGTGGAAAGGAAAAAAATGTATGCTGCTAGGAATAAATCACTCCCAGAACAAAACAATGGTTGCGATATTACTTAGCGCCTAAATACCGATATAAGCGCCATTCCCACACTTACTGTTTTGCCATCGGATCGCCTTCTCCCAAACCGAAATCGATCTGGATACTCAACGACTTCCATTCAATATATGTGTGTGAAAGTTTGCCAGCTGCGCATGGTTTAGCAAAGTTTTGCGAACAAAATGGAAAAAAAGCGCTATACAATTATGAATTCCGGCCGAACAAGAAAGAATTGTTCCCCTGTTTTTTTAAGCGACTTTTTTCAAAGCTTTTTTTTCAGGTGGCGAATCATATTTACGACCGCTTTTCTCTTCCCATTCCTTAATATCTTCACAAATAGCGTCGATGTCATGGTTAAACATGGCGGCGTAAGCTTCTCGAGTCTTTCTAACTTTTTCGACTATAGGATCTTTCCAAGTCATTTTATTAGCTCCAACATATTTTCCGGAGTACAAATAAGCGGACATTCAAAACCATACTTATTGATCATTCTTGTCAAGTCCTTTTGAATGAAAGGATTTGCGATATGTTTACAGTTCCAAGATAAAATATAATCGATTTTATGAATCGTGGCCAGAGAAATATGTAAAGCATCAACCTCCTATGGCGCTCTGCTAAATTGATACGGTTTTTCTCTGCTAAATTGTTACGTTGATTCACAAAAGTTTCTGATTTGGAGCTTAAAATTTCTTTCTTTAAAAGAGATTGTTTTTGCTTTTTTTCTTTT
>JADFXM010000011.1 GCA_015233565.1 Candidatus Rifleibacteriota bacterium
GTAGACTATTATCCGAGTATTCGTATATTCCTTATAGAAATATATATCGTTAAATTTTCACCCCAGCATAAACTCATGAGTGCAGGACTTTGTCATACAGAAATCTTTTCTCACTCCTTTCAATAACCTGAATTCTTTGGCTGGAAGCGTCATCCATTCGTAGACTCATCCAATGACTCAGAACCTTTCCTGACACTTCAGGAAGAAAACATTTTGAACATGACAAACGAACTTCTGAAGATGGGAAAAAGCATAGCCATAACGGGTGCATCAGGAGTTGGAAAATCGACTTTACTGAGAAAAATTGTAAATTCTCTTGATTCCTGCCTTTACAAACCGATCCTGGTTTCATACGGAGGTTTGAATCGTGCCAGCTTGTTGAAAGCCATCGCAACTATCTGCAACCTGGATCTTGCAAAAAGAGGTTTACCGGCTCTCTTGAGAATTCAGCAACACATGATTAAACTTTCTCAAGAACAAACGCCAATATTTCCAGTTTTAATTATCGATGACGCTCAGTGGCTAGAACAAGACTCTTTTATGGATCTTTGTTCATTATTTATGGATCCAAAACAGAACCGAGCCGCAATGTCGCTTATTCTGGCTGGTGATGAGAGTCTGGCGGCAAGATTAAGAATGAACATAATGATACCCATTCGGTCAAGGTTGTCCTGTTTAATGAGGTGTGAACCAATAAACGAAAAGGATTCGGTAGAGTTTGTCCAAGCTCGCCTCGCCCAGGCGAAAGCCCCCAAAGATCTCATTTCTCAGGAAGCCATAAACCTGATTGTCGCTCAGTGTCATGGAAATAAACGGGAAATCATGAATGCAGGAGCTGTCTTGCTATCGGAGGCAATGTTTCGAGGCGAAAAAACTCTTGGCCCGCAACAGGTCATCAATTCTATGCTATGGGAAAAATCCGGGTGAAGCGGAAGCGATTGAGAAGAGATTCCATCGCCAAGGAATAGCCCGGGCGGTAGACGGTTATACTTGCGCTAATGCGCCATCAGGCTCGCGAAAGCGGGCTTTTTTTGTTTCATTTTCAAAGATCACTAAATGTTATAACAATTTCAACATCCTGGTAAAATAACGTGAGAAAATTTTGGGATCGCTACGCGAAAATCGACACTGAGCCAACATTCATAAGGTTTGAAAAGGCAATATTGTTTGTTGCATAATAAAAGTCCAAGGAATATTTTCTGCTAATATTTTTTTCAAAAAATGAGCTTTTTATACGAAATTCCCGGTAAAGTAGCTTCAACGGGAAACCTCGTAAAAGATTGATTAACAGCGAAAAAAGTGTACGTTTACCCTGAAGGTGTGAAAAAACAGAAAAAATATTTTTCTATTGTACCCTTTGCGTTTACGTGCTATCATAATTCAAAGAACAAAACCCGTTTTATATTTTTTAGGAAAATTTATGAAAGTTTCTCAATCTCAATTTTCAATTCCAGGTCAGGAAAATGAAACCCTTTCTCAAGAAACGATTGCTACTGAGGATAAATCCAAATCAATTCCCCCAAAACTCAAACCAGTAGACCGAAGACAAATGATTCTACGATCCATCGAAATTGAAGAGCTAATTCCTTTGGATCACGAAGCTCGGGCGATTTGGGAATTTGTTGGCCGACTGGATTTAACCCCCTATTATGGCGAAATTCGCTCAAAAGAGGGTGCTGCTGGCCGCTCATCTTTTGATCCTCAATTGATGATTTGCCTTTGGATTTATGCTTACAGCAAGGGAATTGCTACCGCTCGAGAGATTGCAAAATTGTGTGAATATGATCCCGCTTATCAATGGTTAAGCGGAATGGATTCTATAAACCATCATTCCATTTCTGATTTTCGGATAGCCCATAAAGAACCATTAGATAAGCTGTTAGTTGAAATCTTGGCAATATTGAGTTCTGAGCAATTAATCACCTTGGAGAGAGTGATGCACGATGGAACCAAAATAAAGGCAAAGGCTAGTGGAAAGAGTTTCCGTCGAGAAAAAGCACTCAGTGAAAATTTGAAAATTGCTCAGGAGCATGTTGCAGCCATAGATGAACTTCAAAAAGAGGACGAAGAGAACACAAGGCAAAGAAGAGCTA
Source organism: Candidatus Rifleibacteriota bacterium (assembly GCA_015233565.1). GTDB lineage: Bacteria > Muiribacteriota > Ozemobacteria > Ozemobacterales > Ozemobacteraceae > JADFXM01. The sequence goes on from JADFXM010000011.1 coordinate 2,094, forward strand.
GGGAAAGGGTGGTTCGAGAACGGAAAGAAAAATTGGAAAAAGCATTTTCCGAGTTGGAAATGCTTCGAAAAATCAAACGGACGAAAGTAGAAAAAGAAGAAGCTCGCGCAAGTATGACTGATCCTGAAGCGAGAATAATGAAACAAAATGGCGGGGGATTTGCCCCAAGTTATAACGTTCAAATTTCAACTGATTCTGCAAATGGTCTCATTGTTGGCATCGGAGTGAGTCAGGCTGGTAATGATACTCATGAATTGATTCCTGCTGTTGAACGAATAAAAGAAAAAACAGGACAAACTCCCAAACAGATGGTTACAGATTCTGGATTTACCACAAAAGCTAATATTATTGAAATGAGTGAAAGGAAGATTGGCCTCATTGGATCAATAAAGGAAAAGACTAGCACGGACAATATTGAGAAGCGAGGCGGAGATTCAAAATTTGATTTGAACGCTTTTTCTTATAATCCAGAGGATGACACTTACTCCTGTCCTGCAGGAGAAATCATGAGATTGCATCATATTGGAAAAAGCGTTGGAACCTTTGACCATGTTTATTTTACCGAGAAAGGTACTTGCCGAAAATGCCAGTTTCAAGCTGGATGTTGTCCGCAGAATTCCCTTGTAGGACGGTCTATTCATCGCAAAGAGGATTCTCCAATAATGGATGCCTTTCGAAAAAAAATGAAAACTCAGGAGGCGAAGGATATTTATAAGAAAAGAGCTCAGGTGGCAGAATTTCCAAACGCTTGGATAAAAGAAAAGATTGGTTTGCGGCAATTCAGTGTTGCCAGTTTGATAAAAGTGGAAATGGAAGCAGTCTGGGTGGCAATAACATACAATATAATGCGATGGATTGGATATAAATGGCGAAGTCGGTGGGAAACAAACGGGGTTTGATATAGGAAATCAGGAAGTGGACTCACTTTCCTCGAAAAAACAGGTGACGATCAGTTTCTTCAGGGAGAAATGGAGGTTTTAGGAAAATAAAGAAATAGAAAGAGTCTTTTTACTATTACTTTTTTTGGGTAGTAGGAAATTTCTTTAGTAACCTTAAAAAATCAATTTTTTCACATCTTCCCTGGTTCAGACTACAAATTTGACATAAGTATAATCCCAGGTTAAAATACTTCCCCAATTTGCAATAACTCGATGTACTTTGGAAAACAAGAATTACTTCTATTGGGGCAATTTTTCGAAAACCTGCCTTTTGAACGGAGCATTGAAATTAAATGCTGGGACAATACGCTTTTCCTGTTATTTTTGCGATTGTCGCTATTGGTTTTGTTGCGAGCGGCCTTTTGCTTGTGAAGATTTTCGCCCCCAGCAACCCGTACCCTGAGAAAATGTCAACTTATGAATGCGGTGCGGAAACCATCGGAACTGCCTGGGTGCAATATAACGTTAGATATTACATGTTTACATTGATTTTTTTGATATTCGATGTGGAGACAGTCTTTATTTTTCCCTGGACAAAGGTTTACAGGAGTTTGGAATCATTTGGAATTCCAATCTATTATGGGTTTATAGAGGGGTTTGTTTTTTTGATGATTTTATTTCTGGGATACATTTATGCCTGGCGCAAAGGAATTCTGGAATGGGTTTAATTGATCATGTCCCCGGATTAGTAAAAGATTGGCGTGGTGGTGGTTTAATAATAACTTCCATTGACTTGGTAATGAACTATTCCCGAAAATCAGCCTTATGGCCGATGACCTTTGGATTGGCATGCTGCGCTATCGAAATGATGGCATCGATTGCTGCTCGCTATGATCTTGACCGATTCGGTGTTTTTCCCCGCCCTACTCCCCGACAATCCGATGTAATGATTGTGGCTGGTACGGTTTGCATGAAAATGGCTCCCTGTATTATAAAGTTGTATCACCAGATGCCGGAACCGAAGTGGGTCCTTGCAATGGGTAGTTGTGCCATCTCCGGAGGAATTTTTTCACATGGAAGCTATTCAGTAATAAAGGGAGTCGATAAAATAATTCCTGTTGATATTTACATTCCTGGATGCCCTCCCCGCCCTGAAGCATTATATGACGGTATAATCCAACTCCAGAAAAAGATTATGAAATCAAGCATTGCACGTCCGGAGGTAAAGGTTGTCCCAGAAAATCCAAATCTCAAACCTTCCTTCAGAATCGTTGAAGACCCTTCGGAATTTTCCAGTGCTTGCTTATCGAAAGAATTTCCCCGTTAAAAAAGCATTCTTTTCACTCACAACACCCCTGAAAAAAGCAAATTTTAGGACCAAAAGAAAACAATGACAGCTGCGAACATAAACACAAACGTGATTAAAAATACAAATTTAAAAATGATTATTGAAACTCTGGGCACTCAGATTGGAAAAGAGAGTTTTTTGGATTCGTCAGATAACCCAAAAGATCCAAAAACCTGCACTATAAAAATCCAACCAGATAGAATTGTCCAGTGTGCGGAATTTCTGAAGAGTCAGAATTTTTCGTATCTTTCCTTCATAACCGCTGTTGATTTTAAGAAGGAAATAGAGCTGGTTTATTGGTTTACTTCGATTATTGCAGGTTTGAACATTCAGGTAAAATGTTCTTTGCCGCGTGACAACCCTCGAATTCCTAGCCTGGTCGAGAAGTTTGCAACCGCTGATTGGAATGAGCGCGAAGTATATGACCTGTTTGGAGTGAATTTTCTGAACCATCCAAATCTTAAACGTATTCTCACCTGGGATGAATTTGAAGGCCACCCACTTTTGAAAAAGTACAAGGTTATTGATGAGCCTGATGAATTCCCTATTTTAACTTGACGATTTTCACCAAAGTGGAGTTTTACACTTCCAATGTCGGGGTGTGAAACAGTTTCCAAAAATGAATTACAAAAAAATGTGCGAAAGACGACCTTAAAAAAATCAATGATACACCTAGTTGCTAAGAATGGCACAAATTGAAAATTCGGCAATGATTTGATTCTGTTTTCGAGTTTGGTTTGAACGATTTTGGCATCGATACGAATAATTGAAAAAAATCTGGACATTAGATGTGGCATAAAAATTGCTCAAATGGTGTTGTCAGGAAAATTGAATTTGTGAAGTGGCTGAGTTTTCGAAATGACTGATTCATGATTAGAACAGAAGAATTTCAGATTAATATGGGCCCGCAGCACCCTTCGACTCATGGGGTGTTTCGTGCTGTTCTTACCATGGACGGGGAAGCCGTAAACCGTGTTGATCCCATGATCGGATATCTTCATCGTGGCATAGAAAAAATTTGTGAAAGTCGGAATTATTCCCAAATTATTCCCCTCACTGATCGGTTGGATTATCTATCCGCCATGAGTAATAACATAGTTTACTGCATGGCTGTAGAAAAGTTAATGGGACTCGAAATTCCGGATCGAGCGATTGTTTTACGAATGCTGATTGCCGAACTGCAACGAATTGCCTCTCATATGATTTTCATCGGAACAATGGGAATAGACGTCGGAGCCGTGTCAGTGTTTTTCTATACAATGCGTGAACGCGAGCACATCATGAATCTTTTTGAAAAACTCTGTGGCGCCAGACTGATCTATAATTTCATGCGAATTGGCGGATTGGCTCACGATTTACCGGAAAATTTCGAAAAAGAGACAATCGAATTTATTGACATTATGGAAAAAAAGGTTGATGAATACAACGATCTTCTTAGTGAGAACCACATTTTTAAGAACCGCATGCAGGGAATTGGTCTAATTTCAAAGGAAACAGCTTTAAGTTACGCTTTGAGCGGCCCCGTAGGGCGAGCTTCCGATGTGAATTACGATGTTCGCAAAAATGATCCCTATCTTTGGTACCATAAACTTAATTTCACTGTGCCGGTATTTGTCCAGGGAGATTGTTTTAGCCGTTACATGTTGCGTATTATTGAAGTGAAGGAGAGTGTGAAAATTATCCGACAGTGTCTCGATATGCTAAAACCCGGAAGCGTGAGAGTCCAGGTTCCCAGGGTTATCAAACCTCCGGTTGGTCAGGTTTACGCCCATGTCGAGAATCCACGTGGCGATTTGGGAGTATTTATAGTTTCGGATGGGACTGCGAATCCGTATCGTGTGAAATTCCGCGCCCCATCGTTTGTTAATTTGAGTGTCATAAGTGAAGCATCCAAGAATTTGAAAATTGCTGATTTAGTTTTGACCCTCGGATCTCTTGACCCGGTTTTTGGGGAGGTAGATCGGTAAAAATGAATGAGCGAAAATCATGGGAGTAATAAGGATACGGCAAAACACGAGCTATTTGCCGCTCACAATATTTTTGGGAATTTGTACCATAGGAGTTTTACTTCTTTCCCTGCTTGAAAAGATTTTTGGATTGGCCAATTCGATTTGTCTGCGAATTTGTAACACCATCAATTTTCCTGCTGTTTTGTACAATATAGCCTCAGGATTTCTTTTTGGAGTTATCCTTCTTGGGTTTGTAATTGCTTCAACTGTTTTTTTGGTTTGGTTGGAGAGAAAGGTTGCGGGGCATATGCAGGTCCGTCGGGGACCAATGTACACCGGAGGCTGGCACGGTTGGTTGCAGACCCTTATCGATGGTTTTAAACTCATTTTTAAAGAGGATATCATCCCGGAAGGAGCAGACCGTTTTATTTTTATTCTCGCTCCTTATCTGGTTTTTGTGCCAGCAGTTACTGTGATGGCTGCGATACCATTTTCGGAGAAGCTTGTACCTGTTAATTTAAACATGGGTTTGATTTATGTTTTTGGTTTTTCTTCCATTGCGGCGATTGGAGTAATAATGGGCGGTTGGTCCTCAAATAATAAATACTCTCTTCTTGGAGGATTGAGGGCTGCGGCTCAAATGGTCAGTTACGAAGTTCCCAGGGCGCTTTCGGTATTGGGCGTGATGGCTCTGGCAGGGTCGTTTTCCCTTGTTGATATCGTTAATGCCCAGGAAAAAATCTGGTTTATAATTCCGCAATTTTTGGCATTCGCAGTTTATTTTATTGCTTCTCTGGCTGAAATCAACCGCTCTCCTTTTGACATTCCTGAAGCTGAGTCCGAGTTGGTGGCTGGATTTCACACGGAATATTCCAGTTTACGGTTTTCTTTCTTTTTTCTCGCGGAGTATGCCAATATGGTTATTGCTTGTGCACTTGCGACTGTTCTTTTTTTGGGGGGATGGAAGCCACTTCCTTTTTTTGGATTTATCCCTTCGATCTTTTGGTTTCTTGGTAAAACTTACTTTCTTGCTTTTATAGTTATCTGGCTTCGTTGGACTCTTCCACGATTCAGAGTGGATCAACTTATGGAACTGAGCTGGAAAATTCTTATTCCAATCGCATTCCTTAATTTTATTTTTACAATTATGATCATTCCATTTATAAGGTGATGGAAAACAATACCAAATGAATTTTACAATTGCAGCCTTCAAAATGCCATTAGGAGCGGATATGAAACAATCGTGTTAGTTACTATTACATAATTGTTACTTCTCTTGCCAACTTAAGAAACAAGCTATTTGCTTATGAAAAACAGGTTAATATGAAAAAAAATATTTTGAAAAACGCATACAATTATCTGAAAAGCATTTTTATTGGGATGAGTATTACACTAAAATATTTCCTGCACCCTAAGGAAGTTATTACGATGCAATATCCTGATGAAAAATGGGAAATGCCTCCTCGGTATCGTGGGTTCCATTCAGTTGCTTTCGAGGGAAAAGAAGCCTGCGTTGGATGTTTACAATGCCAAAAAATTTGTACTGAACATTCAATTTTTATAAGTACCTCAATGGGTTCTGATAATAAGCGAAAGATCCACGAGTTTTTTGTTAATCTGGGAACTTGTTCCTTTTGTGGAAATTGCCAGGATGTTTGTCCCACCAAAGCAATTAAACTTGGGGGAGAATACGAAGGTGCGGTTCTGGAGAAGAATCTATTGATGCTGGACAAGAAGAAACTTCAGAGATCTGCTATTCCTGAAAGAAAAGATGGCAATGATTAGCAACTTCTTTAACAACATCTTTTCGATTCCTTTCGGGAAGATTATTTATCAGGCTACTTTTTATCTGCTTGCCTTCCAGGCACTTTTTTCCGCGTTAATGGTGGTTACTTTGCGAAACCTTGTACACAATGTCCTTTTTCTTGCATCTACAATGCTGATGGTTGCAGGGTTGTTTTTGTTTTTGGATGCCGAATTCCTGGCTATGGTACAGATTTTTCTTTACGTGGGTGGAATAACAGTTTTATTTCTTTTTGCCATTATGCTGACTTCTGGGATTTCGGATAAAAAACTGGTACTAACCAACAAAATGAGACTCCCGGCTGGAATTTTGATGATTTCGCTGTTTTCAACTGTGCTTTTGCTGGTTTTCCAGACGAAATTTCCTGTTACGGCTGGAAATTTGTCTGTGGGGGATGTTACCAATTCAATCGGAGTTTCGCTGCTCTCGAAGTATGTTCTTCCTTTCGAAATTGTCTCGATTTTGCTTTTGATGGCCCTGATCGGCTCGATTTTACTCGCAAAGGAAGAAAAGTAATGTTTGAAATTGGACTATATCATTACCTGACTATTGCGCTGGCAATGTTTTGCATTGGAATGTACGGAGTGCTGACCCGTAGAAATGTGATGGCGATTCTCATGGGAATTGAGCTTATGTTGAATTCCGTGAACATTAATCTTGTGGCTTTTTCCAAATTCGTTCTTCATGCTAAATCCACAATGCCTGATAAAGTGCTTTTCATGCCGGAAATCACAGGCCAGATTTTTTCAATTTTTGTTATAACAGTTGCGGTGGCTGAAGCCGCAACCGGAATTGCTCTGGTAATATCAATTTATAGAAATCGAAATTTAATTAATATCGATAACATTGATCTATTGAAGTGGTAGGTCCCAACGTCTAAGGTGATGCTATAATGGAATGGATAACAGAAATACTGATCTCTAATGTTTGGATTGTTTGTCTTATTGTCTTGCTGGGAGGAATTTTTACATTCTTTTTCGGACAAAAAGCTCCCCTGCAGGGCGCGTCCGTAACCCTTTGTGCAATGGGTGCCGGTTATCTTTTGTCCGTTCTGATTTTCATACATATTTACCTTCATCCCGAAAGTACTATTGACAAATCATTCACCTGGTTTTCCACTTCCGGGGGCGATATAATGGCAGGATTTCTCCTCGACCCCCTCACCGCTATCATGCTGCTGGTTGTTACGCTGGTTTCTTTGCTTGTACAAATTTACTCAACCTCTTACATGCATGGAGATAAAGGCTATTCACGATATTTTGCTTACTTATCGACTTTTTCATTCGCCATGTTGTTACTTGTTATCGCCAACAATTTTTTCATAATGTATATCGCCTGGGAACTGGTGGGACTTTTTTCATATCTTTTGATCGGCTTTTGGTATGAAAAAAAATCAGCTTCCGATGCGGCAAAAAAAGCCTTTATTACCACAAAAGTGGGTGATATTGGCTTTTTATTAGGTATTCTTCTTCTATATTCCAAAGCTCATACTTTCCACTTTGCAGGTCTTTATGCGGCAATTGGGAAAGGTGTTGAGAGCGGAGCAATTTCCTCGGAATATTTGACTGTTTCCCTGATTCTTCTTTTCGGGGGTGCAGTAGGAAAATCAGCTCAATTTCCTTTGCATGTATGGCTCCCGGATGCCATGGAAGGCCCGACTCCCGTTTCAGCCCTGATTCATGCGGCAACTATGGTTGCTGCAGGTGTCTACTTAGTAGCAAGAGCTTTTCCACTGTTTCTGCTATCAAAAACTGCAATCCTTTTTGTGGCTTATACAGGTGCAATTACCGCGATTTTCGCGGCGCTAATCGCTGTTGTAATGTGTGATATCAAGAAAGTTCTTGCTTATTCAACTATATCCCAGTTGGGGATCATGATGCTGGGATTGGGCGTTGGAGGCTATGTTCCCGGGCTCTTTCACCTGGTGACTCACGCATTTTTTAAAGCTCTGTTGTTCCTTGGCGCCGGTTCGGTGATTCATTCTCTTCATTCCCAGGATATAAGAGAAATGGGAGGATTGATGAAAACGATGCGGATCACAGGCGCCACTTTTTTACTGGGTTGTCTTTCAATAGCTGGAATTCCCCCTTTCGCAGGGTTTTATTCCAAGGATGCGATTCTGGTTGATATTTTTGAGCTTGTTTACGCGGAACCACAGCATTTTTTACTTTTTTTTATGGCAGCTGGTACAACTCTTTTGACGGCATTTTACATGTTCCGTCTTTTCTTCATGGTCTTTTTGGGTGAACCTCGTGGATCCCATTCTGATCCGCATGAATCGCCTTTAAACATGACATTCCCGTTAGTGATTCTGGCGGTTTTGGCTGGCATATCCGGAATTTTCGCCGGAAACTTCGCGAGTTTCCTAGGACATGGACAAAGCCATTCTTCTCAGCTCCTAAGCAAGGGTTCCCACCAATCTCTGGGACGAACTTCAAGCGCAGTTTCTGCTTTTCCAACTCAACAAAAATTTTCTTTGAGTTCTGATTCGAAAACGATTCAGAGTTGTTCTCACCAAAGCGCTGATTTGCCTTCCCAGCCTGGTTTTAAATCATCGATCTTTGTGAAACCTCATTTTTCAGTTGATGATGCGCATTCTTTCGAAAAATGGGTAACGATAGCATCTGTTGGGTTGGCCTTCCTGGGCATAATTCTTGCCTTTCTCTTATATTGGCCTCCGGAACCAATCATTCTGCCGGATGATTTATTGAGCTTTCGATTGGGAGCTTTTGTTTATAAGGTTCTTACGAATAAATTCTATATTGACGAAATTTATTCTTTTGTCTTTGTCGGGGGAGCCAATCTGATTGCCGGTTTGCTATCCCGGTTCGATTCGGGAATAGTCGATGGACTGGTAAATATGCTGGGATTCCAGATGTCTTTGTTTTCTCTGGCCCAGGCAATATGGGACAAATATGTGATCGATGGGATGGTGAATGGTGTCGGGCGCGCGACGGCTGGTCTGGGCCGATCATTTTCCCATCTCCAAAATGGACTTGTACAAAACTACCTTTTTATCATTATGACATTTGTTGTTGGTACTTTACTTGTTTTATTCAGGGCGAGTTTGTTTTAGTGTCAAACTTTCTGAAATATTGAACTGATACGATTTCGAAAGGAGTTTGAGGATAACATGGGTATTCTCACGATCATAACTTTCTTTCCCTTGCTGGGAGCCATTCACCTGTTGTTTCGTTCCGGCCGGGATGAAGAAAAAATTCGGAGAGTGGCACTTTATTTCACTATTGTACCGCTTGTCCTCTCTTTGGTGGTTCTTGCCAGATATAACCCTGCATTGCACAGCTTTCAGATGGAAGAACTCATTCCATGGATTCCTTCGATGAATGTCTCTTACCATCTTGGACTTGATGGAATTTCGATCCCTCTTCTGGTTCTTACCACTCTCCTTTCAACACTATGTATTCTGGCCTCCTGGGGGATTTCAAAGAGGGTTAAGGAATACTTTATTTTCTTCCTGGTTTTGGAATCCGGAATGATCGGTGTTTTCATGGCTCTCGATCTGTTTCTTTTTTATGTATTTTGGGAAATAATGCTGGTTCCGATGTATTTTCTTATTGGAATCTGGGGTGGTCCCCGCCGGGAATACGCCGCAATCAAGTTTTTCTTGTATACTCTCGCCGGATCCGTTTTAATGCTTCTTTCGATAATCGCGCTTTACTTCAGGGCAGGAACGCTTGATATAGCGCTATTGATCGAATTTGTACAAAAAACTCCATTTGCAGGGAACTTTGCATTGTTTGTTTTTCTGGGTTTCTTTGTCGGATTTGCCGTTAAAGTGCCTTGTTTCCCTTTTCATACCTGGTTGCCGGATGCTCACGTCCAAGCGCCAACCGCTATTTCAGTGATCCTTGCCGGAGTTCTTCTTAAAATGGGTGGATATGGCTTTCTCAGAATTTCTTACCCGATACTTCCATTCGCGGCCCATTATTTTGCCACTCCAATTGCAATACTGGCACTGATTTCAATCGTTTATGGAGCCTTTGTTGCTATGGCTCAGAATGATTTGAAAATGATGGTTGCTTATTCGTCTGTTTCACATATGGGTTTCGTTATGCTGGGAATTGCCGCAATGAATGAAAAGGGTTTTTCCGGAGCCGCAATGCAGATGTTTACTCACGGAATTATCACCGGGGCGCTGTTTCTTTTGGTCGGGGTCATTTATGACCGCTGCCACACTCGCGACATAAACTCCTTCGGGGGCCTCATGACCAAAATTCCTATTTTCGCGGGAATTTTATCCGTTTCAGCTTTTGCATCTCTGGGTTTACCAGGTTTGGCAGGCTTCGTTTCTGAGTTCATTGTATTTATGGGGGGATTTGAAGTTTTTCCGTATTGTACAGCAATTGCGACAATTGGAATCGTCATAACTGCAGCTTACTTTCTGAATATGATGCAAAAAATGTTACTTGGTACTTTCAATGCTAAATGGGAACACGATTTAATAGAAATTAACCACCGCGAGCTTGCTTCAGTCGTTCCGCTAGTTGTCATTATGTTTGCGGTGGGAGTTTGTCCCAGCCCGTTGATAAATCTGATGAACGAGTCTCTCAAGCATATTTTGGTACTGGTAAAATAGAAAAAGGAATCGCGTTATGAGTTTTGCCAATCTTTGTTTGATGGCTCCGGAAATAATTGCAGCTGCAGCCGTGCTTTTAATGGTGATTCTGGACTTATTAACAGACAACAAAAAAGCAGTTGCACTACTTGGAATTATTATGTTGTTAGGCGCTCTTTTAGCTAATTTTGTTTCGATCGGTTTTTCCATCGGGTCACCCATAGGTTCTCCAATCGCCTCCGAGGAAATCTTTTGGATGTACGCTATTGATGCATATTCCTTTTTTTTCAAAATACTTATTTTATTGGCTGGAATAATCACTCTTATTTTGGCGCTGAATTACAATCGAATGAGGAATAAGAATGAGGGTGAGTTTTATTTTCTTCTTTCCTCACTGGTTTTTGCCCTGATGTGCCTGGTTTCAGCCACTGATCTGATTTTGATTTATGTGTTAATCGAGTTCATCTCAATTTCAAGCTATGTCCTTGTGGGAATGCTTAAAACAGAAAAATCTTCTGAAGGGGCTTTGAAATATTTTCTCCTCGGGGCTGTTTCTTCAGGAATAATGCTTTTTGGTATGTCCTACGTCTATGGATTGTCTGGTACAACCAATTTAATCACGATTGGCGGAATGTTGGCTGCTGGCACTCTTCAAATGCAACCGCTATTCACGCTTGGCGCGGTTTTTATACTCGCCGGGTTCTGTTTCAAAGGTGGCCTTGCTCCATTTCATTTCTGGGCGCCCGATGCTTATGAAGGCGCTCCGGCACCTGTTACTGCAATTTTGTCCGTTGGCCCAAAGTGTGCAGCATTTGCAATTTTTGGCAGAATATTTTACACCGTTTTCCCGGATTTCGCCTTACTCCATCCCTACTTGATATCGCTTATCGGAATTCTAACAATGACAATCGGAAACACTGCTGCAATCTGGCAAACTGACATAAAACGCTTGTTCGCATATTCTTCCATTGCTCAGGCGGGATATATTTTCATCGGAATTGCGGCTGGAAGCAAGTTCGGATTCCCCGGCATGCTTTTCTATTTGATGGCATATATTTTCATGAATCTTGGCGTCTTTTCCGTTATCGTTTTGATGGTAAACAAAACCGGATCAAGTAAAATTTCAACATATGCCGGTTTGGCCAGAACAAACCCATTTCTTGCTCTGAGCTTTCTTGTTTTCGTTCTTGCTCTTGTAGGAATTCCACCCACCTCAGGATTTTTGGGAAAATATTTTCTTTTTCTGGGTGCCCTGCAAACGAAGTTCTATGCTCTTGCATTATTCGGGGTACTGAATTCGGTAATCTCGATCTTTTATTACTTCGAAATAGTCAAGCTGATGTATTTTGACTTGGCGAGCTCAAACGAAAAGGTCGAAGTTGAAAAGTCGATTGAAGCTGAGAAAAAGATCGAAAGCGAAACCCTGATTGAAGTTGAAAACTTTATTGAAACAACAAATCCGACGGAAGTTGGATCATACAATCCTTTTTGGATGCTGGAAGTTTCAGTAGGTGTTTGTCTGGCTTTCACATTAATTTCCGGAATTTTTCCTGAAACGTTCCTAAGATTCATATCCGAAAGAGGAATCCATTTTCTAAAATAAGAAAGCCGCATTCGCTTAAGCCAACGCTAACGAGTTTGTCGAAAAATGCTCTGATTTCCACATTTTAATGTACCCACTTAATTTATCGCCTCGCTTTTTAGCATTAGCAGCGAGTCGTTTTGTACCTAATAAAATGTATTGAGATTTCCCGACAGCTTCTAACGGCATTTCATGGTTGCTTCGATTCCACTTCAACTTCCACTTCCACTTCACTTAGTGCAAGCCCTCAGCGACCTGCTTCTGCTGATGGAACTAAGCCCAAGACTACGTCTGAAAAAAATTCAATTTATCGGCACTTTTTCCAAATGTTCGTTTTCAGTGGGCAATCCAGAAATCCGTGGAAACAGAAAACCTTCCATGATATAATTTCCCGGCAGACGATTATTTTCCTGAGAATTTCCAAAAAAAGCGAAGAACATGGCTTCTGTAGAAATGAGAATTCTTCAGGGCGAGCTGAAAGGAAAGGTTTTTTCTTTCACCCGACCCGAGTGTGTACTCTTTGGCAGAGCACGTGATGCTGCAATTTGCATTACTGATGACCCTTTTGTTTCCCGCAACCATCTTCTTTTTGAAATATCACCCCCTTTTGTTTATGTATCTGACCTGGGGAGCAAAAATGGGTTTTTCCTGAATGACGTACAATATAGCATCCACGATCGCCCCAATTCTCCGAAGTCGATCTTTCTTTCTGATGGTGAGCAAATTGCGGTAGGAAAAAACCGCTTGCTTATCAATATCCTGGGGTCCGATGAAAAGGGACTATTCGGCTCTAACAAGACCTCCGGGAAAAAAATCTTTCCCTATTCCGGAATCCCCAACGCTTCGATGGGTTTCCTTATGCCCGATTCACTAATTGGGTCCTACAGAATTGGCTCTGAGATTGGGCGGGGTTGGATGGGGGCTGTCTATCAGGCTATAGATACTCGTTCCGGACAGACGGTTGCTTTAAAGACCATGGTTCCAAATGTCATTTTTTCCAAAGTTGCTGCTGAATTATTTTTGAATGAGCTCAGTCGCCTTCAGAGAGTCGATCATCCTTCTATATGTAAGTTGTTGGATTTTGGACGCAAAGAAAATCTTTTTTACTGCGTCCAGGAATATATTGACGGACTCGATCTTTCCAGGCTTCTTATCCATCGCGATGGGAAGCTCAATATGGAGGAAGCTGTCCCGATCATGTTGGAGGTCTTGGAGGGGCTTTCTCATGGCCAATTAGATGGCGAGTTCATTCATCGAAACTTTACTCCACGGAATATTCTTACTTATGGTAAAGGAAGATGGATTCGGGGAAAGATCGCGGATTTTGGCCTCTTTCGAGCCCTTGAAATTGCTGGATTGAACCAGATGATATTGTCCGGAAACTATGTTGAAAACCCATGCTATTGGCCCAGAGAGAGGATAACTTTTTACGATCGGGTTGATTTCGCTTCGGAAGTGTTTTCAGTCGCTTCTATTTTTTATGAAATGCTCACTGGTTGCTTAGTTAGAGATAGTTTGTCAGAACTCCGACGGGATTTCAAAAAAGCGGGCAGGATTCCCGGTTTGTCCGATTATCTCCAAGTGATTGCGCACAATAAGCCTATTCCGATTCGCCAAAAGAACCCAGAAATTCCAACCCAGGTTGCTGAAATATTAGATCGTGCACTCTCAGAACCGATTATCAACCGAAGTCAGGCAACCCCGGGTGAAGAGCTGTCTCAAACCCGATTCCCAAACCTTGAAAACTTTCGAATGGCTCTTCTTGAAGCTCTGAATTCTGCCGGACTTACTTCCAAAGGAAGTAAACCTGATTTATTGGGGAGTGAGGAAGCATTAGAAGAAAAGTCGGAAGTAGCCCTACTGGTTCTCGATTTGGCGAATTCCACGCATCTGGTTAACATTCGAGGCACAAATTTTTTCACGGAAATTGTTAATTCCTTCAATAATCTATTTCGAAATCATGAATCCAGGACTGGTTTGAAATTTTTGAAGGGAACAGGAGATGGTTTTTTTGCAATTTATCGTAAAGTTGATGATGCTCTCTTGGTGGGTCGGGCGCTACTCGCTGAAGCAGCTAAAAATGATGTTCAAATACGTATAGCAATGAATTGGGGAAGTGTTACAATTGCTTCAGACGGAGATTTTTTGGGAAGAGAAGTCCATCGACTTTTTCGAATTGAAGGGCTCAAGGAGTCAGACAGGGTTTCTAAAACTCAGGTGATTTTCCCACCTCATGGACGAATTCTGGTTACTAAAGCTGTTGTCGAGAGAACGAGCTCAGTTTTCCAAAATCTGGGTTTTTTCCGATTGAAGGGTTTCGAGGAACCCTGGGAAATTTTTTTGTTCTGTGATAACACTCCTCGAAATTGAATTTCAAGATCATTAATAATTTCTAAGGAGTTACAATCCCGGGATGAATTCCAGGGGGCGAAATAGTTCCAGAGGGTTTCTGAAAGCCATTTTTCCAAAATGCAGCAATTCTTGGTGAGTTTTCTCGCAAAATATTGCTATTGCTGATTTTTGTTACGAAACTTATCGGAATAATTAGTTTTTTGAATATTGCTCAAAATGGCTTATAGAAACAATCGCAGCAACTTACCGAGAATCACTGTCTAAAATGTGCGAAACTCCACTGGTAATGATATAATATGTAAATTTTGCAACTTCATTTTTGTTGAATCATTGGAAAAAAATTGTGAGCAAGAAGGCTTTCTGAAGCATGTTTCCAATCGGAACCCTCATCAATGGGAACTATGAGATCCGTGCGCTCCTCGGCGAAGGGGGCATGGGTGCCGTATTTAAGGCTTTCGATAAAAAGTTCTCCCGGACAGTTGCACTTAAATTCCTTCATCGGGATTTTTCAAAAGACCCCGCTGGAATTAAACGTTTCCTTCAGGAAGGTGAAATCCTGGCTTCCGTGAGGCATCCGTGTATTGTGGAAGTTTATTCCCTTGAAACAGATTTGGTTAGCCAGCTTCCATTTTTAATAATGGAGTACTTTGCCGGAAAAAGCCTGAATGCCTATCAAAAAGAGTTTCCTCAGGGGCCCTTGTGGATAATCAAAACATTTTTGAGCTTACTCGATGGAGTGAAGGCGTTTCATGCAAAAAACATTATCCATCGTGATCTTAAGCCGGCCAATATCCTCATCAATTCCTCGGGGCAACTTAAGATAATTGATTTTGGTATAGCAAAAGGGTCCCGGAAACAAACGCAGACCGGAATTGCTATTGGCACTCCTCATAACATGTCGCCCGAACAATGTGAAGGCAATCCTGAAATAACCACTAAATCAGATATTTACGCCTTGGGAACCGTTCTATGGGAAATGCTGGTTGGGGGACCTCCCTTTGATGTCCAAACAGGTTCTTCCGACCCGTTTTTGGCAATTGTTTTGAAGCACATGAACGCCCCTGTACCAACTGAGGCTCTCTCGAAAACAACGCACGGGCCACTTTTTTCAAATCTATTGGTTCGTATGTTGGAGAAAAAACCTCAGAATCGCCCGGACCTTGATTTTATCACTCAGTCTTTAATTACCTTGAGGGATGAGCATTTTGCAAAAAGTGACCAGACTTTGATTCGTTTTTCCCGTGACAACAAACTGTTGCAAGGGCCGTTTGGGAAATTCCAACAATCCCGCGACAATTTATCCGGGGCTCCGACCTTGATTCAGTTCCTCTCTGAGCCCCTTCTTTGGCCGGAAAAATTTATACAGCAACGTGTTATTCGGTTGGGAAAAATACATCATCCGAATGTCTGTGGAATCCTGGAACAAGGATTTGATCGAAACTCCGCTCTTCATTTTCTTGCAATGGAGTATGCTGATGATACTTCATTCGAAAAAACTAAAGAATCCTTGAGGAAAGACCGGGATGCTTTGCCGAAATTCATGCTGAAGATTCTTGAAGGTCTGGAAGCTATTCATGAGCAGGTAGAATTCCATGGAAATTTGAATCCATCGGTGATTGGTTTTAACAAAGAGGGGGAGCCGAAAATTTCGGGATTTCCGATGATTCCGGTCCCACTGTTGGCTAGTAAAGATGACAGTAAAGCGTGTAGTTATATCGCGCCAGAACAATGGAAAGAGGGAGAAAAGGGATCTTCCGCAGCAGATGTTTTTTCGGCAGGACTAATCTTTTGGGAAATATTGTTCGGCGAATTCCCGTCAGAACTACGAGCAGGAAAACAGACGACCGGTGGAAAATCTGCCGATTCAACTGAGGAAACTGTTTCGATGAAACCGGTTTCCCCAAAGGACCCACTTTTCACTTTTTTAGAGCCACTTTGCCAGATGGTGAACATCAATCCCGCAGGAAGGCCGCCTATCAGTAAATTGCTCGGTCTTCTCCGGATGATAGTAAGGAATTCGGTTTTTTCGCTTAAAAAAGTTGAGGGAAATGATGGTGAGCGGTGTCTTATTTTGACCAGAGACAATATTCTTGCGACTTTGGTGGGAGTTACGCTAAAAGAATATGGTTTTGGTTTTCAGAGAGCCGGAAGCTTCAATCAAATTTCTCAAATGTCTCTTACGGAACCCATAATTGCTTGGTTTCTTGATCTTGATGGAATACGAAAACCGGTTTCTGAGATTATTCAAAATGCTTCGAAATTTGCTCCTGATGCTAAAGTGGTTTTTTTTGCAACCAACTTTACGCGTGAACTTGTCGAAAGTTGTCTTCAGTTGCAAGCTACCGCGTTACTGGTCAAACCTTTGGTTGTTCCAAGATTGGTTCAAACCTTGAGTGCTCTCAAAGAAGAACCGGAACTTTTGGATAGCGAAAGTTTATTTCCACTTCGTTTCAATCTTCCTGAAGCTGAAAACTTCCAGGCTGGTGAAAACCGTCATCATGTGCTATTTTTCGAATGTTGCGTCTGCAAAGAAAGATTCGGAAGCGTGCAGGCAAAACCCGGTGCTTTCGAAATCTATGGTACGGAAACTGATTTTTGTCCCATTTGTAGCGAAGGAAATCTTCCTGAACTGTATTCGGTAGTTGTTTGCCCATCATGCTATTATGGTAACTTCACCGGTCGCTTTCAGAGAGCTGCTTTTTCTGAATCAGACAAAGCGGCCTTTATGGTGTCCTCCAAACTGGAACGAAGAAGTAATATTGCACAAGGTCTTGATTTCCAAGGAGAACGTGGGTTGGAAGAAGCTCTTAGAAGTTTTGATCTGGCTATCATGGGTGTCCAGGAACTTCAGCAGTCGGAATACGACCGACATGCCAGTGAAATTTTCCTTAAAGCCTCCTGGTTATGTCGTCGTTTGAATAAACCCTTGGAAGAAACGGGCTATCAAGCTCAGGCATTGGAATGCCTTATGCGAATATATCGCCCGTATTTGTCCATGGGAAAGCAGTTTTCCGGACTGGACGCCATAAAAGAGAGGCTAAAACCGGGATTGGAACTGATGAAAGAGCGAGCAGTTGTTGTTACCGGCTTTCTTGCAGCAGAACTCTCTTCGCGATTGTCTCTGGACGAAGAGGCTGAATTCTATTATGAACAAATTTTTGGTCTTCCCTTTCTCTCAAGATTTACGCTTCTTTCCCGCCATGTCCATAAAGCTTTTCACGAGTTCAAAGTTCGCAAGGCCAGCAAAGGGAAAGCAACTGACCAAGGATAAGCTGCCTTTTTGCGGTTGGGCTCCCAAAGTGTTAAGACATCAAAATTTTCGGAAAATTGGCACAAATTTTGCTCAATTAAGTTGGCTAAAATTAAATTAAAATTAGATGAAACCAAATTACGAAGGATTGGATCTTATTAGACAGAAAAAAGGCGTCTTTTATTTAATCATGGTGCTTATTTCATTGCAACTCAGCAGTATCGCTGAAGCTTCTGAACCTCTTTCCATCGCTGCTGCGGTGAAAACAGTGCTCGACTACAGCCCGTACCTGAAAGCGATGAAAGCGGGAGAAAACGTTGCCAGTGAGAAAGTAGGGGAAGCGAAAGCAATGAGCGCACCCCAGGTTTCGTTAGGGGTTAGCGATAGTCGCCTCGATAGCCCGCTGGCTTTTGGTACAAAGTTAAACCAAAGCCGAATTGCACAATCCGATTTTTCCCCTGGACAGTTAAATGACCCTTGCTATATTAACAATCTTCAGTTTGGAGTGCAGATTGGCTATCCGGTTTCCCTTGGCGGAATGGATCGACATGCCGTTGCTGCCGCGCGAAAAGGGGTTGAAGCAACCCGACTCGATACCACTAAAGCCCGTGAAGAAATCATTTTTCAAACTATTGAAGCTTACTTGAATGTAATACTTGCAAGAGAAAGTGTGATAGTTGCTCAGAAAGTGGTTGTTTCCTGGTTCCAGAACTATGTAACACCCTTTACAACATGGTACCGATTCCTTTAACCCTGGTAGGAATTCTTCCGGCGCATTACCTACTGGGAGCATTTTTCTCGACCACTTCCATGATTGGATTCATTGCCGGCGCGGGAATCATTGTTCGAAATTCAATAATTCTTGTTGATGAGGGATGTACCAGTTCGATTTCAATTATTGTCCAGGTACCTGCAAATTCAATTGCAAGGTCCATTCTTCCTCGGCCTGCAGCATATTCTCGTTCAACACGCCCTCCGCCGTTGGTAACTCGCTGCAAGAAAGCCATTAGCAGCAAATGTGGGAACGCTTCAGTATAATTGGATTTTTGTTCCCAAAGGTCGGCATTTCTGCGCCAGAAAGCCTGAAAACGTTTCAACAGCGCAGCCATATCGAGAGTTCCGTTTTCACGGCACCATTTGAATTCCGGCAGGGGAATTGCATATTGCATGCCCTGGTTCAAAGTTCGGGGAATAACTTCCCTGTAGATTGGATTTGCAATCTGAGGAGTTCCGTTATCGGCAGATACAATCCCTAAATCGAGGCAATATCGAAAATCATCACCTTCAGCCAAATTCGGCTCGCTTTCCCCGGTCATGATTGGCTGAATGATCTTTTTTACTCTCGGCTCCTTCAAGCGTTCAGCAAGACTGTCAAGGTGAACAGCACGATCCTGAATGAGCATTTCTTTTGCTTTAAGCACATGTTCGACTGTTACCGGGGCTTTGCTCTCTTCGGGAACAATTTTCCAGACGCATTTTTTTGCAAGAGAGTTCACCAGCCATGGTTGACCACGGGTGAGTTCGTAAATTAATTCTATCGCATTCGGTTCAAATTGCTGCCCTGTTTCTTCGGTGTGCTGACTGATTAGCTTATTAACATCAGTTCGCGAAAAATTGCCGATGCTTGCTGAATCTTCTTTAATGTTAAACGGACTGCCAGGGTTAAGCGCAACTCCGTCTTTCAAACGAATCAGATAATCACGTAAATCCCGCATTCCGACTAATGCGATGGAAACAGGGAACAAGCCCACTCCACGGTCGGCAAAACCAGATCGAAGTTGTCGCAAAAAGCTTACCAGGGATTGATCCTGCAAGACATCCACTTCGTCGAAAAGGACAATCAATGGTTTGGGAGCTACAATTGCCGCCCACTGCTGAAGCGTTCCCTTTAAAACTGAAACTGGTGTGACATCAGGAATAGGTGGTATTAGTCCCGGACCTAATTGTTGCCTGGCTGCAGAAACAATTTCTTGGACTATTCCAGGCATTGCACTTTCGGGATCAGTAATTCCCTGGCATATTTCAACACTGACATAGGCTGCCAGAGCCTGATTCCCGGAGTTGATTTCACGCATCCATGACTGAAGGAACGTTGTTTTGCCAGTCTGCCTTGGTGCGTGAAGAACCCAGTAGAGTTTGTCTTTAATATACCGACTAAGTTGTGCGTTGATCAAACGTTCAGCGGGTGGCAACATATAATGGTCCCGTGGGTTACACGGCCCAGTAGTATTAAAAAAACGTGACATGATCAATCTCCTTCAGCCAACTGCTGCCAAGTATTTCGGTCGATTGGCATTAACAAAAATTTTTTCCTTCGAGAAAATAGGAAACCACATTTTTAGAATACGGCTTCTCAAGCCCCAGGCGCTATAAACCGTCGAAAAAGAAATACTCCAGGGGAATTATGAAAAAGCCATGCAAATCCTTCGTCCCCTTGCAGAACAAGGTGGCCCCAAAGCCATGATCATTATTGCCGATATATATTCGAATTCAATGGACTTTTCTAATGATTTTGAAAGAAAATTCGCCACAGAAAAGATAAAAAAAGTTTCACTGCAAGTTCGAATTTTGATTGAAAAGTTTTGCTTGAGGAAGTCATAAGAGGTTCATAGAAAAGCATTATTGAAGAAAAAAAACTGATCTGCCATTAGGCGCCTTTACCTATCTTCTTTTGAAGGGTCTGGGCCTATTATTTCTCCAATTCTACCGGGTGGTACAATGACAACTTTCCCATTTTCCCATATTGCAACTGGGTTTCCTGCTTTTTTATGATCGAGTAACGCCTCTCGGACAGCCATTTTAATTCGTTTTTCAATTTCCAATATTTCTGGTGGAATTATCTTTCTTTCAGGCTTTGCCATTGTTTCCTGTTCTCCTTAGAATTGCGTTCCATCTTTCAGTGTCAATTACAATTTCTGGTGTATCTTTTTCGGCGCATGCAATCATTTTCACTTCTCCGGCTGAGTTGTCAAAAAATGCCCATGAATCAACTTCAGATTGATAATGGGTGAAAAAATTTTCGAGACCAGCTTTATAACGCCGTTTAATCACTTCAGCCGGAACTGAATGGCCCCCGCGACGAACTCTTTCCATAACACGGTCGATGGCTAGATCAACAGATTGAAGCCAGAGAAAAATGAGTGTGACTGTATAGCCTTTGTTTTGCAGTCTTTTGATCCGGGAAAGGAGACCTTTATTGGCAAGATTGGTTTCGATTGCGAAACTCTTGAGTTCATTCTCAAAACTGTTAATTTTTTCAAGAAGCAATCTGCTTGCTTTGATGTCAAGAGTTGTACCTTCAAACTGGGCAAGCGTTTTTGCTATTTCGTCGGCGTTGATAAAGGGAATTTCCCTTGGCAATAGTTTTTCGGCGCTGGTTGTCTTGCCGGCGCCGTTTGGACCGGCGAGAAAGAATAATCTTGGAGATGTACTAAGAGATTTTCTGCTCAAGTTCTGTCTCCGAAAGGGATTTTTCGATAGTATATTTACTTGACTTCATTTCTTCAATGCCCATTATTTATCAGCTGATTAGGGCTATAAGTGTGCCTGAGACGTTTTTCACTTCCCTGGTTAGTTGTTGATCCTGTTTTTCTATCCCACTTTTCTCACCTTTCGAGTAACTCCTGAGCTATCGGAATTTCTATCAGTTATTATTTTAATAAGAACAAAATTCGAGATATTTTAGATGAATATAACCAAAAAAATATTAAAAGTAAAATTCGAGGGAAACTACACGGCAATTCTCGGCGAGTATTTGAGGCGATTGGTATTGGCACAAATTTTCACTTTCTCACAAAAAAGAAACCACATTTTTAGAAAATGGCTTCTCAAGCCAATCCAGAAATTGACCGAGAATTGCTGGAAACTACCAGGGCAAACTTATACTTTTTCCGGTGTTAATTAATCTTTCATGAGATTAATAGTGGACGCTTCTTTACAGGAAATTTCGTATGAAACGCCCATTTTTTGAAGAAAATATTGGCAGAAAAATATGATTTATGAATACGCTTTGAGGAGACTAATCGCATCAGATCAACAAAAAGCAGGCGTTTGCCCTGAAGGTGTAAAAATATAGGCATTCATCGAAATGCAACATTTGAGAGGGCCCCTGGCAAAAGATTGAGATATTTTTCACAGCCATTTTTAACCTCTTTTTGACATTTTTTCACAGCTTCCCTCGGTAAACTAGAAGCTACAAAGAGTAAATTCGTATTGTCATTGGCAATTAGCCAGCAATTCAAAAAAAAAATCGCGAAAAAATATTCTGTCCAAATTTTCTGCATTTGTGTTGATGCAGTTTTACAAGGCAAGAATTTTTACTCTTTTTTCGCTGGTAAAAAATAGCAAAAGCTAACTTTAACTAAATTGCCGTGCTTTTCCCTCGTTGTCACATTTTCTTGTTCGAAAAAAGCTTGCTTTTTTTTTTTTTTTAGTACAATGATGGCCAGGTTTTTGCTAGAGCTATTTTGCTCGCAAATGAATATCCGTTTTTGGAATGAAATTTTACTCTACCACGCAATCGACATTTCTGATCATGAGAAAATGCCAATTGAAGGAGCAAATAATGACTGATTCAAATTCCCAACTCTTCCCTGAGTTATTTTTGGAGGCAGCATGTTCCTATCAACGCACTGCTGCATTGAAGGCTGCAATTGATTTGGAACTCTTTACTTCAATTAGCAGGAAAGGAAGCACGGTTCTGGACATTTCCGAGAAATGTCGGGCTTCTGAACGAGGTATACGAATTCTTTGCGATTATCTGACGGTAGATGGTTTTCTTATAAAAGTGAACGATTTCTACTACCTTACCCCGAGTTCAGCTATGTTCCTGAACCAAGAGTTTCCAACATACGTTGGAGGTGAATTGCGTTTTCTTAATTCACAAACTCTTATGGGGGCATTTAAACATCTTGCTGAAGCTGTGCGGGTTGGCGAAACAGTACTTCCCGATGATGGCGTTATTACTGAATGCCATCCGATTTGGGAAGAATTCGCACTGTCAATGGTCCCCATGATGCAGCGTCCTGCCAATCTGATAGCAAAACTGTTGCAATTTGATACTGAAGGAAAAATTAAAGTTCTTGATCTTGCTGCGCGGCATGGAATTTTCGGAATCACGCTCGCGCGGCATTATCCAAATGTTGAAGTGGTTGCAATGGATTGGCCAAATGTACTTTCCATAACGACAGATAATGCAATTAAAATGGGGGTATCCAATCGGTTTTCCACAATTCCAGGCAACCCTTTTGACGAAGATTTCGGAGTGGGCTATGATTTAGTGATACTTGCTGACTATCTTCATCAGTTCGATATTCTTGCGTGTGAAAAGCTCCTGAAGAAAGTAAACGCAGCGCTTGTCAAAGATGGCCGTGTGGTTATCATAGATTTCGTTGTAAATGAAGATCGAATATCTCCACCGGCACAGGCAAAATTAAACCTTTCGCTGCTTGCATCTACTCCTAATGGGGACATTCACACGATCTGGGAGTTTGAAAAAATGCTGAAAAATTCGAACTTCCATCGAACAGAATCGAATTCATTACCTCCCGGCCTGTACCAGATGATCCTTTCGTACAAGTCATGAAAGAATTAAATGAAATGATACCGTAGAAAAATGTGGGTTGATGTAAATCGGTGGGTTCTATGAAATCAGAGAGACAGACTATTTTATTAGTTGACGACATGCCCGACAGCCTAAAGATTTTGAGCAGGATATTGGAGCAAGAACATCAGATTTTGACTGCTGCCGATGGCTTGAAGGCATTGGAAATAGCGCTTACTCAACAACCGGATATTATCTTGCTGGATGTGGTATTACCAGACATCGATGGTTACGAAGTCTGTAGCAGGTTAAAAGCGATCCCTTTAACACAAGCTATTCCTGTGATTTTCATTACTTCTTTGAACCAGGAAGATGACGAAGCTCAAGGTTTTGAAGTTGGAGGAATTGATTTTATCTCAAAGCCATTCAACCCGCTCATTGTCCAATATCGGATTCGAAATCACCTGAAACTTCGGAGGGTTGAGAACGAACGCATAGAACTTGTAAAGGAATTGCAGGCAGCACTTGCAAAAGTTAAGCTCTTGAGCGGTCTATTGCCAATTTGTTCTTCATGTAAAAAAATAAGAAAAGCAGCATTCCGAGCGATTTTAGGAGCTGTTTCAGCAAAGATTCTATTTCCTATCGAACAGAAATTTTTCCTGCAACCAATGCACTTTGATGATTTTACCCACTTTGAAAAGATGGTAATGGGTGTGACCCACACGCAGCATAACCTTTCGTCCGAACAGCATGAAAAAGTGCGTTCAACGTTTAGCAGGTTCATGACCCCAGCCGGCGCTGATTTTATGATGCCCATTCGGGTAGATTTGCTTCGCAATTCAGTATCGTAGGTTCCTTGCCGAGTTATAACATCAACCCAAAGCGCTTCATTTTTCGCCAGATGGTGTTTCTGGATATTCCAATGTCCTTTGCAGCTTTGGTTCGGTTGTTATTGTTCGGTTTAAGAGCACCTCTGATTATTTCTGCTTCTGCAGCATCAAATGGGTTATTGCTCGGCATATCTATTTTTTCGGAAGCAGCGGCGGCGTATTGAGGCGGCAAATGCTGTAAATCTATTATTCGCTTGTCACAGATTACAAAAGCATGCTCAATTGCATTTTCCAATTCACGAATGTTGCCTTGCAAAGGAGCATCAATGAGTGCGGCAAGTGCCCGTTCACTGATTCGTTCGATTGCTTTTCCCTGCAATAGATTAAAACGGCTAATAAAATAATCGACTAACAATGGGATGTCTTCCCGGCGTTGAGAAAGAGGAGGAAGATTAATATAGATGACATTCAGCCGATAAAAGAGATTATCCCGAAAATTTCCTCGCTTTACATCTTCCGCAAGATTTCGATTCGTTGCGGCGATGACTCGGACGTCGATCTTGACAGAGCTTGTTGCTCCGAGTGGCTCCAATTCACGTTGCTGTATGACTCTAAGCAATTTTGCCTGCATAGCCATTGAAATATTACCTATTTCGTCAAGAAGAATACTTCCTTTTTGCGCAAGCTGAAAACGGCCGGGTTTATCTTTTCTTGCATCTGTAAAAGCTCCCTTTACATAGCCGAAAAGCTCTGATTCCAATAATGAATCGGGAAGAGCAGCGCAATTGACGGTAATAAAGGGGTATTTCGAACGTGGCCCGAGATTATGAAGTGCTTGAGCGATGAGTTCTTTTCCCGTACCACTCGCCCCTTCGATTAGCACTGTGCTTGAACTTGCGGCAAAAAGCGGGAGTTGTTCTAAAACCATCTGCATCTTTTGGTTCTTGGTGACCATATCCTCAATTACATAGGATTTTGAAAGTTTCTTTGGTAACTCGACTACCTGTGAAAGGTCTCTGAACATCTCCACGCCTCCAACCACTTTTCCATCATCATTTTTGATGGCTGAGGTGGAAATTGAAATCAGGAGTTGTTCGCCAGCTTTAGTTGTTTTCAAAAAAACATTGATTACCTAATCAGTTTGGGTTATTCTTATCACATGCCAACTATTTATCGTAGCGATGGTTTTCGAATTGCCATTTATCCAAATGATCATGAACCGGCTCATGTTCATGTATTTCACGGTGATGGTGAAGTTAAAATCAACCTTGGTTCTTCCGGGGATTTTCCAAGCATTGTAAAAATATTCAATATGCCATCAAAATTAGTTGTACAGGCTTTTGACATTGTATTAGCCGAACAAGAAAATTTCATTCGGATTTGGAGAGAAATACATGAGTGAAACAAAGATTTCTCAAGAGGAATTAAACAGCCAGATTGCCAAAGCAACCGAAGCCGGCAAAACGGCTTTGGGAAGTGAACCCATAGCCATCTCTGCACGATTTGACAAAAAGTCCAATAGAATTATTGTGGGTTTAAAATCAGGAATTTCGTTTATGTTTCCAGTTCAGCTTGCACAAGGTTTAGCCGACGCTAACGCTTCTGATTTAAAAGAGATTGAAATCACTCCTAGTGGCCAGGGATTGTATTGGCCGTTGTTGGATGTAGATTTAAGTATTCCACATCTTTTACAAGGTTTTTTCGGCACAAAAAAATGGATGACGAGAATTTTTTCTGAAATGGGACAAACTGGTGGTAGTCGCAGAACGCCTGCCAAAATGGAAGCGTCGCGTATAAATGGCAAGTTGGGAGGTCGACCACGAAAAAAAGCATCCTGAAAACTTCTCTTCGAACTCTTGTTCGCACCCAACGTCCTTTGAAAAATAAGAAAACCAATTGAAATCAGGGAAATTTCTAACATCCGAGCTTCTTGCAATATCGTATAAATTTTGCAAATCGGGCAAAAAGAAATTCAGGTTTGATGATCATTGTGATATTTTTCGCAAACTTGAATTTGCTAATTTTGCAAGAATCTCTCATGACAGGTTATTGACAGGAAAAAACAATTAAGTTTTCCCCTCAGTTGAGGGAATTTTCAGTTTTTAAGGAGATTTTTAATAATGGAACCCGTGATTCAGGAAATTTTCGAAGAATACCACACACGTTCTGCTGAAGAACATCGCTTAATGAAAACTATGCAATCCTCTGAAATGTTTACCAAGATTGATAATTTTCTTATCAGTGTAGGACCAGCAACAGGTTCTCTTATGAACACTCTAATAAAAGAATCCAAAGCTGCTTCGATTTTGGAAGTTGGCACATCTTATGGTTATTCAACAATTTGGCTTGCCGAAGCGGCACGCGCAACTGGTGGAAAGGTGAGCACTCTAGAAGTTCATCCGGAGAAGATAAAATTTGCCCGTGAGAAAATTGAGAGGGCTAAGCTCCGGGAGTACGTTGATTTCTTGCAGGGGGATGCCAGATCTATAATACCCAATCTTAAGGAAAGATTCGATTTTGTGCTACTTGATCTCTGGAAAGATTTGTACGTTCCATGCCTGGATTTGATCTATCCAAGACTGAACCCAGGTGCTATAATTGTTGCGGACAATATGATTTTTCCTGAGGAAGCTCGCAAAGATGCTCTTGAATACCAAAGAAGTGTTCGGTCCAGAAAAGACATTACGTCAGTTCTGCTTCCTGTGGGAAGTGGCATCGAAGTTAGCCGCTATTGCTGAGAAGGTGTGAAATAATTAAAAAATGGAAAGTGGAAATAATCACAAACGTTTTCTGACAGCATTATCGTGGGTTGTACTTTCGTGGGTCGGTAAATTATTCACACCTTCTGAGTAATCGAAATTTCTGATGAGGTGGCGTAAAAAAAATCCCTAAAGTGTAAAACTAATATATGAACAAAATTAAATTGGATGAATTTCTCCGGGCATTGAGGCTGCCGTTTGTAACAGCATGCCTCTTTCCCTATTTTTTCGGCGTCTTGCGCTCCGGGCATTCGGTAAATTGGTTTTTACTGACTCTTGGGGCTATCGTAGTTGGAGGAACCCACCTTTCAGCGAACCTCATAAACGACGTTGCAGACGCTAAATCAGGGGCTGATAATTTTGATAAAAGGTTTTTCGGTTTTTTTGGAGGCTCCAAGCTGATTCAGGAAGGAAGATTGTCTGTTAACTGGTATTTCCTGGCGGCAATAGCAATGGCACTTTGCGCGGGTTTTGCCCTCCTTTTGATCACTCTAAAACTGGGACGTTGGGAAACACCCATCCTTTTTGCAGTAGTCATTGGTTTGGCGTGGCAATATTCTTGTAAGCCCTTAGCTTTTGCATATCGGGGATTAGGGGAATTCGTTGTTTTCGGGTTGTTCGGGCCTGCTGCTTTGGCAGGCGGTGTGTTTTTCTCCGGGGCTGGCTACCCGACTTTGGAACAATGGTTGCTTTCATGTATTTTTGGTTTTCTTACAGCTGGAATATTGATTGCAAACGAAGTTCCGGATGCTCCCGATGATTTGCATGCTGGGAAACGAAATCTTGTTGTCCGCATCGGGCGCGACAAGGGCTGGCTTCTTTTCGCAGCAGTTGAAACTTTAGCCTGGGTTACTATCGTAGTTTCCTGGTACTTCGGATATTTGGGAACCAAAACTACTTTAGCCAGTTTTTTAGGATTTCCCCTTGCTTTCAAAGCAACATCCATTCTTCGGCAAAAATACGAACAGAAAGAAGAACTCGTAATTTCATCCAAGCTGGGGATTGCTACGCAAGGGGTTGTAAGTGTGATACTGATCCTGGGGGAATTATTTTAATCAAAAAGCTTCAAGGATCAAAATGAAGTTCGTATTGCTGCCCACCTCTGAAGATACTCATGTTTAGCTGGCTGCCTCTTACCTTATCTTTAAGGAGAGCCCAAAACATTGGTACATCTTTAAGAAGATAGCCGTCTACTCGCGCAATTATGTCTCCAGGTTGAAGAGCATTCAAAACGCTCTTATCGCTGATTTGTGAAACTATCATGCCAAAAGGAATTGGCGAACGGAATTGAAACTGATTCTGCAGATTAATTGTACGGCCTTTGATTCCCCAATAAGGGGTGTTTGAATATTGGGCTTGGGTTGAATTACTTTGCTGGTCGTTGTAAAGAAAAAACTGGTCTTTAGAAAATTGGTTTCGCCCTAAACGTCCCATGGCGCGATGAAGCTCAATGTTCCTTGTCACTTCTTTTTCATGATGCCAGTCCCAGAAAATTAACCCCATTATGAAACAAAGAAGGAAAACTATCAAACCCAGCATTAAACTGGGACTAATTACGCTCTTACCGTGTTTGTTGGCCATACATTCTCCAAAAGCTCTTTATTAATCAATTGCAGGAACCTTTAAAGGTTCTTCCTGATTTCCACAATATTCCAGAACGTCAAACCCTAAAATCGCTCCGTAAATTTTACCTGGAAAAGTTTTACGATGCAAATTATATGTTTCGACATTGGCGTTATAATCCTCTTTCATCAATCCGATGCGCTTTTCAGATTCAACCAGTTCATTCATGAAATCCTGAACCACCTGGGAACCCTTTAACTCAGGATACTGCTCTGCAAGTGCAACTATTCCGGGAAGAGCTTTCCTCAAACCCTCGGATTTGGCGTTTTCAGAAACTCGCGCTTTATTTAATAAATCACGTGCTTCTGAAGTGGATTTGAACATTTTCTCTTCAAAAGCAAGATACCTTTCAACCAAAATTGATAAATACTTTATTATATTATTTCTTCTTTGCAATTCTGCATTAAGGTCTTCCTGATGGCAACTGTCGGTAACTTTCAAAGAGGTAAAACGGTTGAAATGAATAATTCCGTCAAACAAAATTACCAACACTATTATCCCAAAAGAACCATAAACAATTAACTTAAGGTATTTTTTAAGATATTGTAAAAAAACCAGAAAAGACATAAGCCTCCCATCAGTTCAGCAAAAGTTCGGGTTGTTGTAACGGTTCTCTTTCAAAAACTTCCTTAATTTAAGACACTGTAGCATTTCATCCGATAATTATTTTCCAGCCATTTGCTACAATTGTGTTAATTCCTTCATTCATTATGATGGACTCACCTACATACAATTTATTTTATTACTTTGGTCGTTTCGACTCCGCTCAACTACCGCCTCGTCAAGTTTCTTTTTCGGTAAATTTGCTACACTGTCTAATTTAATGGAAAAATTTAACTCACTAGTGAATCATTCCCAAATGGACTTTGCGCTAAAATCACCAAAAGTAGTTGACATACAATAAACCCAAAATCAGATAACATGACAATCAACCTGTACCCGCCCAAAATTAATATACTGACCGATTATGTGGCGGTATTTAGAAAACGTTGTACTAGTAGGTTTTATAAATCATCTTCATCCAGAGGTATTATGAGTTTTTTATCTGGAATCAGGCGCTTTTTTAATTCCATTATTTCATTTTCTTTTTCGCGGATGATCCCTCTTAATCTTCTTTGGCGAAGCAAATTAAACAGTAAAGTAAGAATTATTCCGACTAAAAATGAGACTATAATCACAACTACCATAGGAATCGGATCAGATTCCCATTTCAAGCAGCATATCTGGACTGGGTTGGGGTTTTGAAGTGCCAATACAACCAATAAAAGCGCTACGGCCAAAAGAATTATTAAATTTACAAACATTAAAGGTATCTTCTCACATAATAGGGGTGCTTGCTTCTTTTTCCAATAACATGCATAGAAACTAATTACTCTGCTTATTCAGGCTTTTTAAAAGCGAAAATCATTGGTTCATCAAATCAGCAAAATTAAAAGAATTTGAGTCAGCCGTGATGCGGGTCACTAAATCCGCAAACTTGTATTTTCTCAGCACTTTTCCCTTAGCATTAAGAGATACCGTTAATTTCCTATTCAATAATTTAAGGTTTCCCCCAAATTATTGAATAGGGCACAATTGTTACCTTATTACCATTGGAGCTAATGGTGTTTGAGGGCGAAAAACACCTTTCTCCGGTTTCATTTTCAGGAAAAGGTCAAATTTCGAACCTTGCCTATAGATCGTAAATTTAACATCTTCTTTAGGGGCGAAGTCGACTCCCAATTCCAGAAGAATGGACCAAAGCATGGCGTCGTCCTTAATTAATCTGTCATTAACCCGATAGATAATATCACCGCTGACTAATCCAGCATTTTCAGCTATTGACTTATCAACAATGCTATCTATAACTACACCATGTTCAAATGGAAGCCCTAATTGCTTTTGCAGGGCTTCAGTGACATTCAAGACTTCGACACCAAGCCAAACCTGACCCTTGCTTTTTGGATCGTTGGGAAGTGCTACACCCATCGGAGTTGCACCCCAAGCTGGTGACAGATCAGGTTTGGTTTTTAACCTGGTTTCAGTTTTTTCAATAAACTGGTCAAAAAGCTCCTTGGCAATATTGATAGGTATGGCAAAGCCTATTCCGCTATACGATTGCGTCATGGAAAGAATGGCGACATTGATCCCGATGACTTCAGCATTTGTGTTAACAAGTGCTCCACCGCTCGAGCCTAAATTGAGAGGGGCATCCGTCTGGATCAACCCTTCAAATACTTTGTTCCCAGTGGAAAGGGAACGATTTTTGTAACTGATGATTCCGGATGAGGCGCTTTGGCTGAGCCCAAAAGGACTTCCAACAACGAGAACATTATCACCGACAAGCGCTTTGTCAGAATTTCCAAGCGGGGCAGGAAGTAAAACATCACCGGGTGCAGGTGTTATTTTAATGAGTGCCAGGTCGAAATCTTGACTGTATTGTACGATAACTGCCTGGTAAGTTTTTCCACCCTGGTCTGGTGCAACTGTGACCTTGATTTGGTTTGCTTTATCAACCACATGTCGATTGGTCAGGATGTATCCCTGACTATGGACAATGACTCCTGACCCCCCCTGGGATTGGACACCTTCAGTAGTAATTGTAACAACTGAAGGAGAAATAGCCAGAAGAGTTTTGTTAAAAGAAACAACCCGCGGTGTTGGTCGAGTGGTACCATCAACAGGTCTTGCCGCCTGAATTGGGGCAGTTATTGGAAATGCGACCGGTGTGCCTCTGAGAGGAGGATTCGTCATATTGGGAACAACCATTCCAGGTAAATTGGCGCCTTGATATGACTTGGCTTTTTGTTCGGAAAGTAGTAACCAGCAAAAAACACCGGCTATCAGTAAAATATCAATGATTATCCAGGGCCAAAGTCCCCTTTTTATTTCAGAAACGTCTTTTTCACTCATCTTTTATCCCTTAAGATGGATGGTAAGTAATTTACCTTTTCTGGCCACATCGAAATTTGCTCCTACTTGTGGGTTAGCTTGATTCAACACGGTTATAAAGTCAACCACATTTTTAATAGGTTGATTGTTTGCACTGATTATTACGTCTCCGACTTGGAATCCCGCGGTTCGGGCAATCCCTTCAACTTCGGCGACAACCAAGCCTTCTTGTTTGGGGGGAAGAGCGTAAGTAGCAGCAATCTGAGGTGTAATTTCTTCAATGTTCATGTCAAGTGCACCAATTGCTCCAACTTCAGCTTCTGCGCCCACTAGCATACCAGTAAGCGGTATGGTCGCTGGATCAACGCCTTGTGCGGCCGGTGGTTCAGGAGCTTCCGGAACGGCAGCTGGTTCGGGTGGTTCGCGAGCAGCTGCGGCTGCTGGTGGTTCGGGCGGTTCAGGAACTCCCGCAACTTCCGGTGGTTCTGGCGGTTCTGGTGCTTCGGCTGCATTATTAGCTACCGCTACTGGCGGTTGAGCTGCTTGTTGCTGTCCGGTTTGAGGTTGTCCGATTTGGGGTTGCATTACTTGGGGCTGAGTGGTCTGCGGCCGCCTTACCTGAGTTTGTGCAAATTGATTTGGTGGGGTGGCATTAGGGCGGAATTGGATGTTTCCACCCATCGGTGCTCTAACTGATGGGGTCGGTGTGTTCCCGCCAACTTTGGCTGCTACGTACGGGTCTGCCGGATTGGGGACTACTCCAGCCACAGTTGGCTGGACTTGATTGACTGGTAATGCTACAGGTCGCATATTCGGCGGACACCAGGCATTGAGTCCGGAGCCTCTGGGAACAACTCCAAATTGCCCTCCCGGAGGGCACGCTGGAAATGCTGCGTTTTGCGGGTTTGGTGGGAACAAGGGATTCTGCCCTGTTCCTCGGGGAGCTGCCGCATTCTGCGGTAGAGGTTGTTGAAGTGCTACATTTTGAGTAGCTGGCGGGCACCATGGGTTTTGTCCAGTTCCACGGGGGGCTGCGGCATTTTGCAGATTTGGCTGGACACCACTAATTTGTGCAGCGGCATTTCTGAGCCTGTTGCGAGTGTTTCCGCCCTCAATAAAATCAGGGAAAATGGAAATCGCATAATTTATTGGCACTGCAAAACCTATTCCGCTTAAATTAGTATTAGGGAAATAGATTGCTGTATTTATTCCTATTACCTGACCGGCGGAATTTACGAGTGGTCCTCCGCTGGTTTCGTAATTAACTGCAGCGTCAATCTGTATAAGATTGGTTAGCTCAAATCCACCTAAAGTTAAGGTGCGATTGGGATTACTAATGATTCCGGAGGTCACGCTTTGTTGCAATCCAAAAAGACCTCCAATGCAAATTACTTTATCACCGGTGGAGATTAAGCTTGAATCTCCGATTGGTGCGGGAATGAACGCTTCACGCCCGGTGTTGAGAATCTTTATTATCGCTAAATCCATGTCGGGTGCTTCATCAATCAATTCTGCAGGATAAATCTCAGTCAAAGGACTATATGAAATGGTAACATTGATATTTCTTGCCTCTTTGACAATGTGAAGATTGGTTAAAATGTACCCATCACGATGAACGATTACGCCTGATCCTGATTTAACAGTGGGTGTAGTAACTGCATGGCCTTCCCTTTCCATTCTTGTTCCGCATACTGGACAAGGAAACACATTGGAAGGGATGTTCTGTGGGTTGGGTATTCTTGTACCATCATTTGGACAAACTAAAAATATGCCTCTATTCGCAGTCCCGGCGGCTTGTTGGCCTGGTCGGTTTGTTGGCATTCTGGCCTGTGTGTTTTGCGGATTTTGCTGAGGCGCAGTTGTAAATGGTACAGGCTCTTCAGCCTCCTGCTCTGCTTCGATACTAACGATAGAAGGAGAGATCGTTTCCAGAATTTGTTTGTAGCTCTTAGGTTTGAGAGAGGAGTTGCTTTTTGGAACTACATTAACAAATCTTTGATTTGCGACATTCGGAACTCCGACATTCGGAACTCCGGCTGGTCGATCATTCACAAACACCGCGCGTGTTTGAACTTGATTATCAACTAGTGTGGCTTCTACCAAGTCTCTCTGATTTTGCCTATACCAAAAAACTAAACCGATAATGATAAAAACAAGTATGGCTACCAGCGCGACAATAATATTGCCATTTAGATCTTCTCTTTCCTTAGCCAAGCAATAACCTCCAAAACTCAAAAAATATCTAAAAGCATGAAAAGCTTTTTGGGAACAACAATAAGGGTCGTACTACTCGTCCTTATCTTCGCTTTCCCTGGGCCCTCTGAGTAGAATTCTTCCACCGGTAATAATGAACAAGACACCTAGTACTGTAAATGTTAGCGAAACCAAACCCTTAATGATTTCTACTAAAAACCACCACCAGGTATACATACCAGCTACACCTAACACAAGAAAAATCAGACCGACAAGAATAAAGACCATTATCTTCCTCCTATAAGAATTACACCCAATAATTCCGCTCATTTATAAAGTAATGTTCAATAACAGGGCAATCAAGTAAAACTAAGGTACGCTTGGGAAAAGCAAAACCCTTAAAATTCGATTGGTAAAGTCTAAAATTATTCATTTTCATTGGTATCCCAACCTTTATCAATTCCGGAATAAGGAGCCAATGGAAATCCAAAAATAACTCCAAAAATATTGGCCGGGAAGGTGGTTCTAAGTTGATTGAAGTTTTCCGCAGCGCTGTTATATGCGTCTTTTCCTTCTGCCAGCAAATCTTCGACGGCCATGATTCCCTTGATTAAAATCTGCGTTGTTTGAACAGCTCTGAGGTTGGGGTATTGCTCTCCGAGAGCGACTACTTCTGTCAAAGGTTTATCCAGAAAGCTTTTCAATAAATCTTTTTTTGGCTCAAAATTTATTTTGCCGAAAGAACCCCTGGAAGCAAGTACAAACTCAAACATTTTCTTTTCATGAAGAGCATATTTTTCTGCCAGGTGATTGATATTATAGGACAAATTCTTTCTCCTGCGGTACTCTTTGTCCAGGTCTGCTTTGCGAGAAGAAACCATAATTGAATGCACATTAAAATGGTTATAATAATACACCACCTCGTATGTGAGTAAGAGGCAAATGAATAGGCCGACCAGGATTCCGATAAGGGTTTGATAACTTGACAGATCGGATTTTACATTTTCCTGTTCAACTGACGGGGCAGGCAGCAAAGGACCTACAGGAACAGCCTCCAGATCCTTGTTATAAACTCTTTTAACAATTGCGCTGATGCGAGAGTTCATTGTACTAACCAACCATTAATTCAAATTATCGATTTTCTTTTCTTCGGAAAGGTGATAACCGCTTATCTACTTAAAAATTCAAAATGGCTCACTGCTTTGCTGTTTCGCCGCTTAATAATTACCGCCCGGTTTGAACATTGAACAGATGAGTAACGTTATCATTCAGACTCTTCATACTCAACTGCTTTTTTAAACACTTCAACAGCTTTGTCATGCTGATTGTTGCTATCATACACTAATCCAAGGCGGTAATAATACTTGGAAACCTGTGGATCAAGTTTAATGGCCTCAGTTAACGATGTAATGGCAGCTTCGTGTGCTCCATTTTTATCCTGGATCAAACTGATTCTATAGTAAATTTCAGCATCGGGAGCAATCTTGATTGCCGCATTATATGCTTCCATCGCTTTCTCATAGGACTCTTCCTTTTCGAAAATTTTTCCAAGATAGTGATGGGCTGAATAATTATTGGGATCAAGACTCAAGGCTTTATTCAAAGACCGAAAAGCTTCCTCAAACATTGCATTATGAAAGTAGGCTACTCCCAATTGATAATGAACGTTTGCTCTTTTTGGCTTTAGCTTATTTGCGCTTTTTAAGGAGGTAATTGCACTATTGTATTTGCCACTGGCAATGAAATCTAATCCCTCGTTGTAATAAACTTTAAATAAATCATCAGCGGATAGGCTGAAAAAATCTTCAATCTTGTCGAAAAATTTTCCCAGGTAGGCAGATAACATTGTACGAACCTCCTTCTCTATTTTGCTTAATTTTCTTGCTGTTATTTAAAATGAAATTTTTCCAAATAGGTACAATGTGAAAAATTTCGAAAATTGCAGTTTAAATAACCGAACCCTTCCTAACAAGAATTCCAGAAACTTCCCAAATAAGAAGCTTCACCTTTTTAGGGAGTTACTATAACACATCAATGATTAAAAATCACCAGTTTTTTTTTTTTGCTTTTCCGGGAATTAAAAAAAAAAAGCTTCTTTTTTTTTTATTAAATTTGGCGCCGTGGCGAAGTTGATAGTTGCTTTCAGACCTCAAGTTGCTTTTTTAACTTGGTTCTCTCTTCGTTCATTTTTTTTAAAGCTTCTATTAAGCTGGGATCTTTGGTATCTTCAGACCGGCAAACGATTGCAACTTCACCTAAATGTTCAATGTTTTCCCTTAAGGAATTCTTAATGGCTGTAGAAATTTCATCTGTTTTTGCAATGGAAGTTTTGCCGCTTACGAGGATTTCCAAATCGATCAGAAGGTTGCTACCAACATTTCTGGTTTTGGTATAACTTATTCCGGTTACATCCGGATTAGCGCTAACCAGCCTGTTTATCAGTTCAAGCTGATTGAGGTTTTGTCCGATATCCATCAGGCCGCTGACATTCTTGGACAAGAGCTTCCAGGCTACTGGTACAATAATAATGGCAACAACAAGAGCTGCAATAGGGTCAGCTTTTAGAAAACCAAATTGGGCCCCAATCATTCCCACTAAAACGGCAAAAGTTGTAAGCGTGTCGGTGTAATTCTCCATTGCATCAGCTTCAAGAGCAGGACTATTTGTCCGCTTGGCGCCGCAATATTCCAGCCGATAACAAAAGTCATTGGTCACTATAGAAATAAGTGCAACCAAAATGCCGAATGGATGGGGCGGTAAAGTTGATGCGGGATTTACAAGTTGTTCAAGTGCGGAATCGACAATGATTGCCGCGCCAATGAAGAGCAGCGTGCCAACGAATAAACCGCTGAAATTTTCAATTTTCCCATAGCCATATGAATGTTTTTCGTCATGCGGAATTTTGCTAATGTTCATTGCGAGCATGACAACAAAGGAATTCAAAACGTCAGCTGAACTGTGAATAGCATCAGCGACCAATCCGATACTACCGGTTAGTGCTCCGGCTGTTACTTTTAAAAATGCGAGAAAAATATTGGCAAAAAGACTTATGTAGGGCGCTCGCATTGAGCAAGTTTTACATTCGAGTTTCTTTAACTCAGGTTTTTTGTCTTGTCCGAATTTGCTTGGTAACATCTCTGAGATCTCCGGTTTGATGGTACAATCGCTACTTATTGATTAAATAAAAATCCTGGCACCGTTTTCAAACAATAGCTAGCAGGTTTTTTTCTGTGAAAAAAGCGATACTCTAAATAACATATTTCATCCTGGATTTTGCATTTGAACAGATTGTGTTGGAAATTGCTGTTGAAGACCTTGTGCTGGGTATTGTACTGCGAAGTTCACAGGCTGAACTGGGTTCGGTAAAACGCCTCCGGTGCTTCCACCTGCGGGGTTCCCAAAACAGCCGGCACGTCCCAAAGCTCGATGGTGTTCAATAGTTCTCGTCAATTCTTTTTCGTGATGCCAATCCCAGAAGATGAGTCCCAATACAAAACACACCAGGAACACAACCAGTCCAACTATTAAATTTATGTCAACTTTATGGTTAACAACAGCCATAACCTATTTCCTTCCAGTTTATTGAACTAATTCCAAATTTTTTTGACTTGCTTTTCATTCGCAAGATTTAGGCCAACACTCTTCATTCTTCAATTAATCTGCGGAACTTTTATCAGCTCATCTTCGGAACCCATATATTCCTGGACCTTAAATCCAAGGATCAGCCCGTAGAGGTTCCCGGGGAATGTCGTTCGACATTGATTATAAGCCCCAACACTGCTGTTGAATTTTTCCTTCGCTCCTGCAATGCGATTTTCCGAAATCGTAAACTCTGTCATCAAATCCTGAACAAGATTCGTTGCTTTAAGTTCTGGATACTGCTCTGCCAAAGCCGCTAAACTCGTGAGAGTTTTATTAAATTCATCTTTTCCAACGGATTTTAGCCCTTGTGAAAGCTCTGTTTTATTAAGCCATTCCCGGGAGTTCGAGGTTGACTTAAACATCTTTTCCTCAAAGACGGAATATTTATTGAACAGGCGGAATATCTGATTGATTAAATTATTTCTTCTTTGTAGCTCTTTCTCCGTGTTTCCTTTGTAGTGTGCAACAACTGTAGCCCAGGAAGATAATCTATTGTAATGAAAAACCCCTTCAACAAAAAACGCAAGTCCAAATAATACGGTGCCAATGGCAAGAACCAACTTACCATGCTCTTCAAAAAATATTTTCGCTTTAGCGGCAAAAGAAACTATATCAAACATGTTGTACCATAAAACTTGTAATTGTTGAAAATCAGTAAATCGATTTCTGTATTAAAATTGCCTCGCTATTATGACGTTCGCAAATTAACCTTACAATGCAACTCAAAAAAACCGCTTTGTACGACGACCTATCTTTCTGCAAACGATTCATTTATTTTGTATCACTGGACTGCACGGGACTGATTTCTATTGAAATGTTTTTTGCGAACGAACTACTGTATTCAAGCCTCATCTTTAAAATCTTTTATTATTACTTTTTTCTCGGGAATCAGTTTTTTCTTTAATTTTTCAATTTCATTTTCTTTATCGAAAATCACTTTTTTTAAACTTCCGGATTGTCTGAAGGTGAATAAAACGGTCAGAAATACTCCTGCCAGCAAGGAAACCAGTATTACTGTAATTAAAGGAATTGGCTCTGTTTCCCATTTAAAACAGCAGATTTTTACCGGGTTGGGGTTTTGTAGTGCTAGCAAAATCAGCACTAGACAGATCAGCAAAAAAATAACTAACTGAGTACGCACTTAAGGACACTCCTGGCAAGAAAATGCATTTGTAATAGTCTTGGATTCGAATTGCGCGTTCTTTGGATTGTTGTCCCAAAGGGAACGTCTTGAGTTTTTTGTAAATGTTGTAACACTAAATAACATATAGCATTGTAACATAAATTGTTGAAATTGTAAGCAGCAAGAACATGGTTGGGATGCCTAACTTGGCATATTCAAGAAAAGACAGGCTTGAATATTGGTAATCATCCTTGTCTTTATTTTTTTTCAGAAAGCTGTCGAACATGGTGGAAGTAATGGCACCGGCGGTGGCTCCCGTGAGAGTTGCACTCGATCCTGCGCAAATTCCCAAAGAAAGCGACCACCAGTACAAATTGTTTGGGGGAGCGCTTTTTAAAGCCTGTACGATTGGCATAAAAAGTGCCATTGTCGGGCCCGCGTTTAGAAAACAGGTTAGAAAGGCTCCCAACCACATAAGCAGCAGAGATACAACCAGCATATTGCCGAATGAAAGGT
Source organism: Candidatus Rifleibacteriota bacterium (assembly GCA_015233565.1). Lineage (GTDB taxonomy): Bacteria > Muiribacteriota > Ozemobacteria > Ozemobacterales > Ozemobacteraceae > JADFXM01. The sequence goes on from JADFXM010000011.1 coordinate 40,932, forward strand.
ACATAATCGTGTCGGAAATATACTTTGTCAGTCCTGATGCTTCGGTGGCGCCTACCATTATGAAAAGTCCGGAAAAGAAGAGAAGATCAGAAATGCTCATTTTGCCCAGAAGGCTAATCCGTGAACAACCTCCGAAAAGCAGGGCCGCTATTCCGCCAGCCAAAGCGATGTAAGTGGTATAATTTTGACGGCTTCCAAAAAAAGTAAAACCGATACTGACTGCTATTAAGATATAGATTCCCCGCTTAAGTGCAGTAGTGTTTGTTATTGATTCGGGTAATTCCTGTTTTAACTGTTTCATAATGGAATTTAAATTTTTCTTCTGGGATTCTTCTGAAACCAGCTCGGGAAAATCATTATCCCATTCATCATCCAATGTGACTTTCTTTTTGTTTTTCAACTTTGGTGAAACGAAAATCTTGCTGCGAGTAGCCCGCAAATATAACAGGAAGACGAATAGTTCGATTAAGCAAATAAAAAACATATAATAAATAAACTGCATAAAAGGAATATCAGCTTCAGTGGACATTAGAATGTTGGGAAAATCACCAATCGCGGTTGCGGCTCCGCCTAAATTGGAAGCTACAATCATTCCGATCAAAAAAGGCTTGGGATCGAAAGTCAAATAGGCGGACAACCGTAAAAGCGATGGTGCCATTATTCTGATAGTACTAAGATTATTTACAAACAGGGATACAATAAAAGTCAGCAGACAAAAGAAAAACATTATTTTCCATTTATTGCCTTCAGTTGCCAAGGCAATTCGCTTGGCCAAATAGTCGAACAGGCCTGAAATTTCAAGGACTCCGGCAATAAGTGCCATTCCAACCAGCAATAGAAGAACGTCCAGTTTGTTAATAAGGACGATCTGCATTTTATCGTGATCATAAAATCCCATATAGGTCCCGATAACACCTATCACTGCTGCCCCTAGAAGAAAGGGGATGATACGATGAAGTGCATCAATGTAAACTAGATAATAAGCCAAAATAAAAATGATTAAAACCGCTAAAACCTCTAACAGTGGACCGCCGCGATGAATGGGGGCTGAAACTGTACGAGGCATTTCTGTCTGGTGTGGCATTACTTTTGTTTCGTTTTCCATTGAAACAAGTAATCCCGCCATTATTTTTTGGCATTGACGGATGGGTAATGCGTAATGGATTCCCTCAATGAAGAAAGGTCGCCCTTTTTTGAGAATATTCGGAAGCCCGAATCCGACCACTTCCCCTTTCAAATTGACCAACGCTCCCCCGGTATCCTCATCTGTTAAGGGAACATCGGTCTGAAGGAGATCCCAATATTTGACTTTGTTGACTACAAGGGATTGATAACTATTAAGAATTTTTCCTTCTTTTATGGATAATTCCCAACCAAAAGGAGTGCGTTTGCCGCCGATGGCAAGGACTCCATCTCCCGGTACTAGCAAATCCGACCTTCCTAAATGGGCTTCAGGATGGACTTCTGGTTTGGAGTCATTGAATTTATGGATCATCTTGATTAAGGTTAAATTTCTTTTTCGATCGCTCCCAACGATTTGGGCGTCGAATTTGTAACCTTGATAATCGATGATCTGGAGTGTTTTTAGATCTGTTCCGGGAGGAAAAGGAACGGTTGTCAGCACATAACCGGCAGATGCGACAATTAATCCGCAGCCGAGTACATCGAACTTCGTTTCTCCTTCTCCTTCTCCTTCTCCTTCTCCTTCTCCTTCTCCTTCTCCTTCTCCTTCTCCTAATCCCCCTCCCCTAATAAAATTTTTTCTTTGATTTGCCCAGAGAAAAACCATACTTCCGCGGATTTTTGGCAAAATCTTGTGGGTATCAAACTCAAGTTTTTTGGGGGAAGTTTTAGGGGCGGAAAATGGTTTAAAGGTTATCCAGAGCAGCCATATTCCTGATAAAACAAAGCATGATAAAAACAGGATTTTCCAATTTTCATTAGAAAGTCCGAATAAAAGTTTTTTATCCTGCATTGTAATCTTTCCGGAGACGCCGACTAGTCCGGCTTCTCGAGTTTATTGAGGTGATGCATAAAAAATGTCATTGAGAGTTGTTCTACAACTCGCAATGACATTTTCAAATTTAATTAGGTAAAACTGGGGCTACGCTATTATTAAGATTATTTATATTAATCGGATTATTAGGATCAACAGGATTATTAATGCTATTTGCCGGAACATCTATCTCAGGGTCTAATTTAAAGGTAATGAAAAACTTGGGAAGACCTTGTCTAAATAATGTAAATTCAACGTCATTGTCGGTTTTGGCATCCAGAAGAATCTCCCAGAGCATGGTTTCGTCTTTCACAAGCTGGCCGTTCACTCTATAGATAATGTCACCCCGACGCAATCCTGCATTCCACGCGATTGAATCAGGAGAAACTTTGCTGATAAACACGCCGTGAGCAAACGACAGTTTATAATCCCTAATTATAGTTTCATCAACGGATAAAACATCAACCCCGAGCCAGGATTTCTTTTTACCCAGGTTATTGAACTGGAAAGCCGCATTCATTGCGGTGGGCCCCAGAGCGTTTAGTAGGTCTTTATTCAGGCGACTTTTGGTTTTTTCAATGTATTGTGGATACAGTTTTTTTACAATGTCGATCGGAATTGCAAAACCAACACCGCTGAAGGCTTGTGTCGGGGAAATGATCGCCATATTGATTCCAATAACTTCTGCTTCCGTGTTGACTAAAGCTCCTCCGCTCGAACCAAGGTTTATTGGTGCGTCAGTCTGAATTAAGCCCTGGAAAGTGGTGTTTCCGTTGGAAATAGTACGATTTTCACTGCTGATAATTCCGGATGATGCACTTTGGCTTAGTCCAAATGGACTTCCGACAATCAATACGTTATTTCCGACCAATGCCTTGCCCGAATCGCCCAAAGGTGCGGGCAATAAGGGGTTATTGGGGTCCGGATTGATCTTTAAAATTGCGAGATCCCAGGATTGGTTGACCTCAACCAGCTCAGCAATGTAAGACCTTGTATTTTGATCAGACCCGGTGGTGACAGTGATTTTACTGGCTCCATCGACTACATGGAAATTGGTAACGATATAACCTTGGCTGTGAAGTATTACTCCCGAGCCTCCTTGCGATTGAAGGCCTCCTGTAACCACGGTAACTATTGAAGGGGAAATCGCAGTAAGGGTGATGTTAAAGGAAACGACTCTTGGAGTCGGGCGGGTTACGCCGTCAAGTGGGCGGGCAACGGTCGTGGGGTTAACAGCAAGCGGGTTATGGGACCCTTGAAAAGATGCCGGTCCGCCATATCGTACAAAATGTGTTCTTTGAAAGTTATATAGCAACCAGGTAACGATTAAACAAATCAGTACAATATCCAGGATCAGCCACGCTGTGGTTCCGGAGTCATTGGTTGTTCTGTCAATATCACTCATTGTTTACCCCTTAATGCTAATAGTAATGGTTTTGCCTCTTCGGAATACTTGGAACTCTGCACCAGTATTAGGATCAACCTTATTCATGATGGTTATGAACTCAGCGATTGTTTGAACCGGTTGATTATTTATTCCAATTACTACATCACCTGCAAGGATACCGGCTGCTCTGGGGCCTTCAGTTTCAGCGACAACCAGACCCTTTTGAGCCGGTGAAAGGTTGTAGGTCTGTGCTAACGCAGGATCGAGTTGCTCGAGATCCAAATCAAGTGCTCCAATGGAACCAAGGGCAACTTCAGCATCTGCGATCAAACCTGTAAGCGGCAATTGCGTGGGATCTGCTCCAGTTGGTATTTGGTTTGCAGTTTCCGGTGGTTCCGGAACTTCAGGCGCCTCAGGTACTGGTGGAGGTTCAGGAGTTTCAGCTACCGGGGGTGGTTCTGGAGCTTCCGGTACCGCTGCTGGTTCAGGGACTTCCGGAGCTTCGGCGTTGGGATTAATTGCTGCCGCTTGGGTATTGTTGGTAGGCTGATTCTGGTTCTGATTCTGGTTTTGGTTGCCAGGCATATTTGCCAGTTGGGATGTTCGAGGGGTTGTTTGAGGAGGCAGACTAACTCCCTGAGGGGGTGCAGTTACTTCCAAATCAAGTTTTCCACCATCCCGGAATACGGTAAAAGTAACTGTTGCGCCGGGGGTCTTGGATTTCAATAATCTCCAGAAAGTTAACTCGGTGTCAACAACCTGGCTATCAATTCGGACGACTATATCCCCGTTTTTAAATCCAGTCTTTTTGAAAAGAGGATCTATACTTATTATTACTGCTCCAAATGGAACCGGTGAATTCAAATGTTTCTGGATAATGGAATTCACAGTATGGACTTGTATTCCCCACCCGCTTTGGACAGGCAATACCCTGATCTTGGGTTGCTGAATATTTACCGGTTGGCCATTTCCAGTTGTAGGTAGTGCGACTGGTAGTGCAACTGGTTGAGCATCCGGTTGTGCAGTTGGTGGGCACCATGGATTCTGCCCTGACCCGCGAGGGAAGGCTACGGTTTGAACCCCGGTCTGAGCGTCCGGTTGCGCAGTTGGTGGGCACCATGGATTTTGTCCCGATCCCCGAGGAAAAGCTGCTGTTTGAATATTATTGGAAGCCATGGGAAAATTTGCTCCCAATGTCTTTTTGACAGGTACATTATATTGAGGATTTGTTGGAGGGCCGAAAGTTCCTTTCGTAGCTCCGGATGGTAAAGCATATGTTGGGCACCAGGCATTAATTCCTGAGCCACGGGGGGCAACGGAATCAGCAACCGGAAAATTTCCCGATGGACACCATGGGAATATTCCTGTACCGCGTAGGAAGGCCACAGCACGCAAATTCGTGGATATCCTGCTCTTGGTGGTAGTTTTGGCATTACCTATGGAACCACCGAGAAGTGGTTTGGTGCCAGGAGTTACACTGGTTCCAATGTTTCCGGTTGTTCCGGCGCCAAGACCGCCACCTGTGCCAGCGCCTCCGACGGCGCACATACCGCGCCCGCCGCCTCCTCCGCCGCCACCACCACGCCCAGCACCGGGTCCGGCGCCACCGCCTGGCGGGCACATTGCGCCACCCCCTCCAAAGCCACTGCCGGCGGTACCATTTAAAGCGACCGGTTGTCCGGTGGGTGGATACAAAGCTGCTCCAGCTCCAGTTCCGCCTGCTGCGGGGCCGGCTTCGTTTTCAACTGCGCCAGCAACTTCATTCTCGCTGCCCGCTCCCGCGCCACCGCCTCCGGCACCTCCTGGTGGACATGCCGCGCCGCCTGGGGTATTTAACGCAACCGGCTGAGCGGTTGGTGGACACCATGGATTCTGGCCTGAACCGCGTGGAAATGCGACAGCTTTCTGAAAATTCGGTAGTTGGGCTGGTTTTGTTACAGCGTAATTTACATTCTCAATAAACTCTGGGAAGATATCCACTGCGTATCTGATTGGAACCGCGAAGCTGATTCCGGTGAAGGTCTGGGTGGGCGAATAGATTGCTGTATTAATTCCTACGACTTCACCTTTAGTGTTAACTAATGGTCCACCGCTGGATCCTGGGTTGATTGCGGCATCGGTCTGAATGAGATCTGTGAAAACAAATTCCCCTAAAGTTAAAGTACGATTCTTGTTGCTTATAATCCCAGAAGTCAAACTCTGTTGCAACCCAAAAGGGCCTCCAATGGCCAACACTTTGTCGCCCCTGGAAATTAAATCTGAATCACCAATTGGTGCGGGAGACAAAGCGTCATCTCCTTTGGATAGAATCTTTAATATCGCCAGGTCGGTTTCAGGGGATTCATCCACTAATTCTGCAGGGTAAGTGTGAGTGCTATTTCCTATGGAGATACTTACTCGAATGGCTGCAGCATCTTTAACGTTGTGCAAGTTTGTTAATATATATCCTTTACTATGAACAATGACTCCTGACCCTGCCAAGCCTTGAAATCCAAAGTTTTGCTGATTTTTTGGCTGAGTTCCAGGGTTGGTTTGCCCTTGTTGTTGTTGCGCCAACCGTGGAAAAGTTTCGGCATCGAAGTCTGCTTCAATTGTCACTACGGATGGAGAGATCGCTTCAACTATTTTTTTATAGGAAAAGTCCTGCGGTTGGACTATCGCAGCAGCTTTCTGTTGTTGAGGAAGAGGGGCAACTTGAGGAGGTACCTGATTTAATTGAATGGCTGCTGGGTTCAATTGCGGAGCTACTTGATTCAATGGAGCGGCTGCCGCGTTCAATTGCGGAGAAGCCTGGTTCAATGGTATTGCAACCGGACTGAGCTGTACAGGGGCTTGATTTCCCTGGCTAGGGACCTGATTGAACTGTGGAATAATCGGATTAATTTGGGGAGGAATAGAAATCGGTCGATCGTCAACAAAACGCGCGGAAGCTCCCAACGGTTGGTTCGCAACATTGAATGCAGCTACGTTCTGATTTTGCCGAACCCAATAAATAATTCCCAAAATGACACATACGAGAACGGCAACCAAAGTGACAATTACTGCACCACTCGTTTCATTTCTGCTATTTTCGTCCAAAGTAACTTCCTCCTGGTTAAAAACCTATGCAAGACCAGAGTGGTCAAACCTTTAAATGCAATTTGAAATAATTCAAATATTTAAAAAAATCTTTAAGCAATGATTCAAGAACAAATACAATAATTAAACTATCTTTAGTCGTCTTTTTCTTCCGAATCTCTTGGCCCGTTAAGTAACCTTCTGGCACCGGTGACCATGAAGAGAAGCCCAAAGACGGTCAGGGAAAGTGAAATCAAACCTTTGATGATTTCCACCAGAAACCACCACCAGACATACATTCCCATTACACCTAATGCAAGAAAAATCAGACCGACAAGAATGAATATCATTTTCTTCCTCCTCGGAAATCTTACTATTCTTCAAATTTCCTATGATTCACACTATTCATACCAAACAAATCCTCAGCCTTAAAGTGCCGTTTTGAAAGCTTTTTGTTGGCCAGAAATGAACTTGAACGTGTACCAGCTATTTGGATGACACACTATTGGCCTCTTTCGAGCTTTCTATACCTGAATACCCGGTATCTTCAAAACCGAATATAGTTGCGTAAATGTTTCCTGGAAAAGTTTCAATAAGCTGGTTATAATCTTCGGAAACATCGTTATATCCTTTTTTCGCTTTTGCAATGCGAGTTTCAGTGGTAATTATCTCCGCCATTAAAGATTGAATTGATTGAGCACTTTTTAAATTCGGGTACTGTTCTGAAAGGGCTATCATTTCGGAAAGTGACTTTTCAAGCTCTTTTCCGGCGGGGTCAAAAGCCGCTTCGACATGGCTTCTTCCAAAGGATTCACGGGAAGCTGATATACATTTGAATACCGTTTCTTCATAATTGGAATACTTTTCAGTTAAACGATCAATATTGGGAATCAAATTGTCTCTTCTCCGAAATTCCTTTTCAAGATCTGCTTTACGGGCATTCACTATAGCTAAAGATTCCTTAAAACGATTAAACTGGACAATACCAGAAATACTGAAAATTGCAACGATTGCAACACATGTTGAAACGATGCATATTGTCCGAAAATTTGCGAGGCGTCTGACATCCCAGTTCTCCAGATTCCATTTCTTAATTATTTTAGCAATGCCATTTTTCTTTGGACTCGGCGGACTTGGCTGGAATTCCTTGAAAAAAGTCTTTTTAATTACTGCGCTGAGCCGGCTCATCTGTTAGAAAAAACAAACAAATTATTTACCAGACTGTTAATCCGCCTTTTCATATTCAACTGCTTTTTTAAACGCTTCAACAGCTTTTTCATGCTGATTACATCCATCGTATACTAATCCTAATCGGTAATAATACTTCGCAACTTTGGGTTCAAATTTGATAGCTTCATTCAATGATGCAATTGCTTGTTCATGTTCCCCGCGCTTATCATGAATCAGGCTCATACGATAGTAGAGCTCAGCTTGATCAGGTCTGTATTTGATAGCCGTTTTATAAGCATCAACAGCTTTATCGATTGCTTCTTCCTTTTCGTAAATTCTTCCAAGATATTGGTAAGCATCGGCGTTTCCTGGAGATAACTTCAACACTGTGTTAAACTCCCGGAGGGCTTCTTCAATCATCATATTATGGAAATAAGCGACTCCAAGGTGGTAATGGACCTTTACACGCTTGGGTTTCAGACCATTTGCTTTTTTTAATTCGGAAACCGCTTCATTAAATCTGTCGTTTTCAAGGTGTTCAATGGCTTCACGATAGTGGACTTTGAAAAGATCTTCCGAGCTAAGACTAAAAAGATCTTCAATCATATCAAAAAACTTCCCTAGATAAACGCTTAGCATCATACTATAACCTCCGGATCTGTTGTTCGTCTGAATAACCTTGAATGAGACGAATTCTACCCTATCGAGTTTTTAAAATTGCTTCAGAAATTTACAATTTCATTAAAGCAATGCTCGTGGTTTACGCAATTACTATGCCACCCGGGCAAGGCTACTGAGTTTAGAGTTTAGTAAAATATCATATATCGGGGAAAATGTATAGAAAATTTTGGTAAATGCATCGTGAAGGAACCAAGACCTAAAATAACCCTTCTGAAGCTTCAACCTTTCACTTATGTAAACGTGATTCCCGACCATAAGCAAAAGTGATTTACGAGGCTTCCAACTGCAATAGCCCAAACGGTTGTTAAGAAAATCAAAACTGCTGTGATTTTGGCGCCACGTTCTTTATAGAGAACCATTGCAGCGTTAGTACAGGGTAACATGAGTATCATTACCAGCAAACTTACGATTAATTGAAGATGGGTGTAATGACCGCTGAGGTTGAGAAGTTCAGTGGCTCCGCTTTCCCTTCGGATTAGGGCTTTAAGGAAAATTTGTACGCTGTCTTCAGGAAGGCCAAGAAATGCGTCAATGATAGGTTTGAGAGAATCTTCCAGGATCTTTAATCCACCGACCCATTGAAAGACAAAGACGATCACAGATGACAACACGAACATTGGGATTGCTTCTTTGAGAAAAAAAATGGTTTTAAAGGTTGCTGATCTTAGGAGCCCGGTCAACTTTGGAACTCGCATGGGTGGCAGTTCCAAAAGTAAGGGGGTGGTTACTCCGGGAAGGACTTTGTCGGCAACCACTCCGGCTAGAAACATCTGTAAAAGGACGAAGATTCCGAGCGAAAAAGTAATATACGTTGGCATTCGTTCAAGAATGGTCAGCATGACTCCAACCATCGGAGCACAAGGTGCCCCTAAAAATAAAATAAAGGATGCGATGTTTCTTTCCTTCTCTGAGTCTAAAACCCGTACGGACAAAAGAGCCATTGTTACGCACGAGAAGCCCATCATAAGGGGTATAACACCTTTCCCATTCAAACCCATCAATCGGAAGATTCGGTCGAGCAAAACCGACAATCTTTGGATGTACCCTGAATCTTCAAGCACACCAAAGGCTAGGTAAAAACAAAACATGACTGGCCCGACTAGGCCAAGAGCAAGGAATATTCCCGTTGGAAGGACTCCGAAATTTTCATCTACAAGCAGTTCCCGGATAAATTGGCTGGGAATAGGGCGCACCAAATTGTTGGCGATTGGCATTACCATTCCCTGAAAAAAAGTTGTTTCAATTTCATCAACAAGGTAGGTGGCGCCAAAAGATCCGACAAACAAGTACATGAAATATAAAATCACTAAAGCAATCGGAATTCCCGTTAAAATTTGCGTGCACCAGTCCCCGAGTTTTAGCGTAAAAGGGTTTCCGGAAGATGGCTCGATAACTGCTACTTTCTCAGTGATCTGTTTGGCTTTTTTTCGATACAAATTTCCCAGCGTTATTGGAAGTGAGGCATTATCTGCACGGTGGAACTCTTCGACCAGGTCTTTAAGGCGTTTAAAGACGACCGGTCCAAATTCCTTTTTAACGAATTTTTCTACGCTGCTATCGGAAACCAGGAGCATGATTCCAAGGAGTCGCGGTGATATCGAAGAGGGTTGAAGTATCTTTCCTACCAGATCGAGAAAACTTTCAACTCTTGGTGGATATTCCACGATGGAGCGCGAAGTTTTCATATTGGAAATTCCTTCAACGATCTCTTGTACACCGATTCCTTCGCGGATAACTGTTTGATGGACATCAATCCCGAAAATTTCAGAAAGTTTTTCAGTATCGATACGAATGCCGCGCGAAGGAGCCTCATCCATCATGTTTACGACCATTGACATCGGGAGGCCATATTCTGCGTATTGGAGCGCCAAAGTCAGCGATCTTTTGAGGTTTTTTACATCCGCAACAAATATTACACCCAGAGCTTTGTCAGAACCCGAGGACATTAATAGTACATCCCGAGAAATTACTTCCTCTTCATTGGTTGCAAAAATTGAAAAGGTCCCCGGGGTATCAAATACGGTCATGTCCGAATGTTTGGCGCGAGTGGCAAGAACATTGCTGGTGGAGTTCGGGACGTTGACAAAGTAAGGCTCACCTTTTGTAATTCGTGAAAAAAGTGTGGACTTTCCAACGTTAAGATTGCCAACCAGCGCAAGCTGACCAATTGGATTTCCCTGAGAAAGCCCTCTCAGGGTGCACCTCGAACATTCGTTGCATGTCGTCATTTGATCAAAATCAGGCCTCTTTTGAAGTGGGGCACATTCTAGCCTTAATTAAGCAAAAGTTCAATTCATTTAGGTTTTCAAAGGAATATTTCCAAAGGTGATACCAGCCCTAGCAAAAACGGCGCCAAAAAAAATATTTTTTTCTCACCAAGATTTTGGATACCAAAGTCTCCAAATTTTGGGAATCTTTGATTAAGTTAGATCAAAATTTTGCAAGTAATAGAAGTGTAAGTTCAGAAATCCTGACCCGGATATGAATTGATCGCTATTTTGCAGTATTGGTGCGGAATTTGAAAATGCACTTTTTCTGGAAAAATTTGCCGTCATTTCAAGACTTTCTCGAATAAAAAGTGCCATTTAAAAATACTCCCGCATCAGGAAGTCTGAAGTTCAGAATTCCTGGTATCGATAGTTTGCATTTTCTCGGAAAAGGGCTTCAAAAGGTAGTTTTCTGATTTTTGGAATACTTTTTGGTTGGATTTTATCCTGAGACCAACTTACATAAAACTAAATCAGAAGATTCCTTCCAAAGCAAGTTGGCAATTCATCAATCGAAAAAATGGTAGCAAATTTAAATCCCCGAGATTGGGTTGTCTGAAATTGGTTTTTCATGAAAAGAAATCTACAAAAATTGGCTTAATGTTGTGTAAATGTGGATTTGAAAGTTTAAGAATTAGTAGATTGCAAGATTTGGGTTAAAAAATCGAAAGTTTCAGAAATGAAACGCCCAGGATGAAATGTATTTCAAAAATGAAATATGAAATGAAGCTAGTCCTCTGTCAAAATTGAATTTATAGTATCTACTCAAATAATCTGCGGCTTTATACAGCGACTTCGACTCCGCTCTGCCACCGGCTCGCTCGTTGAGAGGGTGTGAAAAATAGAACATTCTAAAAAGTACTAGCCCAAATGCTGCATTAAAGAAGCAATATGATTATTTTCACTTTCAAAATTTCAAATATTTCACAGCTTTTGAGCGGAGTCGAAACGACCTTCGCGATCAACATCTAAACTCATCTGTGACTCAGCTACAAAGAGAAAATTCATATTGACACTGCCAATTAACCAGTAATTCAAAAAAAAATTCGGGAAACTATATTTTTTCCAAATTTTCTGCGCTTGTGTTGATCCAGTTTTAGAAGTCAAGTATTTTTACTCTTTTTCGCTGTCTGTGACTAAGTACTAGTCTTCTGCCAAAGATGAGTTTAGTAGTTCATCGGTATTGATTTTGGACATTTTTTCAAAGGTCAATCAACCTAATCATAAATCGACTAACCCACAAATTCAAATGTAACAAAGGACTAGGGTAATGAATGGTCTGAATTTTTTTCATAACCACCGAACTTTACGATACTGATTTCCATTGCAATGTAATTTAGCGAACTAACTACCAGTTTTCTTGCATTCATGTTTATTTCAGCGATAATAATTCGTTTGCCTTGACATAAACTCAACAAGGTCTGGCATTAATATTGCTGTTTGTCTCCAAACAGTTTATCGGCAAGCAGGAATTCAAGGACTTTGCCGTGTTATACGCTCTCGCTATCTTGAGAAGATATATTTCTTATGGTATCATACGACAAATTAGAATGGGAATTTTTCTCAAAATAATGGGAAATCTGTAAAATTAGAACTTAAAGACTGATTATTCCAGTGTGCAGTATTACTGTTTAGCATCGTGAATGCTTTAAAAATCCGGGGGAGAATATCAAAATTGGGTGTTAAAAAGCTATGTAGCTTGCTGATTGCGTTTATTCTTTTGTGCCTTCCCGGACTGTTGGCACAAAATCCTGGATTCTTTTTCGAATGTTCGCCAGCGGTTCAAATTAAAGAAAAGATCTTCATTGCAACGTTTTCGTTGATTATTCAACCGGGCTATTTCCTTTATAGTGACAAGATAAATCTTTCCGGAAAAAATAGTGCTATCACTCGACAAATTTGGCCTAGAGCGCACATTTTGCCCAATCAGCGTACGAACACTAATCTTTCAGTTTATCCTGAAGGGGTGTATAAAATTTCTCTTCTTTTTGATGTTCCACCAGAATCTGAGTCTCCAACCCTGAAATTTTCTTTTCATGTTTGTTCGACTCAAACTGTTTTTTTGCCTGATTCTATTGAGTTCCCTGTCAATTTGAAATATTCCCCCGATATTAAGGTAGCCGCTAACAACCAGGATTATTCCGAGATATTACGCTCTCATGGAGCTGCTTGGGCCCTTTATATTGCTTTTTTCGCAGGGTTATTGATTTCTTTTACACCATGTGTTTATCCAATGATCCCGATCACTCTTTCAGTCATCGGTGGAAGAGGGGAAAACATCTCATATTTTAAAGGTGCAACTCTCTCCATAACATATGTTGCCGGGCTTTCTTTGGTCTATTCCTTGTTAGGGCTTTCAGTAGCCTATTTTGGAGCTCATGTTCGTGGGTTTCTTCAGGGACCTGTTTTTCAATTATTGGTTTCTCTCTTTTTTGCATTAATGGCTTTGTCGATGTTTGATTTCTTTGCAATTGAAACTCCGGCGTTTATCCGAAACAAAATGAGAACCGGAAAAACAAAAGGTTATTCAGGGGTTTTTACGTTGGGAATGCTTTCCGGGCTTATTGCTTCGCCTTGTGTGGCAGCACCTCTTGCGGGAATACTTGCTTACATCGCTTCAACCGGAAGCATGTTTTTAGGTTTCTTTCTTTTGTTTTCTTTTTCCTGGGGAATGGGCCTACCACTCATTTTGATTGGTACAGTCTCGGCGGCTTTGAATTCACTTCCCAAAGCTGGTGATTGGATGATCACCGTAAAAGAATTTTATGCGTTCCTTCTTTGGGGAACATCTTTTTACTTTGCTCAGGCCATCCTGGGGCCAGAATTGAACAATGTTCGCATTGCTCTTTTTCTGGGGGCGCTTGCAACATTTGTCGGATACTTTAGAATAAGGGCGCAAAGCGATGGTGGGCTTTCCCCCAAAGTCATTGGTTTTTGTGAAATACTGCTTTTTTTAGGCGCTGGTGCTTTTTTCCTTAACGCGTGCTGGGAGGGCTTAAACCGCTCTGAAAGAACTTCTCAGCCTTTGATTTACACCGCGGATGCAAAGCCAAATGAAACGGTTGTCTGGCTTTCTGACTATCAAACCGCTTTGAATTTTGCCAAAATGAAGAAACTGCCTGTTTTGATTGATTTCCGTGCTGATTGGTGTTCAATTTGCGTGGAAATGGAAAAAAATGTTTTCCCTGACCCCCAAGTTCAGGAGAATCTGAAAAATCTGGTATTACTGAAAATTGACCTATCTGATAATCAACCAAAGAAGGCTGACCTAGGCAAAAAAATGGGAATTGTCGGAATACCAACTTTCATTTTCCTGAACCCCAATGGCCAGGAACTCTCCAATTTACGAATTACCGGTGGGGTTGAAGCCCCTGAATTGATCAATGCGATCAAATCCGCGAAGGGCGAGAGCGCGTTTTCTTCACTTAACCCATCTCAATATTCAGCAATTTCAGGCGGGAAATTATTGCCAAACACTTCTCTCAATGCCAGGTGACAAGATTTCCATTAAATTTTTTGCAGGAAATCACTGAAAGAGTTCAATTTGTGTGGAAAAGTTGGTGTTCAATTTTTCAAGGTTTCAATTTCGGGGTTTGTGGAACAAGATTTAGAGCTATATTTGAAAGTTAAGTCCCAAAGATGTTTGTATTTTCATATTTGTAAGAGCGCTTAAGGAAAGAAATGAACCACGCTGATATATTTGCTCCCATCGAAAGAGAATTGGCACTTGTAGAAAAGAAGCGACAGGCGTGTTTTCTCGAGTCGAACAGTCGAACCATCAAAAATATTAATGGTTTTTTGCTTAACTCTACCGGAAAGCGATTAAGACCGGGTTTGTCGATCCTTTCGGCGGGAGCTGTGTTAGGAAGGAAATCCGAAACGATCCATGACGATCTCATCAATGCAGCTGTAGCCATTGAATTGCTTCATACAGCCTCACTTATCCATGATGATGTAATCGATTCAGCAACGGCCAGACATAACAGGCCGACAATCAATTCAAAATTTGGATCCCATGTCTCTATTGCTGTTGGTGACTATGTTTATTCCATTTCTTTAAAATTGATTTCTTTAGTGAGTAACCCGATTGTTCCGAGATGTTTTGTTCAAAGGACTTTTGACCTTTGCGAGGGTGAGCTCGACCAGATAGTTGAGCGAAAGAATTTTCAGCTTTCACCAGCTCAGTATTTTTCAATCATTAAGAGAAAAACAGGATCCCTGTTCGCTTTATCAGGGGAAGTTGGCGCTCTGATTGCAGATTCCAATAAATCAGAGCATATAAGTGCTATGCGTGAGTTTGGTTTAAATTTTGGGATGGCCTACCAGATTGGCGATGATGTTCGAGACCTTGTCGCCAGCCGGATTGAGCTTGGCAAAGAGCCGGGTGTTGATTTTCAAACTGAAGAGCTTACGCTTCCAATGATTTTTTTATTGAATGACCAACGCTTCGGAGCGGAAATCAAACAACTTCTCGCCTTGGAGGACAAAGTTAGTGCTTTTGAGAAAATCAGACAGATTGCTTTGGAATCAAGCGCTTTAAAGAAAGCCAAAGGAAAAGCTCAGTCCTTCCTGGCGAAAGCAAGAAAGTCAATCAATCCATTGGATAGTTCGGTTTACAAAAATCAATTGTTGGCTTTAGTGGACTGGCTAACAGAAACAGCTTAACCTGGCAAGGGGATTGCCTTTTTTCACAGCTCATCGAAGATGTGAAAAATTTGAAATTTGTCAGATGAAATTTATCGCAATCATTTCCTAACGTGGTTTTTGGGCAAGTTAAATTTTCGCAGAATCAATTTTTTCAAACCTTCATTGCGAGGACGAACAAAGGGTTGGAACTAAATTTAAAGTCCAAATTCCTTAGTTAAAAATTACAAACAAATTAGGTGTCAGAATGTTGGAAAGCCTCCTCGCTTTATGTTATACTTCGGTCCGATTTGGAATGATTTTTTGCAGTATCTCTATAATTGGGAGAACGCATTAAGTGCCATTGCGAGAGAGGCGAAGAAATTTAAGCTTTTGTCGAAATTGGCGAGAGGCTTTGGATGATTAAGTTCATAAAATCGTTTCTTGAAGAAATTTTGATTCTCATTGGATTGTTATTCCTTGGTGCCATTGTGGTTGCCGCTTTAACCGATTTTTCATTAACCAATAATTATTGGTTTAAGAAGTTTCTTCACAAGACCGCCAAGTTCCAATCGAATCCTTTGAAACCCGATGCGTTTATACCTGTTGCTCATCAGCAGAACCCGATTTCTCCGCCCCCCCAGACTGAGTCCTTGAGACAACAGGAAAATTTGTTGAATCAGCTGGCTGCTAAGCAAAAAACAGGAGCTTCAAAGCTTCATAAGAAAACACCGGGACAAAAATCACTCCAGGGAGTAGTCCAACCGAGTAATTCGGCTCAAATCCAGGTTCCCGCGAAACCGCCAGAGCAGATTCTTCGGGAACAGGAAATTTTGTTGACTCAGCGATCAGCGAGTTCCTTCACTCAAAATTTGCGAAGGATTCAACCTGTAGGCCTTACTCAGGCACCTGGCTCTACTCAGGTTGTTGATACAACTCAAACGGGCGGTTTAAATCAACCAGCGGCCTTATCCCAACCTGGTGTTTTGCCTCAAGTAACTGGTCGAAATCAGACTGCAGGTTTAACTCAAGTTGCCGTTCCAGCTCAAACCGTTGGAAATACTCAACTAGAAGGTAATAGCCAGGGAGTAGCTCCGACTCAAGTAAATGCTAATCAGCCGATTGTGGGAACTTACCAGGCTGCAGCTCAGGTTCAGGGAAATGCTTCAACAAAGCCAGCAGGTAATACTCAAGCTGTAGGATTGCCTCAGGTAGGTGGTCCTGCAGTTACAACGGGTTTAATTCCAATAACTAGTCCAACGCAAGTTGCGCTTCCCATTCAACAAACAAATCTGCCTCAAACAGCAGGCCTGCCTAAAACAACAGGCTCGGGCCAGATGGCAGCATCGAGCCCAACAGCGAACCAAGTTCAACCGGTATTACCAACTCAAGTGGCATTACCAACTCAAGTGGCATTACCAACCCAAGTGGCATTACCAACCCAGGTCGAATTACCAAACTCATTAATAAGCCCAACTCAGGTTGTTCATAAACCACAACTGAATGTATTGACTGTGGCTCAAACTTTACCTTCGACAACTTCCAAATTGAAAATCGACGAACAGCTTCTTCGGGAGCAGGAAATATTGCTAGGGAAACGATTGACTCCTTTTCCTAACCAGTTTTTCAACTCGGTTCAACCAGTTGGTTTATCAGCTGTGGCAGGTAAAGAAAATGTGAATGGTATTACTCAACCGGCTGGGTCCGTTCATTCGACAGGCGTAACTCCGACGGTAACCACAACGCCAGTGACTGCCCAAGTCAGTACAGCAGGTTTAGCTCAAGCGGTAAACTCCCCTCAATCTAATGGCCAGAGCCAGGTTTCCGACAAAGTCAGAACAACCAGTCCAGTGCAAGCCTCAGGCTTGACTCAGGTGGTTGCACCACTACAAACTGCAGGTTTGCCTCAGATTGCACCTTCAATCCAGGCAGCAGATTCAACCCGACTTTTTGGCACAACTCAGACGGGAGCTATATCGTTACAAACAAATCCGACTCAAATGGCGTTTCCAACCCAAGTCGCACTTCCGACTAACGCTCCTGTTCAACCTAAAGCTGCAAATCCAACTCAGGTAGCACTTGTAAATTCAGTTACCAACCCTGCTCAATCTGTTACAAGCTCAGTTCAAGGGGCTGCAAAACCCGAGCCGGTTGTGATGCCTGTTGCTCAGGTTTTGCCTTCGGGAACTTCAAAGCTAAAAATAGACGAGCAGCTTCTTCGTGAACAGGAAATACTACTAAGTTCAGGATTGGCAACTTCTTCCAACAAGGCTTCCGGTCCGATTCAACCGGTTGCTTTTACTTCCGTGACTGGTTCGACTCAAGTGACTGGTACAGCCTCGGCTGTTGGCTCAAGCCGGGTTGCTGGTTTAACTCCAGTGGCAATGCCAACTCAAGGAGCTATTCAACCCCAAGCCCAAACTCAACCCCAAGCTGTCGGTCCAGCCAAATCACAAAATTCGACTCAGGTTGATTTTGCCGCTCCGGCTCAAGCATTTCCCCAAAAATCTGCAAAAGCAAAGTCTCCGAAAGAATTACTTCGTGAGCAGGAATTATTATTGAACAAACCATTTGCCGCTGCTCCAAACTTATTGGCAACCTACTCTAATCAGGTGGCCAATGTTTTGAACACGGGGTTTGCCTCCTCCTCCGCTGAATTACAAAAGAAAATCCAGCAGGAACTCCTGGTGGCTCAGGAAGACGCCTTAAATGAGGAGTTGATGAAAAACCTTCGAATTTTCGAAGTTCATTGGCAGGGAGCTGACATAATGGAATTAGACAATGAATTGAAGCTTCTTTTGGGTTTCCCGATGGATTTGAAGGGTGTAATCGTCAATGAAGTAACTTTCAACACTCAGACCAGCGGCATCCAGGCAGCAGATGTAATACAAGCATTGAATGACGCAAAAATCAATAACTTGCAGGAATTCAGGGATAAAACCCGGCAGATCCAATTGGATCCAAGAGCAAGGGTTCAAGTGTGGCGCAAGGGCCAGATCCTGAATTTTGAGGTGAAAGCAAAAGACGGACTAGGACTAGCTCAGGCTGAATCAGCCCCGATAATAATGCCAGGCGAATCCAGGCCACATCCAAATCGTGGGCCTTGCACTGATTGCCATTTAGTTCGTGCAATAATTGCAGCCGGACTAGGCTCTGTACCGGATAACGTGGTTTTACAGCCTGCTCCGATTACGACGAAAACCCCTAATCCGCACGAAGACCGGGGTCCTTGTAATGCCTGTCATGTTAATATGTCCGGTACTGGCGTGACTTTGTTGACAGCCAGTGGTAGCGCCTCCACTGCCAGTGCAGCACCGAAGTTAGATGATTGATGTGGCGAAAAAGAAAAACCTGATTTTTTCGTCTTCTGCTTTAAAGTGGAATACAGGAACATGAAGGAACATTATCCTGATTTCTTTCAAAGAATCCTCGATAGCATTGCCGATGGCGTTTTCACAATCGACAAAAACCGCAAGATAACCTCATTCAATCGCGCAGCGGAACGAATAACTGGATTTACCGCCAAAGAAGCTATTGATAAGCCCTGTTACGATGTCTTTCATGCTAGTACTTGTCCGAGTTCGTGTGCTTTGGACGAAGCTTTGAAAAAGGGAAATGAAGTAATTGACCGGCAGGTTACCATTGTCAATAAAGCTGGAAAAAATATTCCCATAAATATCAATGCTTCGCCACTTATCGACAAACATGGGGATGTCATTGGCGGAGTTGAAACATTTCGCGATCTTTCAGCTATTGAAGCACTTAAAAAGGAAATTCAAAGAAGATATACCTTTGAGGATATTATCAGCAAAAATCGTGAAATATTAAGGATATTCGATACTTTACCGGATGTTGCTGAAAGCGATAGCACAGTCCTGATCGAAGGAGCAAGTGGTACAGGAAAAGAATTGTTTGCCAGGGCTATTCACAACTTAAGTCTGAGAAGGAATAAGCCATACATTGTCGTGAATTGCGGGGCTCTTCCGGATAACCTGCTCGAATCCGAATTATTTGGATATGTGAGAGGAGCATTTACAGACGCTCATCGCGACAAACAAGGGCGGTTTGCCCTTGCAGAAGGTGGTACAATCTTCCTCGATGAGATCGGAGATATAACTCCGGTTTTTCAAATTAAATTGCTTCGAGTTCTTCAAAAACGCGAATACGAGCCTTTAGGTTCGACTAAAACAATGAAGGCTAATGTGCGTGTAATATCTGCGACGAATTTAAGCCTGTCTGAGCAGGTACAAAATGGAAAGTTCCGACAGGATTTATTTTACCGATTGAATGTTGTTCGTATAGTACTTCCACCACTTTCCCAACGTCGTGAAGATATTCCTCTGCTTGTCGATCATTTCATAAATGTGTTTAATTTGAAGAGGAATAAAAAAATTGCTGGTGTTTCTGACGATGTAATGGACTTCCTGATGTGTTATCCGTTTTCAGGAAATGTGCGTGAACTTGAAAATATTATTGAACATGCTTTTGTCTTATGTCACGATTTTGTGATTGGAATGAACCACTTGCCAAGAGAAATTGTTTCATTAGCAGGTGAAAAGAAGCAGCAAATTCCCGAAGAGAAGTCACCACTTTTTGCACTGGAAAAATCAATGATTGAAGAAGCACTGAAAAAAAATTCAGGAGTGCGTTCAGCAGCTGCTAAGCATTTAGGTATGAGCACCGTCACGCTCTGGCGCAAAATGAAGAAGTTTCAAATCGCCCTTTGAGAATTTTTTTTTCCTGCGCTTGAAAAATCTCCATGTAAAAATCAGGAACGTAAGAAATTAGCTGGTCCTTAGTCACAGACGAATTTATAGTATTTCATTTTTTCAAGATTCACTGTTATTAATGATACCTGATTATGGATTCCATTAATTCGATTGTGACAGTGGACTAGTTTGGGAATTTTGCATTTTATCATAAGGAAATAATACCATGAAAAATGAAACTACCAATTTCAATTTTCATGGTATGTAATGGCTACTCAACGAAAACTGTCTTCCCACTTGAATTTGGATTTCTCCCAAAAATAGGACTTTTACCGCCCATTTCTGGAAGTGGCAGCCCTCATGTTCCGGAAGGGAATTTTCAATTCTAAATTCTCGGCGAACAATAGAATTTCCATCACTTCTTGTGGTTGGCCTCGAATTTGCTACTTACCTTTTTGAGAGCGGAGAAGCTTTTTTCACGCTTGTAAAGCTCAATCAAACAGGAGGCAAATAATGCGAAATTTAGCATGTTGCGCTGTTCGTTTAGTTCCGATCTGTGTCGTGAGGGGTCTTCTGCTTCCAGTGATGGGGATAGTAGGGGTAATCGGCACTTTAGTTTATATCGGTTCAAGGTGTGAGACAGAGGAAAAATAATCGGCTTTGAATTTCGTATTAGCAGAAAAAGCATAATCTTTCGTCATGAACGAATTAAATAGTGATTTGCTCCACGGCTCAATTTGAGCAGAGCGAAGAATTTTATTTTTCCCTTGTTTTCATAGTTCTGAAGAGTTTTTCAGTCAAATTTTACAGAAAGAAAATAGGTTATGAAAGAAGAAAAATCAATTACAGAAACCCTCTATGAAGAAAGTATCAGTTTTGGCAAGAATTCATTTGTTGAGTACCTATTAGGTAAAACTCAGGCTTTTAAGCAATTCCAGGATATGTCAGCTTTTGTCACAAGTATTTACAGGGCTTCCAATTACCCATTTTTTGTAGTTGGAACCGCTTATAGTATTCAATACATGAACCCTGCCTGTCTTGAGTTCACAGGTTTGAAGTTAAAAGAGATCGGGAGCAAGGTTATCTGCCGAAATGTTTTTCAAAGTGACTTATGCGAAGGGGATTGCGCAATCCGACAAGCCATTAAAACGAAAAAACCTGTTGTGGGAAAAAGAGTCCATGTCAAGGATAAAAATGGAAAACACCATACAATCATAGTTAGCGCTGGGGCTATGGTTGAGCCAAATGGTGCAGTCCTGGGTGGATTTGAGACCTGGCGTGATGCGATGCCTGATGAGGAAATGGCTTCCCGAATAAATTCCTTAATGTCAACTCTTGACGATTATTGTCAGTACATGCAGGACCAGGTTGAGAATTTTCTTCTTCCAGTACTTGAAAAAAGCGAGGAGGGGAAAATTTCTCTTAACCGGATGAAAGAGCGACTCGGCGTTTTGATGACTGCTGGAAATGCCATGCAAAGAGCTTATTGCTGGAGTATAAAAAATTGTCCACCTGAAATACAAAGGCAATGTCCGGCATTCCCTAATAATGGTAGAAATTGTGGGGATATTAACTACACCTGGTGCAATGGACAAATGCAAGGAACTGCTCTTGAAAAAACTGAACAATGTACCAAATGTTCTGTTTATTCGGAAATTAAAGGCAAGGAGTAATGGTTGTACCAATAAGCGATTCAAGGAAAAACTGACTATTGCTGAAAAAAGTGTAGGCCTTCCCTGGCGAAAGAGGCAGGGCAAACGCTTACTTTTTGTTGATCTGATGCGATTAATCTTTTCAATGCCGTTTCATAAATCATATTTTTCTGTTAATATTTTTTTCAAAAATTGAGCTTTTTATACGAAATTCCCGGTAAAGTAGCTTCAACAGGAAACCTCGTAAAAGGTTGATTAACAGCGAAAAAAGTGTATGTTTGCCCTGGCGAAAGAGGAAAAACTTGAACAATTCGTCTTGATTGTGGTATTCTCCGTATCGGATCCCACCATTCCACGATGTTGGTGGAATTCCAGAAAAAATTATGGGGTGTCCCGAATTTCTGGAAGTAGGACATCAGCCAGATTCGTGTGTTTTCCCACGAATCTGGCTGATCCCCTTAAATGTGGATGCGGAGTTAGAAACCACGAAAATCTTTGCAATATTTATAGAATCATTATTAAGGGCAGCCTAAATGTACGAAAGGCCGCACCCACATAATGAAGAAACTCCAAAGACTAGGGCCGATAATACCCCAGCCGTAAGCAGTCTTGCTGGCTTCGTGACTCGTATTATCTTGCAGCACAAAGCAAAGCTCGCGAAGGTTAAAAAGTTTTCGTCCGGAAATACCGGCATTCTGAGCAAGAATATGTTAGGCGGAATTATCGGCAATGCTCTTGAATGGTATGATTTTGCGGTTTTCGGTTTCTTGGCGCCCGTAATAGGGGAAAACTTTTTCCCTTCGGATGACCCTGTGGATTCACTTTTGGGGGCGTTCAGCGTTTTTGCGTCAGCTTTTATCGCCCGACCTGTCGGAGGGGTCCTTTTTGGCTACATCGGCGATCAACTTGGTCGGAAGAAAGCCCTCCAACTTTCAGTAATGATGATGGCTGTTCCCACATTTCTTGTCGGTATATTGCCAACTCATGATTCAATCGGAACGCTTGCACCGATCCTCCTTATCCTGCTACGCGTAGCGCAAGGGCTTTCTGTGGGAGGCGAATTGATTGGATCGATAGCTTTTGTTGCTGAGACTGCTCCGTCTGCAAAGCGAGGTTATTTTAGCAGTTGGACTTTTGCAAGTTGCTATTTAGGGATGATGCTGGGGTCACTGAGTGCTGTTGCCCTTAACGATGCCCTGGGACCAGAGGCTATGGCGGAGTGGGGTTGGCGTCTTCCCTTTCTCTCGGGCGTGCTCATCACTATTGTGGCACTCTGGATGCGCAAAGGCCTGACAGAAACGCCGATTTTTGAGGAAATGAAGACGAAAGGAAATCTTGGTGGCAATCCTCTTTCGGAAGCGATTAAACTCGTTCCAGGTAGCATCTTCCATGCCTCGATGCTGGTTATTCTAGTCGGTGGAGGATTCTACACACTGTTTATCTGGTGGCCCACTTTTTTGAACCATTTTGTCCATCCTCATATGCCCTATGTTTCAGAACTCAACACTCTCGCATTACTACTCCTGATTATCTTGATTCCAATAACCGGCCGGCTCTCTGACGAATTAGGGCGAAAAAAACTTCTTGTGTGGAGTTCGGCAGGTATGACGCTCTTATCGTGGCCGCTCTTTCTATTGGCTTCTCAGGGCGGATTTTTCCCGGTCCTTGTGGCCCAACTTTGTTTTACGGCCTTGATGGGTCTTTTCCTCGGACCGATTCCAGCGACTCTGGTTGATTTATTCCCCCCACGTTTTCGCTTCAGTGCGATTGGCCTCGCTTACAATATCTCCCTGTGTATCTTTGGAGGCACCGCCCCACTTGTGACAACCTGGCTGCTCAAGCACTTTCAAGTTGTGTCTGCGCCAGCACTATATCTGGTCTTTCTTTCGGGGCTCAACCTGATGGGCGCCCTGGCTCTGCCTAGCGCAAGGTTTATCCGGTCAGGACATACACCGACATCTGTAGAACCAAAGGTAAAGTCAAGGATTATAGCGGTGAAGAAGCTTGGAAATCAAAGGCAAGGATTAGAGGATTAGAAGAGAGTTTTCAATTTCGCAATTATACCAATCCCAAAAAATACGTGCATCACCCCAAGAACATTGATTTCATCAAAATGAAGTTGGATCGGTATATTTTCCAAGAAAATACGGAGCTTTCATGAAAATAAGGAATCCTTACTGGATGGCTGAAGCATTCATTTCTGTCAGACCCAACTCCTATTTACGCAGACCTGAAGCACGAAATAGGTCGGATGAAAGAACTAATTGAAATTGGTATTCCAAATCTGAAAGATATTTCGCTCAACTATTTCATTTGTGAAATGGCCAGCTATCCATTAAGTTTCAAGTTTTGAATCGTTCCTCAAATCAGAACAGCTACATTAAAATTCTCGATACCTTCAATGGAAGCTGGTTGCAGGAAGTTCAAAATGAGAAAGCTATCCCTCAAATTTCAGAATACGCCACAATTTGCCTATGCAAGTCATGGTATTTCTGATTCCGCAGTAAATGATTTGGAATAATTCTGGCACAAAAATTGCTATCCAAGGAGGTTAAATGAACACATGAACCTTTTTATTGGGAATCGCTCTTTTACTTAATTTTAAAAATTACGAAAAAAAATTTTGCTATCGAAAACTGTTTTTAAAAATTACTATTTAAAAATTGCAAGAAAATCTAAATTGAGATATATTACCTCTTCTAAAAAGTATGAGCGAAACATGGAAACTGAAGTTTCAAGTATTTCGGTATTTGAGGTTTTTCTTGCAAAACTTTTAGGGATGTTGTAAAAACTTTCACAGGAGAAAGTAGATGCCTTTTATCCTTATTGGGCTTATTTTTTTTGCATTAGGAATTTTAGGAATGATCACATGGTGGTGGTTTCTTGCCGAAATCATCAAAGGCTTGATTACTCTCTCTTTAGTATTTTTTGGGCTTTTATTTGTTGTTGTTGGTAGTCGAAAATTGCTTAGAGGGTCCAAAGCGTCTGATGAAGAAGGTGAAGGCTAAGTTCTTTTTATTAGCTGGTACCTGGAGAAATATTATTTGGTTCGAATTATTTTGTCCATTCTGTTCTTGGGTGGCGATTGTGCTAGGAGGGCATTGCTTTGAGTGAAAATAAAAGAAGTGAAATAAATGGCAATCTTATTGCCGCTCTGGTAGCCATATTAATATTTGTCATTGTTGGATTGGTATTTTGGTACAGACAATCCCAGCGTGAAATGGCAATGGACATGGCAGATCGTTTCCTGATAACACGTCCAAAATTTGTTGATGACCGCCCCAGAGCCTCTCTTCCACCACAAATGACAATGCCTCCACTGAATATACCACAAGGAGTAATGCAGCGAATTCCGATGCCACAATCCCCGCAGATGGGTTCCCTAGTGGCTTTACCGCAGTCGCTTAACCAGGCGCAGATTGTGGAATCACTTTCCCCCACTGTCGTAGCGATTTCAATTGAGCCTGATCAAGGTTACGATCAAGCTATGACGACAGCAAAGCAGCAACAATCGACCTCCCAGGACCAACTTTTCGTTACTCAGCAACTTAAGCAAAATAACCGTGGTGCGCGAATGGGTGGATGGGGTCTTGGCCCGGGTGGAGAATTGGTTTGTCCACGTTGTGGGACGAGGTTGCGTCATGAAAGAGGAGTTCCCTGCTACACTGTTCGCTGTCCACGCTGTGGAGCAATAATGCAAAGAGCGGAAGCACCCAGGGCGGGCCAACCTGATCCAGGCAGTTTTCAATATTCAGGAACCACAAAACAAGCAGGGACAGGTCTTATTGTACACCATGATGGATTTGTGCTGACGAATCTGCATACTCTTCTCAATGCGGCTAAGATCTACATCACTGTTTCTTACAATAAAGTTGCACAAACTTACCCGGCGAAACTGGTTGCCGAATATCCCGAAGCTGATCTAGGAATATTACAAGTGACAACCAATGGAGGCGAAGCGTTTTCGCATGCAACACTCGGCGATTCGAACTCAATTTCACTGGGCGATAAAACTTTGGCTATAGGTGATCCATATGGCCCCCAACAGAACCTGACCTCCGGAGAAATTACAAACACAAATCGTACTGTAACCGTTGGAGAATATGTCTTTAACGAGTTGATACAAACAAATGCTCCGATTACTCATGATTACAGCGGTGGTCCGTTAGTTAACACAAGAGGTGAAGTAATAGGAATTAGTACTGCGATTTATTTGCCTTATGTAAGTGACGTTGGGTTTGCAATTCCAATCAATTTTGCAAAAGAAAAGTTTGCGGATTTTATCGACGACGGAAAAGCCCCAATTTCCAAGTCGGTCAAAAGCAGTTTAGCCCAGTTTGATCAATTTCAAGGAAATCAAATGCTTCAGACGGTGGCTTTGCCGGTAGGCCCGGTAGGTCCTGCACCTATTGCCGGTTGCCCGGTTGGCGGACAATGCCCGACGGGAGTACAATGCCCAGCGGTAATGTCCAATTCGCCAAGCGCGCAGTGTCCGGCTGGAATGCAATGTCCTACGACAAATGCCGCCTGTCCGGCGGGCGTTCCAAATTCTCCGGCTCCTTTGCAAGTAGCACAAAATTTGGTACAACCTAATGCCAATCAGGAACAGAACATTGACCCAAACCAAAATCCGCAGGGTTTTAACCCACCCCAGGATTTTGCACAGAATGTAGCACTTCCTTTGAATGTAGGACAAAACCAATTTCAACAGGTTTTTAATCAACCGCAGAATACCGATCAGATTCCGATTCAACCCGGCCCACAATGCCCCGCAGGGCCTGCCTGTCCAAATGCGCAGAATGTCGCAACTCCATTGAATGTGGCTGGAAATCCCGGTCAGTTGGTTACCGATCTCCAACCATTGGTAACTCAAAATGGTTGGGGAATTAGAGCCCAGACCGTAAACGCGGTCATTCAAAACAACGTGGGTTCCCCGGTTGCGTTTGGTGTTGTCGTTACTCAAATTGATCCTCGATCCCTGCTAATCGGCCTGCAGAGAGGCGATATCATTGTACGAGTTGATGGCCAACTGATTCGAACGGAAATTACTTTCTGGAAATTACTCAAGTCCAAAGCGCCCGGTTCGAAAGTTGAGCTTACGGTTTTCAGGGGTGGTGATAAAGTCAATCTTGATGTTACCATTCCTTCCCCCGATTTGACCGGACTTAATCCCGTCGAGGCTGGACTCCTCGGTCCGGAGACGTTGACCCTGGCGCCGATTCAGCAGATGGCTGCTCCTATTAATCAGCCCACCAACGCTCAGCAACCTCAATCACCACAGCAGGCACAACAGGTTCCATCACCTGTCGCAAATCAGCCGCAGGCGAATGTTTCCCAGCCAGTTGACCCGGCAACTTTACCCCTCAGAGGAATCCTTATCGGGGCAGAAGTTGAAGCCGGAACAATCGGTTTAGGAAACGGAATGGCAGTTGAAGAATTGACTCCCTCGACCGCAATTACTTATAGCCTCCCGAGCAATCAAGATGGTTTGGTTGTCGGAGAGGTTGAGGGTGCTGCTCAAACTGCCGGTTTTGTAATGGGAGATTTTATCCAAAAAATTAATGGACAACCGGTTCGAACCCTCGCAGATTTTATTACAATAATGAACGAGGTGGACCCTCAGGCAGGAGCCAATCTTGAGCTCTCGAGACGCGGTACAGTTCTCAATCTGACATTGAGGTAAAAAATGAGCAAGGCCAATGCAGTAGTTTGTACGAGAGAAGGCTTGTGGCCGTGGGCTGTCTTGAATGTTGCCTTGATTCTTGGAACTTTTATCTGGTTACTGTTTAATTACCAAAAGACAAATTTTTTCCAAGAAGCAGCCCAGGAAGCCCAGGACGCAGCAAATTCCGAAGCTGCTGCCAATGGATCCGCGAATACTAATCCAAACGCAAAAAATGCAAATGCGGCCCCAAATCCTAATGTTCCCAATTCTGTTAATCCTGCCATTCCTTTAAACCCCTCTATTCCTACTACTGCAGCCAACCCTAATTTGGTTCAACCGCTTCTTCAGGGCACTCCCGTTGCTTTTCCAATTTATAAGCCTCTTCCCACTTCTCCGGTTATTTCTCTGAGCCAAATTCTTCAGAATATTGCGCCATCAATTGTAACAATTACGACAGAAGGGGCAATGGCTCAAAGCGGTTCGGGTGTTATTGTTCATAACCAGGGATACATCATCACCAATCATCACGTTGTTGAGAACGCCCGGAAAATAATCGTCAGCGTCGGACCAGATCAAGCTTCGAGAAATTATCCCGCTGAACTTGTCGATTTCAGCGAGGATTGGGACCTCGCAGTGTTGAGAATAACCTCCGCAGGAAATACGGTGTTTTCCCCCGCCCCCCTTGGAAATTCAGACTCCATACTGGTTGGCGACAATATTCTTGTGGTAGGAAGCCCATACGGCCTGGGACAAACGGTCTCTTCGGGAATAATCAGTAACGCCAATCGGACTCTTTCAACTGCAAACAGGGAGTTTAAAGGCCTCATTCAAACTGACGCGCCGCTTAATGCTGGCTCAAGCGGCGGTGCAATGGTTAATACCACTGGTGAGGTGATCGGAATCAATACTGCAATGATTTCCACGACACAATCTTTCAGTGGTGTCGGGTTTGCCATTCCAGTAAATGTTTTGTGGGATGTTTTCCCCGAATATATTGAAAAAGTTTCAAATAATGCGGGACTGAATTTAGTTGGAATGCCGCTTCCGCCTAACACTCCAATCAGAACAGCTCCCGGGCATACTCAAGTCCGTGAAGAGACCTGGCTTGGTGTCGATGCTGCCTCTGTTGATTCGAATGTAATTAAACAACTCGAATTGCCGTTCTCGCATGGAGTAATAATTACGCGCGTTTATGAAAAATCCGTGAGCTGGAAAGCTGGTTTACGACCCGAGGATGTTGTTTATCGAGTGAACGGCCAATTGGTCAAAGATGAAGAAATGCTTTGGTCACTTCTTCGTAATGCGGATTTAGATGAAAATGTACAATTTACCTTATTCAGAAGAGGTTTACCGAAATTTTATATTTCACTGAAATTGGAACCGAAGACAATTTAGTGGTAAATATTTCCTAATTCGAAAGAAATTAAAAGGAGCAAAATTAATGGCCAGTGGGAATGGAAGCAATGGAATCGATACGAATTTGGTAATCGGTTTGGTTGTTTTCTTGATATGTTTTACGATTCTACTGAGCTTCTGGGATTTGCATCACGAAAAAGAGCTGGCGAGAAGCATTGAACACCACAAGACAATGGCGCTCCTCCATCCTGCTCTTCCCGCTGAAGAAGCTCAAAAAGTTCGAGAACAACAGCTTAACGCAATGGCTCAATTCACTCCACAATTAATTCAGCAGAAGATGCCTATGCAAATGGTTAATGATCCGTCACAAAATTGGGATCCCCAACCATGGTGGGGAATACAAGCTATTTCCGTAACTTCCGAAAATCGAAAGTCCTTCGCATCCCCGGTACCGTTCGGTGCCTTGATAACACAAATTACCTCCAATTCAGTATTAAGAGGCCTTCTTCCAGGCGATATAATTGTTAAAGTTGACGGAAAGCTCCTGAAGGATGAGCCAATGTTCTGGGCTCTGGTGAAGGATAAAGTTAAGGGAAGCAGGCTGGATTTAAATATTTTCCGATTTGGAAAACTTTATGCACTTCATTTTGATCCCTGATTCCAAGGAATCGCCAGTTTAACGAGAAGACCCGGGGAATCTTCCAAGTTGAGTAATATAGTGTTTGAGGTCTTATTATTGAACGTAGTAGAGGTTGAAGGTGGATCCCCTGGTGAATTTAGTGAATTTAGAAATTATGGTTGTTTGCAATTAGGAGTTTTGGGAATTGATGCCTGAAAAAGTACGAGTTGCCCCGCAGGAACACAAGGGCTGCCCCAATATTGAGAAATGCAAGGATTGTGCCACCAAATCTCAATATTTCAGTCTTTTTAGCAATGTTTTTCTTGCTGCTTTCAAAGGAGTTGCGGGAACGCTAACCGGCAGTATCGGATTAATCGCTGACGCTACACACAGTTCAGCGGATGTTTTGAACTCCTTTGTTGTCATGCTTGCAATGAACATTAGCAAGATCCCTCCCGATGAGAACCATCCTTACGGCCATGGAAAAGTGGAGAATATTTGCGGTTTGTTCGTTGGAGTTGTACTGTTTTTTGGCGCGGTTCTTATCATGGATTCATCAATTGAACAATTAATGAACCCGGAACCGCTTATTCCACCGCATTCAATTGGTATCATCGTTGCAATCATTTCCATTTTGACTAATGAAGTTTTTTTTCGAGTAGAATATTGTGCTGCAAGGCAAGTAAACAGCCCGGCTCTTGAAGCCGATGCCACTGAAAATCGTGCAGATTCGATAACTACTGTTGCGGTATTAATAGGAATGCTGGGGGCGCAATTTGGATATCCAAAGGCCGATCCAATGGCGGCTTTGGCTGTTGGTGTCATTACTGGGCCGATTGCATGGCATCTTTTGTCGAAGAATATCAGCGGATTAATGGATGGCGGTCAGACTCTTGATCAGGTTGCCATGATTAATAAATTGGTAACTGAAAACCCCGAAGTTAAAGGTGTAAATTACATCAAAACTCGTTATACAGGAAGCGACCTTTTAATCGAGCTCGAGGTAATGATTGGAAGCGATACCTCTATCGCGAGGAGCGACGAAATTGCAAGTGAAATTAAGAAAAAATTGAAGCCCAACTTTGAGCACTTAGGTGATGTAATAATTGTTTGCAGGTCTGAAAACACAAAAGATCCTGATTTGATATCCGCTTTGCAGGTACAAACCACTGCAACCGAAATTAAAGAGCACGATCTGATGACATCTTTGCAGAAGATGGCCAATGAAAAGAAAACAATTTGAAAAACAGATGAAAGGTGCACCAGAACACTTGAAATTGTCAGTACAACCAGAACTTGAAATTTGCGCTCCGCCAAGTCGAAGCACCCGCTCTGAGCGGAGCCGAAGCGGTGTCTCTTTTAACGATTTCAATTTGTTCAATTCAATGACCAAATATTTTTACACGAGTCAGAGCAGTATATAATTTCAATGAAATTGTGTCTTCTCAATTATTGGAGGGTGATGGATTGTTTGTTATCGGGTAGACCCCCTTCGTGGGATGCCTTTGAAAATCCAGCCTATCTTTGAGAATTAAAAAGATACGTTTTTGTATCTACCAGGGAGAATAGCCATGTTGTCTTCTGTTGATCTATCAAAACTAACCAGCATTACTGAAGCGGAAGCCGCTAATCGACTTATTGAGGAAGGCCCAAATGATCTTCCCCAAAGTAAACCCCGAGGATTATTCGATATAGCCAAGGAAGTTGCAAGCGAACCGATGTTTCTTATGCTTGTGGCGTGTGGCGTATTGTACCTTATGCTTGGTGATCGTGAAGAAGCGCTTATGCTGTTGAGCTTCGTTTTTGTGGTTATGGGCATTACTTTCCATCAGGAACGGAAGACCGAGCGGGCTCTTGAATCTCTTCGCGACCTTTCAAGCCCACGGGCGCTTGTTATTCGCGATGGTCGTCAGAAACGCATTGATGGCCGTTATGTTGTCAGAGGCGACTTGCTTGTTTTGAATGAAGGAGACCGGGTTCCTGCCGATGCGGTGTTACTTACCGGACTTAACCTTTGTGTCAATGAATCCTTGTTAACGGGTGAAGCTATTCCCGTTAGAAAGAATCCCACGGAGAACGGCAAAGTGCCGCTAGTAATGGATCGCCCTGGTGGAGAAGATCAACCGTTTTTGTATTCAGGAACATTGGTTGTTTCTGGCCAGGGAATTGCCAGAACGATGGCTACCGGTCCGAATACCGAACTTGGAAAAATCGGAAAAGCTTTACAGAGTTTAGATCCCGAAGATACCACCTTAAAAAAACAAACTGCTTCCTTAATCCGGAATATTGCGCTTTTGGGGTTAGGGGCATGTATAATTGTGGTTGTGGTTTATGGATTTACGCGTGGCAACTGGACGGATGGCTTTTTGGCCGGGTTATCACTTGCAATGGCTATGCTACCCGAAGAATTTCCAGTTGTTTTGACGGTCTTTCTTGCTATCGGAGCCTGGCGAATTTCCCGAAAAAATGTTCTTACGCGCCGAATTCCGGCCGTCGAAGCCCTTGGTTCAGCAACTGTTCTTTGCACTGACAAGACAGGTACTTTGACATTGAACCGCATGACTGTTTCAAGCTTATCTGATGGGAAAAAAGTTATTTCCATCGATGATCTTAACGATAAAGATCTTCCGAAAGAGTATCACGAGGTAATTGAGATTTCCAGCCTGGCAAGTAAAACGGATGCTTTTGACCCGATGGATCAGGCAATAAAACATGTGGAATCCCGTTTTCTGAGTTCTGATCAAATCCATTCCGATTGGAAACTTAAAAGGGAATATCCTCTTTCCAAGAAGCTTTTGGCACTGTCACATGTTTGGAAGTCATCAGATGGACAAAGTTATGACATCGCTGCCAAGGGAGCAGCCGAAGCCATTCTCGATTTATGCCACCTTGAAGAATCTCGAAAGAAGGAACTTTTAACACAGGTCAATACGATGGCCAACTCTGGACTTCGAGTTCTTGGAGTTGCCAAAGCTAAGTTTGATCTCGAAAATCTTCCCGAGGAACAGCATGACTTCGATTTTCAATTCATAGGATTCCTCGGATTCTCTGACCCGATACGTCCAACTGTGCCGGCAGCAATAAAAGAATGTTACGATGCTGGAGTCAGAGTTGTTATGATTACCGGAGATTACCCCGGAACCGCCAGAAATGTTGCCCGAAAAATTGGATTGAAACCGGATGATCAGGTTTTAACCGGTCCGGAACTTGATAAAATGACTGATGAGGAATTGAGATATCGCGTGAGCGAAACGTGCATTTTCGCGCGTGTCGCGCCTGATCAGAAGCTTCGGCTTGTCGAAGCGTTTAAAGCAAGAGGTGCAATCGTGGCTATGACCGGAGATGGGGTTAACGATGCCCCAGCTTTGAAAGCCGCACATATTGGAATAGCAATGGGTGGACGTGGCACTGATGTGGCTCGTGAAGCGTCCTCACTGGTACTGTTGGATGACGATTTTGCTTCGATCGTTGCTGCCATTCGTCAGGGCCGCACAATATATGACAATATCAAAAAAGCAATGGCGTATATATTTGCAATCCACGTTCCTATTGCCGGGTTAACTTTGTTTCCCGTTCTGCTAGGCTGGGATCTGATCCTTCTTCCCGTCCATATCGTGTTTCTTGAACTATTAATTGATCCGACTTGTTCTGTGGTGTTTGAGGCGGAAGCTGAAGAGCCGGATGTTATGTTGCGGCCTCCTCGTGATCCTAATGCCCCATTATTTGGAAGGCAAGAGTTGATTTTGAGCATTTTTCAGGGAATAAGGGTTTTCTTCAACGTATTGGCAGTTTTCCTTATTGCCCGATTGTATTTCAATCTCGATCAACTCGAAGCCAGAGCGCTTGCTTTTACGACTCTCATTATTGCCAATCTTTGCTTGATTATCACCAACCGAAGTTGGAAACGTTCTGCATTTGAAAGCCTCCGAACTCCAAATTACGCTCAGTGGTGGGTGATCGGTGGCGGCTCCCTTTTCCTGGCAGCTGTGTTGTACCAACCGTATCTTAGAAGTCTTTTTAGATTTGAATATTTGCATCTGAACCACGACATCATTGTGTGTCTGATTGCAGGAATTACAAGCGTGTTCTGGTTTGAAAGTTATAAAGTGAACTTTATGTCTAAAAAGGGCAGTTCGAAAAAGACGGAAAAACCCCGCTTTGGATTGGGTGGAAGCATGGCTTCCGAAGCACTCAGGTCCCAGGCCAAGCCAAACCTTGGGCTCAGCCAGAGCGCTATTGCCAACAAGTTTGATAGAGAGTAGCCACGGATATTTGGCGTAAAAGAGCTACCCTGATGAAATCAAAGTTGGAAAAATTCCAGACCCTTCTGGGAATAGCATTTTTCGGTGGGATAATCATTTCGAGTTTTGACCAAACTTTGATTGCACAACAAGTTAAGACAAATCAGCCGGTAGCAGATGGGCAGGTAAATCTTGCTCAAAAGCCTCCCGAGCCTTCTTTGATGAATGATGGACTCTTATTGGATCCATCGTTGGCTTCAATTCAGAGTAAATCTCCAAAAAGAATACTGGAAGAGGCTTTGATGGAACAGGAGATTCGTTTAACTCCTTCGTTTCAATCGGGGCAAGGAACTTTGGTTGTTCAGCCCATAGTTAACGGGCCGTTAATAGTTCCACCAAAGAGCGCCGATGAAGTCCTTCTTGACCTGAGAAAAATGATAAATCAGCGGTCAATCAGAAATCTTCATAAATCTGCACCTGTTGATCCCGTAATTTCAGGACCAAACCTGCCGCAAAATTCGATATCCCAGAACCGAGTTTCACCTAAAAATCCTGAAGATGCAATCCTGGAATTGCGAAAACTGATTAATCAACGGTCGATAAGAAATTTGCATAAATTAGCTCCAGCCGATTGGCCTGCTAACGGCCCAAGTGTTAAGACAGTTGCTCTACCTGTTAAATCGGCTCTGCCGACTAATTCAACAAACCAGGGATCTACTGCATCTTCCGCCAATTTTCCAGAACCTGCACAAGTCGAAGGGGTCTCGAATAGCTGGATTAATTTTGCTCAGAAAGTCGGTCCAGCCAAAAATCAGGAAGAGATTCTAATGGCACAGGAAGATGTGTTGATAAAAAAATTAATAAAAAAGCTGCAAATTTTTGAAGCGCACTGGCAAGGTTCGGATTTAATGGAATTGGATGTGACTTTGAAGCGGCAGCTTGGATATCCGCTTGATCTGGAGGGAATTATCGTAAACGAAGTTACTTTCAACACTCAAGCTGCCGGAATAATGGGCGCCGATGTCATCCAGGCATTGAACGGTATTAGAGTCAAAACTTTGCAACAATTTAAAGATGCTACTCGACTCTCACAATTGGATACGAGGGCTAAAGTACAAGTTTGGCGAAAAGGAAAAACTTTGACCTTTGAAGTGGTTGCCGAGGATGGACTGGGGTTAGCTCAGGCTGAATCAGCTCCAATGATAATGCCAGGTGAACCAAGACCACACCCGCACCTCGGACCTTGTACAAATTGCCATATTATCCGTGCTGTAATTACTGCTGAGATAACGCCAGATCCTGATGACATCATTTTGCAACCTCGGGCAATTACCCCTGCTACGCGTAATCCGCACGAAGCCAGAGGGCCTTGCAATGCTTGCCATGTAGTAAAACTGAATGCAACTTCTCCTTGATTTGAATGTTTCCAATAATGAAAGGAGCGTAGAACATGCATGACTGCAAAATAGAGAGATTAAATCAGATTTATAAAAAAATGGTTGAAAATTTGGAGCAGCAATTGAAGGAAACTAAGGAAGAACTGGTAAAAAAAGATTCCGAGATAAACGCTCTTTTGAAAGAAAACAATCATTTAAAATCCAAAATTTCGTCCAGCCAGGAAGATGGTAATAAAAGCGGAATTCACGCGTTTCAATCGCCAGGGATTTCCTGAATTGTTTAATAATGAATCATTTCTGGGGGTTACTTTCTTTTCGCAGATTTTTTTTTGAAAGCGTATAAAAACATTCGATGAAAAACAAAAATGGGGTTGATGAGCGACTTGCTTCAACTCCCGGTTCACCAACCGGTTCAGCTGAAATGCATGGTTTTGTTGTTGCTTATGCAAAGAATCGTATAGACCACGTTGATAATTTTCTTCCCGCTTCACAAAAAATTGCATGGCGCAGTTTAAACCAAGATGATGAGCTGGAGTTGGAAACTGCCAGGAAGCCAAAAGGGGGAAGTAAGAAATTTTTGCGGACATTTCCGATCAATGCCAGAGCTTTGGTTTCATTGATCCTTTTATGTGCGGGAATGTGGCTTGTACCTTCCGGAGTTGCTCTGCATTTCGCTTTTCACGCCAGTCATCCGGTTTCCGAAAACCCTGCGATTTTGAGCAATTTTGTTGTGAATTACACCCCTGAGGGGGCAAACATTTCTGTTGTCCCAGGAACTTTGGGAAGTCCATTAGTTAAAGAAACTCCTGGAATTCCAGGGGGTTCAGGTTCAGGTCTTCCTGCCCTTCCAGGAAGCTCAGTCCTTCAAAGTGAACCGCAAAAAATCGATTTTTGGAGCCACCTTTTCATGGCCATGCACAATGCTGCTTCGATAATTTTTTTAATTGCGGCAGTGGCTCATGTGATGTTGAACTGGAGTGCAATGAAGCACTATGTCAGTGCTAAAGTGGGTGAATATGCACGTTTCAAACGAGAGATGCTGATAGCTGCGCTTGGCGTATCTTGCCTTGTGTTGGTTGTAGCATCACACGTTTTTTTCGCTCCGTAATTTCTTCACTTTTCCAATTTCAAGATTGAAATTGAAAGTGTTTTGAGATGACTTTTTCAAACCGCGCCTAAGGATAACGCCCAATGGAAACAATAGTTTGGAACCAAATGTGGGAAAAATTGGGCAACTTTTTCTTCGAAAATGATTGTCTCACCATTTATCAAATTCGGACTTCCTGATTCAGAAGGAACTCATTTGGCACAATTCTGAAGAATTTTCAGCACAAATAAGCACACTTTTTTCCTTGAAAAGTGCCAGATGGATTTCCGGTTGGAAACTCTGAATTTCTGATCAATTCAAATACGCATCAGGATACCTGAAATTGAGAGAATAGCTTGTCGAGGTTTGAAATGAGAAAAGTTCTTCTTTGTTTGTTTTTGGTAATTTTTCCAATCAGCACAGTTTTTTCCGCAGAAAGAATTCTACTTGATCAATCCGGGGGGGGAAGCTCTGAGAATTCGAAGCGTTCGGATTTTTCCGAGATTAAACCTGAAGCTATTTTAGATGAGAACCGAACTCTTGTTCAGCATCAGGCCATAATTACAGAAATCCAGGGAATTCTTAATGATCCGAAAATCAGTGATTTCAATTGGTTAGATTTGGCTTGTGGAAAAGGCCAGATAATCCTGCATGTGGATATGAATTTATCAGAGGAGATGCGCAAAAAGGTAAACTTTTGGGGTTATGATTTGTGCAAGGAATTTTTGGATGTTGCTGATGAGAAATCGAAAAACACCGGTTTCAAGTCGAGACATTTTCTGCTTGGAGATTTGGCAAAACTTGATGACGTGCTTCCAGCAAGCAGAACCTTTGATTTTATTACTCTAACGAATACGGTACATGAAATTTCCCCGAGAGATTTACCGATAGTTTTATTTGATTCCATTTTAAGGTTGTCCGAGAATGGTTCTTTATTTATTTATGATATGGAAAACCTGCCCAGCCCGGAATTAGGCTCAGTTCCCTGGCGAAATTATGAAATCAAGGAAATTCTGAAGGAATTTTTTACTACGATGGGTTCGACTGATTATTGCCCATTTCCCGGGCAGTGGTTGCACAAAACCTGTACTGCATGGAATGTCCAGATAAAAAAAGGTTATTTCCCCAAAGAAGCGCGTGAAATGGTGAAAATAAAGGGAAAAATTATTGAAAGAACCCAAAATAAGATATTGGAACTATTAAAACGGCGTCTCACTGTTTGCAACAGAGAGCTTGAGAAAACAAGAGATCACGGAATTGAGACTGAGAAAGAATATAACGAAGTACAAGCACTTCTATTCGAATTCTGGGCTTTAAACAACGCAATTAAAAAGTTTTGAGAAATGGATCTTTGGCGGCTAATCCCCAAAAAAAATGCTACAACTTGAGATTGATGAATAGTTGCTGGAAAAGTTGCAGCGAAAAAGAGTAAAAATACTTGGCTTCTAAAACTACATCAACACAAGCAAAGAAAAATTGGAAAAAATAATTTTCGTGAATTTTTGAGTTACTGGTTAATCCAAAGTTCCATGTCTAAAATGGCATAAAGCACAGGTAGGATGATTGTTTGAGCCTATTTCCCCCCAATTTACCTGTCCATGAAAAGCCTTGAAGATCATGATTCCAAGAGAACATCCAAAGGTTCACATGGACAGGGTCTTTTTTGATTTAACGCTAATTTTTCCTTCTTGCACTGCTCCAATCAGAACTCCATCAAGGTCAGAATTCCAATTCCCGAGGATATAGTCCGGATCTTCCAAGGCAATTATTCTCAATTGGTGCAGTGTTGAAGCTAATCAAAGGGCAAGGATAGGTGATATTTCAAAAAATGGCACGGAACTTCTGAAGCAGTCTTCAACAGAGATTTTTACTCTAATGAAATATTGGCTACGTACTTTTTGAAAAACCGCTTTCATTTTATTTTCTTGTGCGGATTTTAGATCATTCTCTCGATGAGCCGACCGCTCGCGCGGCCGGCTCATCACCGGCCGTGAGCAACTTCGCCCGCTCACCGAGCCCGATTGGCTCCGTACTTCGCGCTCTGCCCATCGTGCTCGTTGAGCAGGAATGTGCCCTAACTCCGTTCGCTTTGCGAACTGCGTCATACCGCATTCTGCTCACGGCCGGTGTTGGAACATCAGTTTTAAACAGATTTTGAATTTTTTGCTAGACTGGCCTTTCATTTTTACTAGATTAACATATTAAAAAGCGATATATTTTGTAAAATTACTATTTTCGACACCAGCAAAACTCCGCTCTCTTCCGAAGCGAGGTAAAACCTATCATTTGCAAAAGGATTTTTCCAATGATAGACTTTCAAAAGAATTGCTTTCAGTTAATGTTTTTCGGATCGAGGATTTAAAATCGATCTTTCTAACTTTAGATATACCAGCAAGCTGGCTGGTAATTTTAGCTCAAATTTAAGGCTAAATGCTGAAAACCTTGGTAGAACAAAAAAGCATATTTCGCCTAATTTTGTATTTCTCTGTTCATGCCCGCTTTCAAGGTGATTTATTCGGTAATTTTGTTACACTGTCCTATTTTCTATGAAACATCATTTGTGGGATGGCTAGAAAAGCGTCTCTTCCAGCACCCTCCGTTGATTCAGTTTTTCGTCGGCCCTCCCCAGATTGGAAAAACTTTCGGAATACGACAACTTCTTGCTCGCAATGCATGAAAAAGCCATGTTGTTGGGAGTTGGAACACTTTAGATTTTTTTTCTTGGAGAAAAACATTTTTTGGTATGCTGTGTTTCGAATTAACCCACAGGTAAGGATATTTCACGAAAGTTATGGACAGTGAATTTTTGGAACAGAATGATTTGAATTTTAATTAAAAAAGTGACTCCAGCCGAATTTTAAAGAATTCTTCAAACGAAATCCCACCTGTTCCAATAAGAATTTGCCGTTTAATTGGAAAACTCTCGCCAAATAGCCCTCCACCAGACAAGGAGTTTTTTTTCCGGCCGCTTTTTACTTCAAGAGCGATAACTGATTCACCTTTTTTAATGACAAAATCAACTTCTCTATTGTGATCGAGCCAATAAAATACTTCTATTCCACTTGAAAACGACGAGTTAAGTAAATGTGCACCAACTGCTGATTCAGCAAGTCTCCCCCAAAAATCCGGGCTATTCCGAGCTTCTGAAAATTTCAGGTTCGAAATTGAAGTCATTAAGGCGGTATTGTGAACCATAAACTTTGGACTGGAAGCACGCTGGCGGATTTTATTCCCAGAAAATTTCTGTATTCCGCTAAGTAAACCTGCTTGTCCAAGTAAATTCAGATAATTTGAGAGAGTTACGGTATTACCTGCGTCTTGAAGCTGTCCCACTGCTTTTTGAAAAGACAGTATCTGGCTGGAATAATTACATCCCAGAAAGAATAGTGCTCGCAACAGTGATGGTTTGTCAATTCGCGTCATTTGCAAAATATCTTTTGAAACCGTCGTTTCGATTAATGAATCAATAATATATTTTGCCCATCTGGATTCATCCTTTATTAAAGGAGCTGCACCTGGATAACCTCCGAAGAAGAGATACTGATCAATATTCAAGCCGAAAGTTTCATTCATTTCTTTGAAGGACCAATGAGGGGAATAAATAAGTTCAAACCTTCCAGCCAAGCTTTCCGTAAGACCTTTTTGAATAAGCAAAGCAGATGAACCTAGCAACAAAACTTTTAAAGGGGTGTTATTGAAAGCATCTTCATCCCAAAGACGTTTTACAGTTTCAGGCCAATCTGGTATCTTTTGTATTTCATCAATGATAAGGAGAATTTTTTTCGATTTCCTTGCTGGCAATGTTTTCAGACGCCCGATTTCCCACTGCTGATTCAACCAATGCTTGTCATGAGTTGCCGGATCGTCCGCAGAAGAGAAATGAGAATCAAAGTCGATGTTTTTTGTCAGCTGTTTGGCGATGGTGGTTTTTCCAACTTGACGTGGGCCAATCAAAACCTGAATAAATCTTCCCGGCTCTGTAAGACGTTTTTTTATCAGCGTGTATTGGGTTCGCTTGAACTCGTGATGAAAGCTCATTTTTAATCCCTTTTTTTCAATTACTCACAATGGTGAGTAAAATTACTCAATACGGCTAGTAATTTTACAATAAAATGTTTTCCAATTCAAGAATAATAGGTGGTATCCAGCAATTATGGGTTTGAATCTCCACGCGCATTTCCACGATGCTTTAGTTTGAATATCTATTATTATTCACGACCTGACGAACCTTCAGTATATTGCGATTGAACCTTACTTTTTTGCATAATTACTTTTTCCAGTAAATTCATGTTTTTACTTTTTTTTGCTCAGAAATAATGATAATCAAACAGCACCATTAACATTGAAAAATTGCTCCGAATCACAAACCCATAATTGCTGGGTGGTATCAAATTGGGAATTTTCGAAAGCGGTATTTCTCAATCTTCAAGAGTAAATGGTCGATAGTTTTATTGGACGCCTTGAAAAGGAAAAGGCCCATGAAAGATCCGGGGAAAACTTGACAGGATGTTTGTTATCGTGATAAATTCGTTGCGTGGTGTAGTTTTTGATCTTTTCTATGCAACCCCGGAACTCTGTATGAGTCCGTTGGCGATCACTTGTACTTCGGAATTAATTGGCATGAAACCTTTTTTGATAGAAATTTGTCTAAAAAATCAATAAATCCCATTGTTTTCTGAAAGAAAATCTTTTTTAAGGAATTATCTTTTCGATTCATAGCAGTGGGGGAAAGGCAGATTAGGTAAGATGGAAAATCGTTTAAGCAAAATGTATTCTAAAAAAATTACTAATTCTTTGCAAGGCCCTCTTTCAGACAAAGTTGAAAATAAAGAGAGGAAAGACGAGAGGAGTAAAAACAGCATAGTTTTTAAGTATGGTGGGATATATCCAATGAATCTTGATGGGCTTTCGATCCAAGAAAAGAGGGAAGTCCTCCTTAAAATGATAAAGGAAATAGACGATAGTTTTGCAAAACTAACCAAAGGCAAGAAAGAATTAGAAAAAAAACTTGATTCCAATTATAAAGATATTTCCAGACTCAATACCGAAAATCTGCAACTCAAATCTCAGCACCAGAAACTTGCTATCAATGCTGAAATGGCAAAAAAGCTTCATGTAGAAAAAGATTCCTTCATTGAAGAAAAAAAGATGATGGAGAAACAAATTTCTGAGCTGGAAACCACGCTTAGAGCTCAGCGGAAAAGCAGTGAAAGTGCTGAAAACAAACTTAGAAGCGTAAAAGAGCGAAAAGTTTCGCTTTTCACAAAAAGAGCGGAACTTGTAAAAGAAATTGAAAATCTGGGAATGAAAAAGGAATTTTTGACTCGTCAGCTTTCACAAGCAATTGCCGATAAAGAAAAGGCACAAACCAAAGCTGCGATCCTTAAAAAGGAACAAATGGAAAGAATGGAAGCAGCCAAGGAATTGGAAGAAGTTCAACTGGCTATTTTCAACAAAAAGTTGGTTTGATGGGTCCGGAAGGGAGAATACTTTGGATACATTCAATGAAATCGATGCAGGAACTTGGTTTAGTATGTTAAGTTCGGATAGTGACGATTTGCAGAAAATAAAAGAGGAATTGAAACTGCGAACTGCAGCGCTCCATGAGAGCCAGAAAGCTTGTCTTAAGCTGAAAGAAGAACTGGAACTGAAAACCAGGGAGTTGGCAGAAAATAAAGCTGCTTCATCAGGTCTGACAGAAGATTTGGAAAAAGTTTCCAAAGAAATGAAGAATACAACCCTTCAATTGGTACAGACCGAAAAGTTAAGCGCTCTTGGGGAAATGGCGGCTGGGGTTGCACACGAACTCAACCAGCCCCTGAATTCCATTAAAATCATTTCTCAATCAATGTTGAGAGATATCCAGAAAGGTCGTCACAAAGAAGAGAACGTTGGGCGCGATCTTACTGAGATAGTGAACCAGGTGAACAAAATGGCTGAAATAATTGACCATATGCGGGTTTTCAGCCGACGCACCGAAGGGTGGCCTCTTGAGAAGGTTGTACCAAATACAGTAGTGGAAAACGCTCTTAAGTTTGTTGGGCAGCAACTGAAGAATCAGAATATTGAATTAGTAATGAATTTAAGCCCAGAGATACCTGCAATTCTTGGTGATTCCATCCGTCTTGAGCAGGTTGTTCTGAACCTTATCAGCAATGCCCGAATTGCCATGGAATCGTCCGGAAAAGAAAAAACAATCAAGATTACTTCATACCGAAAAGAAGATCTGGATGTAATCGAGGTCGAAGATAATGGCCCAGGCATTCCTGAAGCTAACATGACGAAAATTTTCGAGCCCTTTTTTACAACCCGGGCGCCAGGAAAGGGCACTGGATTGGGATTATCTGTCACTAGAAAAATAATTGAGGAACACAAAGGGAAAATAGAAGTAGAGAGCAAAGTTGGTGAGGGAGCCCTCTTCAGAGTGATCCTGCCCATTGCTCTTTGACGTGGTACTTTGGGTCTGACAAATTTCCGGTTTCTCAAATTTAAAATTGCCAGGCATTTTTGCCGAAGCAATTTTGTTTTTTTAGGTCCTTCTTAAATATAGTAACTCTACTGTTCCATTTAAACTTCTCTCCAAGTCGCTCAAAGCTT
This sequence comes from Candidatus Rifleibacteriota bacterium, assembly GCA_015233565.1. Lineage (GTDB taxonomy): Bacteria > Muiribacteriota > Ozemobacteria > Ozemobacterales > Ozemobacteraceae > JADFXM01. The sequence goes on from JADFXM010000011.1 coordinate 83,436, forward strand.
GATTTTTTAGTGATTTGCTTCCTCTAAAAGTGATTTTCTTTGAATCGGGTTGTAATTAACATCATGTGCAGTTTTAAAGAGGCTTAGTGGGACTGTAAAGGTAAACAATTTTGTATTTGCTCACTAATACACATTTCAGAAAATACGTGGATAATTCCCTCTCTCCGGTGTTAATTGCGGAAGGGCCGGCCAATGAAAAGCTTGATTTTTGGCGATATAGCATTGTCGCAAAAAAGGAAATTTTATGGAAAAGTGCAAAGTATTAATAATTGAAAACGATGAGGTTGCCCGGGAAAGCCTTGTCAAATCCGTTCGAAAAGATGGATTTGAAGCTCTGGTTGCAGAAAATGGTCAGAATGGCATTGATATTTTCAAGAAAGAAAATCCTGACATTGTGATCACCGATTTGCGAATGCCTGATGTTAATGGTTTGGAAATAATTCGTATGGTGAAAAGCCTTTCTTCCAATGTCCAGGTTATTCTGATAACTGCTCACGGGGATGCTGATATCGCTATTTCTGCGTTGCGGGAAGGCGCGATGGACTATTTGAAAATTCCGGTTGATACTAATCAGTTGGCCATATCATTGGGAAGAGCCAGAGAAAAGTGTTTTGAAACTAAAATGACAAGTTTTTCTCCCACCTTGCTACTTGCTGAAGATGACAACACTGCACGTATGTCTCTTTCCAGAGTTCTTGAAAACGAGGATTGGAAAGTTCTTTGCGCTGCTGATGGGCAAGAAGCGGTAACTTTGTTTCAGCAGAATAAAATCGATGTAGCTTTGCTTGACATCAAGATGCCAAAGAAAGATGGGGTACAGGCCCTGCGCGAGATGCGAGAGTTATCCGGAGATTTTGAAGCCATAATTATTACAGGCTATGGCAATGAATCGAGCGCTGTTGAGGCTATGCGCAACGGTGCGATGAATTTTTTGAGGAAACCCATAGATTTAGACCAAATGATCGTTGCCGTTGAAAAGGCCATGGAAAAGTTGAAATCCCAACGTGCTTTGAAGTTCCGAACTCGGGAAATCGAACTGGCTAATGATGTTATTGCGAAAATTACAACGGAAAAAGAAATTATTGTGGATTTTTTCGGTCACAAGGGGCATGAATTGACCGGAGAATTCACTAAAAAGCTTATTGATGCAATTCCTTTGGCTATTGTTGTAATTGACCGGGAAATGAATGTCCGTTTTATGAATCGACAATTAGCTTCGGTTTTCACTGAGTTGCCGGAAAGGATTGATGACAGATTTATTGAAAAATTGGACAAAATTGGTGTAAAAATAACTTATAAATCCTTTGAGGAAAATATTTGCCAAATATTAGAATCGGGAAAAGGGACATTACAGGAAATCAGTATTGGAAAACATTCCTACTTGACTTTGACCTCGGTTACCATTTTAGGTGATGACAAGAAGGAAAACCTGATTTTTGCTGCCTTTCGAGGTGAAAGAGGACGGTAGTGAGTCTCTGACTGGAAAAGGGGCTACGTGCCAGCACTGGTAATTGATTGAATAAAAATAATTCACTGTGAAGAAAAAAATTGAAGATGAAAGGTTGATGGTTTAAACTGCAAAAGTATGAATAAAACAGTTTTAATCGTTGATGATGACAGAATAATCAGAATCCAGCTTGAAAGAGAACTGAAAAGGTGTTTCTCCCGGGTTCTCACTTCCAGCAATGCGGAAGACGCTCTGACTACCTTTTCCAAAGAGCGGATCGACCTTCTTCTTCTCGATGTCCAACTTCCTGATATTGATGGTCTCGATTTATTGTCACAAGTAAAAGTAATAAATCCGAATTGCGAGGTAATTGTTATTTCCAGCTCGGGAAGTGATGTAGCAGTTCGAGCTCTGGTCAGGGGTGCGATTGACTATCTTGAAAAGCCGATAGATATGGAAAATCTATCTGCCTCCATCGGAAGAGCTCAGGAAAAAATAGCCACGAGAGAGGGAATACCATATCAACATATCATCATGATTATCGACGACGACAAGGATATTGTCGCCAGGCTTTCCGAACTTTTGAAGAAAGAAGGATACCAAACTTTTGAAGCCTATAGCGGGGATAAAGGCTTGGAATTACTTGCCAAACAAAAAGTGGATGTTGTGATTACTGATGTACATATGGAAAATATGGATGGAATCGAATTCTTAAGACAGGCAAAAAAGTTCTATCAGGACGTTGAAGTGATTATGACGACCGGACAGGCTGATACTGATTTCGCTGTAAAGTCTTTAAGAGAAGGGGCAATAGATTATCTTCGTAAACCACTTGATATCGATGAGTTGCTCGCTGCAATTGAAAAAGCCATAGAAAGGATAAAATTATCCCGGAATTCCCTTTATAGAAACAGGGAATTGAAAATCTCTTCGGAAATTGTACAGAAGATGAATGAGGAACTGGAGCGATTGGTCGAGGAAAGAACCAAGATTTTGGCCCAGACACAGACTTCTTTGTTTCAGACTTCAAAGCTGGCCATATTGGGTGAGATGTCCACAGGGCTGGCTCATGAAATTAATCAGCCACTGAATGGAATTTCTCTGGTGGTTGGAACTTTTCAAAAATTGTTGTCAAAAGGAAAATTAACCAAAGAGGAGATTGAATCGGGGCTTGCGGATATCCAAGGTTCAGTTAAAAGAATGTCCCGGATAATTCTTCATATTCGCACGTTTGCGAGACAAGAAACCCTAAAGTTTGTGGAAATTAATATCCGTGGAACTATAGAGTCAGCCTTGACTCTATTGGGAGAGCAACTAAGGTTGCACAATATTGAATTATCACTGGACTTTAGCGCTGAACTTCCCAAAATGGAGGGCGAACCCTACCAACTTGAGCAAGTCTGGATCAACATTATTTCCAATGCCAGAGATGCCATGGATGAAAAAGAAGAGCGGATCTCCAAAGGAATAGTGAGTATCCCGAATTACAGTAAGAAGCTGCATATAACCACGAAATATAATCCCGAGACAAAAATGGTCGAGGTTTGTTTTGTAGATAACGGAATCGGAATGAAAAAAGAGCAGAAGCAAAAGATTTTTGAACCATTTTTCACTACGAAAGAGGCCGGCAAAGGGACAGGGCTTGGAATGTCCATATCGTATGGAATAATCAAAGGGCATAAGGGAAAGATCGAAGCCGACGGAATTGAGGGCGAAACAGCCACGTTGAAAGTTTCATTACCGGTTCTCGAAGCAAGTGCTGCTTCCTGATTGTCTTGATTAGTGGGAACCACGGGGGAACAAGTTATGGCAAAATTATTGATAATTGATGACGAAGAATTGATCAGGAGAAGATTGGAAAAGCTCCTCCAGCTCGATGATTACGAGACATTTTGTGCCGAAGATGGCCCTAAAGGACTTGCACTATTTCAGCAGGTGAACCCTGATATGGCCCTTGTTGATATAAAAATGCCCGGTATGGACGGAATAGAAGTCCTGAAAAAGATAAAAGAGCTGTCCAAGTCTACTGAAGTAATAATGATGACCGGCCACGGTGGAACGGAGACTGTAATTGATGCCTTGCGAGCGGGGGCATTCGATTACATTGCAAAGCCGATCGAATATGATGAATTGGAAATCAGCATCAAAAGAGCGCTTGAAAAACAGGGGATGATGAAAAAGCTTGAAGAATACACGGTCAGTCTCGAAAAAGAACTGACTGAGCGTAAAAAGGTGGAAGAACGCCTTGCTGCATCTCTTGCAGCCCGGGAAATTCTCCTTCAGGAAGTTCACCACAGGGTGAAAAACAACCTTCAGATTATTGCGGGCCTCTTAAACATGGAATCCAGGCATATTACTGACGAAGCTGCGAAAAAAGCTTTTGAGAATACACGTTCTCGAATCGATGCGATTGCGTTTGTACATAATAAACTTCACACTTCGACTGATCTGGCACATGTGAATATGGCTGACTACGTCAAGAGCCTGGCAGCTCAACTCCAAACTTCTTACGGCAAAGAAGAAAGAAAGGTCACCTTGAAACTGGAAGTTTCGGAAGAGGTTGAATTCAATCTTGAGATTTCCGTTCCTCTGGGGTTGCTATTTAACGAAATTATCACCAATGCCATTAAACATGCCTTTCCAGACAATCGCGAAGGGGAAATCAAAATTTCACTTATACCCGACGGATCAGGAAATCTGGTTTTTACAGTTAAGGATAATGGAGTCGGCATCCCCCCAGAAAAAGTTAAAAGCGGGTCAACCGGTACAAAGTTGATCAATATGCTTGCAAGACAACTTGGGGGAACTCTCATAGTGGAAAATGATTCCGGAACCCGAACCCAAATCACCTTCAAAGACCCCAAAATGCGTGTAAACCCTGTTGCCCCAGTTGCGGCAATTCCTACCAATATGATAAAGTAATTCCCGTTTTTTGCAAAGGAATCACTTCGATCGAACCGGAAAAATGCTGCGGGAAACGTGTTTTCGGGGAATGAGAATTACTGTTTGCGATATTTTGTCATTTCGCGGCATCAGGGATGACCATGAATGAAATTCTCCAGGATTTTCCAATCTGGTAGGCCCGGCTAATTTCTGACCCACCATAAAAGAAAAAAAAGACCCACCAAAGAAAAGCAGAAACTAAAGAAAAAGCTTGAGGTCAGTTTTTATCCGTTGGTAACATCCATATCTGACTGAGGCAGATATTTTCGCCTGTTTGAGTTACGCGGCAGAACCAAAGCGCTAAACACTAGTATGACGTTTCCAAAATACCGTTACATAATCAGCCAGTACATAAATTTTGATTTGGCATGGGGAAATTGTTATGTTTTCAGATTCTAGATTTACTGTACATCAGCCACTTTTGGTAGTTTTATTGCTATGTTATTCTGGAAACGCACTACTAGTCACTTGAAAACGAAAATTCTCTTTGCCCAGAACCTTTCACCGTCTTTAGTTGCTTGGAAATATTAAGCTCCGGTTTCGTTAGGGTCGTTGTGCTTCAGGATGAATTGTACCAGCCCGGTCTTGATTCTTGCATTGGAACCGGCCAAATAGTCAGTAATCACTCCTAAAAATTGCGCATCACTTAAAGCATCCAAAGCTTGTATTGTTTCATTGCGAACTCGATTATCCTTGTCGGTCAAATACTCTGCAATTGTCGGAAAAAGTGAGTAGTCGAGCGATTTTCCCATAAGATAAATAATTCGGGATTTTACCAAACCGTCTTTTTCAATGGCAAGTAAGTTTTTCAAATGATCAACTGCCAGCTTGGGATTAATCTTTTCAATAAGATTCAAGTGTTTTGTTTTTTCTTCGGAACTCTTTTCAGCCCAACAAACAAAGCCGGCTGAAATAATTTGTTTAGCTTCAGGACTATCTGCAGTTAGGAATATGAATTCAGCTTTTTTAATGCCATTATCCATCAAATCTTCCCGACTGGGAAAAACTTCACGACCGATTGGCATTTCTTTTCTTTCTACCAGGGAGGTGGACATTCCCTTTGAGGCTGATGCAGTTGCTGCAGAGGGTTCGGTTCTTGATGTGGAAGCTGAGTTTGAGGAAAGTTTTGAATCGATTGCAGGGGCTGATTTTAATTCAGGCCCTTTAAATTCAGAAGGGAATTCTGAGTCCTGGCCAAGGTCAGATGTTGATGCGGAAAATTCAGAAAGCTCTTGTTTGAGTTTGCTGGACTCAATTTCGCTTTCGCGGAGTTTGTTCTTAGCTTCGTCCAATTTTTTTGTCAATCCCGCAAAATCGTCATCTTTTTGCTTTAAAGCGGTTTTAAGCTTTTTTTCTTCCTGCTCGTATGTTTCAAGTCTGTTTTTGTATTCCCTTATCAGATCGGCAGACCTATTCTCTGACTCGCTGACAGGGCTTTGTTTTGAAACTGGGGGCTGAAAAACCTTCCCCAACTCTTGCTTAGGTTTTTTAGACTCTTTTTCAATTTTTAACAGTTTTTCTTGTAGCTCAACCAGAGCACTGGCCTGTTTGGAGGATTCTTGATCTTTAAGCTTGATTTGTTCACGGAGTTCATGGTTTTCCTGCGTTAATTTTCCGATTCTCTCATCGTGTGCTTTAATCAATTCTGCAACTTTTTGATCCATTTCAGAATCAGGAACCTGGGAAAGTGACAACTCTTCTTCTTTTTTGACCAGTTCCTGTCTAAGTTTTCCGGACTCAATTTCATTTTCAGTTAACTTTGCTTTGAAAGAAGATAGTTCCGAAGCTTGTTTCGCTAATTCCTCTTCTTTCTGCTTAATTGTTTCTTTTAACTTTTTTTCTTCTTCGACATAAACTTCAAGTCTCTCTTCATGTTCTTTGATAAGCTGTTCCCGTTTATCTTCCATTTCAAGAGCTGAAACCTGCTTAATAGCCAATTCGTCTTCTTTCTTTTTTAGCTCTTTATTTCTCTTAACCAGTTCATCAGAAAGTTTTTGAAGTTCGTCTTCATTTTCGAAAAGTTTCTTTTTGGCTTCTGACAATTTTTCATTTAGTTGGGAAATCTCTTCATTTCGGGATTTGATTTCTTCTTTTAGTAATCCATCGTCTTGGGTGAAGTTTTCCAGAGTTTGTTCATATTTTTTCGTCAGTTCTGCATTCTTTTTCTCTAATTCTCTTACAACTTCACTACTATCAGCTAACTTCTTCTCTCTCTTTTGAATTTCATTGTTTTTGCTTTCACTCTCTTCTTTAGCGGTTGCAAGTTCGCTATTCCTGCTTTCGATTTCTGCCCGAGCATTAGTGAGTTCATTATTCTTGTTTTCAATCTCTTCTTTAGTGGTCGCGAGTTCGCTATTTTTGCTTTCGATCTCTGCCTGAGCGTTGGTGAGTTCGTGATTTTTGTTTTCAAACTCTTCTCGTGCAGCAGTGAGTTCGTGATTTTTGCTTTCAATCTCTTCTTTAGCAGTAGCAAGTTCGCTATTTTTGCTTTCGATCTCTGCCCGAGTATTCGTGAGTTCGTTATTCTTGCTTTCAATTTCTTCTTTAGTGGTCGCGAGTTCGCTATTTTTGCTCTCAATCTCTGCCTGAGCGTTAGTGAGTTCGTGACTTTTGTTTTCAATCTCTTCTCGCGCAGTGGAAAGTTCGCTATTCTTGCTTTCTATTTCTGCCTGAGCGTTAGTGAGTTCATTACTTTTGCTTTCAATCTCTTCTCGTGCAGTGGAAAGCTCGCTATTCTTGCTCTCGATCTCTGCCAGAGCATTTGTGAGTTCGTTGCTTTTGCTTTCAATCTCTTCTTTAGCGGTAGCGAGTTCGCTATTTTTGCTTTCGATCTCTGCCCGAGTATTCGTGAGTTCGTTGTTCTTACTTTCAATTTCTTCTCTAGCTGAAGCGAGTTCGTTACTCTTACTCCCGATTTCTGACAGTGAACTGGTGAGTTCGTTGCTCTTGTTCTCGATTTCTGTCAGTGCGGAAGCGAGTTCACTATTCTTATTCTCTATCTCCGTTCGTGCGTTTGTGAGTTCGTTGTTTCTGGTCTCAATCTCTTCTCGAGCATTCCTGAGTTCGCTTTCCTTGAACTCAAGTTTTTCAGAGAGTTTCTGCAATTTGTCTTTATGCTCGGAAAGCTTGCTGCCTGTACCAGATAATTCCTCCGTCAGCCGGGAAATTTCTTCATTTTTACTATTTATTTCTTCTTCGTGAACTTCATGATCATGTTTGCTGTTTTCCTGAAGTTGCTCATGTTCCTTGATCAGATCAGCATTCTGCTCTTTTAACTCTACTATCACCTGGCGGTTGTTTTCTAATTCCTTTTCCAGTCTTTTAAGCTCTTCATTCTTCTTTTTGACTTCGTCACTTTTCTTAGTGATCTCTTGATTAAGCTTGGTTAGCTCTTTTTCATTCACGACAATAGAATTTTTTGCATGGGAAAGTTCATCTTTCAATCTGGAAATTTCATCAGTTTTTGAATTAATTTCCTCATTATGCCGCTCGGTATCTCGGTTGTGATTCTCCTGGGTTTTCTCCAGTTCGCTCATCAGGTCGGCATTTTGCTCTTTTAGTTCATTACCAGCCTGGCGATTGGTTGCCAGTTCTTTTTCCTGCTTTTTAAATTCATCATTTCTCTTCTTAAGTTCATCAATCTTCTTTTTAAGCTCATCATTCTTTTTGGATAGCTCCAGACTAAGTTTGGTGACTTCATTTTCACTACCCGAAAGTTTTCCTTTGGTTTCTGATAATTCCTCATTCAGTTTGGAAATTTCATCATTTTTAGCGGAAGTTTCATCTTTCAGCCGTTCAACATCATGATCGTAACTTTCCTGCAGTTTTTCGTGGGATTTGGTTAGCTCAGTATATCTTCTTTCCATTTCAAGAGAGGTTTTTCGGAGAGTTGCCAAGTCTTTTTCCAGCTTCTTAAAATCATCGATTCTTCTCTTAAGCTCCTCACCTCTCTTTGCAAGTTCTTGGTTAAGAGTCTTTAAGTTATCTTCCTTTTCAGAAAGTTTCTCATTAGTTTCAATTAATTTTCCAGTCAGTTGAGAAACTTCATCGCTCCAAGTGTTGACCTCTTCTTTGTGTTGCTCAACCTCTTGCTGATATTTTTCCTGAAGCTGCTCTTTTTCGTTAGTTAGCTCTTCTTTCTTTTTCTCAAGCTCGCTAAGAGATTTTTTGGTGCTTGCTAACTCAGCATCTTTCTTTTTCAGTTCTTCATTTCTTTTAGTAAGTTCTTTGGTGAGTTTTTTGGACTCATTTTCGCTGTCAGATAATTTCGCCTTTGTTTCAGACAGTTCCCCTGAAATTTCCAAATTTTCTTCAACTTTGGATTGTATCTCTTCTTTAAGGTTGGCTACTTCCTGTTGAAAATTTTCCAGTTTCTCTTCCCGCTCTTTCAACTGATCAGCTTGGACTGACACCTGTTTTTCCAGTGCAGAAACGGTTTTTCGGCTATCGGCCAATTCGTCTTCTCTCTTTTTCAGATCCTCACTTCTTTTAGTCAGCTCTTTATTTAGTCTTTTTGACTCATTCTCACTTGAAGACAGCTTTACATTCGTTTCAGACAATTCCTCGGAAAGCCTGGAAATTTCTTCATCTTTGGATTTATTTTCCTGCTCCAGTCCTTCAATTTCCTTGTGAGAATTTGCCAGTTTTTCTTGATGGTCTATTGTCTGGTCAGCAACTTTCTTTTCGAGCTCAATAACAACTTCATTGCTCTTTGCCAGCTCCTCTTCACTCTTTTTCAGTTCATCCTTTTTCTTTTTTAATTCTTCGTTTCTAACTTTAAGCTCTTCTTTTAATTCTTCTTTTTGTTTTTTAAATTCATTTTCGTTTTCAGAAAGCTTTTCTTTTGTTTGAGTCAATTCATCTGAAAGCTTGGAGTACTCGTCATCCTGGGTTTTGACTTTTTCTTCAAATTCCTCGATTTTATTCGATAATGAATTCAGCTGCTTTTCCTGATCTTTAATTTGGTTAGTTTGCTTTTTATCAAGCTCTGAAGCTGATTGTTTGCTGGTCGCAAATTCTTCCTCAAGATTTTTCAGTTCTTCAGTTTTTTTCTCAAGATTATCAGACAGTTTTATATAATCATTTTCATTCTGACTTAGCTTTTCTTTCAAGTCGGAAATCTTATTCTTTGCTTCGGATAATTCATTTACGATGCGGACGTTTTCTTCTTCCTGGGATTTCAGTTCATCCTTTAATTGCTTTTCTTCCTGTTCGTAAACTCCGAGTTTTTGTTCATGTTCTTTCACCAGTTCAGCTTTTTTGGATTCTACTTCCAGGGCAGGTAACAAGGTTTTCCGAATGTTGACAATACGAGAAAGAATGTCATCTTTCTCTTCTTTCACCGATACTTCAGCAGTTTTTAATTTCAGCTCCCGATGTTCAAGAGCACGTTTTACAGTTCTGCTGACTCTCTCATATTCCACTGGTTTGAGAATGAAGTCATAGGCCCCGTCTTTGACTGCTTCCACAGCAGAATCGACTGTGCCATGACCGGTGATAAGTACTACTTCGATTTGAGGATTATATTCCTTGATTTTCCTTAGAAGGTCGTGCCCGCTCATTCCTGGCATTCGAAGGTCGCTCAATACGATCTGAATGTCTTCCTTCTGAAGTATTTCCCATGCTTCCTCACCACTTAATGCGGTGGAAATGTCATAGTCAAAATCGCTGAGAATATCTTGAACAGCTAATAGAATAATACCCTCATCGTCAACAATAAGGATGTGATCTCGTTTTTGCATTTGAGAATTCTCGTTCGCCATTATTTTTACAATGCCTGCTCTATTTCATTTACGACTTTTAAAACCGACTCATACTTTTCTTCGGCTTCCTGAAGCTTCTTTGTCATTGCGCTCAACTCAGCTTTTGATGTGCCTATCTCTTCTTTTAGTTTTCCGTTTTCCCAACGAAGTTGTTCATTCTCTCCACGCAAATCTTTTATCTGCTGCCTATCATGTTCAATTTCTGCCAGCAACTTCTTCAGCTCTTCAATTCGCGATAAAATTCCCTTTTTTTCATTAACCAGACCACCGGCTTTAATTCCATGGACTAGCCCTTGATGTTCAACGGTTTTGAGGAATAATACTTTCAACTGACTGGGATTGATCGGCTCAGTCAGGCTTTCATAAGCGCCTTCTTTAATCGCCAATTCGGCTTCCTTATACTCAGCCAGAGAAGCAAGACAAAGGACTTCAACTTCCGGAAAATCATTTTTTAGGAGGAAAATGAATTTGGGAGCACCTTGTAATAGCAGGGACGCTTTGGCTACTAATATGTCAAATTTCTGCGTTTTAAGAATCTCAATTGCAACATTCTCATCGGCAGCTACTTTTATAGAAACCTCATCTGCCGCTAAAACCTTTTCGATTTCGCGTTCATATAATCCTGATTTTCCGACCAGGAGGATATTCTTTTTTTCCCTTTTGCTGGGGTTACTCATGCTTATCCTCTGCCTTTCTCTATGTAAATTACATAGAAATCTACCAATCTCCTGAATAATTCAGGGGAAACTCAATACATAAAACATCAACTCGATATTTCGAGGAAAAAATCAACCAAATTTTCCCGAAATTGAGAGGATGTGAAGCTAACTTACAAACAAAACATCCCGCGGCCTTTGTTTATCATCAAAGGCCGTAGGACACTTTTGTTCCTCTTATTATCAGGAAGAAACAATTCCCCAGGGCGAATCAATCGCTTGGTTCTTAACGGTTATCTCAAATTTCCAGGGCTTTCTTAATTTCTTCCATACTCCTCTTGGCGTCGGTTAATTCTTCTTCGAGCATTTTTATTCTGTCTTTGCTATCGGATACTTCTTTTTCAAGTCCTACGGTTTTCTTGATCGATTCATTCCGATAATTCTCGAATTCTAATTCCTTCTTGCCAAGGTTGTCCTGGAGGGTGTTACGAACATTCGAAAACTCCAATTCAGTTCTTGTAAGTTTGTCCTTGAGATCATTTCTTTCGACCGTCAGTTTCTGGATTTCCCCTTGAGCTACGGTCAGCTCTTCCTTCATCTTTTTAATGCCACCAAGGACATTTTCCTTTACATTTCCAACTACTTCTGACATGTTACTTCTCCTTTCGGCAGTTTGATTAAATTTTTTTAGCGTTGAATGATTGGTTTTTTTCCAATAAATTTACTATCGGTTTTTGCTTGTACGCTCAGGGGTCGGATATGAACCCAGGCATCCTGAAAAAAAATTCCCCTCAAGTCGAAAAGATAATAGCAAATTTTATGTGAAAAGAAAACAACTCTTTTAACTTTCTGGCACATTTTTTTTATTACGGAAAAACACCGTCAAACTGGCCTGTAGAGAGCGTTTGCGCCCCCACCCCTTACCCCGAAAAATTTAGTTAAATTATTGGGAAGATTTCGCCGATATCCTTGCAATCTTATCATTATTTGTGATAAGTTTAACCTTCGAATCAGGAGGTACTTAAATGGCGCCTAAAGAGGTAAATACAAAAGTGGTTGAGGTTTCCACTGACCGGGAAACCATCATCAAGAAAATAAAAGAACTCAAGGAAGAACTTGAGAAAGTTGAAGCACAGAATAAATCTCTTGAGACAAAATTGGATTCCCAGAAAGCTGAAATAGCTCTTGTACAAGATGAAAACTCCGCAATGATCGATCGATTGAGAAAGATCGATGAAGAAAAGGAGAAAATGGCTTTCTATGAATCTGAGTTTGCATTCCTTGAAGATGAGCGAAGGAATACCTTTAAGAAAATGTTGGAGCTTTCTAACACATTGCAAAAGCTTTCACTTACTATTGAGGAATTGAACTATAAAGAGAAGGATGTTTCAGAAAAGCAGAAAATTCTTCAGGGAAGCCTCCAAAGACAACAGAATAACAATGAACGTCTCGAAGGCGAGCTTTTAGACTCCAAGAACCTGCTTCAAGCCATTAGAGAAGAAGCTGTTGGTTATATAAACAAGAAAAAAAACCTGACTGAAGAGTTGAAATCTCTTCAGACCAAGGAGTCTGAATTAGGGACCCTATATCAATCTATTAAAGAGATTGTGATGATTTCCAGGGGGCAACCACCTTTGAATCCTTAGAGCTTTACCGTAAATTCTAATGAAAATGGAATTCAAGAGATAGGAGTTAAGAACAGATGAACGAAAAAGCCGATCAATCGTTACTTAGTGGAAAAAATGCTTTTGGAAAGATAAACGATCTTAGGAAATTGCTTTTTTCTGCTCAAAAAGTCAAGGAAGCCTTGGAATCAGATATCAGGGAAGCAGATGGCAAGCTTTCTCAACTTAAAGACGAGAATGTGAAATTGAAAGAAAAGTTGGAGAACCTTAGAGAGACCACTGCAGGCCTTGGAGAACCCGAGAAAGAAATTCAGACTCTCGAAGAGGAAAGAAGGAGCTCCAACCAGAAAGTTAGAAGTTTGATGTTGGATGTTAAAAATTCCAAAAACAAAATTCTTGAGTTGGAAACGGCTTTATCTCAGGAAGAAAAAGCAACTCAATTAATTCAGAGAGAAGTGGAGAACCTTGAGAAGAACTATTATTCCGTTTTGAAAAAAGAGAAAGATGATCTCGACAACAAGATCGATCAAGTAAATCAGGACAAGAACGAACTTCTTAAAGAAGTCAGAGAAATGGAAGCCAAGATCGAATCGTTGAAAGATGTCGAATCGACTTTGCAAGAAGTTTTCAACGAGTTGTCCGATACTGTGTCAGAGGTAAAGACGGGCTTTTACAATTAATTTTCCCCAAATTCAGCAAATGGACGAATTTTCATTGGAGAGACGAAGTGAGTAATGAAGACTAATGTATAGGGCTTAATTATTTTGCTAAGCTCACCAGGACAGTTTAAGCTTTTTGTTGGTGTTTTTAGGTTAAAATGATGATTTTACAGGGGTTTTATTTAGTGGGCGAAGTTAGCGATAATTAAGAGTTTTCAGGAAAGTGCTCTCTTTGCTGGAAAGAAATAACTGAGAATGTTTCGTTTAAAATACGGTGGAACTTTAAAAAGTGGATTGACTGTTAGAGATTTACTAAACAGAAATAGAAAAACTAGGAGCAAGCATTTATGACGCGCGATAACCGCTCATTTTTTCAGAAATTAGGGAGTCAGGCGAGAAAAATTGATGATGCCGCTGCGGGTATGGTCAATAAAGTTTTTGGGATTTTTGGAAGGGCTCCCAAGTCTCCCCAACCTAAAGAAACTAAAGAGACCAAAGTGGGTGACATGGTTTCTCAGATGGTAAAATCGGGTTTAAAAAAAGTTGATGATGCAACAATTGGTACAATAAGAAAAACCCTGAACAAACCTGCTAAACCAGTTGCTTCCGCCCTTCAAACAGATAAGAACCAGGTGAGTGAGGGGACAGAAAAAGAGCCGGCAGGAAATGATGCGGTAGCTTTGAGAAATTCTGAAAATGTTGATTTGATCGGGACTCTTGAAGATATGAATCGACATTATTATGAAATAATTGATGAATCGGTTACCAAAGCTGCTCAGGATATAAAAACGGACCTGAATAAAAAGCTTGATTCCAATCGAAGTGATGTTATTGCCTCGTTAGAGGAGGCAAATCGTCGGTTCGGTGAGATGATAAATGAAACGGTTACAAACTCTGCGATTGAAAATACCGTGACCAGAGCTGCCCAGGAAATCAAAACCGATCTTACAAAGAAAATAGATGTTAATAAATCGGAAATGGTCGTGGCTTTAGAAGAGATGAACCGCCGATTTACGGAAATAATTGATGAATCAGTTACGAAAGCTGCTTTAGACATAAAGATAGATCTGAACAAAAAAATAGATCTGGTCAGTTTAAAATTCTCAAGCATTATACCACAACTGGAGTACAATCTTAATCGGATTGCCAATCTGGAGCAGAGATTGGATGCAAAGAAGGAAATTGAAGACAAAGAATCTCTTGAAAAACCCGGCGAGGCAGTTGTAACTCCTTTGAAATCTGTACAAACTAAAGAGACGACTGCAAGTGAGTCGATGTCCTATTCTGAAAGAGCTGAAAAGATTCTGGCTGCGGCTGAAAAAAAGCCGGTTTTGGTTAAGGAAATCGAGGTCGAGGCCGGCGCTGAAGAATCCCACGTTGCCGAAAAGAAGGCTGTTGCCCCAGAAGAGAATCACAAGAAAAATACAGCTTTTGTGGAACTTCCCCACGGAACAGGGGAAATCAGTTTTAGAAATCAATCAGAAAAATTGACTTTTCTTCAAGCTATCCAGGATTTGGGCGACGAAAGCGATATGGTGAAAATTCAGGCAGTGGAAAAGCTTGGTGAACTAGGAAAAGTTGAAGCCGCACCTTATTTGGTCAATTTATTGATAAGTAATTTAGGACATAGAAGTGAATTGTTGGAAAAAATTTCTGACAATATTGTAAAATTGAAAGATAACTTAACTTGTGACAGGTTGATATCTGTCCTGGACAACGCTTCTACTCCCATCAAGCTCAATATTTTGAATGTACTTTCTCACTTCGATGGTGACAATGTTGACAAGGCAATTATCAAATCGATAAATGATGACGACAAAGATGTTCAAAGACGTGCCATTTCCATTGCCGGCTGGAAGAATTCGGATACTGCACTCCCCACAATAATCAGAGCTTATTTCGAAACCACTAACGACCTCGTCGAAAATTTCTGCCTGGACACTTTCACAAATTTGCATTCCAAAGTGTTGATTGATGAATTTGTTATCAGATTGCAATCTGAAGACATTTCAGTGAAATTGAAAGCTGATAAAGCGCTTCAAAGTATTACCGGAAAAAATTTCAACCTGGACAAGGCAACTTCGCTGTCAGAGCGTGATGAAGCTGTTGAAGCCTGGTTAAAATGGTGGGACGAAGCCGGAGCTAACTATTGACACTGTTTTGATGATTCGTTGAGAGCACTAAACACCGAAGCGTTTCCTTGAAAAAGGAAACGCTTCGGTGTTTTAGATACCAGGAAATATTTGAAAAAGTCAACTGATGGACTTATACTAATCGCAATGTGAAAAAAAAAATCTGTTGGGAGAAAAAAGTGGCATTACTAAAACCGAACCCCCAAGAACGTTACAATTATAAAGATTTGTGCGATTGGCCTGAAGGTGAGCGTTGGGAGCTAATTGAAGGGGAACCTTTCAATATGACGCCTGCCCCTGGAAGACTGCACCAAAAATTTCTGGTAAACCTGGTTCAGATGACGGCTAATTTTTTGGAAGGAAAACCTTGTGCAGTTTATGTTGCGCCTTTTGACGTCAGACTTCCCAAAGGTGATGAACTTGATGGCGAAATAGACACAGTTGTTCAGCCGGATCTTGTGGTTGTTTGCGACAAGAAAAAGCTTGACGACAAAGGTTGCCGAGGGGCTCCGGATTGGGTGGTTGAAATTCTTTCACCGTCTACCACCGAAAAAGATCTTACCAGAAAAAGAGATTTGTACGAGTTTCATAAAGTTCGGGAATATTGGGTGATTTCCCCGAACGACAAGTATGTACAAGTATTTGACTTGAGCGAAACTGGAAAATACGTTCAAAATCGCATTTATCTTTCAAACGCAAAAGCTCCGGTTCAGGTTTTACAAGGTTTTCTAGTCGATTTGCAAAAGGTTTTTCAAGAATAATGCGTTTTTTAACAATGATACGTACGAATACTAAAATCGTGAAAACTAAATTTGAGAACCAGCATCAAATCATGATCGATTTTCGCAACTTGGACAGGTCTTAGCAAATGCGTACTATTGTATTTTAAAACAGTTTGCGTCGTGTGTGGCAATAAGGTGTTTTCCCGTTTTTTTCATAGTATTGTTGATGGTAATCTTCAGCAGGCCAGAATTTTGTTGCCGCCTCGACTTTTGTAACTACTTTCAGTCCTTTGTTGAGAAGGAATTTAATCAGCTTATCGGTAGTGGCTTTCTGTGTGTTGTCTGTTGTGAAAACACATGAAATATACTGTTGGCCTATATCCGGACCTTGTCCCCCTACCTGGGTGGGGTCGTGAATTTCGAAAAAAAGTTGTGCCAGTTCCTCATACGTGATTTGAGAGGGAAGGAATTCCACTTCCAGTGTTTCTATATGCCCAGTTTCGCCGGTACAAACTTCCTCATAGGATGGATTTTCCTTCTTTCCGCCCATGAAACCCACGGTTGTTGAAATTACGCCTTTTGTTTTGCGGAAATAATATTCCATTCCCCAGAAACAACCTCCCGCAAAGTAAGCCTTCTGAAGGGGTTCATCGTCGAAGGATTTAAAATCCATGGATATCGAATTTACACAATGGCGGATGTTCTTGGAGGTCAATCTCTCTCCCTCGAAAACATGTCCCAGGTGAGCGCCACAGTTGTTGCAGAGGATTTCAATCCGTCTTCCATCAGCGTCCGGAGTTCGTTTTACCGCTCCGGAAATTTCATCGTCGAAACTGGGCCATCCGCAATCCGACTCGAATTTGTCAATTGACCGGTACAAAGCCGCCCCACACCTTTTGCAGTGATAGATTCCGGACCTTTTTTCGGACACATATTTCCCCGAAAAAGGTGGTTCGGTTGCTTTATTTTGGATTACAGCTTCTTCCTCGGCAGTAAGCGTTTTCCAGGTTGAATCCGGTTGGGTCATAGCAGCTCCTCCAATAACAAGAATAATACTCAGAAAAAATAAAACTTTAAACTTCATACTTTCCTCACCAAGAAGAATTTTCTCCGGCTTTAAAAGTGTTTTGAGATTATCAAATTGCTCTAGTCCAGAAGGCTTTATCGGACGTTCTGTTCCATTGCTCATTATACCCTAAAATTAGCTTGTCGATTTAGCTGAATTTTTTTAAAACGGCATGGCCTTCCTTCACTGATAATACTATCATGCATTTAACTGATGAAGACAGGAATCGCTATTTTCAGGGGAGTTAACATGGAAATTGAAGAAATCAATAACATCTCCCATTATAGTATAGTGTTGATGCTCTTGTTCTGCCAATAGAAGAAGAACCTTGCGATGGTATTTGTCAGTGGCTTTCCTCGCGTGTTTTCGGTAGAACTTTTCATTTTCAGCTTCCAGAGCTTGGATAGTTTCGAAAATCGGGCCCAAAGAAGGGGTCATATTGAATTTTTCTTTCCCAAATCTTATTTTATTTATTGTTTCCTTGGTGTAATGGAGAATGCCTGAATCCAAAATCTCAATTTTTTCCGATGCTCCCATTTTTTCAGTGATTTCCGAATGTAATTTTTCTGCATCCGCCAGCATTTCGAAAATGTTTGTCATTCCTTTGTTGAAGCCTATTTCTGCAAGTCTTCGATAGACTTTCTCTGCCTGTTTTTCTTTTATTCTGGCAAATTCAAAAATGGTCATATTATCTCCGTATTTTAAAATTTTTCCAGTTCAACTGCCGTCAAACCAGCACACACGGTAAATTTGTTCTCCTGAATTCTCTCTTTCAGTAGCTGAGTTTTCCGTTAATTGAAAGTAGTCATATTTCCTCGATTTAAGCGGATGTTTGTTCAACAACAAATCCACCGTGAACCCAGCACATTTTTCGAGAAATTCAAAAAACTCAATATTTGCAGTAATTTTGAACTTCGCAATCTGTTTTTCCAGCTCAGAAAAAGTGGGGAAATTTCTTCAAATTTCCTCCTCTTTTGATTTTCTTCAAAGCAAAATTGCCTCCAAATCGACACTGTAGCATTTCAGCCGATAATTATTTTCCAGCAATTTGCTACAATTGTGTTAATTCCTTCATTCATTTTGATGGACTCACCTACACACCATTTATTTTATAACTTTGGTCGTTTGGACTCCGCTCAGCGACCGCCTCGTCAAGTTTCTTTTTCGGAAAATTTGCTACACTGTCTCCAAATCAAATTTTTTAAACACTGTATGAAAGTAGCTAATCCTATTTCTTTAAAACCTGCTTTAAAACGGAGATTCCAGAGAGAAGAGCATAAACTCTTTCTTTTTTTCAATAAGATTGCCTCTTCTGCTTTTTTTTCCAAAATTTTTTCAGCTAATTTGCTACAATGTCATTTTTACCGCATTCTTAATGCAGTTAAAAATCCGTTAAATTCGGTTCCTACTCACTTTTTGGGGTTTCCAAAGCTTCTTTGGAGAAAAATCCTCTGTTATTGTCAGAAAATTTGCGAATATTAACTGCTTTTTGCTCTTATTCCATTTCCAAAAAGAAATCACTGCGCATAATTTTTCCAGGGCATGTCATTAGCCCTTGGTCGTTTTTGGATACGCCTGGAACTTTTTGGAATTGGTAAAGTTCCCTGACCATCTGACTTTCCGGCATTCTCCAGGTGTGAATTCCCCTGGTTCACACTTCTTATCCAGCTTTTTTAGCCAGGATTAAGAAATAATTGATCCTTACTCCATTTTTACTCCTCTTGTTTTGAATCTTCTCACTATTTTCCCGATCACGATTTGTTCTCACTACTCAATGATTCGGGGTTCTCCCTCCTCTCCCCTTGCGTTCGCGCGAGAAAGGGTCGGGGTAAAGGAACTTTTTTTCCTGTTACCCCTGATTTTATGATACTACCTTGTTTAATCTAGATTGTAAAATGATGGATTGTCACTAAAAATGTGGTTAAAAATTGGCATTTCTCGACTCTTTTTTTACACCTACTAAGCGGGATATAAGTAATACCAATCCCACGAAATAATAATCTAACTTTTTCGACGGTTTACAGCCACACAGGCTTGGTCAAACATATCAATTTACGTGATTACTTTAAATTATTGTGTTACCATCGGATAAAAACTGACCCATGACCGCCGGAATACTGACCCACGCTGCCGTGTGGCAACATTTAACTCTTTTGACCAAGCTTTTTCTTTAGTTGCTGCTTTTCTTTGGTGGGTCTTTTTTTCTTTTATGGTGGTCAGAAATTAGCCGGGCCTATCAATTATTGGTATAAATACTAAGTCAAGTATGCCTTCCCATTGCAGCAACGAAGAGTAAATTCATATTGACATTGGCAATTAACCACACAACTCAAAAAAAAACCGCGAAAATTAATTTTTTTTTACAAATTTTCTGCACTTGCGGTGGTGCAGGTTCTTAAGCCAAGTAATTTTTACTCTGTTTCGCTGTCCCTCTGATGTGCCAGATTTTAATTGCTAGGTTTTGCATGAAATGATATTTTAGTTTTGTTTTTACATTTGGTTTTCCCTAAAAAAAAATGGGTGAAAAATGCGTATCATACGATATCAGACGAAAAATTTGGTTGAAGAATGCGTATTATAGGGCTTGATCTTGGTTCGAGGCGGACCAAAGCGGCATATTTTATTGATGGCCAGATTTGGGAAACAGCAATTTTTGATTCCTGGCCACTTTCCCAGGCTGAAATTTTGAAGTGGGTTGAAGGGCGCCCCAGAGATAATGCTGCTTGTACCGGTTATGGCCGTCGACTTGCTGCGGATAAATTGAAATGCAAGATAATTACTGAAATTTCTGCGTTTTCGCTTGGCGCAAACATACTTGCTCCCGATGCGGCTACGATAATTGACATAGGTGGTCAGGATTCAAAGGTCATCAAACGCGAAAAAAATGGTGAGATCGGGGATTTTGAAATGAATGACCGATGTGCGGCTGGTACAGGAAAATTTTTTGAGCTGATTGCCAGAACACTTGGGATAAGCTTTGATGAACTGGTAATTTCCGCTTTGAATTCGAATGAAGTGGTTCCAATAAGCAGTGTTTGTGCTGTATTCGCTGAATCGGAAATCATTGGAAAGCTTGCTGAGGGCGCGGCTCGAGCAGACATCGCCCGGGGTATTTTTAATTCGGTTGCTCAACGAATTCACGCAATGGTTCGAAGAATTGCAGGATTGGGCCCGTTTATTTTGGTTGGCGGGGGAGCCAATCTTGCCCTTTCAAGAGAACTTGAGTCATTTTTGAAATCGCCGATTTTTCTTCCCGAGCGAGGATCATTCTTTGGTGCGGTTGGGGCGGCGCTAAGTGCTTTAAAATGAGGATAGTGTTGAAAATCCACTGGAAATGATATAATACAACCTTAACTGTTATTGTGATGCTAATCGGAAAGGAATTTTTGAATGATAGAATTGAATGGAAAGTCGCTGAAAACTATTGATCTTTTGAAAATAGCGCAGGGGGAGAAGCTCAAAATTTCAGCTGATGCGCTCGAGAAGGTTGCCGCTTGCAGAGAAACCGTAGAAGAGCTGGTATCTCAGAATCGTGTGGTATACGGCGTTACCACTGGATTCGGCCAACTGTGCAACACACGAATAAATCCCGCGGATTTGGAAAGACTTCAGGTAAATCTTATTCGTAGTCATGCAACTGGAGTTGGGAAGCCCTTTTCCCGCGAAGAAGTCAGAGCAATGATTGCAATAAGAATAAACTCTCTTCTTCACGGTGTAAGTGGAGTGCGGCCACTGGTAGTAGAAACCTTACTCGAAATGCTGAATCGTGACGTTATTCCTTTTGTTCCCGAACAGGGTTCTGTTGGGTCAAGTGGAGATTTAGCTCCACTGTCGCATATTATGCTTGTACTACTGGGGGAAGGAACTGCTCTTGGCAAGGATGAAAAGCCACTTCCAGCAAAACCTGAGTTAGAAAGGGCTGGCATTAAGCCTGTAATACTTCAGGCAAAAGAGGGCTTGGCCTTGATAAATGGAACATCCGTAATGACGGGAGTGCTGGCTTTAGCTTCTGAGAGAGGGCGACAACTGGCCCGGGCTGCTGACATCACTGCCGCCTTGACTCTTGAAGTTCTGAAAGGTTCTACAGCCCCCTTTGATCCCGAATTCATCGCGTTAAGACCCTATCCCGGTATGATCGCTGTTGCGCGGAATATCAATACTCTTCTTGAGAACAGCCAGGTGCGTGCGAGCCACGTGGACTGCAACAAAGTTCAGGATGCATATAGCCTCAGGTGTATTCCTCAGGTTCATGGTGCTTCCCGTGAGACTCTGAATTTTGTTCAGGAGCAGGTAACGCGCGAGATCAACTCTGTAACTGACAATCCGATCATCTTCTCGGGGGAAAAAATAATTTCAGGTGGCCATTTCCACGGCCAACCTATGGCTCTTGCTTCAGACTATTTCGGAATTGCGATATCAGAATTGGGAAACATTTCTGAAAGACGAATCGATCGCTTATTAAATCCATTGATCAGTGGATTGAACCCATTTTTGGCGATGAACCCCGGGGTTAATTCCGGATTGATGATTGTACAATACACTGCTGCTGCTTTGGTAAGTGAGAATAAAATCCTTACCCATCCTGCTTCGGTTGATTCGATTCCCACTTCGGCATATCAGGAAGACCATGTCAGCATGGGAACTATCGCTGCGAGAAAAGGTGCCAGAATTCTTGACCATGTCGTACAAATTATTGCGATTGAATTAATTTGCGCAGCCCAGGCATACGAATTTGTCAAACCTCTTGCCTTGGGTCGTGGTACGGGGCCTGCTTATGAATTTATCAGGCGCAATGTTCCTCAGTTGACAGAAGACAGAATCATGACTGCCGATTTGGCAAATGCGAAACAACTCATCTGGAAAGGAGACTTAGTCGATCATGTCGGACAATTCGTGTCACTCAGCTAGAACTGTACATCCTCCAAAAGGAACGACACTTTCATGCAAAAGCTGGCTCCAGGAAGCAGCTTATAGAATGGTGCAACATAACCTCGATCCGGAAGTCGCTGAAAAACCGGAAGAGTTGATTGTTTATGGAGGCATTGGAAAAGCCGCCCGTAATTGGGAGTGCTTCGATAAGATACTCGAGACCCTTCGTCGCCTCGAAAATGACGAAACATTACTTGTACAATCCGGAAAGCCGGTTGCGGTTTTTCGTTCCCATACCGAGGCCCCGAGAGTTTTACTTGTTAATTCAATGATAGTTCCAAGATGGGCAACTTGGGAGCATTTTCATGAGCTTGAC
This sequence comes from Candidatus Rifleibacteriota bacterium, assembly GCA_015233565.1. Taxonomy (GTDB): domain Bacteria; phylum Muiribacteriota; class Ozemobacteria; order Ozemobacterales; family Ozemobacteraceae; genus JADFXM01. The sequence continues at coordinate 105,693 of JADFXM010000011.1, forward strand.
CGGGCTGGGCTTATCATGTATGGCCAAATGACTGCCGGATCATGGATTTATATTGGAACTCAGGGTATTTTGCAGGGAACATATGAAACACTGGTTGCGGTCGGAGTTAAACATTTCAATGGAACTCTTGCGGGAACGATCACTTTGACCGGTGGATTAGGCGGAATGGGTGGCGCTCAACCTCTTGCGGTTACGATGAACGGTGGGGTTTGCATTGCAGTGGAAGTCGATCCAACCAGGATCAAGCGAAGGATTGAACACAAATACTGCGATGTTATGACCGAATCTATCGATGAAGCTATCAAATTGGCCCAAGAAGCAAAAAAAGCCAGAAAACCTTTGTCAATCGGTCTGCTTGGAAACTGTGCCGAAGTTCTTCCTTCCCTGTTTAAAAAGGGCTTCAGGCCGGAAATACTGACAGATCAGACTTCTGCACATGATCCATTAAACGGTTATATTCCTGCTGGAATGACGCTGGAAGCGGCATTAAAATTAAGAAAAGATGACCCCGTTAATTACCAGGAAAAAGCAAAAGATTCAATAGTGAAACATGTTGAAGCAATGTTGGCATTTATGGATAATGGAAGTATTACTTTCGATTATGGCAACAATATTCGAGGGCAGGCCAAAGATCGTGGATTGAGGCGAGCTTTCGACTTCCCGGGATTTGTTCCGGCGTATATCAGGCCGTTGTTTTGCGAAGGAAAGGGGCCTTTTAGGTGGGTTGCACTTTCAGGAGATCCAGAGGATATTTACACAACCGATCGCGAAATGCTAAAGGCTTTTCCTGAGAATCTTCCGCTCAAACGGTGGCTTGAAAAGGCTGGACAGCAGGTTAAATTCCAGGGACTTCCTTCCCGAATCTGCTGGCTTGGCTATGGTGAGCGGGAAAAAGCCGGACTTCTGTTCAACGATCTGGTGAGATCCGGAAAAGTTAAGGCTCCGATTGTTATTGGCCGTGATCATCTTGACGCAGGCTCTGTCGCATCTCCTTATCGTGAAACCGAAAGCATGAAAGACGGCTCGGACACAATTGGCGACTGGCCCATTTTGAACGCGCTCATAAATGCAGTTAATGGGGCAACCTGGGTCAGTGTGCACCACGGTGGCGGAGTAGGCATGGGAAATTCTATCCATTCCGGAATGGTAATAGTCGCAGATGGTACTGATCAAGCAGCCAAACGACTTTCAAGAGTGTTGACCAGCGATCCGGGAATGGGTGTTATCAGGCATGCAGATGCCGGATATGATCTCGCCATCGATTGTGCAAAGCGCAATAAACTCGATTTCCCAATGGTAAAGAAATAAAGCAATTTCTGAAGCTGAACTTTAACTTGAAATGAAGCTTCGGGCTTTTTATTCCTGAATATTTTTTGGAAATCCCAAAAAAAAACACAGGAGGAACCATTTCAATAGAGAGTCCAGGGTGCGAAGATAACTGTATTAAATTACTTGAAAAAGGAGCAAAAAATGGAAATTATTGAAACCATCATTAATATCAGCGAAGGACAAAATAAGGAAAATATCGAATACGTGGTCGATTCGATCAGGCAGACAGCGGATTGCTTCCTTCTGGATTATTCGTCTGATGCCGATCACAACCGATCCGTAATTACATTTATTGGAAACCGTAGAAGCCTTTTAATAGCGATTAAAGAGTTATACAAAAGGTCGTTGGAGAAAATCGATCTGACAAATCATAAAGGTGAGCATCCAAGACTGGGTGCTGTTGACGTTGTACCATTTGTCCCCATAAAGGATATTACAGTTGAAGAAACGGTTGCATATAGCAAAGAAGTTGCCGCAATGATCTGGAACACGTTTAAAGTTCCGGTTTATCTTTATGAAGATAGTCAGCCGGTCCAGGATCGAAAGAATCTTGCGAATATTCGAAAGGGGCAGTTTGAAGGTCTTACCGCCAAGATGAAGCAACCGGAATGGAAACCTGATTTCGGGGAATGTGCTCCTCATCCAACTGCCGGAGCCACTGTTGTGGGGGCTAGAATGCCACTCATTGCTTTTAACGTAAATCTGGGAACTGCTGATATCAAAATTGCAAACGCGATTGCTAAAAACGTTCGCGGCAGTTCCGGTGGATTGGCCTTTGTAAAGGGAATGGGTGTTGAATTGAAAGATCGAGGAGTTGTACAAGTTTCGATGAATATGGTTAACTACAAGAAGTCTCCTTTATTCAGGGTTTTTGAAATAATCAAATGCGAAGCTGAAAGATATGGAGTTCCGGTTATTGGCTCGGAGATTATCGGGTTGGTCCCTCAAGAAGCTTTGTTTGAAACCGCAGAATACTACCTGAGATGCGAAAATTATTCTTCAAGCTGCATTCTTGAAAACAAAGTCCAGGCTGCGATGGAAGCTGGTACTCAGCAGAAATGAAAAATTGAATGGCCTTATCAAAGTTCGCTCTTACTCTTGGTGATCCATGTGGGATCGGTCCTGGAATTGCTGCCAGGTTAGCTGCTGAAGCATCGCAGAATGTTTTAGATCGGCTGATTTTTATAGGCAATTTTCGGAATTTCCAGTCCAAGTTTCAAATGCTAAATCTGAAACAGCCTCCAGTCTGGTTTTGTGGCAAACTGGAAAACAGATCCTTTTTTCCGAAAGTAACCAAAGAAAGAGCTTCTGAGATAGTAAAAGGAGCAGAAAGAGAAGTCGTAGTCACAGGAGTTAAAACAGGTTTATCTGATGTGGCAAATCACAATCATGGAACCCATGCTTGTGATGAGGGTGGGAATTGTCAATTTGCAACTGGACAAACCTATGCGGAAACTGATGTGGAAAACCCTGGCAAAGGGGTTTTCTTTTTTGATACCGGGGAGAATTACGACTTCTTTCCTGGGAAAATATGTGCTGAAGCAGGGGCTGCTGCTGTTACAGCGATTGAAGTGGCACATAGACTTTGTGCAAGTGGAAAATGTGCAGGAATGGTGAATGGCCCAATTGGAAAGAAAGCAATAAGATTGGCAGGGTCCCCTTTTTCGGGGCATACCGACATGCTTTGTGCTCTTTCGAGAGCCAAATTGTCCAGGATGGCCATGGTTTGGGAAAATTTCAGGGTTGTAATGACCACTCTCCATGTTGCATGGCGTGATGTTCCAGCAATGATTACGCTGGAAAGTGTTTATGAGACTATTCGACTGGCACATGAAAACTTCTGCACATCTTCCAATCCTTTTCCCAAAATTGCTATCGCTGGTTTGAATCCTCACGCAGGCGAGGATGGATTGTTTGGCGATGAAGAGGACCGCGCGATAAAGCCTGCAATTGCTAAATTCCGGAATGTGAATCCGAATCTGGGGGGGCCGTTCCCAGCCGATAGCATGTTTACTGGAAAAATGCGAACTGATTGGGATGTTTTTGTCACCCACAGCCACGATCAGGGTCTGATTGCGATCAAAGCTTTAGGTGGACTCGATTGCGTGAATGTTACCCTCGGGCTTCCCTATATTCGTACTGCCGTCGGACATGGTACAGCTTACGATCTGGCGGCGGGCTCTGATTATTATGCCGGAGGTTTATCCGCGGCCGTTCAATGCGCATTTCAGATGTCAGCATAGCGCGTTATTTGGGGTGATTCGTGAAATTATCTGTGGTTATTCCCTGTTACAATGAATTACAATCAATTGATGCAATTATTGAGGCAGTAAATTCGTCTCCATATCATAATAAAGAAATCATAATAGTGGACGACGGATCCACTGATGGTACAGCTCAAAAACTCAAAAATGAAATTGAGTTTTCAGGAAGAGTTAGTAGAGTTCTCTACCATGAGATTAATCAAGGGAAAGGTGCTGCATTACGTACTGGGATTCAAATTGCCACAGGTGATGTTGTTGTAATTCAAGACGCTGATTTGGAATATGACCCGAACGAATATCCTCGTTTGGTTGAGCCGATTCTGAAAAATAGAGCAGATGTTGTATACGGCTCGCGCTTCTTGGGAAGTGATTCACATCGTGTTCTTTTTTTCTGGCACAGAATTGGAAATGGATTTTTAACTTTTTTGTCAAACATGCTGACCAATTTAAATTTCACAGACATGGAGACATGCTACAAAGCCTTTCGCAGGGAAATAATCCAGCAGATTAATATCGAAGAAAACCGTTTTGGTTTTGAACCGGAAATTACTGCAAAAATTGCAAAATTGAATTGTCGAATTTATGAAGTTGGAATCTCTTATTATGGCCGCACTTATGAAGAAGGAAAGAAAATTGGCTGGAAAGATGGGATCCGGGCAGTAAATTGCATTATTAAATATAATCTTAGCCCCTATTCAATATTTTCCTTAGCTTCAGTTCCTATACTTTTTTTATTTTTGTTCTTCTTTTATCGCGGGAACGCACTTTCCACCAGTGGAAAAAAAAATCAGCTTTACGGAAAAGGAAATAATACCAATTTCAATTAGTTCGTTCATCCGACCTATTTCGTGCTTCAGGTCTGCGTAAAAGTCGTTATTAAACGGAAATGCTGTTCGTTAAATTGCGTATCTCTTTATCGGTAAGCGATCTTAGTTTTCCCTCAGGTAGATTTCCAAGGTGAATTGGACCGAAACTGGTCCGTACCAGTGACTCAACACGCAGATAAAAGAACTGAAACATCCGTTTCACCTGGCGCTTCCGGCCTTCACGCAGAACGACCTGGTATGAATTTTCTTTAACAAATTTGATCGTGCAGGGAGCGGTTAAGCCGTCTTCCAACTCAATTCCCTGGGAAAAGCGTATCATTTCTTCTTTTGTCAGGGGCTTGCCGCTTACTGTTGCAAAATATTCCTTTTCCACTTTGTACCTGGGGTGCAATAATTTATTTGCGAGTTCACCCTGATTGGTTAAAAGAATTAACCCGGTGGTGTCGTAATCCAGGCGGCCGATCGGAAAAACTCTGGGAAGATGCTTAATGAAATCGGAAAGAGTTTTCCTGCCAAAATCATCTTTTAATGAGGAAAGAACATTGGGAGGCTTGTGAAATGCGAAAATTTGTAACCCCGCTTTATCACTTGAAATTTCGTTACCGTCAACCTCAATTTTTACATTGGCTGGATCAACTTTTAAGCCTTGCTCCTCCACTAAAATTCCGTCAACCACTATGCGCCCTTCCGAAATGAGTTCCTCTACTTTCCTTCTGGAAGCGAATCCCCAGGAGGAAAGCAACTTGGATAACCTGATATTTTCTTCGGTCATTTTATTTTCCTGGCTTTCGATATTTTTTTCGACACAGCAAATTCACTGATTTTTTAGCAGAACCCAGAGCAGCCAATCGTGATTGGTAAGAAAGAATTTAATCTTTTTCACTTGAATCTCTCTTTTTAAGCTGGTTTCAATAAAAAGTAATCAGTAACTTTCACACAGTGTCTTTCTTCATTCATTTTGAAATTTCAGGGCCCTGAGCTGAAACCGAGAATCGCATGATTCTTCCCTTGGGGGAGTCATAATACCTGCCTTCATGAAAAAACGTATCACTGACTCCCGGGATTGCTTCAAGTGATTTAAAAAGGAATGAAAAAATCAGAGCGCTTTTGGTGGTTATTCCCTGAATATCCATTTTGCCGTTGGATAGGTATTGCATTTTTGAAAGGGAAAGCTCCAGCGAGTCAAGTGGGCTATTGTTACCGGGAATCAAACCGGCACTGGAATTGGAACTGGAACTGGAACTAGAACTGGAATTGGTTGTATTACTGGTAGCAGAACTTGCGCTGGAACTGTTTGAACCTGAATTGTTTTGCGGAGTAAGCTTATCCTCCCGAAGCAACGGTATGCAGGTAGATAACAAGGATTCGCTGACTCTTAGAAAATTGGGTCCGGCACTGCTTTTGTCCGAGGAAAATAGCATTGTAAAAAGGATTTGTCCATTGTTCTCCTTAGCTGTGAAACTTTTTAAAGTCCCGCATTTTCCGGATTTAAACAGTTCAGAAACTTTGGACTTATCTGAAGGATCAATTGCTACTGTAATTTCGGTATCTGAGTCGACAAACCGTTTTTCAATAATTTTCCCAAAACCGATTGCTCCTTCGTCCAGGGTCCCTGAAACAGCGTTCATATTGATCTGTCCTGAATTTCCTGTAGAATTTTCCTGTTTAAATTCCAAGGAAACAATTTTCTCGCCGGATTCGTTTTTCTTAAATCCTTTTCTTGATGAAAGCCACCCTAGTTCCGTTGCTGTTTTTTCAATTTGGGAAAGGAGCTCGGAGTCTTTAATATCGGCACTAAGCAATTTTGATCCGGGGTTGCATGTTAGCACAAGCCTCCCATCTGCTATGGAGGGCCAATTTCCGGAAAGGATTTTATTGATTTCATCTAATGAGACCTTGATTGCGTCTCCAGTTCCTGATGTAATTCTTACTTTGTATTCTCCTTGAGTTGCTTTAGGAATATGGATCTGAAGGGATGTAAGATTGGGGCCCAAATCTGTAGTTTTTATGGCATCAAAAAGGGATTTTAAGGAGTCAACTGAAAATTGTCCATTTATAGTACAAACTAAATCGAGGTTTGATTCAGGACTTAGGCTGATTTCATCAAGATTGCCTTTTTGCGAAAGAGCTTTAAAGGATTCTGACAACTTCGAAAGTTTTGGAAAAATTTTTGATTGGGAAAAGGAAACATTGTAAATTATGTTTCCATTGATTTGGGACTTGGAAATCGATTTGGCAAAATATTCTGATCCGACTTTTTTGTCGATGTTTTCTATTTGATTTAGGTTGGGAATAACGAGACTAATGTTTTTCTCCTTTCCTTCTTCGAAGGACAGTGAAAAAATCGCGGGACTCTCAAGGGTTTGGTCCCATCTGAAAATTGGAAAGTCGGAGAAAAATCCGAAAATTTCAAGAGGTTGTTTTTTTCCTGAGGTGGTTGCAGACGTGGACGTTTTTAATTTTGTGGAAATTTTAATTTTGGATGCTCCGGTGTCTTCAGAAACCATCGTTTTTAAATTGAACTGAACAATCTCACAATTTAATTTGCCGGAAATTTTTTGATGAAAGTCTTTAATGCAATCCAGATTAAGAGTTTGATAGGAAAGTGAAAAGAAATCTCCATTACCGGTTCTGTCCAGATTGCATGAGAATTTTTCAAGTCCAACGGTGGAACTTGTTTCTATCAATGTTGAAAGACCGTTCATCGGGCCAATAAGATTTTGAAATGGGTTGTTTATCGGCTTTTCGGGAAGTTTGGAGGAATCTTGTGCAAGAACCAGCTTTGGTGTTACTGCTGATAGATATAATACGGCCAGCGATATGCGAAAAAGAATACGTAATTTTTGGGGCATCAATTTTGCTAATACAAAATCCAGATGAAACATTGTTTCCTCCCATTTTATTTTAAACATCTTGGACACTGTCTTTTTTCCCTAAGATTGCCTCTTCTGCTTTCTTTTCCAAAATTATTTCAGCGAATTTGCTGGTGTCACATTTTGCTATTTTTGCAAATTTCCCGGGAAAATTTTCCTGAACATTTCTATTTTATGCCCGTGGTACAAACATCCCTCAGTTGCAAAAATGGAAAAATCTGCAACGTGGTCCTCTGAATACGTTTCGGGGCTGAAAAAAAAAGATTTTAGACTCCTTTATTAGCTTGGTGATAATAAGTAGCAATCTATCTTTGGGTGGATGATGAAATCGGTGTCACCGGCTTCTCTTTTTACTTTGCTGTCGGAAATTCGACAATTACTAACGTATTGTTTCCTGGGGCACTTTTAATTGAGATGAGCCCACCGGATAGCTCAATAAGCTTTTTCGATACGGAGAGTCCCAGGCCAAGTGTTTTTCTTCCAAAAGCAGAAAAGGGCTGAAAAAGATTGACTTGGGCTTCGGTAGGGATTCCTTTGCCGTTGTCGAAAATTGCAAGCTCCACTTTGTCAGTGCTTCCAGGCTTAAGTCGGCTCATAATCTTCAGTTCACCGCCATCGGCGAGTGCTATCAAAGAATTGCTGATAATGTTTCCGACTATTTGTCGAATGGCTCCAATGTCAATGCTTATTAAGGGAAGAGTCGGTGCCAGGTTTTTGGATACTTTTAGGCTTAGCCCGATGCTGGCTTTTCCGGAAAGAATTCGGGCAAGAGCCACAGAATTTTTGAGGCCCGGCATTACTTCCTTTTCGACAAAATCGTTCAAAGAAAATTTGGAAGGATTCAGGGAAGGATTTGAAAAGTGATTGATCAGATTTTTTAGATTGAAATCGATTTTCTGGCCTTGAGCATGAATGATAGGAAGTAGTTGCGATTGATCACCGGTTCTAATTCCTGCAGAAACCCTTTGTTGAATCAAGTCGAGAGGGTCGGACAAATTCGATTTGAATATTTCCGATTCAAGTTTAACTGCTCCTCCGCTTTTCGAGTTTAAATTTTCAATGGCGGTTCGGAACGCAAGGATTTCTCCAGTGAGGGCTCCAATTGATTCCTGGTTGGTGAAGGTGGTTTGTGAAACTGCAGAAGAAGGTTGTCCCGAACTTTTTGAACCCTCCGGTTTGGAGACAGAAGCTTTGGCTGCTCCCCCTTTGGGTTTATTTGAATCTTCTTCTCCGCCAGCTTCAAGAGTTGTTTTGATGACTTCTTCAACTGTTGTCTTTTTTGTCAGAAGTTTATAAAGGGCTGATTCACGCAAGGAAAGCATCCCTTCCTTTAAGGCTTGCCGTCTCAAATCTTCTGTTGACGCTCGATTCTCGATCAATTCCCGGATCGCCTGGGACATGGGTAATACTTCATAGATTCCCTGGCGGCCCTTTAAGCCGGTTTGATCACATGCTTCGCACCCTGTTCCTTTTGCAAAAGTCAAATCCGAGTAGTTTAGGTCTGCCAGTCGCATTTTTCCGATCATTTTTTCGGTGAGTCCTAGTGTTTTTATAACGTCTGGACTGGGTTTATATTCAGCAAAACAATTTTTGCAAATTTTTCTCACAAGACGCTGTGCTTCAACGACTCGAAGAGAAGTGGTAAGGGCAAAAGGTTCCAGGCCCATTTGAAGGAGCCGGCCAATTGTTGAAGGAGCATCATTGGTGTGAAGAGTCGATATGACCAGATGTCCGGTCATTGCAGCTTTAATAGCAATGCTGGCTGTTTCAAAGTCGCGGATTTCTCCGATCATTATTACGTTTGGATCTTGTCTCAGGAATGAACGAAGCGCGGCCCCGAAATCTAATCCGATGTCGGCGTGGCACTGGACCTGGTTGATTCCCATGAGGTTGTACTCAACAGGATCTTCAGCGGTCATGATGTTGATTCCAGGGTTGTTGAGAAGAAAGATGGATGAATAAAGTGTCGTTGTTTTTCCGGAGCCTGTGGGGCCGGTAACGAGTACTATTCCGTTGGCGGCTTTTACTCCGGTCATGAAAACATCTAATACATGGGGCTCGAATCCTAAATCGGTAAGATTGACCTTCAAGTTTCCCTGGTCTAAAAGACGCATACAGACTTTTTCACCCCAGGCGCACGGGACTAACGAAACGCGCAAATCAACTTTCCGATTATTCAGGAAAAATTTGATTCGACCATCCTGTGGACAGCGTGTTTCGGCTATGTCCAGGTTGGCCATGACTTTAATTCTGCTTACAAGTGCTGCGTGTGCTGCTTTTGCCGGGGTCATAAATAGTTTTAAAGCCCCGTCTTTTCTAAACCTGATTCTGAGTTCGTGTTCGAAAGGCTCAATGTGGATATCTGAGGTGCCGGTCTGGGCTGCCTGAGTCAGAATCAAGTTTACAAGCTTGATTATCGGTGCGTCATTTTCGCCCAGCTCGCCCAGAAGTTCTTCTTCCTTTGTTTTTTCTGCATCAGCCCCGTCTATTTTTTGAGACAGCGAATCGACGCTCTCGCCGTAAAGTTTATCCAGTGAGGAAAAAATGGCTAATTCCGAACTGACTACAGGAGAGACTCTCAAGCCGGTCATCATTTCTATATGGTCGATGGTGATGATATCGGTGGGATCTGTCATTGCTATTACCAGCTTATTGTCCTCTTTTTTGACTGGACATAATATTTGGTCATAGCAGATTTTTTTTGGAAGTAATGTCGTGAGAACAGGGTCAACAAGGCTTTCTTCAAGATCAATGAAAGGGATTTCATATTGTTTGGAAAGGGCTATTGACAATTGTTTATTATTGACCAATCCCTTTTTTACCAGATAGGCTCCCAGACGGACTTTGTCTTTTTTTGCGTTATCAAGAGCTTCTTTGAGCTGTTCAGCAGTGATTGCTTTCGAATCTATTAAAATGTCTCCAAGTCTTTTTCTTGGTCCGGATTTTTTTGGAGCTGCTGTTGCCGGCTTCTTCTGATCGGTCATTTGTTGATAGCGTTTTTCGAGTTGATCCCGCAAAACTTTTGCACCGCGCATTGCCAGGGTGGTTCCTACTGACAGATCTTTGAATATTTTCTCGTCACCGGGAGCTATCATTCCCAAAAGGAGCTCCTGACCACTTAATTTTATTGGAAGAACGCGATGTTCAACCATTTTTTCCAATTTAATGATTTTCAATACATCATTTGAGAGTTGAACGGTGTCAAGATCAATGAATGGGACATTAAGAAGAGAAGCTTCAATTTCAGCAAAAGCCTTTGGTGAAACGGAAGGAATTAAGGCAATTGCTTTAATAAGATTGGGGCCATCGGGGTTTTCTTTTCTGAGTTTTTCCCAGTCTTCTTTGGAAACAATTTTTTTCTCCCTCAAAATTACGCCCAGTTTATGGACTTCATTTTGGTCTGAAGGGAAACAGGGAAAAAAATTCTGAAAAATTTCTTCTTCCATCAAATTAACCTTAAAAGATTAGAGATCAGTTGAGTATACAATAATATCACTGATTTCATTATTTTTCCGAAGTTGATTCCAAGAAATCTTTTGCCAGAATGGCAAAATGTTTTCTGAGACCCAAGGCGAGTGCAGAATTAAGATGGTGCCTGGCTTTTGCGGGAGCTTTGCTTTTAAGCAACATCCCTAATTGGTATTGCGCATCTGCGAATCGAGGATTCAATTCTATCGCTTTTTTGAAGGCTTTTTCAGCCAAAGTCTTTTTCCCAAGTTGCAGATGGGCTAGCCCACACCAGTAATGAGCGTCGGGATATGGTGCAATTTCTCCAGCTTCTTGAAAGTGCCTCAATGCTTCTGCCCAGAGGCCGTCTTCGAAATATCTGGTTCCAAGAGTGATATGACGGGCAGCTGGATCGAAGTCCAGAATTGCGACTTTTTTCAGCTCGACAAGAGATTCTTCAAGATATCCCTGGTTGTAAAGATCAGTGAAAGTTTTGAATTCGTTGGAATTTCGTCGTTTCTTCCCTTCGGCCATTTTTTTGTAGGAAATAATTGCTTCTTCCATTTCTTCCTCAAGTTCTTGGAGGGTGCCTAAATAGAACCAGGCTTCCCAGAGGGAAGGATTTTTTTCGACAATCTTTAATAGATGGCGCCGGGCTTCAGAGAAAAAACCTCTGAACAGCAGATTTTTTGCCAGAGAAAGGAAAATATCCAGGTAATCCGGGTGGAGGGCCAATTCAGCTCTTAGTTTATCTATTTCGGAATCCAATTGCGCTATTCGTCTGGATAAACCGGTTAAGTTGCGTTCAGCAACTGCCCAACCAGGCCATAAATTCGTCAGTTTCTTGAAGATTAAAAAGGCTTCATCGAGTTTGTTGCACTGCATTTTCAAAACGCCCAGATTATTTTGTATTCGTCGGTCGTCTGGTTCAATTTTAAGTGCAGCTTCGAAGTTATCATGTGCCTGAGAAAAAACATTCCGAAGAAGGAATAGATTGCCTAATCCGTTCAGGACCTCAGCATTTCCAGGATAAAGTTGTTTCGCCCGAAGCAGAATTTTTTCAGCTTCATCAAGCCTGCCAAGTTTACGGAAAACTTTGGCTTTCAACAACATCAATGGCTTGGAATCAGGGACGTAAAGTGAAGCGTTCTCTATTTTTTCAAGGGCTTCGTGGACCCTCTCTTGATTGAGAAGTCGCTCAATCTGGGGGGAAAGCTCTGTTGAGCCCTCGAACATCAGCTCATCCGATAGGGATTTAATTTCCGAATCGAAGTTTTCATCGATAAAAGATGATAGCTGACCGCCGATTTCCTCGCTCTTTTTACGGGCGACTTCAAGGAAATATCCGATATTTGGATACTTGGCGTCGAGTCGCTCGACCTGTTTGAACTCTAAAAATGCAGCTGAAAAAAAACCTCCGCGGAAGTAGTGAACCCCGCGTTCAAAAATTTCCTCAATTTTTCTAGTTTCCATAAAAAAAACCCGCCAATAAAGTTGCAGTGAAAAAATGTTGGTGATAGAATAGATTAACTTAGCAAATCTCGCTTGTCAACGTTAAAAATCTCCCCTAGGAGGGATTCCATGGATTCCACTCCCGGAATCAAGATGAAATTCTGTGAATCGCTTGATCGATTTGTTGCGATTCGATCTTTTACACCTGAACAAAAACAACAACTTTTCAAGAACATGAAGATCACCGATAAAAAGTCGTATAAGCGGTTGATTATCAATGCATCGGTAGTGAATTACCTTGATGAGATAGCCCCTCTTGTTTTCCAGAACAATGAGTATCCCCTCCTTGGCGAAATAATTGAGCAAGAGTTATATAACTTGTGTGTCAAAGTCAATCCAACTCTTGACATCAAGGAAGTTACGATCCAGGTTGACGAGGCGACGGCAAGTGGCTCATCGATTCCAATGATTGGAACTGACGCTTCAGCAGAAGCAAAATCGCGGAATCAGAAATTTATGGAAATTGAAAACCACATTAAAAAAAGAATCATCGGACAAGATGAGGCTGTGGTTGTTGTTTCACAGGCAATTAAAAAAGCAAAAGTCGGTTTGAAAAATCCAAAAAGACCGGTTGGATCTTTTATTTTTGTAGGACAAACCGGGGTCGGGAAAACTGAATTGGCAAAAGCTCTTTGTGAATTCCTGACAGGCAACGAAACTGACCTTGTTAGAATAGATTGCTCTGAATTCGCAATGAGCCACGAATATTCCAAATTGATCGGCGCTCCTCCAGGTTACATTGGTCACAACGAAGGCGGCTATTTGACCGAGTCTGTGAAAAATAAACCCAATGGAGTTGTAATATTCGATGAAATTGAGAAGGCCCATGAAAAGGTCCACAACCTTCTTTTACAATTGCTCGATGAAGGAATTTTAACTGACAGCAAGGGTGAAACTGTTCCTTTCAGGGAATGTTGCGTAATTTTGACCACCAACATCGGTGTCTCAGAAATCACTACTGAAGAGACTAAACCGGGCTTTCGCCCCAGTGGATTGAGCGACAATGACGGCGCAGGAAAACTCGAGAACCTTACACATGAGCAAAAAGCAAAAATTACGAGAAAAACTCTGGAGAAGAAATTTCCTCCCGAATTTTTAAATAGAATCGACGAAATTGTGGTTTTTCGAGCCTTGACAAAAGGAGATAATCTAAAAATTCTGGATATTCTTATTGCTGAAGTTGCATCCAGAATTCAGAATCTGTCCATGAAAATTGATTTCACTCCTGAACTCCGCAATTTCCTTGTCGACCAGGGAACTGACCTGAAATATGGGGCTCGCCCTCTGAGAAGAACCATTCATCGTTATATTGAAAATCCCCTTGCAGAAAGCATTTTAAAGGGGGAATTCAATAAAGGCGATATTATTACCGCTGAAAAAGGCATGTCTTCCACAAATGAGGAGTGCGCAGTTTTTAAAATCACTGGAACTTTCGAACCCAAGCCGCAAAATTCCGGTGGAGAAACCACTCCAAAGAAATGATTTGAAAAATGTGCGAAACTTCATAAATTAATGAAAGTTGCATATTTAATTCTCGTTCACAAATCAGCCCAGCAAGTTAGAAGGCTGATTTCCCGCTTAAACAATGGGAAGAACGTTATTGTACTGCATGTTGATTCTAAATCTGAATCCCTCTTCCAGGATTTATCCAAAGAGTTTTCTGATTCCAGCTTTGTCTTTTTTTCAAGACGAAGAAATGTTAACTGGGCGCGTTTCAGTATCGTTTGTGCGACTCTTGAAATGTTTAAAACCCTGAAGGAAAAACAGGTCGATTACGATTTTGCGACCATTCTGAGTGGCCAGGATTACCCGATAAAAACAAATTTCCAAATTGAGTCTTTTCTTTCGGAAAATAAAGGAAAAATTTTTCTGGAAAATTTTTTGCTTCCCTCGAAAAACCTTCCAATGGATGGCCTTGACAGGTTGCAAGGCTGGGATTTCCCTCTTTCACCGAGAAGACATTTTATTTTTCCACATTTTCTAAAAAAACTTCGGGGTCTCCGATTCTTCTATCCATATTTTTCTTTTTTTAAAAGAGTTTTCCCCCGTTCATTCAAACCTTTCGCCGGGTCTGCGTGGTTCACAGTTCCCTCTGAATGCGTAAATTTCATGATGGATTTCGTCAAAAAAGAGAAAAACTTTCTAGCATTCTTCAAGCGGGTAATGTTCCCTGACGAAATGTTTTTTCAGACTGTAATAATGAACTCGCCATTTGCGAATCAGGTTGAAAACTGTAATCTTAGATATATAAAATGGCAATCCGCCCCCCTTTTGATTAAAAAAGACAGTATTGGTGATCTGGAAAAAAGTTCAGCACATTTTGCACGAAAGCTTGATCAGGATGTTGATAGTGAAATTCTTGACTTGATCGATAAACGGATCTTGAAGCTACCGGAAATTGGCCCTTTGGAGAGCGAATGAAAAAATATTTGGTTGTTGGAGCAGGCTTAGCGGGAATGGTAATTGCCGAACGCCTCGCCACAAGTGGTGATTGCGAAATACTGGTTGTTGAAAGACGTGATCATATAGGCGGAAATTGTTACGACTATAGCGATGGAAATGATGTTATGGTTCAAAAATACGGACCACATGCCTTTCACACGAACAACCGGGACGTCTGGAATTACCTCAGCAAATTTACTTTCTGGTACCCTTATTTCCACAAAGTCAGGGCTATTGTCGATGGAAGTGAGGTTTTTCTCCCCTTTAATCTCGACGGCTTGTACCAAATTTTCCCGAAAACATTTGCTGGAAAACTTGAAGAAAAGTTGCTTCAGGCGTTCGGGTTCGGGAAGAAAATTTCCATACTTGACCTGAAACAATCGAATGATACAGATATCAGATTTTTTGGAGATTATATTTATAATAAGATTTTCCTGGGTTATTCCACGAAACAATGGGGGGTATCTCCCGATAAAATTGATCCATCTGTAATTGCGAGAGTTCCCGTATTCATCGGACGCGACAATAGGCATTTTCATGACGTTTTTCAAGGAATCCCGATCGAGGGATACTCGAAAATGTTTCGTAGGATGTTGGAAACTCCCAATATAGAACTATTTTTAAATCGGGATTTCAAATCAATGACAGATCTCGAAAAATATGACCGAATAATTTTTACCGGAATGATTGATGAATATTTTGATTTTACGTTCGGGAAGCTTGAGTATCGGACTTTGAATTTTCGAATTGAGCGCCACCCGGTTGAATTTTTTCAATCCGGACCCCAGATAAACTACTCAGAAAATTTTGATTTTACGCGAATTTGCGAGTACAAGTATTTTTTGAATCAGAAAACTACGAAAACTACGATTTCTTACGAATATCCTATGGAGTTTGAATTTGGGGTGAACGAGCCGTTTTATCCCCTGTTGAATGAAAAAAGCAAGTCGATTTATCAGAAATATTATGAAAAAGCAAAATGTTGTCCGAATGTGATTTTTGTTGGACGATTGGCCGAATATAGGTATTTTAACATGGACCAGGTTGTAGAAAGGGCTCTGGAAGTATATCGCGAGAATTTCGAAAAAACTTCCTCTAAGGGGTGAAACCAATTAATATCAAAGAGTTAAAGGAAAATATCGATGGTAAAGGTATGGGAAATGCTGTTTTGATAGATGTTCGTGAACCGGACGAGTATTCGGAAGGGCATATCCCGGAAGCAATTAACATTCCGCTTGGGGAAATCAGCTTGAAGTTTGGCTTTCTCAATAAATACGATGCCATTTACGTGGTTTGCCAGACTGGAGGGCGCTCTCAAGTCGCCTGCCAAAGCATATCCCGAAAATTGGGAGTGAAGAAGAAAGTAGTGAATATTGAAGGTGGAACATCCGCCTGGATCAAATCAGGATACAAGGTAATAAAACAATGACATGGCTTGATTCGTTGGAAAGACGATTCCCTGGTTTTGCCATTCCTGGCCTTGCCAGAATGATAGGAATGATGATGTTCCTTGCATTTGCTCTTCAACAGATGGGGGTGGTACCAGTCGATAAATGGTATCTCAGCGGTCGGGATGTGCTTTCCGGTGAAGCCTGGAGGTTGATTAGTTTTATTTTTGTTCCCCCTTCCTTCAATATGCTTTTTCTGCTGTTTGCTCTGATGATCTTTGTAATGGTCGGCGACGGTCTGGAGCAGGAGTGGGGAAGTTTTAAACTCACTGTTTATTATTTCGTCGGAATGCTTGGTACAATAGCTGTGGCCTTTATTGTACCGGATGTTTTTCTTTCCAATTATTTTCTGAACTTGTCCCTTTTCTTTGCTTTTGCAACTGTTTATCCGGATTATGAAATTCTTGTTTTTTTCGTGATTCCGGTAAAAGTAAAATATCTGGGAATATTTAGTGCTCTTTACATTGCATATATGATTGTTTTTGGAGCTTTTGTCGTTAAGATTGCGGCTATTCTTTCCGTAGTAAATTATCTTATTTTTTTTGGACCTTCAGCATTTACTTCTGTCAAACGGGGAAGAGCAAACTATGAAAGAAGAAAGAAATTCGAACAATCTTTCAGAAACGATGCTGATCCCCGACATATTTGCGTAGAGTGCGGACGCTCCGATAAATCAGACCCGGATTTGGTTTTCCGATATTGCATTTGTCCAGACTGTGGAAAAGACGGAAAGGCCTTTTGCTCTGATCATCTTGGATCGCATCTGGAATCAATAAAAAAAGTAACTCACTAATGAGTTAATTGTCGAAAGGAAAAAATAATGAATAATTATGTGGCTGCAGCAATCCAAGGTGCAGTTCAGGGATTAACTGAATTTTTACCGGTTTCCTCGACGGGACACATGATTCTGGTTGGAGATTTGATTGGCTTCGAAGGGGAAGTAGCAAAAGTTTTTGAAGTGGTTGTACAACTTGGAACGATTCTGGCAGTTGCTTTGATTTATCGGTCGAAGATTGTGGATATGCTGAAAAATTGGAAAGCATCGCCGTTTTCAGGGGAAAAACGCCTTACGATTTGGCACATTTTTACTGCGATGATTCCAGCGGTAATAATGGGGTTACTCTTCCACAAAACGATAAAAACAAAACTTTTTACGCCGGAAACCGTTATCATTGGTCTGATTGCCGGAGGAATTTTAATGATTTTCGCGGAAAAAACGCAAAAGGAAGTGAAAATCACGGATTTCAACGGGTTGTCTTTGGGAGATTGTTTCAAGATAGGACTTTTCCAATGTCTTGCACTTTGGCCGGGTTTTTCCAGGTCAGGTTCAACCATGGCGGGTGCTTTGATATTAGGTGCTGCACACCGTCCTGCCGCTGATTTCTCATTTATTCTGGCGATTCCAATGATGATTTCAGCATCAGTTTTTGACTTGTGGAAAAGCAGGGGAGTTCTTTCAAGCTCTGATGTGGGTTATTTTTCCCTTGGATTTTTTGTAGCATTTGTTGTCGGCTGGCTTGCTGTTGAATTTTTCCTGAAATTCCTTGAAAGAGTGAAATTGACGCCTTTTGCTTGGTATAGATTTGCAGTTGCTTTAATTGCGTTGGTAGTCATTTTATCTCATCCCGCCCCATCGCACTCTTCACAGGAAACGCTTAAAAATCCCAAGTCCCAGGAGACAATCACGATAGAGGAAAAAGCAAAAGTAATTCCTCAAACTAATGCTTCTGAGAGCGTTTTCCCGAAAATTCCAGAGCAAACAAAGGTGACTTCTCAATAATAATGAATCCATTTTCACTCACATCAGAAGGTTTCAGCACTTTTGAAATCCTTAAGGATTTGGGGAAAATAGCTTAAAAACATTTATGAAGCGATCCCGAATAATTTTTTGAATGTTAACAGTGTCCGAAAATGGATTTGGAAATATCTGTGAAACGTTGCTTGTAATTTATTCTTTTTTTGAGCGAAAAATTTATTTTTTTCAAAAATTTCCAAAAAAACTAAAAAGATTTGTTAAAATAAGAATATCGCTTCCTTGTTTTTCAAATAGGGGGACATTATGAAAGCCTGGAAACACACTATTAGACGTGGATTTATCGATGTAATGCTTACTTTGGCATTAGGGGTTGCCTTAGGAGTTGCTACTCTGGTTGTAACCAAGGAAGTAATTAATCCTGACAAATCTACGCGCCCAAATCAGAACTTGACTGCTGAGCAAAAGAAGAATCTTCTTTTCAATTCATCCAAAAACTATTACCAGGCTAGGCAAGAGTATGAAGCCGCTGTAAAAGCTGGTGATCCCAACGTTTCGGCCAAAAGGGAACAGTTACTTATGGCGAAAACTATCTATGAACGGGCTACGATTCTAAATACTCCGGGTGCTGTTCCTATTGGTGATGTTCCTCCAGTTCCGGGTACCGAGACATATAACCAGACCTCCACACTAACTCTCACCCAGGCATCTACGCAGACTTGCGTCTCAACTTCCGTATCGACTGGTCTTCCGACCACAGTGGATACCTCCACTATTATTCCTCTTCCCACCTCCAATAAGCCTCCTACACAAACTTTCAATCAGCCAGCAACTCAAAATGTGGTCCAAACGCAGACTTCTACGCGCCTTCCCTCGACAGGTGAATTTCCAACATCCAATCCTGGAAATCACAATCCATTCTCTGACGTTACCGTTAAACCCGGAAACCTCGGAAATTACACCGCAACCTCAGTTGGAATCAATAACACGAGCCCTAAGCCGGTATTTCCCGTAAACACCAATAGACCCCGTCCGGTACAATCGAATACATCCACCCAGTCGACGGTTTCTACTCTGCCGAATGCTGGGTTCGAATACATAAAAGTAAAAGCGGGTGATACGCTTTCCGACATCTGCAGGCGATATTATGGCGATTCCGGGATGTGGGTCCAGATTGTTAAATACCAGATTCCATCAATTGCAGCAAATCCGAATTTGATCTTCCCAGGACAAATAATAGCGCTTCCCAGAGGTGTTCCGCTTCCGAAACCTCATACGACCACTAATCCCGATACCAAGCCAAGTAGTACCACGACTTACCCCGGAGAAGATCTCCCCATTGCGCTTCCTGGTAATGAATCCTGGCAAGATCGTTTCCAAACTAATTTTGTAATCTCTGATAATGCTTTAACCGATACTAACACGATGACCATTGCGCAGATCCAATCTTTTCTGGAAAAGCATCATTCCTGTCTTGCCCGCTCATATCGGGGAGGTTCTCCCGCCCAAATGATCTGGGAAGCCTCCAAAAAATTTGGAATCAATCCTCAGGTTTTGTTAACCAGGTTGCAATGTGAGCAGGGTTTGATTTCAAAAACCAGTGCGACAGATAACCAACTCGACTGGGCGCTGGGTGTCGGCTCTTATGATGGCGGCAATTGGGATCAAAACTACAAAGGGTTTGCAAAACAGATCGAAGGTGCTGCACATACTTACAGAAGATGGTATGACGAGGGCAATAAAATACTTGCCAGCGGGAAAAAGCTTACAATGCAGATCGATGGGCAAACCGTTACATTAAAGAATGCCTCTTCTTACGCGTTTTACCAATACTGTCCACACTTTCATGGCCAGAAGCTATTTCTTGATATTTGGCGCGAGTACAAAAAAACTTTCTGACCAGGCTGTTTCAACTTGATAACAAGTTTCATTCAAAGTGGCTCAAATTTTTACTGATTGCTGCTGCGGATTAAAGCTTCCTACCAGGAATTCCAAATTCAGAATTCCTGATGGGTATTTGAATTGATCAGAAATTCAGAGTTTCCAACCGGAAATCCATCTGGCACTTTTCAAGGAAAAAAGTGCTTATTTGTACTGAAAATTCTTCAAAATTGTGCCAAATGAGTTCCTTCTAAATCAGGAATTCTGAAATTAGTTTTTGAAAAAAGTTATTCGGCAAGAACGAATTCAAGCTCTTTTATACTTTTTTGAAAGTTTTCAGGAATGTTTGAGGTGAACAAAGCCACCGCCATGTTTTCCTGCCGGAAATAACTGATAACCGGTGCTTTCAGTTCTATTTCCGGAAGTTTCTCAGGATATTGATTTTCCTTTTTATTTTTTCGGAAATAGTGGATCATGAATTTTGTTTCCCCTGAAATTGGTTCAGCTGCTGCGCCGCTTAGAACTTTCTCAAACGGGCTTTTTCCATCCGTAAGGCCGTTCCAGCCAGGGTAATATTCCAATCTATTGAAGCCACCGTTTATTGAAATAAGTGTTGCATCCTTTTCATCTACCGAAAATGTATAACGTAAAAGTTTTGCAGGTCTGTCCAGAAATTTGTCAAACGTTTTCATGATTGGAAGAATTTTTGACTTCAATGATTGGGGAAGTTTCAAGGGAAAAATTCTCCAGACGGTTTTGCAGGTCAAATCCTTTCTGAGGCCAATTTGGCTAATTAATTCAAATCCTCCTGCCCCGTGGGTGATTTCAAAAATGTATTTTCCCTTGACCCATTCCTCTAATATGATTTTATCGATTCCCTTGCCGTTAATTTTTACGTAAAACGTGCTAAGATCACGGAAGCCACTTAAGCGAAAGATTTTTCTGGATTCTGAATCGTTAGTACAAGGTTTTATTGCCAGAGGGAAGAGATTCCTTTTTATGCACCAAACTGCCAGTTTTTCGAGTGAACAATCCACTTTCCAGGCCGGAGTTTTAAAGCCATTTTCTGATGTAATTTGCCGCAAAATTTCACGGTTAGAAAGCCAGGCGAGTTGAGTGCGGTCGTCTGAAAACCAGGTGGTTCCAGTCTGGAAAAGTGATAAATCATCAAGTGGAATGGAAGTATTAATTCCTCCAAAAGAAATTTTTTCAAGCGATTTTTCCGCAAGATTTTTGAATTGCCATGTACCAATGAATGGAATCATGAGTGCCTGTATCGGAAAGCATGGCTTATTTTTTTATAATTTTTGATTTTGTACGGACTTTGAACTTTTTTCACTAATAGTACTCCGGGTATTGCAAAATTTTGGTAGAATTTGAAAGGGAGAATTATGAAAATTATTTTGGGGAAGGAGGTTTGAGCATGAAGCGTTTAATGAATCATTTTTCAAAATTATTTCTGGTTGCGCTTTTGCTATCTGTCGCTTTTCCCGTTGTAGCAAAAAATTATGTTATTCCAACTTGGTATGGATATGGTGTAATCGCAAATACCAACGATTGGGTACGACCTTACATAGTAAGCAATCCATCGGCAGCCCCATGGACATATTCTTACAATTGGTTGTCTCCCAACGCTTATGCCCCTATTCCAGCCGCTTATTCGCCACAACCTACATACGCCAATAACGCGGGGAGCTGGCATCTGGGCTTCGTTAATTGCGAAGCTCTGAATGTACGGTCTTCGCCTGAAGTTGGTAATGGGAATGACCATGATTCAAATGTAATCGGAGCGATGGGCTATGGTGAGAGAGTTTGGGTTTATGGAAAAAAAGGTGATTGGTATTATGTTCAATCGGCCTCAGGTAGACCTCTTGTGGGTTACGTCCATTCTGATTATATCAAGTTGGCAAATTATCCGACAAATGGTGGTTATACGTATAATAATTTTTATCCGTATAATTATTCCTCTTACCCTTATTACGGCAATTATGGATATATGCGCTGATTGACCAGCAGGAACGAATAGTCGTTACTTAAAAAAGCACTAACTTCCTTAATTCCTTTTCCATTTAATTTCGAAATGGGAATTTTGAAAGTTAGTGTTTTTTTAACAGCAGGAGCCGTCTGAAGCGGAACAGCCGCATTCTGCAGGGCCTCCGGTGATGAGTCCGCGCAGAATGGCATTGGCGCAACCAACCCCCGATACCAGGGAAATAGCCTGAAAAGGACAATTTTTTGCACACGCCCCGCATTCAATACAAGAATCCGGATCAACCAGGCGGGCTTTCCCTTCTGATAATGCCAGAACCTTCCTGGGGCAGACGTTTAAACAAAACCCGCAGCCAGTACAATTTTTTTCAGAGATTGAAGTAGTGATAAGGTTTCCAAAGTATTTCATTTTCAAATTCCCGAAATTAGATTATAGATTTGTAATAGGATCCCAACGATTCCTATGGAAAGAACGGGTTTGGCAAAGACCTTTATCTCCCATTTTACTCCGGACTGCGATGCTATTGGTGTACAGCCGGTGAAGTTCAGCCCAAGCATCCCGGAAATAGCTGAAGAAAGAAGAATATTTCCCGACGTTTGAAGCAACGAAGCTTTTTGAAAGGCGCTGACAGATAATCCCCAAAGCATACCCAGGATAATTCCTTTAAGAGTAAAGGACCGGACAGGAAGATATGGCATCAAAACAGGCATGATTACCACGCCGGACAATATTGCGCCGATGAATGGGAAGATTTGATTAATAAATAGGTTCGAGGAAAATTTCCCCAAAATAATATCGAGAATCAAAAAAATAAGTAGGAATTCGGTTATATACTTCCAGGTGGTAATGAGCTCCACTGGGATAACCGCTATGCGTTCTCTGAATGTGAAAGTAACTTCTCTCATCTGCTCTGTGGCTTGCAGACCGTTTTTCAGAAACACTGGTAAATCCCTTGCCCGGACCGGTCCATAAACCACCCGAAACCCGGTTTCCTTTAAAACTTCATGAGCGGAAACACCAGGGGCGCCGAGTTGTGGCAGAATTAAGAGCCGCTGTTTAACTATCTTTGACAGGCCTGAACTGTTAATCCGATTAATCAGTTCTGCTGTTCCGAAGGTGCCTTTTCCAGCGGCACACCAAACATTGATTCCTTTGGTGTCGAGAACCAAAATCCACACGTTCAAACCTGTCAATTCCCTTCGAAGCATGTCAAAAGAAAATTTGTAATTTGCTGTTACCAAAGTAAGATCATTCTCAGATGGGTTTCCTATGGCGTATAACCCCGGAATAACACTATGGTTGTTCCTTCCGTAGTTCCATCTGACAAGACAATTGCCAAGTCGATCACGCCAGGAATAATGGCAATCGGCTTTCATAATGTTATTTTCGATTGGTACTTCCGAATTTATTTTAGTATTTTTTTCAGGAATTTCCTTTGAACAACAGGATGAAGAAGAACAACAGGGAGAATTTTTCATTGCGATTTCCTTTTTTCAAAGTTCATGCTCTTTCGAAAATGCCTTGAGGGCTTTGTTTTATTTCCTCGACTTCAGAAAAGTCCAAAAGCCCAACTTTATGAAAAGCAAGAACAAGAATGGGCCCACATTTTCCTAATCAGTTAATCACTAAGGTAGTTTCGACTCTGTTCAACGAGGCTGTCGGAAAATGCCCTATTTTCATACTTTTATGTACCTATTCGAATTTTCGCCTCGCTTTTTGGCATCAATAGCGAGTCACTTTGTACCGAAAAAAATGTCCCGGGATTTTTCGACAACTTCCAACGAGACTGCCAGAAAAGTTCAGTATATTGAATTCGGTACAATACGACGTTGGTTTGATGCGCGAGAGCGGAACTAAAAAACTGGTTGGTACATAAAACCATCCATTTTTAGGGGTTTTCCGACAGTCTGAACGTCCAGTTTTCCATTTGCTTTTTGGGTAAACTTTCTACGGTGCAATTTTACACAATTTTTCCTTCTGCTAGTCTTAGAATGCTGGTTGCGCGTTTGGAAGCCCTTGGGTCATGCGTAACCATCAATATGGTGTGTCCCTCCTTATGGATTTCTTCCAAAAAATTGAGAATTTGTTCGCTGGTTTCCGGGTCAAGGTTTCCGGTTGGTTCATCGGCAAGAATTACTTTAGGACTGTTCGTCAGCATTCTTGCCAGAGCGACTCTTTGTTGTTGGCCCCCGCTTAGTTCGCTGGGTTTGTGATCGAGACGCTCTGCCAAGCCGACTCGAGTAAGAAGTTGGGTTGCTTTTTCCTTTTGATCGTTTGGAGAAAGGCCGGTCAGGAATAAAGGAACCTGGACATTTTCAAGTGCAGTCAAATAAGGGATCAAATTATAAGATTGAAAAAGAAATCCGACATTTTTTCGGCGAAAAAGGGCTCGTGATTCGGATGTGAGATCATATAATAACTCGCCGGAAATCGCTATCTTTCCAAGAGTTGGAGAAAGCATTCCGCCTAACATGAGCAAAAATGTGCTTTTTCCACTGCCGCTTGGCCCGACTATGGAAACAAATTCACCCTGGGAAATTTCTACGGAAACATTATCCAATGCTTTTACAACTTTGCCGCGATGCGAATAATGTTTGCTGACATTCTGTAGTGAGAGCATATTAAACCTCTAAAAGCGCTGTACTGGGATCGATCTCTGAAGCTTGTTTCGCAGGAAAATAGCTTGAGATAACAGAAATTAATATGGCAAGTCCAATAGCCCAGAAGATTAGTGAAGGCATTGGCAGAACGGAAACTCCTGCTATCCATGGGCCCAATACAATTGCTGATACCGAGCCGATAAAGTAGCCGAAAATTCCTCCTGCGAATCCTAGAATAAGAGCTTTTAACAGGAACATTTGCAAAATTATTTTCGAGCCGGCTCCTAATGCCATTAGAGCGCCAATTTCCCGTCTGCGTTCATATACATTTGCGTACATGTAATTGGCAATACTTGCACCACCAACTAAAATGATAATTACAAGAAACAAGGTTGATAGTCTGGCCATCATGTGATTAGTATTTATCTGGGTGTCAACAATTTGTGTTATTGTTACAACTTTGGCATCCGGAAGAAGAGAATTGATCTTTTGTACCAATCCTTTCGAAATCTGTTCGCAACATCCGATAACTTCAATTGCATTGATGACTGGGCCTTTATTGGAAAGCTTCTGAACAGTGTGCAGATGCGCGAAAAACCGTGAATCATCGATAGTCCCGGTGGTGGGTAAAATGCCTATGACTTTAAATTCCATATCGAGAAATTTGGCGCTGTCGCCTTCTTTTAAGCCGAGTGATGAGGCCATATCAGCGCCAACCAGGATGCTTGATTCATCCAAAGTTTCAATGACTCTTTTTCGGACAAGCGTTTCCTTGGTTGGAACAGACTCTGATCCTGGAAGATTGGCAACAGTGCCACAGCCTTGGGGTCTGGCAAAAATCCCTGCCCCTTGCCAGGCCGCTTTGGCTTGAAATTCACTCTTTGGCAGAATTCCTGTTAAGATGAAATTCTTTTTGTTAAACTGGATAGGAATAGACAATTTGGGAGAAAGGTTGTCCAGGCCTTGGAGATCTGACATGGCCAGCCGGGTAACATATTCTTCCGGGAAGACATCTCCCTGCATGTCAGCGCTATAATAATTTTGTATTGAAGCCGACTTCGGAAGAACCAGAACATTGGCGCCAAGCGCGTCAAGCTCTCGAGATATAGCTTTCTCCGAAAAATAGGTAATATTTTTTATTGAGACGATAACGCTTATCCCCAGAAGGATTGCCAAAAAACTGGTAAACAACTGATTTTTCCGTTCAAAAATCTCTGACCAAACCAAAGAATAAAGAGTCATAAGGTTACTTGCCGCAACCCGATCCACAACAACCCGATTGACAACCGCAGGAGGCGTTCGATTTCAAGGCTTCTTCAATTTTTTCTTTTTTGGTTTCACCGTTGAATACGGCCAATGAAACTCCTGGGGGTGCCAAAAGAACTGTTGTTGCTTCTTTCATTTTCGATTCCAATTTTAAACTTGAAAGAAGTTTTTCTTCTTTTGGGTTTGCCGGATCAATCTTTATTAAAACGGCATTTTGGGCGTAATAGGGATCGGATGTAAAATCTTTTACGCCTTTCATGGCCAAATCAGTTGATAATAAATTGCTATTTTGAAAGCACATCAAAGCAAGCTTTTTATCCTGCATTGCTTTCAATAACTGTTGAAATCCTTCGCTGACGAAAGCCCCCTCAAGTTTTTCAGTTGTAATTTTTTCGCCCATCAGGCCCACTGTAACTGCACCATTTGGAGCTACTGACAAAATCATCGGAGTTGGTGCTCTGGATAAATCATATTTTTCAATGATCTCTTTCTCTGATGCATTGTTTCGGTCAAGTTCATACCAAATCGCTCTGTCGGAATTCTTTTGTACAGTTTTTTCAACGATGGTTTTTATGGAAGCGATGGAATCATTCTTTTTTTCTGTTATCAATAAAACAATGAATTTGTTTGCTTTTGCGGCCTCTCTGATTGCCTCTGAGGCATTTTTAAAAGCAGCAGTTGCAGTAGCGAGCGTCTTGTTTTCTGAAAACAAGGGAGGGCAAATGAAAGCCAATAGAACAAAGACGCTGAGGATGAAGAATAATTTTGTTTTCATTTGAAAAACTCCTTTATTGAGCTGATTCAATCTTGGTAACGAACCATTTTTTGCGGAAGAGAAAAGCGACATTCACTAATCCGATTAATACGGGCACTTCGACAAGCGGGCCTATAACAGCCGCGAAAGCGACCCCGCTTTTTATTCCGAAAACGGCTACCGCAACGGCAATGGCAAGTTCAAAGTTGTTGCTGGCGGCTGTAAATGAGAGCGTTGCAGTTCTTTTGTATCCGGCCTTAAGTTTTAAACCCATGAAAAAACTGATAAAAAACATAACGATGAAGTAGATCAGCAGAGGAACGGCAATTCGAAGGACATCGATTGGAATCTGAACGATAAGTTTGCCTTTTAGGCTGAACATGACAAGGATTGTAAACAACAGTGATACTAGTGTAATCGGGCTGATGACAGGGATAAATTTGCTCTGATACCAGTCTTTGTTTTTTGCTTTTATTAAAATGAAACGAGTAAACAATCCGGCCAGGAAAGGGATTCCCAAGTAAATGAATACGCTTTCAGCGATCTGTCCGATGCTGATTTCAACAAGAGCTCCTTTCAAGCCAAAATAGGGAGGTAAAATGGTAATAAAAAACCATGAATAGACGCTAAAAAAGAGAACCTGAAAAACACTGTTGAATGCTACTAATCCGGCGCAGTATTCTGAATCTCCCTCTGCAAGTTCGTTCCAGACAATAACCATTGCAATGCATCGTGCAAGGCCAATCATTATAAGTCCAACCATATATTCCGGATAATCACGCAGGAAAAAGATGGCAAGAAAAAACATCAATATCGGTCCCACGATCCAGTTTTGTACAAGTGAAAGAATAAGAACTTTCCAGTCCTGGAAAACATCGCCCAATTCTTCATACTTAACTTTTGCTAAAGGCGGATACATCATAAGAATCAAGCCTATAGCAATTGGAATATTAGTTGTTCCGACTGAGAATTTTTGGTTGAATGCTTCCATAGCTGAAGGTGCCAGATATCCCACTCCAACTCCAATCCCCATAGCAAGAAAAATCCATAAAGTCAGGTATCGATCTAGAAACGAAAGTTTTTGGGAAATACCGTCACTCATTATTTTCTCCTTTTATTTCAGATTTTCTCATGCGGGAGTATTTTAAAATGGCACTTTTCTTCAAGTAGGTCTTGAAATAGCGCAAAATTTTCCCGGAAAAAGTGCCTTTTCAAATTCCGTACCCATCATGACAAAGAGCGATCAATTCATATGTGGATCAGGAACTGCGAATTTTCAAAAATTCAGGAAGATTCTTAACAAATTCAGAGATTTGGTCTCGAACTTGCCGATAGCACAAAAGAATCTCCTCCTGTGATTTTGCAGTTTTTGCTAACTTTGGGGGATCATTAAAATCATGATGGAATTTTTTGGTGTTGCCTGGAAAAATTGGACAGGCTTCATTTGCATTATTGCAGACGGTAATGACAAAGTCGAACGAAAGTGATGGAAGATTTCTCAGTTCTTTTGATTGATGTTGGGAAATGTCTATATTCATTTCTCGCATTACCTGGACGGCTTTTGGATTTAAACCGTGAGCTTCTATTCCTGCCGAGTGTACCTCGAATAAGTCGGGCCAATAAAAACGTGTTAACCCTTCAGCCATTTGACTTCTGCACGAATTGCCGGTACAAAGAAACAGCAATCGGTTTTTCATGATCGGCCTGCTTCGCTCTTTTTCTTCACTTCACAGCATATTTCATCAAGACTTTGACCGAGGATTTTCTTCAACTGGGAAAAGTCTTCTCTGATTTTCCTTTTTTCAGCGAGAGTTTTACAAACCCAGGAGAGGGCGACTTTTATTTCGTGCGAACCATTTTCGGAAGTAAGTCTATAAAAAGCCCATTTTCCCGATTTTCTTTTTTCGATGAGTCCGGCTTTTGTCAGCATGGACAAATGTTCTGAAACAGTTGATGGTGCCAAACCAAGAAAAGTGATGATTTGGCAGACGCAGAGTTCCCTGTTTCTGAGAGCAAGAATGATTCGGAGGCGGGTCTCGTCGGCGAGCGCTTTTGTAATATTAAGAAATTCACGCATATTTATCTCCGTCATTTCGTAATCTAACGAAATGAATTATAACGCAACGCATTGAATTTGGCAATATGGGAAAGTGATGTAAATAGATTTTTTTTTGAACCAGCTATGTAGCCGGCAGTTTCGAAAGTGCCCTCAGTGGTTGGTTCAATACTCGTCGAGCTCCGGGGGGCAGGGTTTCCAAAAAAAATCCCTCCACTTTTGTGGGGAGGTGCTTCGGAAAATCGATCCGTATTCGGCATGGAATGCTTTGATGATTTCTTTTTGAACTGTTCTTGACGGTTGTGAAAATTTCTCTTGTTGTTATATAGATGAATTTATCTCAGCAGAACGCCTGTAAGCATCTCTGCTTCGAACCTCTTTAAAGCCTCTGCTTCCCCCTAACTTGGCTAATGCAGCGTTAATGTTACTAGCCATGGCATCTCGAAGAAAACCAAAAACGCTGAAAATAGTGCTTTTCCCGCTTCCTTTGAATTTTACTCTAATAAATCTTTCTTGACAAGTTCGGAAAAACTAAATGCAAAAAACACCTTGAAAGATAAATACTGAATATGCTAGGCTAGTTTTGCTTAACAGCAAATTATCATGTGGATGTGGTGCATGAAGGATGAGAGCCCAGGTAACGGGTGCTCAGTAGATCAACAGCGCAATGGTACAACTTTCGGACAGAGCCAAAAATTCTTCCGAATCTTTGAGACGGTTAAGTTCGACTATTCCTTTTCTCAAGACGTATATAGGAGATAACTAACGGCTCAATTGATTCCGAAAAAAAAATAAGTAAAAATAATACAATCAGGAGAATAAAATGATAAACACAGGAAGAAACCTTCTAGAAGGATTGCCTGAATTTTTTAAGGGAAAAACAGAAATATTTCGAGTATTGTTGATAGGGATGTTGTTGTTTCCGGGAGCGCTTTTGAGGGGAGAATTGCCTGCATCGAATCAGATAGATAAAATTAATTCGCAGGTACAATCCCTTTGTGAGGCCGGAAAGTGGGATTTAGCGATTACCGAAAAGGAAAAGATATTTAATTTGGGTGTTCCGGTTCCCACAGAAGATTATTTTAATTATGCGGAAATTCTGAGCAACTATAGCCTTCGAAAAAACTTTCAAGCCAGAAGTAAAGCCATATCAGTCTTGGAAAAATACATGGCGCTTGCAGGAAAAGATTGTCCAAATTATAAGCCAGCCATGGAGCTTTACAAAGAGCTAGGGAATATGGAAAGTTTCAAGGCTTGTGGTCTGGAGTGGAAATTCTTGCAGGCAAATGTGACTTGGGATGATGCCCAAAGCCTTATCAAAAGTTTAGGAACAGGTTGGCGAGGACCCACGCGCGAGGAGTTAAAAAAGTTATATGTTGAAGTGGAAAACCAAGGCCCCCTTAAAGATGGCTGGGCCTGGTCAGGAGAATTGAAAGATCCGTCCACTGCCTGGTATTTCGGCTTCAACTTCGGAAAAGAAAATTGTTATTACCGAGGTTTCAGCACCACACTCTGTTTTGCGGTGGCAGTGCGTTCTCAATAATAAACAATGTCAAGCGGGGTTCAAATTGACTCTAAATTGATCTTTAACCTAACGAGTCTGTCGGAAAATGTCCTGTTTTTCATGTTTTTATGTGCCGATTCAAATTTTCGCCTCGCTTTTTGGCATCAACAGCGAGCCACTTTTTACCGGACAAAATATCCCGAGATTTTTCGACAGTTTTTAACGAGTCTGTAGAAAAATCCTCTAAAATTCACTGTTTTGTGGGCCTACCCATTTTTTTGCACCGCTTTTACGCATCAGAAGGGAGCCTCTTTGTACCAAATAAAATTTGCCGAGATTATTCGGCAACCTCTAACCTCATGCTGCGCTAAATGGAATTTTGAAAAGAGATCTTTGGAAAACAATTATAGCTTCAGTAACTTCGTTGAAAACTACGGATTCTAAAAGCGCGGAAAAGTATTATCTTTGAGGCAGTTTGATACAAATCATTTTTTCTGCATTGAAACAATGTGAAAATGATTGTCACTTTTATTGTTTTTAAGTAAAATAATACTATGCAGTATTATCGGAAAGAAATTTCGAACCGTATTCCTTACTAATACAAGGAGGGGAAAACAAGTGTCGACTTTAAAAATTGATAAGAAGAAACGCTTTCTATCAAGTAGATTAAATGAATGGAAAGTTCTACTTG
The DNA here is from genome assembly GCA_015233565.1 of Candidatus Rifleibacteriota bacterium. GTDB lineage: Bacteria > Muiribacteriota > Ozemobacteria > Ozemobacterales > Ozemobacteraceae > JADFXM01. The sequence continues at coordinate 136,330 of JADFXM010000011.1, forward strand.
GAATCTTCCTGGGGTGCCTCTCATTCTTAATTGGATCCTTTCCTGAAACAACATGGGGAGATCCCTTTACTTCCAATAAGAGTGTCGTAGTGGGAACGAAAGTGACTATTTCGCCAACCCAGCTTGCAAGTGGCGCCGCGTTAGATTTCAGTAATTCCGACATCTCGGTAGTTCCCAGGAATGTACGTCTCTCGAGCAATGATGGATCAACTACCATTGAAAAGCTCAACGACCCCAAGAATGCGTTCTATCAGGCTGGCAACCGCAACGGAAATAATGCGCCAGATTATTACTATGACACAATCCAGCCGATAATTGGACGACGTTGCACCGTGTGTCACGGCTGCGAAAACTCGCCTTGCAGTCTCAAACTGGTCTCTTATAAGGGTCTTGAACGAGGTGGAACGCAGATTCAAAACCGAACTAACTTGGCGATCCACGGTTACGAGGCCATTCGCCTCAAAGACGGGCCCCTTTTGGCCTCTGACAGTGTGTGGAAAGATGCTTGGCAAAAGGATCGACCCGCAGATCAGCGTTTCAACCCCGTTGCTCCAGACTCAGCCTTAAATGGCGCGGATGCTTCACAATCACTTATTTACAACTATCTTTTGGCGGGCAATAAGACCAACAAACCGGGGTTCGATCGGACTGCTGTCAGAAAACTTGAACAGGAACGCTATGACGGGGGTGCAACAGTATGTTCTGCCAATCTATCCGAATATAAAAGATGGATAACCGACAACCCCAATGGTGGCATGCCCTTTGGGTGCCCGGGGCTTAAACGCCTTTCAGAGGGTGGATACGCTGCAGGCGAGTTAGACATCATAGAAGCCTGGATCAAAAAGGGAGCTCCTGGTCCATCAGATGAAGCTTTTCTTAAACGTGAGCACCCGAGCAACCTTTCGGAAATAGAGCGCTGGGAAGAATATCTTAATCAACCTACAAATAAACAGAAGCTTGTTTCGCGGTTTCTGTATGAGCATCTATTCCGGGCGCACATCCATTTCTATGATGATTCGGGTGAGTTCTACATGCTGTTGCGGGCTTCGAACCCACCGGGCGATTTTCCCGTTCGCGAGTTAGTCACTAACGCGCCAAATGATTGCCCCACAGGTGACTCTGCCACCGCTACTTTTTATTACCGTTTTGACAAGATAACGGATTTGATCACAGCTAAAGACCACATCGTCTGGGAAGTAAAAGAAAAAACCTTTGATCGAATCAATCACCTGTTCGAAAAAGAGGCCCCCACCTGGGACGTAAAAACCCTCCCAGGCTACGATAGCCTGAACCCCTTCATTTACTTTCAGCAGATCCCGCCTTCGATTCGTTACAAGTTCCTGCTGGACAACATGAGGTATTTCATGGAAAACCTGGTTAAGTCGCCAGTTTGTAATGGAAGTAAGGCGACCTTCGCCATGGACGATTACGTCTGGGCATGGGCTATTCGGCCCGAAGCAGACCCCACAGCCCAAGATTCCGGCCAGGCAGCCTTTGGCCCTACACAGTGGGCCCTGGTCAACGATGGATATCTTGTGAACACCAATTACGTTTCGGGAATAGATCGACTTGTCAACCACAATTCGCAGTATTTGAATGAAGTCGAAAAGCGACAGCGGATTCTTCGACCCGATGGCTTGTTAGTCAACGACATCTGGGATGGATCATGTTTATTCGACCCCGAGACCCAATCCGACGACAAAAACCCCAACGCCTGGATCTCTGCCCTACGGCACGAGACTAACGGAACGGTTGTTTGCGGCGCCGAAGCGGGATATCCAATCGCAGTATATCTTTTCAACTTTACCAACCTGGAGCGTGCTTATTTCAGTCTTTCCTTTAATTTTCATGAATGGGGAACACTTCAACACAAGCTTCTTACTTGGCGCGACTTTATGCACGTTCGTCTGGAGGCCTCTGACCGTTTTATCTCACTTTTCGATCCGAAAATGCGCGTTGCTCTTCGCGGGGATTGGAGTTCTGGAATGGTCGGCCAGATGGGAGTTAAATTATACGCCGATCACAGCCTTGGAACTAGTGACGTCCCAGGGGTTCGGCCCGGAGATTCAAGTTTGAACGTCGACGATAAAGCGGCTCCGAGACAAGCGTTTCTCAGCGCTCTCGATCAGATAGTCGAGCGCCGATTCTCCGATTGGGCTCTTCCAACATCGGAAATCAACGAACCAACCAAGCCCCAGTCTTTCCCCACTCAAGTAAATACTCAGGGTGACGTGGAAGCCTGCATGAAGATGGTTACACAACGCATGGGTTTCTACAATTCGCGCATTCCCTCCGTCGCCTACATCCGAATACAACCCCAAGGCTGGGTCTATACATTGGTTGCACATCGGCGATATGCTTCCCACAATTTTGTCTCTGACATTATCTGGGCGCGAAAAGGCCAGGGTAAAAGCGACTACTGCTCAATCTATCGTGGAATACTCGGAGATTATCCCAACCTCTTTTTCGACATACCGATGAATCAAGCCTTGAATTTCTTCGGAGGACTGTTGAAAGTGAATAATGACACAGATTGGGTCGCCTTCCGCAAAAAGTTTATGGTACCCAAGAATCAGGATATCTTTTGGAGTACAGTCGACTGGTACAACGCTTGGCAGGCCGTAAACAATCCTATCTATGGCGGTATCTTTGACATTCGCGAATATGACAACTGGGAGATTCCACCGGAGTCCAAGGATTAGCAAACAACAGAGGAGTTTGGTTTAAAAGAGCTTTTGTTTTCAACCATTTTCCTCGGTTACAGTAAAACCCCAGCCGACCCCTTTCTTTGAGGGTCGTCTGGGGTTTTTCTAATAGCATTTCCCTTGAACATTGTTTTCGAAAAGAAGCTGGTTTCCAACTCTTCGCTTGTCATCTGGTAACAGCGTGGCGGAAATTCCTTCAAATCCCCTGCAATGGTGACTTCACAATCTATGGATTCGTTCAATAATTTCAGAACTTGAGGGTCAAAACATTGCGATTGGAATTCCCGAAGGGGCATCGTCCCGCTTTTCAGGGCGAGAGTCAGGAACGGGTTTCCTTTGCCGCTCGTTGAGAAGATTTGCGCAAATTCATAAGGAGAATTTTCCAGTATTTGGATCGTTGCCCAATTAACCTTTCTCCGGATGATCTGAAAGAATATTTTGCAATTCTGTTAAAACCCAAAAATGAAAAATGCCAAGAATACCTTGAAATCTGAAAATCCATGTGCTAGCTTAATTAAAAAAAAATGGTGAAAAAAATATTTTGGAGAAAAATATGAAATTATCTTCCCCTGTTGTTTTTTTTATTTTATTGATGGCACCTCTGATTATCTGGGGATGTGGTGGTGGAAGTGCCTCTGGTACAGACAATCCAGTGGGTCCATCATCGACTGTTTCTGGATATTCGATTAAAGGATCTTTGAAAGGCTTTTGCAATCTTAAAAATGTTCCAGTTTATCTTATTTCGCAAACGGTCAATGCTTTGCCATCGTTGAATCTTCCTCCATCAGTTAATAAAAATAAGTTTGCAAATATTTTTGAAGGACAAACTTATGGAACAACAACAGACGCTAATGGACTATTCCAATTTAATAACGTTCCAGTAGGAACATATACTATTACATCGGAAAGCGGTAAAAATTTCGCAGGAATCGTTTCAAATCTTGTGATTGGAAATGATAAAGCCGCAAATGAAGTTTTTCTTCAGATTGAATTGGTTCCTACCGGCATGATCGGAGGGCAAGTCACGGTTCCTTCGAGTTTTGACTTATCTGGTGTCACAGTTTTTATTCCTGGCACTTCATATTCGGCTTTTACTGATGAATTGGGGAATTTTGTTTTAGCAGGAGTCCCGATCGGAATATACACTGTTATGGTTTCTGCTGCAGGACTTAAACAAGGAAAAATTGCGGGGATAGTTGTCGAATCCGCAAAAGTAACCCAAATTTCGAAAGTAACGCTTTCAGTAAATGACGCTTTTTTTAAAGCGGGTCCGACAGGCAAAGACGGATTAAGCATTATCTGGAAAGGCACCTATTCTTCTCCACCTGACAATCCGCAGTTGAATTGGGCATATTACGATTCTGTTCTTCGCGATTCCCTAATCTATGATGGAAAACAATGGACAGTTATTGCTAAAGATGGAATGATTGGCCCGACAGGCGCTACGGGGCCCACTGGGGCTGTAGGTCCGACAGGCGCTACGGGTGCAACTGGAAATTCAATTATTTCGATTACCTGGAAAGAAGATTCGAGTTCCCCTCCTGCTGATCCTCAAGTTGGATGGGTATATTATAATACAATTGACAGGAAAACTTATATTTATGACGGGTCTGTTTGGAGAATCCTATCTAAAGATGGGGCTGATGGAGCTACTGGAGTTACGGGTTCAACTGGTCCAGCCGGAATTGGGACAACTGGGCCTACGGGCTTTACTGGAGCTACGGGGCCGACAGGCGTGACAGGTACAGGCACGACTGGGGCAACCGGTGCGACTGGCACGATCGGCGAGACTGGCGCGACTGGCGCGGCCGGTGCGGCTGGCACAACGGGCACGACCGGTGCAGCTGGCACAACGGGCACGACCGGTTCGGCTGGCACAACAGGCACGACCGGTGCAGCTGGCACAACTGGCGCGACCGGTGCAGCTGGCACAACAGGCACGACCGGTGCGACTGGCACGATCGGCGAGACTGGTATGACAGGAGCAACGGGCTTTACCGGAGAAACAGGCTCAACGGGTGCGACTGGCCAAACAGGTGCGTCTGGCAATACAGGGGCCACCGGAAACACCGGAACTGGCGGAACAATAAGTAAGTCTTGGAAAAGTCTTGGTTCGGGACTTTCCGGAGAGGTTTATGCGATCTTGCCTGATGGAAAAGGAAGCGTATATGTTGGCGGAAGCTTTGCAACGGCAGGTGGTACAACGGTAAATAATATAGCCAAATGGAATGGCTCGACCTGGTCAGCCCTTGGATCTGGAATTAATAATCCCGTTTTTGCTCTTGCCATTGATGGAAAAGGAAACCTTTATGTTGGTGGCGTCTTTAGCAAAACAGGAGACGACCTTACTTCAGTAAATAATATAGCCAAATGGGATGGCTCAAGCTGGTCACCTTTGGGAACCGGAGTGAATAACGGTTACATTTCAGCTCTTGCTTGTGATTGTTTTGGAAACCTATATGCTGGTGGCGCCTTTTCAACAGCAGGCGATAATCCAGCTCTTCTTGTCGCCAAATGGGACGGATCAGCCTGGTCGGCCCTAGGTCCTGGACTGAACAATGCTAACGTTTATGCACTTGCTTGTGATGGTTCGGGAAATGTATATGCTGGTGGCTCCTTTAGTAAAACAGGGGACAATCTTACCACAGTAAATAATATAGCCAAATGGAACGGTTTGGCATGGTCAGCTCTTGGATCTGGTGTGGATAGAAAGGTTGACGTTCTTACATTTGATGGTTCAGGAAACCTATATGCTGGGGGTTACTTCACAACAGCAGGTGGTAATGCAGCGTTACATATTGCCCAATGGAACGGCTCAACCTGGTCAGCCCTTGGATCTGGAGTAGGGGATTCAAATTCGGAAGTTTTGAGCCTTGCTTGTGATGGTTCAGGAAACGTATTTGCCGGTGGCTCCTTTGCAACAGCAGGCGGGATTAATGTGAACGGCATCGCCAAATGGAATGGGACAACTTGGGCATCTTTTGGCGATGGGAGTGACAGTTTGGGAGTTGATGGCTTGCCTCGAAACATAACATCCAATGGTTCAAATCTGTTTATTGGCGGAAATTTCAGTAGAATAAACAGTGTCTACGTTAATAGAATAGCAGTTTATGGATATTGATACTGGACTTTGATATTTCAGGCATTCTGATCCAAGCCAAGTAGGCGGAAGCGCGCTTTCCTGGCGCACCGCCGACACCCCAGGGGGCAGCTTATCCTGGCGTTCGAAGTTGTCGAAAAATCTCGGTACATTTTGTTCGGTACAAAGCGGCTCGCTGTTGATGCCAAAAAGCGAGGCTAAAATTTGAGCCGGTACATAAAACATGAAAAATAGGGCATTTTTCGACAGACTCGTTCGTCAGTTCCCGAGCATCTGGTTCCACTTGTCCTCGGGAAGCATCACTCGCCGCAAGACCCAGATGGGAGCGTTGCCCTGTGAAAGGAGTCGATCATGAAATTCCTTCAAAGTGAATGTCGAACCTTTGACGGACTTGTAGTCAGCGCGGAGCTTAAACAGTGCCATCTTCCCTATGCTGTACAAAATATACATGGGATCATAGGTGCCTCGAAGAGTTTCTTCGCTGGCTGTAACTTTGTCCATGTAGTCGTTCTCCTGGAAAAAAGCCGTTCCTTCTTCGATGGTCATTTGCTTTGTGTGGAGAGCGATACCAACGTAACATCGACAGAGCCTTAGGAGCGCGTCTTTCAGAAGCCCGATTCTGATCGTGGGGTCTTGCTTCTGAAACCCTTCCTCGATGATCATTTGTTCGCAGTAATGTGCCCAGCCTTCCTGGAATGCGTAGGAACCCATGGGTCCGGCCATGCGGATTTTCGATGGAGCTTGTCTCATACGGACACCTTGAATGTAATGTCCGGGGTAGGCTTCATGGATATTGACAGTCCAGAGTAGGGGTCGCGCAAACTCGCGAAGGTGTTGGTTCTTCTCTTCTGCGGTCCAGTCCGGTTCGACATCTGTGGCATAGTAGACAGCGGTCAAGGGGGTTTTTTCGAATACACCTGGACTGTAGACAGTTGCAAAAGTGTTGGAACTGAGAAATTTCGGGGTTTGCAGGATCAGGGGCGGAGAAGCGGGAGGGATGGTTATGATTTGTTTCTCCTTGATAAAGTCTATCAATGTTTGCAGGCCTTTCTTAGTCTCCTCGATCAGCTTTCCTTCGGCTGGGTGGTCCTCGCGAATGTCTTTCCAGACCTGTTCGGGAGTTTTTTGGGGGGAAATGGCCAAGGCCAATGTCTTGAATTCATTCCTGGATCGTTCAATTTCTTTTTTAGCCAGCTCCAGTAGCTGATTGAGCGGAGTTTCGATTCCTTCCTCCAAGCGGAGCCGCAGGGAGAAAGTTTCAGTTCCGAGAGCAAAATCGCCACTAGAGGCGGATGCCATCTTCGGAAGCTCCTCCATAAACGATCGCACTTCGGATGCTGATTCCACAGTGGCGGCTTTGAATTCTTCCATCAAGGAAGTATTTTGTACTTCCTTAAATGCTTGGGGAATATCCTGTTCGATGAATTTTAGAGTTCCATCAAAAAATTCGTGCCCCAGGCGTTCGGCAAAGACCTGGGGAATATGCTTCAGATTGCCCCTTGCTTCCAAAAGAAGACGATGAACCTGTTTTTCACGGGCGATTATCGATCTGAGTCTTACTTCATCCGGTGCGTACGGAAATAGTAGAAGAGATAAAAGACTGTTGGAAATCAAATCACTATAAATCAGGGGACTTCGTTCCCACAGTCTGATGGTTTCGAGATTAAGGAGCCGGGCTTTGATTGAATTTTCAAGAAGTTGGTAATCGATCTTCTGTTCAGCCTTGGAAATTAGGGAGACATCGAATTGATCAAGTTCTTTTTGGAAAGATTTGAGGGAACCTACTTCTGAGGCGATGGCTTCAGAACTCATTGAATCCAGTTCAGTGTCATACTCATGAATTCCGTCCATGGATGCTGCGCCAGGGTGACGGTGATAGCAGTCATTCAGGTATCGATCAGCGAATTCATCCAGGGATACCGCTTTGGGGAACGGGGGATTTCCTCCGAAAACAAGAAGAGGGTGAAAAAGAAGACTGAACATGAGAACAACAATCAGTTTGAATATCGGGTTCATCAGCATTACCTTTCAGAAAACGATTTGAATAACATTATTGTATCAAAATTGAATCTCTTCAAAAACAAGAAAAAAAGTATCTTTTCATTATGAGGGAAGGTGAGAAATATCTGAATAAATGAATGTTCAGAGCTTCACAATACGTTCCCAACGTAGCCTTCTGAGACAGTACAATTATGAATTTTAAATTTTTTCACGACTTAGGGGATTTAGGGGGGACGGAAGGGCCGATTCATTTCCCGGAAAAAAAGACCATCAGTCGCATTGCTTACAATCGAAAGCATTTTTTTTCTACAAAAGATCCTTTAATGATGTTAACATAGGAATAAATGACTGACTGGTAGCAAAATTATTTTTCCCCAAAAATAAAAGGAGAGCCATATGCATTTCATTGTTGACAAAACCGCTTGTATTGGCTGTGGTCTGTGCGTTAAAGATTGTCCTGCGAACATTTTGACTCTTGAGGTCGGAAAGGCTCATTTGGCTCCAGAGCGGCTGGAGCGTTGTTTTAAATGCCAGCATTGTTTGGCGATCTGCCCGGCTGGAGCTATTTCCATTGATGGAGTGAATCCTAAGAAGTGTCTTCCCATCACGGAAAATCTCCCTTCCGCAGATCAATTGGAGCTTTTGATCAAGGGACGACGCTCGATTCGCCAATATTCCAAAGAGAATGTTCCGTCAGAGGTGCTTCAGCGGTTGCTTGACGTTGCATGGCATGCGCCGACCGGCGTGAATAACCGCCAAGTTCTTTTCACTGTGATTGATGATGGCGCGGTCATGGAAAGCTTTCGGAACGAGGTTATGGCTGCCCTCTCGAAAATAGTCAAAGAGGGGAACCTCCCTCAGGAAATGGGACTTTTTGCCGAAATCGTACGTTTGTGGGAAGAATCGGGTGTTGATACTGTGTTTCGTGGGGCGCCGCACCTGCTGATTGCCTCGGCTCCCAAAGATGCTCCATGTCATGAACAGGATTGTCTGATCGCCCTCACGACATTCGAATTGTTTGCACAAACTCTGAAAGTTGGCACATGCTGGGATGGAATCGCAAAGTGGGCTATCACCGGCTTGATCCCTGAGTTTCAAGCTCGGTTAGGAATTCCCGAGGCTCATCAATTTGGGTATTCTCTGGTTTTCGGAAAACCTGCGGTAACATATAAACGTGCGGCCAAACGCGTTCCGGCCCTGATTAATCGAGTAACTGCTTCCTTTGCCCAATCAGGAACAAATCCACCGGATTCGAAAATTTCGTATTAAGAAGAACAGGGCCCCAATTACAAGTGGAAATAGGAAAGTAAGGGGTCGATTCTCTTGAGAATCATCTCATGGAGACAGTTTCACATGCTAATTTCAAAGGAGGCACAATGCTTGAAAAATTGAGAAAAATCCTCTCCAGGATAGATGCTGATTATGCAGATCTTCGCCACGAGGTCAAACGGGAAACCAAGATCCGTCTCGATTGCGGAAAAGTCCAGGAACTAAGCTGTTGTGAGACTGATGGATATCTCCTTCGCATTCTCAAGGGAGGCGGCTTTGCCAACGTTGCATTTATCAGGCCCGATCAGGCTGACACTGCTATAAAATTCGCTACCGAAAACGCTATTTTTCAGGGAAACAAGCTCTCTAAGCCTGTGAGACTCGCTGATGTACCGGTAGTCAAGGATCGCGTAGTCGCCGTCCTTGATCGCGACCCGAGAAAAATTGACACCCGCGAGAAACTTGAATTGCTTTGCAATTATGATACTATTCCAAAAAGCTCAAAGAAAGTTATTGCGAGAGCATTTACCTACGCGGACATTTCCCGTGAAAAGTGCTTTGTGTCTACGGAAGGCACCGAGGTCAGCGAGGATTTGGTAACTAATTCGATTCAAGGTTTGATAACTGCCCGGGAGGGAACCCTGACCCAGAACATCCGACTAAATATAGGGGGCGGTACAGGATTTGGTTCCTTGATTAATCGTGAAGCTGTTTTTGAAGAGCGCACCAGAATTGTTGAAGGTCTTTTGACTGCTGAGCCTGGGCGTGGTGGAGTGCAAAATGTCGTGCTCAGCCCACTTTTGGCTGGTGTTTTTGCCCACGAGGCCTTTGGGCATTCGTCGGAGGCTGACACCGTAGAAAACTCGACAGGGTTCCGCGAAAAAATGTCTTTAGGAACCAGATTGGGTTCAGAAGTTGTGAACATTGTAGATGAGCCAACCCGCCGGGGACTGCTGGGCTATTACCGTTTCGACGACGAAGGAGTCGAAGCACGTAAAACTGATTTGATGCGTGCCGGTGTTCTTACCGGACGCCTCCACTGTAGACGAACAGCTGCGGCCTTTGGGGAGCCCATTACGGGGCATGCAATCGCTGAGGATTTCCGTTATCCTCCTTTGGTACGAATGGGAACAATCTACATTGAACCTGGCACTGCAACGCTGGATGAACTTTTAGAAAAGTGCGGAGAGGGTCTATACATAGTCGATGCCCGTGGAGGACAGACAGCGGGTGAGAGTTTCACTTTCGCAGGCCAGTTTGGGTACAAGATCTCTGGAGGGAAGAAAACCGGACTTGTAAGGGATCTAAATATAAGCGGGAACCTTTTCAAGACTCTTGAGTCCGTTGCGCTTATTGGAAATGATCTGAAATTTTCTGAAGCAGGGTCTTGTGGAAAGGGGCAAGCGAACATTCGTTCCTGTCTTGGTTCTCCCTCAATACTTGTACGCGATGTCGTAGTAGGAGGTGTTTGATGGAAAAGTTATTAGCCCTGGCGTGTAAACAAGCTCAACAGGCCGAAGTGTGGTCTACAGCTTCACAACTTAAGACCGTTACTTATGAAGACAGTAAACTGATCGGTGTCGAAACTTCTCTTTATGAGGGCATTTCTCTAAGAGTGATCAAGGATGGAAGAATTGGAAGCACATTTACTACAAATCTGCACGATCCTGCTGTGCTCATACAACAAGCAATAAAAAGTTCAGAGTTCGGAGGTGAAGCTCCCTCTGGCAGGCTTCCGTCAACTCGTCTTCCAATACACATGGGGGCCGGAGTAAAATCGATTGAAGGGCTCGATGCAAAAAGCATGGCCAATGAGGCAGAACGATACCTTCAGGCAGCCTCACGGTTGACACAAGGAACACTCAACGTGAGCGTGCAGGCAAAAGTGATGCATACGCGTTTGTTGAATTCATCCGGAACAGATCTTTCCTCCACAATTTCGCATTGGGATTTCGTGCCTCGTATCCTTTTTGATGGTACCTATTCAGGAGTTGGGGAGAGAATGTTTACGGAAGGTTTCAAACCTTTCGAACAAGAGGATCTAGAGTTTGCTTGCAAGCTTCACCAGGTTTCCAAAAAAGAAGCAAGCCTTAACAATGGCAGGATGCCAGTGATTTTCATGCCGGAAGCGGCATTTATGATTCATTGGCGTGTGATGAGTGCTGCCGATGCATCCAGTCTTTTTCAGAAGACGAGCCCGTTCGAAGGAAAAGTTGGACAGAAAGTGTTTTCAGAGTTGATATCTTATCGGGATGACCCCGATGATGTGGCTCACCCGTCCGGGCAACCCTTCGATGATGAGGGGACGCAGGCTGCTCCTCTTACAATTATTGATAAGGGAGTTTTTTGCGAGTTTTTTACGGATTTACTCCACGCTGAAAGGTTGAATCTCAGACCCAACGGTCGAAGCTTCCGCGGAGCCGGGATTTTGGGATCTGACAGGCTAAGTGGCCTTCCCAAGCCGTGGCTTCCGAATCCTGCGATTCTTCCAGGCAGGACACCGTTCAAAGAATTGCTCATAAAAGTAGATCGATCTTTGGTAGTGTTCGATCTGTTGGGTGCACATAGCGGCAACATCCCGAATGGTGATTTCTCTGTCGGGGTGGGTACAGGTTTTCTGGTGGAAAAGGGCGAATATGTTGGGCGGATTAAGGATGTTATGCTTACAGGAAACGTGCATGAACTTCTTCGACGAGTGAGAGCTGTCGGGGACAAGACAGGGCCATCGCTCTGCGGTTACGCTCCGCCTATTCTGGTTGATGATGTCTCGGTTGCAACCTCGAACTCTTGATAATGGCCATAATGTGTTGTGATTGATGGTTACCAAACTTCGTTTTGAAATGAGGGATCATGAAAAAATTTGAATACCAACATGTTAGAATGGCTTATCTTTTTATTTGGTACTTGACCGGATCAGGAATTCCATTTTCCGCGAACCCTTTGAGCCTTAGAATGCAGGAATCGCAGGTTCCACAGGCGGCATTGTTTTCATCGGGGTCGTAGCAGGTTAATGTGAGCGAATAGTCTACTGCGAGTTTCAGACCTCGTTGAATAATTTGAGCTTTGGTCATTTGCATAAGTGGAGCGTGGATTTTAACTTTTGTTCGTCCTTCAACTGCGGCTTTAGTAGCTAAATTGGCCATTCTTTCGAATGAATCGATGAATTCGGGCCTGCAATCCGGATATCCACTATAATCAAGGGCGTTTACTCCAATAAAGATATCTGAGGATTCAATTGCTTCGGCATATGCAAGTGCAAAGGAAAGGAAAATTGTGTTTCTAGCAGGGACATAAGTAACAGGAATTCCAGTATCGATTTCATTTTGGTTTCGCCCCTTAGGAACTGCAATTTCACTTGTTAAAGCTGATTTTCCAAAGGTTCGAAGATCAATTTTGGTTATCAGGTGTTGGACTGCTCCTGCTTTGGCAGAGATTTTTCGCGCAGCTTCGAGTTCTCCTGAATGCCTCTGCCCGTAGTCAAATGAGAGGGTGTAGGGTGCAAATCCCATTTCTAATGAAATTGCAAGAGTTGTAGCAGAATCAAGCCCTCCACTTAGTAAAACAATAGAGGGCTTCCTGTTGTTGCCTGTAGAATTAAGCATTTGCATTCAATTCCAAGGTTTCCACAAACTCTTTTAATAGTTCAACATGATTTCCGTGTACAATTAAATGATGGTTGGCAAGTGGATTTTTCAAAAAGTAATCCACTCTATTGTCTAGTACCACCTCGATTTGGGTCCGGCAACGATGCGGATCGTTACCATTGGAGAGTAGCCTGCCTCCGGAAATGAAGAAACGGTCGAGGCCGGGCCTTCCACATTTGAAGACTGTAACGGGGCCGGGTCCGAATTCTCCCTCGATTGCGACTCCTTCCCCTGATTCAAAATGATTTCTGATCACGTATTCCTTAGTGATAGATGTGGCTACAGTGCAATGGGCGAAAATGGCTTTATTGGTGTCCTGAAAAATTGCGGCCGGATTTGCCATGAAAGGAGTTTCCCCAGTCAGAATTTTTAACAATAACATTGAGAAAACTGATTGTGCATCTCCTTCGCAACCTGCAGTCAAGCTCAGATCATTCAAAAGAGAAACTGCGAGGCATCCTGTGGTTCCTTCCGGGATAAAATCAAAACATCTTACTGAAATCGCATCAAGTCTTCTGTCCGTTGCAAGTTTTTGGATTGCCAAAAATAATTCGGCTGCCTGTACAACCTTCGATTCGTTGGGCTCTCTGATTGCTCGTGCTTTTGAAATAAATGATTTAGCAACTTGGATGGCCTGTTCTTTGGAAACTTCGTTTCGGTATTTTTGCAGCTCCCCGACTTCAATGCTATCGAAAGTGATACCCCACTTGCGAGCTGCAGCGATTGGATCGACGTAGCTCGCAATGAGCCATGGTGAGGGCGCTCCGATTATTCCAATTACAGAGCCGGCCAGTTTTCTTTTGGTTTGAATAATCCGACACAATCTTTCGAGCCTGGAAGCGATAACATTCATATCGCCATGCAATATCTCAGAAGAATCTCCGCGTTCTTTTATCCATGCCAAAATTTCCATCGCTGCTGCCAAAGAGTTGTTTTTTCCGTCAGCTAACAATAGAAGTGGACGAGGCAATTTTGGATAAATTGATCTGAATTCGTCTTCGACACCCCCGCTGGCAATGAATGCTACCGCCTGATCAACACTTTCACAATCATCCGGACTGACAAATGACAACGAAAAACGCTTTTTTAGATTATTGAGAAGATCGCTGTGATCGGCCTCCAATTTAGATTGGTCGTGAAGTTTGGAAATAAAGGGAATCAGCCCAAGATGCATAGTTTTTCTCCATAATCGAGCCGTAATGATGGTATTATATCATTAACAATTACTTCGCGGTGCCAGCCTGATTACTAATGCCAGGACAAGTGCATTTAAAGCCTTGAAATGATAGAAGTCCATCTTTTATAAAATAGTTTTCATCTATTATGTATTTCCGGAAATTTTTATTACTGCAATTTTATTTCGCAGGAAGTTTAATCTAAATTGAAGAAATCTTCAATAATAATCGCATTAATTGTCATTTGATTGTTGCATAGGGAGAACTAGTAGGGAAGTGCGTGCTTGCCAGGGTCTTGCCAGATAAAAATTCCAAAGGTGAATATTTTGATGTATACTCCCGAATGAAAATTCTGTGGCTGGGTTTGGAGGAAGAATAATGGTTCCCATGAAATTCGATCGAAATGCTCGCCTTTGGGGAAGTATTGGTGTAGCCAGTTTGGCGAAAAGCCATGTGATGGTCCTTGGAATGGGAGGGGTTGGGAGTTTTGCGGTCGAAGGTCTTGCCCGCTCAGGAATTGGTAGATTGACACTCGTGGATTTCGACGACATTTGTATCACAAACGTGAATCGCCAGCTTCATGCGCTTCCATCAACTGTTGGCAAGTCCAAAGCGGCATCAATGGCGGAGCGAGCCAGGAATATCAACCCAGATGGAAAAGTGGAAGCAATCCATGATTTCTACGAGGCGAAAACTTCCCGGGCTATGTTGGAAAGAAAACCCGACTTGATCGTCGATTGCATCGACAATGTTACAGCTAAACTTCATCTTTTGGCTACTTGCATATATCGCTCGATTCCTGTTGTTTCCTGTCTCGGGGCTTCCGGAAAAATTGATCCTTCCAAAATCAGCTATGGAGAACTATTTAAAACCCGCAAAGATCCTCTTGCAAAGGCAATTCGCAAAAATCTGTGGCGGAAATATGAGATCAATCTTGCACGTGTTTCAGGGCTGCTCGCGGTTTATTCCGAAGAGGAAGTTATTTTGCCGAATCTTGACTATAAGTCCTCATTGTGCGGAACGGAATGTGTTTGTCCGAATAGTACAAACGAACATCACAGTTGTGCGGAACGAAATATAATTTACGGTACTTCAGTGTTTGTCACTTCCATGTTCGGAATGGTCGCGGGAAGCCTGGCAGTTCGATTTCTTACCGGAGATCCATTTGTGAAGCTCACTCCTGTTGTGAAGAACCTGCTCGGTGATGAAACTCTGAAAAACCCCGATGAAACCAGTGAAACCTAGCTCGCTGTCCCGCAGAGCTTATAATTTTGATGAAAGTCATTTCGACCTCGTTCAAAGAGCTGCGATTAAGGCTGTGACGACTGACTGATTAAAGAAATACCCGGATTTCGCGAAGCTCCTTTTTTTAAACGTGCTTCAACAAAAGTTCAATTTATCCGAAAAAAAATATCTCACATCTTGGGCGCACAAGAAACGCTGCTTGCTGAGCGGAGGCACAGCGATCATGAATTCAAGACTGTGTTTCTCCGTTTTAGCAGGCAATGTTTAAAACGTATATATAGCTTCCAGGGTTGTCAGATTTTGATTCTTGTCTGAGCCGAAACTGCTTTCGACAACTGCACCACCACGAAAACGGCTTGTTAAAAGAGTTAAAGAGAATTGCTTGGTGAAATTGTATGAAATCCAGGCGTCCAGGGTTGAGCCCAGATCTGTGTTTCCGCCAGTAGTCCTTACGGTAATTCCACTTGATGTGCCACAAACTTGTGTGCCCCCACTTCCGGAATACCAACGATCAGCACCTTCCACTAACTTCAAACGATGATACTCCATTCGTAAATTGGTTCTGGGATGGGGTTTTAAAATGAGCTGGAGAAAAGTGTCCCGGTTGTTCATCAAGTTATAAGCTGTTGAATATGCATAGGCTCTGGAAGCTGGAAGCATCTGAAACAATGTTCCGTGTTCGCCATCTTTGGGATTCTTATCACCTGATCCCTCGTTAATTCCAACTCGAAACCATGGTGTCCAGCGAACATTTTTCCACTGATAGCCAACTTCTGCAAGAAAAGCAGAGGCTTTTTGGGTAAGCTCGAACCAGTTGCCACGTTGAACGACGGCCCATAAAAGTGTGTCAACTACCCCCTGGGAATATTCGTAAGCTCCAATCAAAGAAAAACCATAGTTTTGGATATTGATATCCATGCCATTTTTTACATTGAGGCCTGAGTTATCCGGTCTTGAGCAAGTGGTATCCCGGTTGTCCTTGTAGGTATAGAAAAAAAGTTGGGCTTCCTGATGTGGAATAAACTTATTGTACTTAAAAGTTCCCGAAAGTGTTAAAACTTTGATGTTTTTTATGATATCCCCAGCGTCCATGGAGGTGCTTCCTGCCGTTGGCATCCAATATGAACCTGCCAATTGAAAACGATCGGAATCCTTCCTTAACAGAATTCCATTCATGGAACGTTGGAAAAAGGTCCAGTTGTTCAATCCGAATAGTCGGTCGGAGACTCTGATTGACTTTACGGTTTCTATTGTTTTATTGTCGCCCTTGAATTCAGCTCCATTAGCATATTCAAATCGTCCAATTGTGGCGCTGTCATTCTTATTTCCGAATAACCCCTTGAAAACGAAGTTAAAATATCGAAAATATACTTTCGAATAGTCCCGATCTTGACCGCATTGAGAGTAGTAACTTTGTCCTGAACCGGCACTTCCGTTGGTCGGTAACCCGAAAAACCTGACCCAGTTAACGGTGGCATTAAAAGCTGACCAGTCGGTTTTATACTTGAAATTCAAGGTTGTTCGGCTTCCTGAATAAGAATAATCATGGTTTAAGGTGCTTTTCTTTGCCAAAAAAGTGTCCCAGTCTTCATAACGAAAACATTCTGCACCGCTGATTTCCCATTTTCCAGCTTTTCGGTTTTCTTTCTTTTGGTCGGACTTTTTAACTGCCTCTTTAACGTTTTCTTTCTTAAGCTTTTCCTCTGCTGGTTTTGCTTCACTTGAATTTTTAAGTGGAAAAACCTTTGTATTTTCGTCCGGGTTAGCTATCAAAAAGTCCGTTGAAAACTGAAAGACAAGAAATAGTGATGCTGTGAGAACGACCCATTTTACCGTTGCCATGCGTACCTTCCTCTTATTAAGTAACAAAGATAAATTACATTTCTTTCCGAAAAAGTAATAGTTATTAATTGATAATAGTAACATTAAGTAGTGCTAATTTTATTTTATCCAAAAACTTTTGTCAACATTTTGTTGTGTTAAAACAGCAACAAAGAGTAAATTCATCTTGACATTGGCAATTGACCATACATTTCAAAAAGAAATCGCGAAAAAATATTTTTCCAAAATTTTCTGCACTTGTGTTGGTGGAGGTTTAAAAGTCAAGTATTTTCACTCTTTTTCGCTGGTGTTAAAATTTCAGGGGTTTTTATTCTTCAACCCAAATTGCTCATTGCAGGATTTGGGTGCGAAAAACTGTAAAAATTGTTATAATAATCCGAATGATGGAAAACAGGCAAAATCTGCACAATCATACACTTTTTTCCGATGGAAATTTCTCCTGGGAAAGAATAGTCGATCAGGCTGAAAGTTCAAACCTGGAGATCATTGGAATAAGTGATCATTATTTTACCACAAAAGTATTTCACGATGTTTCTTTGCAGGGTTGGCTTTCAAACGATCTGATCAGATATCTGAAACTTTCTGCTGAGGGCAGAGAAAAGAAGAGGGCGGGTGCTACAAAAATACTTTGGGGAATGGAGATAGACACTTGCCTTGAGCGGCTTGGTTGTAGTTTATTCGAACTTCCCTGGAATAAATTAAATTCTCTTGATTTTATTCTTTTCGAATATATCGGAGAAAAAGATATCGGTGGGATGGATTTAAATCCCAAGACTATGGAGGAGCTTCGGGCCAACTGCCGGATTCCCGCAATAATTGCTCATCCTAACATTGACAAGCTTGATTATTATTATGGATTGGAAAATGCGTTCGATATTTTTGGAAAGTTTGGTTTTGCCATCGAAATTCCTGCAGGATGCAGAAATAAATGGTATTGGCATCGTTTCGACCCCAAAGTATTGTATAAAGTTAATATTTCAATAGGAACAGATACCCACGAGGTTTTGTCAGAAGTGGGGAATATTACCAAAGCTTTGAATTTTATTCAATCCAATGGATTGTCAGATAGGTTATTAAAGTTTACTTAAATCTCTATTTCAAGTTTTTTCTATGGACAATTTTTTCCGTAAATATGCTAAAGTGTCGGGAAAATTTTAAGCAGCTTATTTAAAAATGGTTATCGCAAAATTGTATAGGTTCAATGTTCTGAGATTAGCAGGTTCTGAGTCCTGGTGAAGCAAATACTGAGGTTATACAAAAATTGCGAAAGGCCAACTTGTTTAAGAATGTAAATTAATGGAGGTTGCAGGAAATGGCAAATGAACATGTTGTTATTACTGTTCTTGGAGCCAACAGACCCGGAATTCTTGCTGGGATAACCCGTGCAATTGCTGATTCGAACGTAAACGTCGAAGATGTCAGTCAGCGAATTCTGAAAGATCTATTCGCTCTAATGATGATTGTTGATCTCGACGGGGCGAATTGTTCCTTCGAGGATTTTCAAAGCGGGCTTTTGAAGATCGGTGAAGCGCTGAAAGTGAAGATCATTGTTCAGCACGAAGATGTTTTTAAATTCATGCATAGGCTGTGAGGCATATGCCTCCATCCACTGACTATTGTTTTGACCTGATTTGAAAAGTACAACCTGATTAAGGATGTGAAATTACGATGGTATATAGCCTCGATGAAGTAATTGAAACTGTAACTGCGGTAGGTATTGAAACTTTCGACATTAGAACGGTAACTCTGGGCCTTTCTCTTCTTTCCTGCGTTGACGAGGATGTGAATGTTTGTGCAAGAAAAGTTTACGACAAAGTAACTGGGATTGCACGCAATTTGGTTCCTACGGCCAAAGCAATTGAGAAGAAATATGGAATTCCGATAATCAACAAAAGGATTTCAATCACTCCGATTGCTCAAGTAGGATCGGCGTGCAAAGCTGATTCCCTGGTTCCGATTGCGAAGGCTCTTGATGAGGCTGCTGAAAATTTGGGGGTTGATTTCGTCGGTGGATTCAGTGCAAATATACAAAAGGGCTTTACACGTGGCGATCAACTGCTTGTTAATTCCATCCCTGAAGCGCTTTGTACTACTAAGCGTGTCTGTGCAAGTGTTAATGTTGCAAGTTCCCACGCCGGGATTAACATGGATGGCGTTTATCGGATGGCGGAAGTAATAAAAGAATCCGCAGAGCGAACCCGAGACCGGGATGGCCTGGCTTGTGCCAAGTTGGTAATTTTTGCAAATCAAGTTGAGGACAACCCTTTTATGGCCGGTGCTATCCACGGAAATGGCGAACCAGAGGCAATTATTCATGTTGGAGTTTCAGGACCAGGGGTTGTGCGGGCTGCTCTTAAAGATTCGGGAATGCTTCCCTTCGGGGAGCTTTCGGAGTTAATTAAGAAAATGGCATTCAAAATAACCAGGGTAGGGGAGCTCGTTGGCCGGGAAGCCTCAAAGATGATGGGAATTCCATTCGGAGTGATTGACCTTTCTTTGGCACCAACTCCCGCGGAAGGTGATTCAGTTGCTGACATTCTCGAGGCCATGGGGCTTGAAAGAACCGGATGTCATGGAACTACAGCCGCTCTCGCGCTTCTGAATGATGCCGTAAAAAAGGGAGGAGTGATGGCCTGTTCATATGCTGGAGGCCTTTCAGGAGCATTCATTCCGGTTACGGAAGATGCAAGTATGTGTCGCGCAGTTTCGGAAGGTGTTTTGAACATCCACAAACTTGAATCGATGACTTCAGTTTGTTCCGTAGGTTTGGATATGGTTGCTATCCCCGGTGATACAAGCGTTGACATTCTGGCTGGAATTATTGCTGATGAGATGGCGATCGGTGTTATCAATCACAAAACGACCGCGTGCCGACTGATTCCTGTACCAGGAAAAAAAGCCGGCGAGGAAGTCGATTTCGGCGGGTTGCTCGGAAAGGGCCCGATAATGGATGTATTGCGACAGTCTCCAGCTGTGTTTGTGCGTCGTGGTGGACGAATCCCTCCACCGATTCACAGTATGAAAAACTAAATACCCCGATTTTGAACAAATTGAGTTAATTTCAAAATGCTTAAAACAGGTCTTTTGGGTGCTTCGACTCGATTCGGCGATCAGTTGCAGCTTAACTCAGGCGCAGAACGCGCAGGGTTCTATCGGTTATTTAATTTGGATTTGTGGTACAAAAGTTTGAGTAAGTCAAGTAGAACACTTTTGAAAATTTCAGCATTTCTGGTTTTTCTTTGCTTGGTAACAGCTTCTCTTTGGGCGATTGATTGTCCATCCTGTGGGAAAACAGGTATTCCGGAATTGAGAATGATTTGTCCCCAATGTGGAGAAACCCTGAGAAAGCCAGTCTCAGGAATGATAGCCAGCGAGTCTGCGATTTTGACTATTGAAGTCAAGTATACTGGCGATGATATTTCTATATTACCCGATTATGGGAAAATTTTTATTAATCAGAAATATAGAGAAAACATCCCGCTTGTTGAAAAAGAGGCAAGGGACAAAATTGGAATTGAAACCAAAAAAACTGGAATTGGAGCTGATTATACTGCGATCTACAAGGCTGAACTCAGGGGTTTTAGAGAAGGTGTTTACGATGTCATGCTGGAATTTCGTTTCCCAAGATGGTTTGAATGGGCGAAAAATAAAAGGGAGATTGCTTTCAATAATTTAGGATTGAAAAAGGGACAAAGAACTTCAATTTTTCATACTTTTTCTTCGGTCCCGGATTTCCCAGTAAAAAAAACTACGAAAGCTTCAACTGTAACACCTTCCGAAGTTAAGCCCTACTCAGAACCGGGAAAAATGGGAATCGAAATTCCTCTTACAAAATAAGCTTTCTGAATTGAGCATTTCAATTCAAACTCCGAAATGCCGAGTGATACATTTTAGAGTTTCTAATTGTGGTAATACCAATTTCAATTAGTTCGTTCATCCGACCTATTTCGTGCTTCAGGTCTGCGTAAATTCAGAAACCCCGACCCGTATATGAATTGATCGCTATTTTGCAGTATTGGTGCGGAATTTGAAAATGCACTTTTTCCGGAAAAATTTGCCGTCATTTCAAGACTTTCTCGAATAAAAAGTGCCATTTTAAAATACTCCCGCATCAGGAAGTCTGAAATTGGAGTTGGGTTTGACAGAAATGAATGCTTCAACCATCCAGTAAGGGCTCCTTATTTTTCATGAAAGTTTCGTGTTTTCTTGGAAAATATACCGATCCAGCTTCATTTTGATCAAATCAATGTTCTTGGGGTGATGAACATATTGTTGGGATTGGTACAATAAGGCGGATTATGCAAGTTTTGCTGTAATCCGCCGAAAAGATTCCGATTTATCTTGATGAACTTCTATTGCTGAGCGTAAGCACGATATTTTATGGAAGTTTGATCAAAATAAATTAGGGCGAAAAGCACTAAAAACAAAAGCTAGCGACTAAAGGAAAAGCCTTTCAACAGAAGGTGTGTGGGTTTTGCCTACTCCCTTGAGGAATTTGATCAGATTCTTGATTTTTCCCATGAAATAATTTTGCTCCACTCATTGCCACAAAGGATGATCAGGAAATAGCGCCTTCAGCTGGTTTTTGTGCGCATCTGCAAGCTTTTCTTTCAAGAGGAATTCTCAAAATCAGTGGTTCCATGATCTTTTTTAGATTTTCAGAATTATTTTTGAAAGTTGCCATTACTTCTTGGGTGGTGACTTCTGGTACATTTCCAACAAGCCCGGCGTCATAATCAGTTACCAAAGCAATGTTTACAATGCACATTCCCAGCTCTTGAGCCAGCACGACTTCGGGATACTGTGTCATATTGATGGTTTCCCAGCCCATTTTGGTGAACCATTTACTTTCAGCTTTTGACGAGAACCGTGGTCCCTGGATTACAACCATTGTTCCAGCTTCGTGGGTTGTAATTCCGGCATTTCTTGTCACTTCAACGGCAATCTTTCTCAATTCCGGACAATAGGGCTCTGCGGCAGAAATATGTACCACTTTGGAACCTTCGAAAAATGTATCCGATCGCTGACTGGTCCGATCGACAAATTGGTCTGTAATGACAAAGTCACCCGGTTTGATATGGGCTTGTAAGGAGCCACAAGCGCAGGGTGAAATTATTCTTGAAACGCCGAGTTCTTTCATGGCCCAAAGGTTGGCCCGGTAATTTATCTTATGAGGTGGGATAGAATGATGTTTTCCATGTCTCGGAAGAAATGCGACCTTCAATTTCCCAAAAGTCCCAATTGAAATTTGATCGCTTGGTGACCCATAGGGGGTCGTGACAGAAAACTCTTCAGTTTGCCCGACAAATGAGTAGAAACCACTTCCACCAAAAATTCCTATATCAGCTCTGGGAGCTTCTTTCATGCGTTCCTCCATCTTTTTTGGTTAATTCTAAGTTGTATTTAAAACAAATCAGAAAGCAGGATAAAGAACCTATTCCAATAATTCCAAAATTTTCCTCTTTGAAGGAAGACACTTAGTATCTTTTCCTTCGCATTATTCTATACCTTTTTTTATAGATTTGGAAATTATTATTGATAAAATCGGCTAGGAAATCACGGTCGATCCCCTTAATCCTTCGGAGATTGCAAATGCCATAAGATTGTTATCCGAACATCCTTCTCAAGCACAAGAGATGGGAAAACGCGGCCGTGAAGCAATATTCACCAAATACAATTGGAACAATAAAAAGAAACCCTTCTCAGACTTTATTCAAAAATTCTCGGCAAAAAATTTTAGTTGAGAATGTGTTTACTTTGAATTCCACTGGAGATTCCGGATAAAGTGCCCCCCAGTTAATTAAAAAATTCATTACCAATTTGGTTTTCAAAATTGCGTTAGGTCAATGTTTCAAGTCTCCAAGTTTGCATTTTTTTTTGGTTATTTTTAAAAACCCCATAATCACTCATAAGTGAAATGTTGCATTGCATTAATCTACCACCATAGCTGGCAACATTATTGTTGTTCCCGAATAATTCATTATCAGTGAAATAAACTGGGCTTGTGCCCTTCGAGTCAAAATAAATTCCTGCATCTGCACAATCTGAAATTTTGTTCCCAAAAATCCTGTTGTTTTGACCATCTGCATTATATTGAAGGCCAACATACTCTGATGAGGCTATTGTATTATTTGAAACGACCGCATTGTAAATATGTTCCGAATCATCAGTTGCCCCATCGCCAACTGCCCCGTAATCCCGAACATCTACAACTGGTTTGTTTTGGATATCTAACCAGGTTGTTCCTTCAGAAACCCCACAAAGTAAAACAAACAAGATAACTAAAATTTTCTTCAAAATAACCCTCCGTAAATTAAAATTTAGAATATTTCAAATGCAAGCTTTTTTTGAACTTTGCCAGAATTTGCTTATTTTTTCAAAAAACAAAAAATCGGCCATTTTTCACTTTTTTTGTGATTGGAAATTCTACTTTCAATCATTGCTTAGGCTCCTCAGTTGAGTTGTAAGCTTTTGGGTTTCACTAAAGACGAAATACCACGGCAAGTGCAATGGGCCAGAAAATTGAATTCTTTTTCCATCAACTAATTTTTCAGTGAACGTTCCTATTCCATCGGGATTACTTTTTTCGAGATCTATGTCGATTTCAAATTTCTTAAATTGAAAATAGTCAAAACCGTTCTCTGCAAAACTTTTCTTTACTAAGGGTAAAGAATAAATATTGTAAAAATATTCTTTGGGTTTATCTAAATGATTATGGTCTTCCACTTTAGTTGTACAATTAAGATTTCCCTCGAAGAAAAGTGAAGTCATACTTACCCATCGTTTTGCCAATTTTGAAAATATTTTTATTGGATGGGAATATTCGGGTAACCAGGATAATGTTTGGAAAGAAATTACACCATCAAAAGCTTTAGACAACTCGGGGGGTAGGTTGTACAAATCACACGCAAAAAGTTTGCAGTTGTTTAAATTTTGTTCGCGAATAAGATCATTTCCTTCATTAATCAATTCCTCATTTATATCCATCCCGACAAAGGAAAACTCGGGAAATTTTTTTTCCAAGATAAATGATATTTCCACCCTTTCCACAACCAATATCCAGGATCTTTATTTCTGAATTTTCGTTTTCGTGAATATCAAATTTTCCAAGGTCCATTAGCCATTCAACAAATTTTTCTGTACTGCGATAAGGCTTAAAAATTTGTTTCTCGTGATAATCCTTATTTTTTAGATTCACCCATTCAGTTACTCTTTGTTTCATTTCATCTCCTTAAGACTAATTGCAAAGATTTGCATTCGAAAGCCCCTCTACTAATAAGATCATAACCTAAAACTGTAAGGGGAAAAAGTTTTTCGGGAAAAATGTATCCATTCGGTGGTATCAAAACAAGCTTTGGATAGCTTATATAGGTTATCGAGCAAAATACTTTTATTCTCTTTTAGACTTGCCGTCCCTCCATCTTCCCCGCCGCTAAACCCAAAAAGACAAAAGAGATAAAAAGTTAAGATTAAATACTTAGGAAGCAATGCTTTTACTAATAGAGCACCTCTCTTGTGAAAAAAACAACAATACTTTTTTTCTTATTTATTCCTTTCACAACTAAAAAGCAACTAAAAAATTAATTTTTCAAAACTCAGGTTTCCAATTCTCGGGGATTTTGTGTTGGTCTCAATTTGTATGAAATTTGCAAATTAGTCACTGGAAATTTTGTTTCGGTTAAATTTAATTCATTGCAAAAATGTTGTACCGCCTCTTCTTCGTTCTTGTCCGAATATATCTAGTATTTATTTTGGTGCAGGCTGCAAAGGATTGTTCCAGGGAGCAAAAAATTACAGTCAATAAACTTCACAAAATTCTCCGTCGGGATTACCAGACTTTGTGCGCTGAAATTGCGCAACAGACAACTTTTGTATGTGACAACAACAGAGAAAAGGGTTGCGATGAACTTATTGCAGCATAAAAAAAAATGTATGTCATTTCCTCGAAAAACAGCTTGAATTCAACAACCATTTTGTATCCAACTTGCAAATTTTCAATTATGTCACAGCTTCAGGGAAGCTGTGACATAATTAGGGTTATTATTGAAAGTACAACACTCAAAAACCCAGCCAACAATCGTTTGGGATATTTTGCACTTGGATTTTCTTCCATAACCCCTAAACTATCCTAGCGATAATTCTGTCAAAATAACCTTGACGGGTTTAGTAATCATAAGTAAGCTTAGAATAATAGAAATGCAAAATGGAGAGAAATATTATGGAAAACAGGAAATTAAAAATACTTCTGATAATATTGATGATCTCTTTCTTCCAGTTTACCTCGCCGAAAGTACAAGCATTGAACGTCGACGATGTAATAAATACTGTACAGGAAGGGTTTGATAAATTAAAAATCGAGTTTCAAAAATTTTTCCTTCCGAAGACTTTAAACAATAATTCCGGAACCAATAATTCAGCGCAAGCTCCAACTGATGATAGTCAAAATCAATCAGCAATCGGAAAATTTTTTGGAAAAATCGAGACAACAGCTGAAAAAGCCATGGGACAGCAGACTTACAACGCTGAGTCCAATAAACCAGGTTTTTATCAAGATCAGGCAATGCTAGCTCAGGTTAACAGGGTTGCACAAAAATTGGTTCCTACCTGTGAAAGACGCGATATTGACTATCATTTTACAATTTTGAATACTGACGAGGTGAACGCTTTTGCAGCCCCCGGAGGTTACGTTTTTGTTACTCGCGGGTTGATGAATTCGATAAAGTCAGATGATGAACTTGCTGGGGTGCTGGGCCATGAGCTTGGGCACATTAATTGCAAACATGGTATCAGAAAAGCGGAAACTTCCGGACTTTTGACAATGCTTGTTGCCACCTTGGGTTTGAGCGACACAGGAAAAAAGATGCAAAAATCTGCTGCCTTTGCTGCATATTTTGGAAATTTGAAATTATCACGGACTGATGAATTTCAGGCTGATGCAAAAGCTGTTGAATACTCGCAAAAGGCAGGCTATAACCCTGATGGGTTAGCAACTTTTCTTGGCAGAATAAACAACGACACTTCTCTTTCGGGCGTTACCAAGATATTTTCCACACATCCACCCACGACTGAAAGAATTCAACGTATAAGGCAAGAAGAAGCGGGGGCCGCGAATCCTTATGCAAGCGCTCCAGCTCCCGGCCCTGGTATTTATTATTCACAGGCTGACCCCACGTCAGCACCCCAAAGTTCGCAATCTCAAGCGTATTCAAACCCGGCAGCTTCAAACATTACTGCTCAGGCAAATCCATCATTGCAAGCGCTTTATGACCGCTATTGTCAAACTAACCAGGCTTACCAACAAGCAGTGTCGGCGAATGCCTCTTATGATGAAATAATGGCTAAATTCAATATTTTTCAACAAGCGCAAAAAGCTTACATTGCTGCAACAGGCAAGTGATCCAAAAGAAAATGAGTTTGTCTAACGGGTAAAAACAAATTTGCCATTGCTATCCGTGTTTCTTCCCAGTAATCATTGGTTTCGGATCGTTTCAAGGGTTTTTACACCCAAAGTAAATATAGTACAGTTTTTTTTAAATATACTGTTTTATTTTCGAGTGACTCCTATGGGTTGAGTCCCTAACTTTACTGCGAATCAAATTTTTAAATGAAAAACATGAGAGAGGATTAACATGGAAATTGGATTTATCGGCTTGGGCCGCATGGGCCTAAATATGGTGAAACGTATTGTGAATAGCGGGCATCGAGTAATTTGCACTGCCCGAACAGATTCAAAAAAGAACGAAGCAGAGGCGGTGGGCGCCACGTGGGCATCCTCATATGAAGATCTGGTAAAAAAATTGAGCTCTCCTCGAATTGTCTGGACCATGGTTCCCTCAGGACAAACTACCGAAGAGGTTTTGAAGGCCTTCACGGGGCTTCTTGAAAAAGGAGATCTTCTGATTGACGGTGGAAACTCAGATTACCGTGATTCAATTCGAAGAACTCAAGAGATTTCTTCCAGACACATTGAATTTATGGATGTGGGAACCAGCGGTGGAATATGGGGATTGAAAAACGGTTACTGTCTGATGGTAGGTGGAACCAAAGAACAAGTTGAACGTGTCAAACCTATATTTGAAGCCCTTGCTCCAGCAGATGGGTGGGGGCACGTGGGTCAGGTCGGCTCGGGACACTACGTCAAAATGGTTCACAATGCGATCGAATATGGTATGATGCAAGCTTACGCAGAAGGGTTTGAGCTTCTTGAAACCTCCGATTTCCAGTTGAACCTGAATCAGATTGCGGCACTATGGAACAAGGGAAGCGTCGTCAGATCCTGGCTTCTTGAGCTGGTGGAGTCGATGTTTTCGGAAGATCAGCATTTGGAAGGCCTCAAAGGATTCGTGGATGATTCAGGAGAGGCTCGATGGGCTGTGGAAGCCGCTATTTCACAAGGGGTTCCGGTTCCAGCGATGGCCCTTTCACTTTTCGCCCGTTTTTCCTCCCGAAAAGAAAACGCTTTTAGCAACCGCTTCCTGGCTGCCCTTCGCAATCAATTTGGAGGGCATTTGGTTCATAAAAAAGAATAGAGAGCCTTTATGCCACGCAGTATATCAACCTGCACGTCTTCACTGGTAATCTTTGGTGGCACTGGCGACCTTTCGTGCCGAAAGCTGATTCCGGCTTTGCTCAGATTGAAGTCTGGTGGATACCTTCCCTCAGATCTCCAAGTAATCATTTCCGGTAGGAATCCATTGGGCCGCGATGAGCTGATCAACCATTTTCGAAGTCGTTTTGATTCCCGAAGTGAATCATACCAACTGCTCGAAAAGAGCTTGGAGGAATTGGCTCCAAGAATACATTATATTCAAGTTGATCCTCAAAGACCGAACGCTCGAGAAGAGCTTTTTAGGGCCCTTAGACAGATTGAAAGGGAGGGGGTTGCTCCGGCCCGATTGTTTTATCTGGCTTTGCCGCCCCAACAAATGCCTGCTTTTCTGCCTCTCCTTCCCGGTCTACTGGGGAAAGAAAAAAACACCTCTTGTCTATCGCGTATTCTAGTGGAAAAGCCGTTTGGCCACGATTTTACATCGGCTCTCGAATTGAACAACCAGTTGCTGAGCATTGCTCATGAAGACCAGATCATGCGCATCGACCACTATCTGGGAAAGGAAGCTATTCAGAATATCCTGGTCCTTCGTTTCGCCAATGTGCTCTTCGAGCCGGTTTGGAATCGCAATTACATTGATCATGTGCAGATCAGTTTCGCTGAAAAAATCGGGGTAGGCTCCCGGTCAAAATACTTTGATTCGGCAGGGATTCTGCGTGATGTGGTACAGAATCACCTCCTTCAGGTTCTCAGCCTTACCGCCATGGAGCCGCCGATTTCCAATCTGCCTTCAGATATCCGGCGTGAAAAAATGAAGATTTTGCGGGCTCTTCAGCCGCTTTCCCGTGAGCATGTGAAGACTTATGCCATACGGGGCCGCTATGAAAAGAGTGATCGAAATGATGTTAAAGTGCGTGGGTATCTCGAAGAAGAGGGTGTTGAGCCCACCTCAACGACTGAAACATACGCTGCCCTGAAAACGCATGTTGATTCCTGGCGCTGGGGCGGTGTCCCGTTTTATTTGAGAGCGGGGAAACGTTTGTCCACAAACCTGACGGAAATTTCGATCTTTTTCAAATTGCCGCCACATTTCATTTTCGAAGGTTGTTGCGGACCAGGTCAACCTAATGTCCTTAATTTAAGGGTCCAACCTGACGAAGGAATTCAAATGCTTGTCCAGAGCAAAAAACCGGGTATGGAACTTATCATCAGTCCCATAAATCTCGACTTTTCATATCAGGAATCATTTGGCGCCTACAGGCCCGACGCTTATGAAAGATTATTGCTCGATGCTCTGCATGGCGATCTTTCACTCTTTTTGTGCAAGGAAGAAATAGATTTAGCCTGGAAGTTCATTGACCCCATCATAGAAGCCTGGAAGAACGAAGACCCCGCGAATCTTGAGGGCTATCCGGCTGGAAGTGACGGTCCAAAATCTGCAGAAAATCTTCTTAAAGCAGACGGACGCGCTTGGAAAAATCTCACATAACGCTTTTTTGCATTATCTTCGCTCATATACGGGGAAAGCGCATCAAAATTCCCCCAAAGATTTCGGAAGTTTTGGTGCGTTTGCCTTGAAGGTGTGAAAAAATTGAATTTTTGAAAATGTATCTGTTTCCAAAGCCACGCTGGAAAATTATTGTGATAATTTTCACCTGTAGAACTTAAAATTTTTCACATCTTGCCTGCGGTTATCTGCCAGACACGTTTGTAAAACAAGGGGGTTCAATAGTGAGTCTGAAAGTAAATGTATGGCCGTCGGATATCTACCCGGTGAAAGCCGCTGAAGAAATCATACGCTTATTGAAGATCGATTATAGGCAAGGTAACCCAGTGTCGATAGCTCTTTCCGGTGGGACCACACCAAAATCAGTTTTTCAGCAGCTTCGGAGTTTCCTGCAAAACGAACCTGATCTGTTTCCCTTTATTCGCTGGTTCCAAGTGGATGAGCGAAATGTTCCGCCGGAAGATGAACAGAGTAACCAGAAACTCATCCGACAAAACCTATTTTCTGATAAAATTCCGCACCAATACGGGCTTTATTTCGTTTCCGTGAACAATTTGAACCCTGCTGCTACAGCCAGTGAGTATGAAATTGTACTTCAAACAAATCTTCAGTGCAATAACCAACAACACCCCATGATTGATCTTGTTTTATTGGGAGTCGGGGAGGACGGGCACACGGCGTCACTTTTTCCGGAGTGTGACTGGCAGGATAGCCACGGTAGAATCTTTCGGGAATTTTGGGTTGAGAAATTGAAGACCTGGAGATATTCCTTAACTTTTGATGCTCTGCTTGCCTCCAAAAAGATCGTTTTTCTTGCTACAGGCTCAAAGAAGGCAAAGGTTCTCAGGAAGGTTTTAGAACTTCGAGCCTCCGATATTCCAGCCGGGAGGCTGACAATTCTTAGAGACACAGAGTGGTGGCTTGATTCTGAGGCTGAACCCGCCTAAGCCTCATGCCAAGTTCTGGTCAAGATGGTGCTTGAGCTTGTTGCCGAACTAACAAAAAACGATTATTTATGAAAAAAATCAAAACATAAAAGCAGCTACTAAAGCCGGATTAATGTTTTGTACTTTCAGACATCCCAATCTCGGGGATTTAGATTTGATACCATTTTTTCGGTTGATGAATTGCCAACTTGCTTTGGAAGGAATCTTCTGATTTAGTTTTATGTAAGTTGGTCTCAGGATAAAATCCAACCGAAAAGTATTCCAAAATCAGAAAACTACCTTTTGAAGCCCTTTTCCGA
>JADFXM010000120.1 GCA_015233565.1 Candidatus Rifleibacteriota bacterium
AAGAAAGATTTTTATACTATTTTTCTGATAATAGAGCCCGGAATTTTTAAAAAAGAACCAGAAAAAAGAAAAATATAATTTAAACCTCTTTTCGGAAGAGCTTTAAACACTAAATGGATAATTCCTGATGGAGATGAGTGCTTTTTGTGTTTTTAGAGAAAAAAAATGGATCTGATGAGAATCAAAAAGTGGATGTCAGACATGGGCTTAAAGCAATGCACAATAGCTCGTAAAGCTCGAGTTAGTCGCTCTATGATCAGCTTGGTGATTAAAGGAAAACGCCAAAGTAACAGAGTTTTCAATGCGTTAATTGCATTGGGTTGTCCTAAGAATTTCTTTTTTAATAACTGATTAAATCGGGAGAAGTTCAAAAAAATTGGAGGTGGTAGCTGTAAAAAGTTGCTTAGCAAAGAAAAAATCCCCGGGAGAAGTATTTAATGGGTTCGATCTTTTGCAAAAAACTTGTTCTGCACACTTGTATAGCGTTTGAAAACAAAAATTTTACTAAAAGGATTTTTAAAATGCAAGAAATGAGAATTCAGAAGTTTTTGGGTTGGGGGATAGTAATAGCTATCTCATTGATTGTCCCCACGATTTTAGGATTAGTGGGTTGTCGACTGATTGATGGTGATTATAACCAGAATCCAAGTAGTACTGTGCCTCCCACAACTTATCAAATAACTGGAATGATTGACCCATCTTTAGTAATTGAGAACTCCTTGCTCGGAAATGTCAAAGAAGAAAGTCAAAAGCCTAATCTGGGACAACCCAATGTTCATAAATTAAGTGCACAGTTAAGCGGTTTTGTTAATGGGAAATTTATCATTCTTCAGACAGTCCCAATGACCAGTTCTAATTTTACCTTTACTGTCACTTCGCAGTATTCAAAGATGAAAGTTGACATTGTCTCTTCCCAGAATTCTGCTTTTCAGATTTCAATAGCTTGCGATGGCATTCCGCAGACCTCGCTTACAGTTGGAATAGAATCTACTTTAATTGCAAAGGTCGTTGAAGAAAATCCCTCGTTGCAGGTCAACCAAGTGCAACAAGCGATTCAAACCACTTCAAAATCCGCATTTGACACTATAAAAGCCATCTTTTCAAGTGCCTTGAAAACCTTCGATGGTTTTAACACTTCTGGGTTAAATACTCAGTTATCCACCTTCGTACAAAAAGCAGAAGGTGATGCTTCAAATATCCCTCCTTCAACAGGCGTTGTAACTTCCACGAACACTTCCACCGGAACCAACACTGGAAATAATACAGGAACTGGGACCGGGAGTAACACTGTTACCAATACCAATACAAACACCACAACCGGAACAGGCAGCAACACTAACACTAACACTAACACTAATTCCGGCACCGGCACAGGAACCGGAACCAAAACACTGTCTGGGATAACAATTGCCACTACCTCAATTACCTTGAACGTAAACGGAACGTACAACCTTGCAGGAATAACCGTAACTGCAAATTATTCAAATTCCACAAACGCCATCGTCACCGGATCCTGGTCAGGCACAGGGGTTAATGGAACAACTTATACAGCTCCTGCTTCCAGCGGAACAGCCATACTTTCTTGCACTTATACAGAAGGTGGGGTAGTCAAGTCTGCAAATCTTTCAGTAACAATCAATGCAGTTGTTACAAAAACACTATCAAGCGTTTCATTGTCAACCTCCGCTATCAAGTTAGCTACAAATGGAACCTATAATCTTGGCGGAATTACTACCACCGCAAATTATTCTGACTCCACCACAGCAACCGTTTCAGGAGCATGGTCAGGAACAGGAGTAAGTGGAACAACTTATACCGCCCCGCCAACAGGTGGCATAGCAACTGTTACATTTACTTATTCTGAAGGTGGTGTTACCAAAACAGCCGACGTGGGAGTTACCATAAAAGGGCTGAACAGCATAACTCTTGCAACGACATCATTCGTTCTTATGACTTATGCAACTTATAATTTGGGTGGAATTACGGTCACCGCAAATTATTCTGATTCTACTACAGCAGCAGTAACAACAGGAACCTGGTCGGGAACCGGAGTAAGTGGTACTACATACACCGCCCCTGGGGCCTCAGGAAACGTAACGGTAACTTGTTCCTATTCCGAAGGTGGGGTCACAAAAACTGCTGATGTTGCAGTCACTATCAAAGCTCTATCCAGTATTTCACTTTCAACTTCTTCAATAAATGTCATCACCAATGGCACTTATAATCTGGCTGGAATTACTGTAACTGCTAATTATTCGAACTCCTCTTCGGCCACGGTAGCAACAGGGACTTGGTCCGGAACCGGTGTAAGCGGCACTACATATACCGCTCCACCCTCTGCAGGAATCGCAACAATTACTTATACTTATTGCGAAGGCGGAACTTGCCAAGCTGCCAGTGTGTCAGTGAACATCAGAGCGCTTTCGAGTATTTCATTGGCCACTTCTTCGATAAAGCTTCTGACCAATGCAACATACGATCTCTCAAAGATTGGGGTTACTGCAAATTATTCCAATTCCACAACTGCAGCCGCGACCGGAACCTGGTTCGGAACCGGTGTAAGCGGCACTACATATACTGCTCCACCCTCTGCAGGAGTCGCAACAATTACTTGTACTTACACAGAAGGTGGCACTACACAAACCGCTAGCGTCTCGGTGTCAATTAAAGCGCTCACCGGAATTTTGCTTTCCACTGATACTCTGAATTTGGCAGGAAATGCCACCTATTCATTGGCTCTGATTACAGTTACAGCAAATTATTCCGATTCAACTAGCGCCATTGTATCAGGAACCTGGTCAGGAACAGGAGTAAATGGCACAACTTATACTGCCTCTTCCACAGCAGGAGTCGCAACAATTACTTGCTCTTACATCGACGGTGGAATCACACAGATAGCAAGCGTTACGATAAATACAACTGTTACTAATGCAACTGTTAGCTTCGGTGGCCGAACCGTTTCACTTCCAAATTTTGCACTTTCGAAAATTTGGATAACTGGCATGACCGGAAGTTATGCCGGTGGTAGAGCAACTCTCGTAGGAGGGACATCCACAGGACAATCCTATGTTGTGCTTACCGATGGAACAACGAAATCGCTATCCCCCGAAGCTCCACCGGACACTTCACCACGCACATTTACCTCTATCACCTTTAATCCCCCATTACCAAGCGGAGTTACAGTGCAGGTAAAAAGCACCGATACCGGTTCTACAACCACCATTGATCAAACAAGTCTCTGATTAAAAATAATCCGGAAGGTAGACATACCTTCCGGATTTAACATTAGGAAGGAAAAAAAATGAAAAAAAATTTCAAAAGCATTTTCAAATGGCTGTTTTTCGGTTTTTTCATCTTTAGTTGCAGTTTACTCTCAGCGGATACCAGTTTCGAATTTACTGGCGATTCCAAAGTAAACCTGGACGATGTCATCATTGGTTGGGCCTACTCCCAAGTCCAGTCTGACAGAGCTGATTTTGGAGACACCACTCCCATAACCATAAGCGACGTTCAAAAAGCGGCAGAACTGATTTACCCCAGCTTGAAAACAAGAGGAATCCAGGTCCAAAGAGTACCTTCACTTTCAGTTGATGATATTACCGGGAATGGCAAAATCGATTTGAATGATGCCATATTTGCCTGGGCCTTTTCCCAGGTTCAATCTGACAAAGCAGATTTCGGCGACATAACCCCCATTGCTCTAAGTGATGTTCAAAAAGCGGGCGAACTCATTTACCCTGCCTTAAAAACCTCATCCGACAAACTTCAGGTTTTGCCTATGACGGATATGGGCGGCACCTCCGTGAAAATCATAATTAATGGAATTAACTGACATAGTGGGGTGCGGTTATTCCCCCGACGGACACATAAGGGCAAAAGCTATTTTGGATGCCAATCCTGGGAAATTTGTCGTTTTGGCCACTCATTCAGGCCCTTTCGCAAGCCCTTATTATGGTTATGGTGATTTTACAACCACCCAGGGAGAAGCAATTAACCTTCAGTCTAATCCTGCCGGATATCCTTCGGGAACAATAAATCGAATGAACTGTTCAGAATTAGGGGTTTATCCCATGGATGCATCGAGAAGCCTGATTTTAATGGGCCGAGGATACTGGTCCACTGCTGCTGCAAAAGTCATGACCCTACCTGCTCCGGTGAACATTGGGGCAAAAGCTGTTTTTGCCACAGCGACCCGGCTATTAACGGTTAAAGTTGATTTGTACTACACCGCCACAGAAACAGTTGCTAATAATCTCAACGTTTCTTTATTACAAGATAAGTTGCTGTCCACTCAAAGCGATTATTCGGTTCCTTCTACTCATATTGCCTATAATTATGAACAGAACAACGTTCTACGCGATATGCTCTCTGCAGGAAACTGGGGGGATCCAATTATCGAATCCACAACAGCCGGCTCCAAAGTGACTAAAACATATACCTATACCGTTCCCACCGATTACCACGGAACAACCAGCAGTGGTGGCGGTGCTGTGGTCATAAGCAACCTGAACGTCGTCGTATTCGTTACGCGAGGACAGCTTGAAATATTGAACACTCTTAAGGTAAGCATCCAGTAGCAATTATCTTCACATTGACATTTTGGGAAAAACATTTTTTTTCGATAATGAGTTTTTTTAGGAGGGGTTATGGAGAAAGCTGAACAATTTTTATCAAATAGGTTAAATCGGAACTATATATATTTTTCAGTTTTATTCTTTGGAATGTTGCTGCAGTTGGGTTGCTGGCTTTTTCCCCAACAGCCTGCAGGCCCAGGTGATGTCTCAGGGGACCACTTTAATGTAAATAACAGGAACAATTGTTGGGTTGCTAAAATCCAATGGTATTTCTTTACTCTTTGCGCTTAGACTAAATTCCAAATCAAACTTGATATTCAGAATAAAATGAAATTGAAGATTCCTGGAGGGGTTATGCACAGATTGATTGTTCCTTTGCTTTGTCTTTTTATTATTGTTACAGCAGTATTTTTTACTGGCTGTTGGCACAGTGGAAATGGCAATATCTCTGGTGCAATTACCCCACCAGCAGGGGAAAAATTTGAAAAACTAGCCGGCTCTGTAAAATTCCAATTTAAGATCCCACCAGGAAAGAAAGCTTCAATTTTGCCAACAGTCGCAACTTTAACCCCTCAAGTGACATTCTCATTGTCTGAAATTAATGCTGGCGATTTGGCATCACGAACAACTGAAATT
Source organism: Candidatus Rifleibacteriota bacterium (assembly GCA_015233565.1). Classification (GTDB taxonomy): domain Bacteria; phylum Muiribacteriota; class Ozemobacteria; order Ozemobacterales; family Ozemobacteraceae; genus JADFXM01. Next base: position 5,211 of record JADFXM010000120.1, read on the forward strand.
GTTCAAGTCTCTCAAGTTGCCTCTGATGGTTCAGCTCAAACCACATTTTTTGGGGTTCCGGCAAAAACCGTAGTCGGCGAAGTCCATATTGAAGGTGGTAGCATCTCAGGGTTTACTGACTTTCGTGGTGCAAGTGATCTTGTTGTTGGAATTAATAATTATATTACTGTGGCTCCAAAAAATTCTGGAGATCCAGAAGACATTATAGGTTTTGTTATTCAAAAGCTTGTTTCACAAGATTATTTGTTTCAAAAAGTTGGATCTGGATTGGCTATGGCAGTTCGGGATGCTGCAAAAGACGTTGGGGTTAACTCGAATGTCGTATACGACGATGTTGTCTCAATATTCTTTCGGAAGGTTTCCGAAAATTCTAATACTATTACCCTTGCCACAAATGCAAGGGTGCTTAGTGCTGAAGGTACAACTTCTGTAAATTCTTGCTGTAATCCAACAGGAACGGAAACATATCAGATATATTTCTCTAGCCCTTCCGCAGAATTAGCTTGCATACAACCTGGTGAAATCCTAATTAGCAACGATCTTATGGGGGCTTCTGAAGGAGACCAATCTGGTGGGTTCATTAGAAAAGTTACTGAAGTATCCAGCTCCGCAGACCAGCTGATTATTACTGCCAAAAACGCCAAGCTCGAAGAAGTTATTACTAATGGAACTCTGGAGTGTTATGAACCAGTTGTTCAAGAATCCCCTTTTGCAAGCAGGCGGAGATCTAAAAGAGCATTGGTAATTGACGGGGGAATTCTCAGAACCATGAACCTTAACCACTCATTCGATGTTGGAGACTACGGAAAATTGGATTGTGATTTAAATGTTCAAGCCCGAATGTACTTTAAACTTGATATTAAATTAAATGAAATAAAAGAATTTCTTATTAGATTCGACGTAGATGAAAGTGCAAAAGTCCTCTTTTCAACATCAATCTCAGAAAGTTTTTCCAAAACGGGTGGAACTCAGCCCTTGTATCTGACTACAATTTATTTAACTGGCAGTGGTTTTGTAATTCCGATCGATATTTATGGATCTTTGGTCTACGAAGTTTCGGGAGAAGCGGCTGCTAATCTCCAGGTAGGCTTGGAACAAACCCTTTCAGCATCTATTGGCGCAAGGCGATATCTAGGAGTTTGGGAACCCATTTCTTCGTTCAATTTTGCTTTGACTCCTATCTACGATGCTAATATGAATGTTACTTTCAAAGTAGCAGCGGGCCCAAAATTTAATGCCCGGGTACTGTTCGATGTTGGCCCCAATGCTTCACTTCTAGGGCAAGCAAAGCTGGATCTTTTTAATTCCAGAAATGCACCTTCACTTCGTAAACAAACGAAGCTAGACCTTTTCCCTGAACAAAGAATGACGGGAAATTTTATTGCCAATGTGGGCGCATCCATGAAAATTACCGACGCCCTTCAAATTGAAAAAACTTTTTCCTATGAAACTCCTGAAAAATTAATTTGGCCTGCAGCACAAAGCCAGAACATTCCGCCAGTTGTTGAAATTACTTCTCCAAAGGATGGTTCCATTTATAATGCCGGGTCCGACTTGCAGATTATAGCTAGCGCTACAGACTTTGATGGCCAAATATCGAAAGTTGAATTTTATTCAGACGGAAAATATCTTGGTGAAACACATCAATTCCCCTATATCATTCCACAGCAAAGCTTAGCGGTTGGAAATCATATTCTTACCGCTTGCGCATACGATGACAAAAACGACAAAATGACTTCTGTTGGGATTTCTATTGTCGTGAACCCACCAGGTGATTCTATCCCCGAAATTTCCGGAATAGAGCCTGCCTCGATCTATGGTGGGGATTACAATCAGTCAATCACTGTAATTGGTAAGAATTTTCAAAGCGGAATAACAAATATCGTAGCGGATTCATGTCGGCCATACTCCAAAAAACCTTGTACATTCATCAACTCTGAAAAAATTTCAATATCGAGAAATTTCGGGACTGAATCAGATAATTGGCAATTAACCCTTTTTAACCCCGATGGGAAATCAACAAAAGAACCTTTTTCATTCCTAGTTATTGGAAAAGAAAAAAAACCCTATGGAACACCATTAGGGAACTTTAACAATGTAGAAGTCTATTCGAATAACCAAGCACCTGCAAGCCAAGATGTAAATCTTTCCGGAGGGGTAGAAACAGGTCTCAAGTGGGAATGCCCCGAATTTGTAAATAGATATTACAAAGTAATTTACAACACCAATTTACGGTCTAAAAGCAAAGCAAATGCTAGTAGCTATTACACTTTGGCTGACACATTCGGATTGTCCCATTACAAAAATGGTGAATCGGAAATTCCAAAAATTGGAGATATTCTTTGCTTTGGTGGTGGAAAAGGTGGTCGTGGGCACGTGGCAATTGTTAGAGAAGTATCACCACAAGCAAGCGCTATCTACGTCACTCAACAGAATGTTCGGCAAAATGAGGGGGATCTTTATTTTAACCTTCCTTTGATTTCTTCTGGTGGGAAGTATACAGTTGATTGCATTTCTCAAGGTGGCGGGTCTCGTTTAGATCTTCCAGATTGCCTTGCTGAGGAAAAACATTACTGTCAAGGTTGGCTAAGGAAACCGCCCCAGGAGGTCGTGCAAACTCCAAAGGTTAATTCTGTTACTCCTAATCCAATAGTTGGCTCTTCAGAAGTGCAAACTCTTACAATAAATGGAGAGAATTTTTCCAACGATTGTATTGTGGCCCTAACAAATAAAACTGGTAACACCCTAAGTACCCCAACAATTCTTTATCTAAATTCTGCTCAGATTCAAATCAATCAAATGTTTGGAACGACCGCCTCAACTTGGGAGCTCGTCGTAAAAAGAAATAATCTCCCTTCAAACGTTATTCCATTAACAGTTCAGCCCCAAGCGTTACAACCAACCATAGCCCGAGTAAGTCCCTCGCCAGTTACTGGTTCTAGTAATCCCCAGGATTTTACCATAATCGGGAAAAATTTTGAAACAGGATGCAAAGTAGATCTTCGCGATTTGAGCTCAGGTGAAGCGCCATTTTTGGACCGAGCGATTAAATCATTCAGTACAACAAATATTGTGATTACCCCCAAATTTACAGAGGCAGAACATAAATGGTCTGTCGAAGTTCGAAACCCTGGAGGGGCATCATCTGGCCAATACCCATTTCAAGTAGTAGCACCAGTAGTAGTCCCTGATCTTACGGGAATAAGCCCAACAACTTTATTAAGTCAGGATGACTATCAAACAATTTATTTAACTGGAACTTCATTTCAAAATGGAGCCACTGTAAGACTCAGAAACAGCGACACCGGAACAGCCAAAGATTATTCCCCCTCGTCGGTTGGTTCAACCCAAATTGTACTTCAAGCCAAACTCTCTGGAGGTAAAGCAAATTGGACAGCTCAAGTCTTAAACCCAAATGGGCAGACGTCAAAACCATTACCATTTCAAGTTAACGCTCAACCAATTACACCTCACGTTAGCAGTGTCTCCCCTTCCAACGTATTTGGTTCAGGGTCATCCAAAGCAATGGCGCTGTTTGGAAGCGATTTTCAGCTAGGTTGCGCGATCAATTTATTTTGTACTAGCGAAAACAAATGGTACCCAGTTTCTTGCACGACATTCAGTGCTACAAAGATGACCTTTAATGCAACTTATGGAAATGTTACAGACGTCTGGAAAGTAGTTGTTGTAAACCCAGGTGGTGTTTCATCCACCGAAATTATGGAAATTAATGTAACTCGGCAAGACTTTATGGCTCCTAAAATTAGTTCCCCTGGAACTATTTCTGATACCAATTACAAAAGCCTCAGTTTAACGCCAACTTTCACCTGGGCAGGGGTCTCGGGTGCCGATCATTACGGATTTTACATAAGTCAAACCCCCTATGGATCACCCAATATTATTTACAGTAATACCTCTCTGTTTGGAACCTCATTCACTATTCCCTCTGGAAAATTAAAGAATAAAACAAAATATCGCTGGAATATGACTTCCTTCATGTCAGTTAATGGAATAATGACCGAAACCAACGCTTGTTCACCACTATATTTTACCACACCATAAATGATTTACGAGAAAAACCGTTTTTAATTTGTATTTCATGGCAATTTTGCGGACAACAATATTTTTTAGGAGGGGTTATGGAGAAAGCTGAACAATTTTTATCAAATAGGTTAAATCGGAACTATATATCATACATTTCGGGTACCCTCGTTATTTTTTTTGATTTTTTTTAACGCCCCGCTCTCGGAACTATTTTTGGCTTTTTTGTTTTGAGTATTTTCTCTTTTAGAGACCTAATCAGGCGATTGCAT